>JABDGZ010000069.1 GCA_013285735.1 Candidatus Omnitrophota bacterium | reverse complement strand
GGCTATTGTGACAGTCGCTGACAGCGGCGGGTCTTCAGGGCGCCTGCGCCAGGAATTTAATATCGTCGCTCCAGGAGACATCCGTAACTGCCTGGTCGCTTTGGCAGATGCTCCGGCATTAATGGGGGAGCTTTTTCAGTACCGTTTTGCTGAAGGGGATGGTCTCAAAGGGCACAATTTTGGAAATTTATTTTTGACGGCCATGGTGCAGATCACCAAGGGGGATTTTAAAAAAGCGGTTGAAGAATCCAGTAAGGTTTTAGCCATCCGTGGAAAAGTTATTCCCTCTACAGTGGGGAATGTTCATTTGGTCGCAGAGTACATGGACGGAAGTAAGACCAAGGGTGAGGCCAAGATCCCCCAGGCTAATGCTCCGATTAAGCGATTGACCTTAAGTCCCGAAGATGTTATGCCGACGGATGATGCTTTAACAGCTATAGCCCAGGCAGATATTATTGTCATGGGGCCAGGCAGTTTATATACCAGTATTTTACCGAATTTAATTATTAAAGGTTTTACTGAAGCTATTGTCGCGTCTTCAGCCTATAAAATTTATGTTTGTAATGTGATGACCCAGCAAGGTGAAACAGATGGTTTTTCCGCGTCTGATCATGTGCGTGTGCTCCTGGAACATACGGGTCCCAAGTTGGTGGACGCTTGTTTGATTAATGATGCTGTTGTTAGTAATGAAGAAGCATTAAACCGGTATCGGAATGAAAATGCTTATCCTGTTGCCGCGGATGCTGACCGCATTAAAGCAATGGGGATCAAGGTGATTTCAACAGATCTTTTAAGTGTTGCTGACTATGTCCGCCACGATTCCAAGAAATTGACTCAGGCGTTGATAAAATTAATAGAGACTCAGAGGGTCATTAAAAGATAGTGATTATGGAAAAAATTGAAAAAGAAGTATGTGTTGTCAATAAAAAGGGATTGCATGCCAGGCCAGCTGCCTTATTTGTCAATTTGGTTGAAAAATTTGATGTGACAGTGACTTTGAACAATGGCTCGGAGGCGGTCAACGGTAAGTCTATTATGGGTATTTTAATGTTGGGAGCGGTGACGGGTACTGTATTAAAAATTACAGTTGAAGGTGTACAAGCGACGGAAGCCATGGCGGAGTTTGAAAAGTTTTTTAGCAAACAAGAGGAAGAATTGCTTTCATGAATGAAATTGTCCTAAAAGGGATTCCCGCGGCACCAGGCATAGCCTATGGCCCGTCATTTATCCTGGATCGCGGCGAATTTATTGTGCCCAAGCGTGCTATTTCCTCTTCTGAAATCGATTCAGAAATTGCCCGTTTTGAAGAGGCTATTAATAACGCCCGACGGGAAATCCATGGCCTTAAGGCCAAGATTGCACAAGATATGGGGCCGGCACATGCTCAGATTTTTGACGCACACTTGCTGGTTTTACAAGATACGACCTTGCTTAATCAGGTCATGACAGGTATACGTCAGACCCAATTTTCTGCGGAATATATTTTTTTTACAGTCATCAAGAAATTTGTCGAAGCCTTTGCCAAAATGCCTGATGAATATTTACGCGAACGGGCCTCGGATGTCAGTGATATCAGCAAGCGGGTTTTAAAACATCTGATGGATGAAAGCAAGATGCACGATCTGGATAGTTTGCAAGATGATTTAATTGTGGTCGCTCATGATCTGTCTCCTTCGGATGCGGTGAGCATGTACAATAAAAAGATCAAAGGTTTTTTGACGGATATCGGAGGCAGGACTTCACACACAGCCATTATTGCCAAGTCCCTGGGAGTGCCTGCCGTGGTTGGTTTAAAAGATGCGACACTCAGGATTAATAATCAGGACTCTGTGATCATTGATGGTCAAAAGGGTTTGGTGATTATTAACCCATCTGCGGAAACTAAAGAACTGTATATCAAAGAACAGCATAAAATTACTGCTTCTTTGGAAAAGCTTGATGATTTAAAGAATTTGCCGGCACAAACCATCGATGGCAAAAATATTGCAATCCTGGCTAATTTGGAATTATCTTCAGAAATTCCTGCTGTACGTAAATATGGTGCTGAGGGGATAGGGCTTTACCGTACGGAATTTTTATATATGAACCGTCTGGATTTACCGTCGGAAGAAGAACAGTATCAGGCCTATTCCCAAGTGGCCCGTGCTATAGCACCTTTTAGTGTGACTATCAGGACGCTTGATTTGGGTGGAGATAAATTTATCTCCAGTGTGCAAATCCCCAGGGACATGACTCCTTTCTTAGGGTGCCGTGCTATCCGGTTTTGCCTGGAACGTCCGGATATTTTTAAAACCCAGCTGAGGGCTATTTTACGTGCTTCCGTCCATGGGAAATTACAGATGATGTACCCTATGATTTCAGGTCTTGGCGAACTGCGCCAGGCCAATGCTATTTTAAATCAAGTTAAAACAGCGATGCGGGATGAAAAAATTGCTTTTGATGAACAGATGAAGATTGGTATTATGATTGAAATCCCATCGGCAGTAATGACGGCTGAAGCCCTGGCCCGTGAAACGGACTTTTTTTCCATTGGCACCAATGATTTGATCCAGTAT
>JABDGZ010000068.1 GCA_013285735.1 Candidatus Omnitrophota bacterium | reverse complement strand
CGGCAACACGCGCAAGATCCTTGAATATACGGTACAGGCCCAAAAGGCAGGTGCAGGACTGGTGGTATTTCCTGAATTAGCCGTCTGTGGTTATCCACCGGAAGACCTGTTGCTTAAAAAACATTTTGTGGCAGAAAATATTAAAGCGTTGGACGCACTGGCTAAGAAAATTCATGGTGTAAACGTCATTACGGGTTTTGTGGACAGCGACGCCGGGGGGAAAATTTATAATGCCGCGGCCTTCATCCGGAACGGCAAGGTGCAGGATGTTTACTATAAACAGGAATTGCCTAATTACGGTGTTTTTGATGAGAAGCGGTATTTTTCAACGGGTAAAAATGCTGGGATATTGACGGTCAATGGGGTGAAGATAGGTATTAACATCTGCGAAGATATTTGGGTTGATGAAGCGGTGTATAAAGCCCAGGTCAAGGCTGGAGTCAGAATCCTCATTAATATTTCTTCTTCTCCGTATTATGAGGGGAAGATGAAGGTGCGCCAGGAACTTTTAGCGCGTCGAGCCAAGGAAACAAAGGCGTACATCGTTTATGTCAATACCGTCGGAGGGCAGGATGAACTTGTTTTTGACGGGGGGAGCATGGTGATATCTCCCGAAGGGACAATGCTTGCGCGTGCTGTTCAATTTGATGAAACACTTTTAAATGTTGATTTAGCTTTGTCCAACAATCCAGTGGCTTCGATATTGGAAAGCAGCGAGGAGATTTACAAAGCCCTGGTTTTAGGAACCAGGGACTACGCCACTAAAAATGGTTTTAAAAAAGTGGCATTGGGTTTAAGCGGGGGCGTTGATTCTGCCCTAGTTGCCTGCATTGCCTGTGACGCCTTTGGTTCTGAAAATGTCACCGCTATTTCAATGCCCAGTCCTTTTAATAGTAAGGCTACCCGGCAGGATGCAAGAATATTAGCCAAGAACTTAAAAATTGATTTCAAAGAGATTCCTATAAAAAAGATTTTTGTGGCCTATTTGAAGACGATAACTCCTTATTTTACCGGATTTCCTGCGGATTGCACCGAGGAGAATATTCAGGCACGTATCAGGGGCAATATCCTGATGGCCATGTCCAACAAGTTCGGCGGACTGATTTTGACCACGGGCAATAAAAGTGAAATGGCCGTAGGTTATTGTACTCTTTATGGTGATATGTCCGGAGGCTATGCAGTGATTAAGGATGTTTTTAAGACCAAGGTCTATGAATTAGCGCGCTTTTGTAACAGCCGTTCCCGCGAAGCATTGATTCCCAAAAGTATTTTGCTCAGGGCCCCGTCTGCTGAATTGAGATTGAACCAAACCGATGAAGAGGCGCTAGGGAGTTATGAGGATCTCGATAGAATTTTGATGGCGTACATTGAAAATCATGCCTCGCTCCAGGATATGGTGGCATTAGGGATGGATGCCAAGCTCGTGGCGCGGACCATCCGTTTGGTGGATATGAATGAATATAAACGACGCCAGGCCCCGCCGGGGGTCAAAATCACCCCTGTTGCTTTTGGTAAAGATTGGCGCCTGCCAATTACGAACAGGTATAAAGAATGAAACTATCCATCGTCATTCCTGCCTATAATGAAGAAGCAACGATACAGCAGATTGTGGAAAAAGTCAGAGCAGTAGCCTTGCCTGAAGGCCTCACTAAGGAAATTGTGATTGTCAACGACGGCTCCAAGGACAAGACAGCAACTATTTTAAGCCTTTTGATCAGTCAGACCCCGCCTGCGGCGGGTCAGGCAGAGATGATCATTGTTCATCAAAGCAATCAGGGAAAGACCGCTGCTTTATTGACAGGATTTAAAAATGCCACCGGCGATATCTTGCTGGTTCAGGACGCTGATTTGGAGTATGACCCTAATCAATATGCCAAACTCTTAAAGCCTATTTTGGATGGAGAAGCTAGCGTCGTGTATGGTTCACGTTTTTTAGGAAAAATCGACGGGATGCAGCCGATTAATCGTTGGGCCAATGAAATTTCAAACTGGACATTTAGCCTTCTGTACGGGACCACCATCACAGATATTAACACCTGTTATAAGGTTTTTACCCGGGGGGCTTGGGAAGGGATGGTTATTACTTCTAAAAATTTTGCATTCGAGACTGAGTTTACAGTGAAACTTCTTTCCCGGGGATACATGATCAATGAAGTAGCCATTGATTACACCGCCCGTTCCCGCAAGGCCGGCAAGAAAATCAAATGGTCTACCGCTTTGGAAATGTTTTGGCCGATTATTAAGTACCGTTTTTTTATCAGGTCCAATCCTTAATAATGTTCATTTTTATTCCCTTACTTTTTTTATTTTTTTGTTCTGTCATCACGCGCCGGTATTTTGAAAGCTGGCGGGCGGCACTGCTTTCTGCGGCGATCATAACGGCAACCGTGTTGACAGGGATAACAGAAAGTTTAAGTCTTATACAGGCTTTAAGTCTTTATCCGGTGGTGATGGCATGGTTAATTTTAACCATTGCCGCAGGGAAGTTTTGCAGCATCGGCCGCCGGCCGCTGGTATGGCCGTCTATTAATTTCCAGACCTGGTTTTTAAGTGAAAAAATACTTTTAGGGATTATTATTTTTATTGGTATGGTGACAGCACTAACAGCTGCCGTCGGGAGTCCTAATACATGGGACTCCATGACCTATCACCTTCCCCGGGTGGAACATTGGATACAAAATCGTACAGTCGCTTTCTATCCCACTAATATTATACGCCAAT
>JABDGZ010000067.1 GCA_013285735.1 Candidatus Omnitrophota bacterium | reverse complement strand
AGGATCTTTGCACTGTCGCGCAAATTTCTATTGATAAGGATCAAGACCCTAAAGATTATTTTTGGAAATTGTTTAATGTTAAATTAAGTTATCTTAAGAAATATGGTGTTGGAAAAAGAGTTTTGGATATTGGATGTGGGAGCGGAGATTATCTCTTTGAGATCAACGGCATGATTGCCCAAGGATACGGCATTGATTATACGGATAAAGCAATTGGTGCCGCTAATGACAAAAAAAGAGACCATTGGCGCTTCCAATATTCAGTTCATTAAAGCCAACGCTAAGAATCTTCCCTTTGCAGATGGAACGTTTGATTTAGTTTATTCATTCTCAGCATTGGCCTATATTCCAAAATTAGAAGAGGTCATTAAAGAAGTGTCACGGGTCTTAAACAAGGGTGGGGTAGCTGTTTTAGAAATCGGGAATTGGAGAAGTTTAAATACAATTGTCTGTCAAGCCCACCCGGAATTACCTGTGACATGTCATGTCAAGATTTCCGGCATGAACAAATGGGCTTCTGATGCTCAATTGACCATAACGGATCGACGGGCATTTGGCATATTGCCTTTTTGGGGAAGGAAACCCGGATGGCTCAGGCCCTTGCTTCATGAGAGATGGAAAAAACTTTTTCAGATCGAGATCAATGGAAAAATGTTGGATGAATGGGTATCCAATTTCTTTTTATTTAAACCATTCGTTTACAGGCATTTTATATTCCTTAAGAAAGAGTAATGTTAAAAAAAGATCCCGTTAGATACTTGCAAGAATCTTCTTGGGCTTTTTGGTTGATGATCGCCGGGGCATCCTTATTCTTAATGTTATCTAAAGAGGGGATTACCTATTTAAACGAAAATCAGGCCGTGTATTTTCTTTATGGCTTAAGATTATCTGACCCGCATTTTATCCCTAACGATTGGTTTACGTGGCATGTTTTTCAGCATCATTTTGCGTTTGGATATTTACTTCGCTTCCTTAATTTGCTTGGCCCCTTACAAATCACAACCTTTATAGCTGATTTTATCGTTTTTATGGGCATGGTTTACGGCTTATTTATCCTATCCCGTCGATTTTGTGAATATTCCTACCTGGTCTTTGTCTGTCTCGTGACGTGGTTGGGGGTTATTACCTTACATGAAACGGAACTTGGCAAAGAGAACTTGTTTATTGGTTTTTTACACCCTGTTGAAATGTCTGGTTGTTTGATGATTTTGGGCTTCGCCTTACTTTTTGAGAGAAGGTTTTTATTTTCCGGGATCATTTTGGGATTAGCAGGGCTTTTGCATGGGGCTATTTTAGTGAGCATTGCGCCTGCCTTGATAGCCATGTGTGTGATCATGAAGATTTGGGAAAATAAACGTGATTTTTTGCAGTTTATTTTACCTGTAGGTATTTCTTGGGGCATACAGGCCTTGGTATTAAAAATAGCCATGAGCCATTCCAATGCTCCTTTTGAAGAAAGTATGTCTATTTTGGTCAATGTCAGGGACCCGCTTCTCATTGCGTCTAATTGGACATATTTTTGGACAGTAAATTGGTTTCTTTGGATTCTACTGGGAAGTATGGCCATGCTTAATTTACCTTGGGACCAAAAATACAATGAATGGCGCGTTTGTTTTTTTGCCATTATTTTGACCTCAGTCGTAGGGATGCTTCAAACTATTTATATTAATATCCCTTCGGTGACCATCATGATGCTTTGGCGGTCTTCACCCTTGGCCATTATCTTAAGCGTGCTGATTATTTTGAATCAGTGCATTAATTGGGTGATGAATCCGCAGAACATGAAGCGCAAAGATATGGTTTTAATGATTTTGATGGGGATCATGGGATTAATTTTTATTACTCACTTTAGGTGGGGGGTGACACAGCCTAAAAGATTTGTGTGGATCATGTCGATTCCCTTGGCTGCTTTGGGTGGGTGGATTGTTTTTCAAATTTCCAAGAACGTATCCCTGCGGACCAAATGCGTCGTGGCTATTATTTTATCGATGATGGCCATTGATGTCGTAAGGATCACCTATCATGGTATCAAAATCTCGCGTAATTATGAGACTGATCCAGATCCTCCTTCCATCGGTGCCATGGAACGGTGGGTGCGGAAAAACACTCCGGAGAATGCTATTTTTATAGTTTATCCTGAAATGTGCTATATGCGTTATCGTGCCAGACGGGCCATTGTCGTTGATTTTAAACCGCCTTGTTATATCCCTTCAGATTTAAAGGAATGGTATCTTCGTCTGTGTAATGAAGCAGGTTTATCGACTAAGCCTATGATCCATGGCGAGGACCCTATCATTGAAGGTTACGATAAAATAGATTTAAGAAGAGCAGAGTATCTTAAAAGATTATACGGGGCTTCTTATCTTGTTGTGTTAAGGAAAGAACATAAGGGAAATTTAACAGGGTTAATAGAACGGTATGCTAACGAAGATTATCGTGTTTTGGAAATACCATAAATTGATATGAGAAGATTAGCTGTTATCCCGAGCGATAAAATTGAAGATTATTTGAAGCAAGGTTATTCTCCTGAGTGGCTTGAAGGTTATTATAATCCAGGCCGATTCTTTGATGAGGTGTATTTGTTATCGAATTTAGAACAGGACCAGGCAGATCTTTTAGGGATGAAGGTCATTTACACCAAACCAGAAGATCTTATCAAGCGGATCAACGGATTAAAAATTGATATTGTCCGTGCCTACGGCGGGAATTGGGCCTGTAGATATGCTTGTGA
>JABDGZ010000066.1 GCA_013285735.1 Candidatus Omnitrophota bacterium | reverse complement strand
GATCCATGACATCTTTGGCTGTTTTGGTATTTTTGAGGCTGTCGCGGAAAAATTTGTCCTTCAATAAACGTGAGACACGGGCAAGTGCCTTTAAATGCGGGCCAGCGGAATCAGAGGGAGCAATCAAAAGAAAAAAGATATGGGCTGGTTCTCCGTCAAGAGAATCAAAATTAACACCTTTTTTACTAATAGCTAAAGCGGAAATTAAATCAGTAACAGTGTCTGATTTGGTATGCGGGATTGCAATGCCTTGACCTATAGCCGTTGAGCCCAACGCCTCACGGGCCATCAGGCCTTCTACTATTTTATTTTTATGTTTCTTTTCAATGATCCCGCCATCAACCAGCATCGCCACCATTTCTGAAATAACATCCACCTTCGTTTCAGATTTTAAATCAGTACTAACCGCTTCCTTACGTAAAAATTCGCTAATTTTCATTATACTCCTCCGACGATATTATTTGGAGCGGCGGACCGGGTTTGAACCGGTGACATCCACCTTGGCAAGGTGGCATTCTACCAACTGAATTACCGCCGCATTAATAACAAACCTTAGCTTAACACCACAAAAAAACCTTAGTGGGCGGGAGAGGACTTGAACCTCCACGGGTTTCCCCACATGCTCCTAAGGCATGCGCGTCTGCCATTCCGCCACCCGCCCGTCTATCTCTGTAAGATCAAAGGCGGTTTTTTAAAAATGGTGACCGACCCGCGACTCGAACGCGGTACCCCTACATTAAAAGTGTAGTGCTCTACCAGGGTGAGCTAGTCGGTCTAAACTTCTCGCAATTCACGGCTTTTTCGCTCAAGTAGAGCATCAATCTCTTTGATAAAACGATCCGTCAACTTTTGCACTTCTTCTTCGCCTTTAAACTTATCATCTTCGCTGACGTGACCTTCACTTTGCATCTTTTTAATCTTTTCATTAGCATCGCGGCGGATGGAACGTAAAGTCACACGCCCGCGCTCAGCCATATCTTTACAAACCTTAATAAATTCTTCACGGCGTTCTGTTGACAGAGGTGGAAAAGCCAAACGAATCACCTTGCCGTCATTACTCGGTGTAATTCCTAATTTAGAACTCTGGATCGCTGCTTCAATATCCTTAATAGCATTGGCATCCCAAGGTTGGATCAAAATCTGACGAGGATCAGGAGATGAAACAGAAGCTAATTGCTTGATAGGGGTCGATGTTTCGTAATAATTAATATGCATATCCTCAATCAAGGCAGGCTGCGCGCGTCCGGTGCGAACTTCTGAAAACTCGCGAACCACGGTTTCCATGGTTTTCTTCATCTTTCCTTCTGTCTCTTTTATAATCTCTTTGGATGTCATAATTGAACTCCCCCGTTACCGGACGATGGTGCCAATCTCTTCGCCGTAAATAGCTTTCTTAATATTGCCCTTCTGTAAAAGATTAAACACAATGATAGGCAGGCTATTGTCCATGCACATGCTGATGGCGGTTGCATCCATTACCTTTAAATCTTTCTTTAACACATCAATGAATTTCAAATTTTTGAACTTTTTGGCGTCCTTATTCTTAAAAGGATCTGCGGAATAAACACCGTCAACCTTGGTGGCCTTCATGATCACATCACACCCGATTTCAGTGGCGCGTAATGCGGCTGCTGTATCCGTGGTAAAATAAGGATTGCCTGTACCCGCTACAAAAATTATCACACGGCGCTTCTCAAGATGGCGTATGGCCCGTCTTAAAATATAAGGTTCGGCAATAGCATGCATTTGAATGGCTGTCATGACCCTTGTCTGCACGCCAATCTGTTCCAAGGCATTTTGCAAGGCCAACCCGTTCATGACAGTTGCCAGCATACCCATATAATCAGCGACTGAACGATCCAATCCAAAGCGCTTGCTTTCTACCTGCCCGCGAAAAATATTGCCGCCGCCAACGACCAGCGCCATCTCAACACCAGCTTCATGCACTTCTTTGATTTCACTGGCGAGTGACGCACACATTTCAGCATCAATACCATGCTCATGACGGCCCAACAACGCTTCCCCGCTGAGTTTCAATAATACCCTTTTGTACACAGGCGCTTTATTCAAGACTACTCTCCAACTTTATAACGAGCAAAACGGCTTACAATGATGTTTTCACCGATCTTAGCCACTAACTCATTTAACAAATCCTGTATACTTTTACCAGGATCTTTAACATAAGCCTGAGCTAAAAGACAATTAGCTTTGATGTAAGCTTCTTTATCTGCTTCTTTCGATAATATATCTTCTGAAACATCTTCTTTTTTGATGTATTTAGGACTTACAGCAGCTATATGCAGGGCCACATCACGCGTGAATTTACAAAAATCCTCGCTGCGGGCAACGAAATCAGTTTCACAATTAACTTCCACCAGAACGCCTATTTTATAGCCATTGTGGATATACATTTCCACACGGCCTTCTTTAGCAACACGGTCGCTTTTCTTAGCTGCCATTTCAAGCCCGCGTTTGCGTAAAAGTTCTTTAGCTTTAATAAAATCACCCTCAGCTGCTTCCAGGGCTTTTTTACAATCAATAACGCCGCAGGAAGTTTCTTCCCTCAAGCGCTTGATATCATCCGCTGTTGTTGCCATCATACTGTGACCTCCTGAAGCTGGACTTCTTTTTGCACTTTCTTGCCTGCTAAGTATTCCTTGCGGCCTTCGATCACGCTATCAACCATCAAACCAGCAATAAATTTAATAGATTTGACAGCATCATCATTACCTGGGATAGGAAATTGGATGAGGTCAGGATCAGAA
>JABDGZ010000065.1 GCA_013285735.1 Candidatus Omnitrophota bacterium | reverse complement strand
ATTTATGTTAAACCGCAAAGGATTCACTTTAATGGAGATTATTGTCGTCCTGATAATCTTAGCTATTCTAACAATAACATCTATCCCTATCTACACAAATTACATACAACAAGGGGCTGCTAAAGCTGCTCAAAATAATTTAATGAGTATTTATAACGCCCAAAAGATGTACGCTTTCAGCAATGGTGGCAATTTTTGTCTTTCCGGCCCAGCTGACAATTTCTGTGCCGGTCATGATACTGACACCAATTCATTATCTACCATTAATTCTAGCCTTAATTTAAACATTACGGATAATTACTTTAACTATAAATGTGCTTTGGGTACTCCCTCCATTGATGGTGGATTCAAATGCACAGCAACAAACATTGCAGATTCCAATTTTGTTTTAACCGTAAGAAACCAGTCAGTTGTCTTGCCAGGCAGCAGCTCTTGTCCGTCTTATCCTTGGGACTATCTTCCTTCGAACGTTCCGCCTCAACTCTGCAACCCAGCCTGTGTTGATCCTGATAACAACGTCTATTGCCCCACCAATTAATATTCTTACGATGTGACCGCAACACCTGAATAATGATATTCCAATGCTAATTCCATTTCTGAATGAGCATATCCTTTAAATGTGCCCTGGATCGGAGCAGCACCTGCTGCGGATGCGCCGGTCGCGATGGCAATATGATGGCCATAGCAGGCCAACCCTAAACTCGGGTCAAATCCGCGCCAACCGCCTCCAGGAATATACACCTCAACCCAGGCATGCAAGTCCGGAAGTTTAGGATTTTCATCAAAATAATAACCACTGACAAATCGTGCGGCCAAACCCACGGCCCGGGCTGCAGCCATATACAAAATCGCCCAATCCCGGCAAGAGCCGCGTCTGGAAGCTAAAGTATCATCTGGTTGGTAGGGAGCTCCGGCATGCCTAAATTCATAAACAAAATCCCGTTTCATGCATTGAGAAAGCATCACCAAAAAACCCATGGTCTGCCCCTTGGCTTGTTCAAGGATCGCATTAGCAAAATCCCGAACCTGGGGCGCAATACTGTCCGCAATTAAAAATGTACGCAACTCCCGTAGCATGTCTGAAGGATAAACCATCGGCAAATTAAGGCAGGTTTCCGGATAAATCAAAAAATCAAAAGGGTTCTTGTCTGTTATTAAACTAATAAGGATTTGAGACTCGACGATGAATTCCTCAGTTTCTCCCTCAAACCGCACCCAATGACTGATAGAACCATCATTCTCAACGCTGATACTGATGCTGCTTGGATGAGGGGTAATCTTTAATGCCCTCTCAAGCAAAGATCCATAGCAATCTGTACGCGGCGTCAAACGCAGGCGATGCGGTTCTAACAGAACCGGATGATCATAGGTATAGGAAGTAGTATGCTTGATGCTTAATAACATTTCCTACCGTTTGGCTACCTCGTCTTTATTGAAAACAATATTCACCCAATCATCAGGCATTTCATGGACCGACTGTGCGATCCGCTCCTGCCACCAAACCGAATAGCGGTGCATATCATCACGGTCAAAACGCTGTTCCGTGACATGAAAACTGCCTTTTTTGCAGATGACCACATCAATAGGATATTCCACGTCGTTAGAACTTACCCTTGTCGCGTTAAATGACAAGAACCCAACCTTCAAGGCAAATTCCATACTCGATTCATAACGCAATACCCTATCCAGCATAGGCCTGCCGTGGCCAGTGTTCCCAATAATAAAATACGGGGAGCTTTCACCTACCTCAACCCAATTCCCCTCGGGATAAAGCATATAAAGCATGGGTTCCTTATCTGCATCAAGCTGGCCTGCAACCAAGGCATAAAGATTAAAGGACAACCCACTTGCCTCTAAAGATTCTCTATCTTCACGTGCAACCCGTTTGACCTGTTCACCCAAAGCATTGACCATCTTGTAGAGTTTATCAAAGCTTTGCTGTTCCTCTTCGATAACTTCATGAAAATACGTAATAGCCTTATCTCTGAGCGACCGTAAGCCAGAAGTCATGACAAATACAGCGTGACGGCCATTCCCCTTGCGTACCGTCACTTTCTTCGCCGTCATACATTCTTTACCGCTAGTCAATCTTGTATCAGAAATACCAACGATCCCGTCCTTGACCTTCATGGCCAAACAAAATGTCATGCTGCTTGTCCTTTCTTTGCTAACCCTGGGACTGCTGTTGAGAAGTTTTATCTATAAAAAATGTTTCGGCGATGGAAAAACCTAAATTATTTAGCTTGGTCTGAAATTGATCCAAATACTCGTGCAATCCGATCTGAAAAATGTCTTTCACATCCGTGTAATCAAGTTCGGCACGCAGCTTCCCCATATCTTTTTCAGCCTTGGTTTTAAACGCCCCTGTTTGCCCGCCGGTGATAGCACACAAGGACTGCTCAGTCTCAATCAGGCAATACCGCACAGCCCTGGGAAAATTCTTGTCCAAAATTAAAAACTTCACAATATTAGCTACATCCAATTTGCCAAAAGTCTGCCGGTACATTTCAAAACCGCTCGCTGATTTGAGTAATGCCGACCATTGCAGCAGATCCAGCGGTGTTCCGACATAATCAACAGTCGGAAGAAGATAATAATACTTCATATCCAGGATGCGGTCCGTCTTGTCCGCACGTTCCATGAACCTCCCCATATTGCCAAAATGCCAGCCTTCATTACGGGAAAATGTCGCGTTCATGATCCCCGAGAACAAATGGCTGCCCTGCTTGATATCCCTGAAAAATTCCATAAGAAATTTTTCCGAATGATTTTGTTTAGTCATCATAGGACGGATGGACAAGTACATTTCATTGATCTGCAGCCACATCTCACTTGAAATGACCTCACGTACTGTACGGGCGTTTTCGCGGGCAGCTGCCAAGCAGGAGCAAATGGAATTGGGGTTATCGCGTTCAAACGCCAAAAAACGGATCACATTATTCTTGGTGAACTCTCCGTATAATTTCTGAAATAAAACCTCATCACCCGTCGTCAAAACCAAGGGCCGCCATTGCTCTTCGATGGTGCCTGGAGGTAAATCCATCGCCAGGTTAAAATCCACCTCAATAAAGCGGGCATAATTCTCCGCCCGCTCAATATAGCGGTTCATCCAGCAAATTGATTCAGCAACACGACTTAACATAAAGAATTACCTTAAAACCCAGGTGTCCTTGCTGCCACCCCCTTGAGAAGAATTAACCACCAGCGACCCCTGTCTTAATGCGACCCGGGTCAGGCCTCCTGGCATAACATAGATATCTTTCCCATATAGCACATAAGGCCGCAAATCTACGTGCCGCCCTTTGATACGCTTGTCAATAATGGTAGGCACACGAGAAAGCGCCATGGTCGGCTGGGCGATATACTCGCGAGGAAATTTACGGATCTTGGTCTTAAAAGCAGCTTGTTCTTTTTTATTGGACTGCGTCCCAATCAGCATGCCATAACCACCGCTTTGGTTAGCGGCCTTAACAACCATCCTACCAATATTTTCAA
>JABDGZ010000064.1:91-3541 GCA_013285735.1 Candidatus Omnitrophota bacterium | reverse complement strand
GGTTCAGCGCTTGTTTATGGTTTTGACGTTGTGTTGTTTGGCGTATGTAATTTTCTTTTTATTCTTCAAAGGTAAAGAGGATCTGCTGCCCGATGTCATTCCTGTGAAAGTAGGAATTTTCAACGAAGGGATTTTAAGATTCCCGATTAAAACATTCGGGAATGACGCAGGGTTAAATGTACTTGCTAATGCCCAAGTCCGTAATATTTTTTCAATGACCACAGCAGTTAATCCATCAGGTGCTGTTGAAAATACACCGAAAGGACAGCTCCCAGATCATTTAAAAGTAGTCGGCATTCTTATAGCTCATCCTTCTCAAATTATTATAGAAGATAGTAATGTTAATAAAACTTATTTTATAGATGAAGGGAATCCTCGGGCTGGGATTAAAATTGTGCGGATAAACAAAGATCAAATGGTCATAAATTACCAAGGACAGGATATTGATGTTCCAATTAATAAAAATTAAAGATTGCTTCGCTTCGCTCGCAATGACACTACTCACAACACTTTTTGTAGTGATGTTGCTCCATGGTTCCTCTTGGGCTCAACCGGCGGCAGACGTTCCTGATACGGCTGATACTTCGATTAATCCGTCACCAGTTGTTGCTCCTCAAAGATCGACGATCCTTGATACGCTTGACATAAAAGATATGGACATTAGTGATGTCCTTAAATTATTGGCTTCCAAATCCGGATTAAATATTATTGCCGGCAAAAGCATAACTGGACGTGTGACTATTTTCTTAAAAAATGTAGAGGTCCATGACGCACTGATGATTATTCTTAAAGCTAATGATCTGGCGTACATTGAAGGGCATGGAGTAATACAGATCATGACCAGCACGGATTATGAACAAACTACTGGCCATAAATTTGGGGTGGGGACAGAAAGCACTATTGTTTCACTTCAGTCGGCAAAAGCGTCAGATGTGGCGACAATTTTAAATCAGGTCAAAAGTCAAGAAGGTAAAGTGATTGCGGATGATGCCTCCAATAGTATCATTATTGAAGATGTGCCTGAAAAAATGGATCAATTGTTGGGTTATATTAAAACGATTGATGCGCCAACCCAAGTAGAAGTATATAAATTGCATCATATTGCCGGGGACCCCTTGGTTGCCGAGTTACAGGAAATGGTCAATCCTAAAATTGGTAGTGTAAAATTTGATAGTTTTTCCAATAAATTATTTATCAAGGAAACCTCTAAGAAATTAAATGAGATAATAAAATATATCAGTCAGATTGATGTCCCCCGTGAAACCAAGGTATTTAATCTTAATTACGCGAAAGCTGACGATCTGGCAAAAACCATTGGCCCTATGCTGACCAGGGATGTCGGCAGCATAGAATTTGATACCCGTACCAACACGCTGGTGGTCATGGACATCCCTCCTAAAATTGATGAAATTAGTGCCATGATTTCCGCTTTAGACCGTGATGATAAAGAAGTCTTTATTGAAGCCAAGATTTTTCAAATTACGTTGGGGGACGAATATCAGATGGGTGTTAATTGGGAGAAGCTTATACTCAAAGTAGGTAATACAGGGGTGGCTTTAAGCAGTGGTTTTCCTATACCTGGTGGACTGACGACGGGAGTAGGTGCCGCGTCGATCGGTACATTGAGCAGTGATTCTTTTAGTAATGTGGTTCAAGCTTTGGATACTTTTGGTAAATCACGGATTTTGTCTAGCCCTCGCCTAGCTGTGATTAATAATCAGGAGGCCAGTATCTTAATTGGAACGACCACTCCGTATACAACTACAACTGGTGTAATTAATAGCGTTGGAACAACCAATTCAGAATCGGTGAGTTTTATTGATACTGGTGTCAAATTACACGTGACGCCGGTGATTCATGACGATGGGTATATTACCATGAAAATTAAACCGGAGATTTCCAATCAAGAGGCGAAGCCTTTTACTGCTCCGGATGGTTCGACAATTCCTATTGTGGATACCTCTGAAGTACAAACCACTGTTCGTGTGAAAGATGGTGTCACGATTATCATCGGTGGTTTGATGAAAGATGAGCTTATCCATAATAAAAATAAAATCCCTATTTTGGGAGATATTCCTTTTTTAGGCAAAGCTTTTAGTAATGAAGACCGCAATATGCAAAAAACAGAAATTGTTATATTTTTGACTCCGCATATCATCAATGGAGATGTACATGCCGACCCTGAAGGATATATCAAAACAACTCCAACATTAAAAGGCGACAAAACTTATTACGATCCCTTGCCTAAAGATGAATCTACAATTCCTCTTACATAAGAAATAAAAATATGGCGGAACCCATTTCTTTAAAATCCATCACAATTTCTAAGGAAGCCTTAACGCGTTTACCAGCCAAAGCGATCAATCATTACAAAATCTTTCCGGTCAAATATGAAAATGGTATTTTAACAGTGGCCATGAGTAATCCTTGGGAAATATCCGTTCTTGATGACCTGGCCATGGTGGCACATGCGCATATCCAGCCTGTGCTTGCCGGGGAAAAGGACATTGTCGAGGCTATCCGGGAACACTATGGATTGGGTGCTGAGACCATTGAGCGCATGATGTCTGATACACAAATGATGACCGCTGAAGCCGCGGTGACAGAATCTATTGATGAGTCTTCTTCGGAAGCTTCTATCAGCCAATTTTTAAACCAAATTTTATTTCAGGCGCATCGTGACAGTGCTACTGATATCCATATTGAACCCTTTGGTGATGAGTTGCGTATCCGCTATCGTATCGACGGGGTGCTATATGATGCGCAAGTCCCTGATAATATCCGCTTTTTCAAAGAAGTGTTGATTTCGCGCATTAAAATCCTTTCAAATTTGAATATCGCTGAAAAACGACTACCCCAGGACGGTCGTTTTAAAGTCAAGATTGACAATACAGAAATGGATTTACGCGTTTCTTTTTTGCCGACATCTTTTGGAGAATCTTGCGTTATTCGTTTGTTAAATACTTTCCATCTGTACAATTTTGAAGAATTAGGCATCATCGGTCCTGAACGCAAGCATTTGGATGTTTTGATTAATAAGCCACATGGGATTATTTTTTTAACCGGCCCAACGGGGAGTGGGAAAACCACGACCTTGTATTCTTGCTTAGCTGCCGTCAATGCGGAAGACACTAAAATCATCACCATTGAAGACCCTGTTGAATACCAACTCAAAGGGGTGGTCCAAGTGCAGGCTAATTCGGGCATTGGCTTGACCTTTGCCGCGGCACTGCGTTCTATCTTGCGCAATGATCCAGATGTGATCATGATCGGTGAAGTGCGTGATTTTGAAACAGCACAGATAGCAATCCAAATGTCTTTAACAGGACATTTGGTATTTTCAACCTTGCATACCAATGATGCGGCTTCGGGTATTACCCGTTTAATTGATATTGGTATCGAACCTTTATTGCTCAATCTTTATTGACCAATTTTCGTGCAGGAGTGCGT
>JABDGZ010000064.1:0-81 GCA_013285735.1 Candidatus Omnitrophota bacterium | reverse complement strand
TTTGATTGCTTCGTCAGTGGAGTGTTTTCTGGCCCAGCGTTTAGTGAGACTATTATGTCCCTCTTGTAAAAAAAGCACACC
>JABDGZ010000063.1:3414-3708 GCA_013285735.1 Candidatus Omnitrophota bacterium | reverse complement strand
CCCTCCAATTTCTATAACAACAAATACCGCTAATAAAAATGGTAAAAATACAGGACGCTTTTGCCTAAAAAAATAAAAATACCCGCACACCGTCAAAATAAGAAATTGCACCAAACAGTATATTTTATCCTGCATGCCCACATGAGGCAGGGCAAGAGCTAAAATAAGGACCATGGCCCCAAAGAAGACACTGAGGCGTATTTTCAAGGATTCTTTTAAAAGCGGATCTTTCAAAAATCCACGCAAAGACTCAAACCCTATCACTGCTAATAACGATAGCCAAATCGGCAAGAA
>JABDGZ010000063.1:0-3404 GCA_013285735.1 Candidatus Omnitrophota bacterium | reverse complement strand
CTTGAAATTCCTGGAAGTTCCGCACCCCGAAACTCAATGGATTAGTTAAAAAGTTTAAAACATGCGCCAAGCCCCCCCAAAAAGTATCGCGCGGCTTATCCAGCATCCATATAAAAAGAATGGCTGCCAAGAAAATATATTTGCGCTTGTCCTTGCTCATGATTAGCCCAAAGAGCCCAAGGAAAAATATGGCAAAGCCGCAAGAAACCCAGGAACAATAATGAACAATAAGAGAAGCTAGAAATTCCGGGAATGACGTGCTGTCCCCAGTGGCCATGGGCCGGGTAAAATAATAATGCCAGTCCCAAAATTTGGCGACCCTGCTGTGGGCGGAGAAATCCACATCCCCCATCTGGAACTTGAACATATAAATAATGGGGGCCACTATCAATACACAAGCTGCTGCTGTTAATAGGATCCGCTTAAAATTTGCCTTTTGGGTTATTTCAATCTTTTGATAAAAACCATTTCGCGCACGGCTGATCGCCCAAATGACACAGGCCAAAATCATAAAATGAATACCTTGGTAAAGGTACATGGCATGGAGCGGACTATACGCCAGCACTATTGAAAAGAACAAGGCCCAATAAAGAATGTCCTTCAGACGGAAATATTCAAAAACATTAAAAGTAAAATAAATCAATAAGGGGGCATAACTCCCAAGGCATAACCCCACGGAAACAAAGGGAACTGCCGAACAAATGACCGAAAAGTAAATACTCGCAACAGCTGAAATCGCACGGCTGGAAGAAAACTTCCTAAAGAGAACATAAGAACCGACAATTTTCAGGAATAAATTACTTAAAAAGAACACCACGCTATACACATGATGGAAAAATTCAGCTTGAAAACTGCTTAGATTGGAAAATAGGATAAACACCAAGGCCACGAGGACATTGAAAATCTTATAGATACCTACTGTGAGGCAATAAAAAGAAAGAGGAAGTTGATCGTAGGGGTCCCATAACTGTATCCCGCCCTGATAAAAAAAATTGGTTAGGCTAAAAGCTCCCCAATAATCTCCAAAACAAATATTACTGCTAAATTCAATACGGGAAGTTATTAAATATTCAGGAAAAATGATAGCTGCCAGCACAGACGCACAGCAAAAGATAAGGAGAATGATCCTCCAGGGGGAAGCTACTAAAAATTCATACCAATTGTTTTTCATTATCTGCGCTTTAATGCCACCAAAAACTCACCTTGTTTGTAAGGTTGATAGTGATAAAAAATATACGATAGAAGATCAACTAAATCCTCATTGTCGTACAAATACGCTTGCGGTATAGGGGAAACATAATACGTCCGCTCAACAAATATATACGGGGGCTTCTCATCTTCAATGCGTTTGAATTCACGCAGCAAATTGCCTTTAGTGTATATCACCGTAACGGGGAATTTACGCATGCGGCGCGGCTGGGAATTGACCATAAAATAGGTGTAGAAAAAAGGACGCCGTTTGGCCTGCATCAGGATCAAATTTTCAAACGAAGAAACCAGCGGTACTTTTTGGTCAGCAGCAGTCAATGAGTCGATCAAGGCAGCGTCTTGGCTGTAATCAGACTCTTTTCTAAAGAGCGCTTTAAGTTGATTATCGTCGGTGAAATCATTCTCCGTCACCATTAGCTCTTCCTTCTGCCCTAAGCCATTGACCGGCAGTTTGAAAGCTTCCGGATAACTGATGAAGAGATGATTGAAATAATAATTTCTTCCAAAAGGAACCTGGCTGACAACCGGATGTATCATCGGGTTACGGGCTAAGTTAAATATGTTCGGATGTAAAAGGAACTGATGGGTTGTCACGATGAACACAAAAACTAAAATACCGCTAACCAGTTTACATAACCTTTGATGGTACTGCCCTAACCGATCCGTTACGCCTTTAAGTATAAAAACCGTGACCATCGCGATAATCACCCCATTACGTAAATAGGACGGCATATTGTTAGAGATCATCGCGTGATAATGATAACTGATCAGCAAGAAAACACAGGCGCAAGCCATGATCAGCCCATCGGTTTTAAGAGCCTTTTGCATCATCCGTCCGATAAAAATGACTAAAATAAAAAGATAAACAACCGGCAAAATAAAAGCTATGGAAGCGCGGTCAACAAAAGGAGCGGCCAAATTATTCATCATGGGAGCGACCGAATTACCGGCTTGATAAAAACGGACATACTCAAACTGGTTATACCAAAATAGCCCTTCAAAGATATGCTTGCCTGCCACCATCCATAAGCAGGTTAATAAAACCAGCCACGGGATTATTAATAACAAAGCAATCTGTTTTTTATTCAACCGTACCATCAAATGCCCTGGATTCATGGTAATAAAGAATTCACGCAGCACTAAAGAAACATAAAAAGTAACTAAGGTGTATAGCCCTTCCCCTGTTATATGAAAAACTGCGTAGCCGCTTATCGCTGCTGCTAAATAAAGCCAGATCATCCGACCGGCTTGCGTGTGCTTGATTAAAAATAAAAAAAACAAACTATCACAAAAATACCTTAAAGGAGTGACTTGGGGATAGGTAAAAATAAACGGGAAGGTCTCTATGTGAAAGAAATGCAAACGCAGTCCTAAAAAAATAGCGATAAATGCCCAGGTGGTATCTTTCAAAATAAGCCGCAGTGAATAAAACCAAATCCAGTAATACACGATACTGATCATCATCATGACAATGACTGCATTAACATAATCAAATTTCCCCAAAAGACGCTGGGCTATTTCAGAAACAATGATGGGAGCGCCAATCCCGTAACGGGATATATTATCAACTCCTAAAATATTCCCTGACATATGCACCCATCCGGCGGCCATCAATAACCAGTCGATATGATGCAGGTTTTCACCAAAAAACATCCTGGCCACGGCCCCTTCGACATCAGGCACCCAAATGATTAAGGGGATAAGCACCATCCCTGATATTGTCAACCAGGCAGCAAGATTGGAAACAGGTGTTTTATCCTTCATGCGTTCATTTAAAGCCTTCAATAATTTAATAATTTCCGGTGAGAATATTTTTATAACAGCACTGGCGATTAATGACGCGTAAAAACCATTCAGCCACAAAGGATAACGGTAAATGGCATATTTAAACAAAAAGAAGGTCTCTGTAACAACAATCGCCGCTTGGATTAAAGTAAAATATTTAAACGAAGAATGCTTTTGAGGGGTTGTCCGGGAAAAAGAACGCATCAAGAGGATAAAGCTCGCGACCCCGACGACAATAAAGAGCCTTAAGAATAATACGTCCCGCTTGGGCGCTATCACGCGTTGATAGGTTGCAAAAAAATCATGGGCCAAGGCACCCAAATGAGGAGGGAAAAACATGGACAGGCAGGTGCCAACGAACACGCTTTCAATGGCTATTAAAACGCTTAAAACTCCAATCCAATAAATCA
>JABDGZ010000062.1 GCA_013285735.1 Candidatus Omnitrophota bacterium | reverse complement strand
TTTTTCGACCAAACCAGACAAGATTTTCACCAAAATTCTAATCGACTCCTTGGAGATAGTCACGGATAAGCTCAAACAATTTGGCAAAAAGGAGTTAAAGTACATTCTGCCTCATGCGTCTGAGGTCTTTGACGTTAAAACGGCCATAAAGACCTTGGAAAGGCTCATTGTTTGTACTAAGAGTTTGGGTGTCTATGACATCAATGATTATCACTATGTCCTTATTTATGATGCCTTGGAATACTACTGTGATATTGAGGACAAATTTGAGTATGTCCCTGGGACCAAAATTTGCAAGATGGATTTTAGTAGTTTGATTTCGCTTTACTTCCACGACTTGGATTTTTTGCTTCCCAAAGAGCAAATTCTAAATCCAGCTATCATTGAAACTATCTGTACAGAAACAGTGGCCTTGGTTTTAGGTAAAAAGCCTGGTCCTGATGAATTGGAAATCAAATTGCTTAAAAAGGGAGAGTATTGCCTTGATGATGAAGGGCCGCTTTATGGGCCAGAATCTACGGAATATCCTGACTATTCAATATGGGAAGAAATAGATCGGGAGTCAGCCCGGCGTTTAGGGTTACCTTCCCCCAAAGTTCAAAAAATATTAGACGAAAAGCCTTGGGAAAATCTTGGTACTCAAGAGTAAAAAAAGGAGATTAAAATGGTTAAAATTCCAGAATCATTCGTTGCGGTAACTGTACACAAGGAAGGTATAGTCGTGGCAGTTGCAGAAAAAAAGGTGATAGCAAAAATAGGTATAGATAAGCAAACAGGCAAGGAGTCGCTTGTCTATTATCTTGTAAAAAGTATGAAACAAGTCACTGAGGGGTGGAAGATTGATGTTGATGAAGAACATCAAATTTCTGAAAAGGATGCAGTTGACATGATGTATGGAACAAAACCGAAAGGTGGTTCTTTTTTTCTGCCTGTATCAATCAAATCAAAAACCAATGGTCTAATCCTTGGTCTTGACAGAGCCATGTGGAAAACACAAGGAGGTAAGCTACCCAAACTCACACCTCTGGGGTGCCCTCTCCCGCAATTCGCTTACCTTGCCCCAAGACCAAAACCAGGAAAAGTCATGGCTATTCCAATGCGTTTTGGGTTTCCAGACCCCCCTAAGAAAATCAATTAACGCAATAGTTAAAAAGGAGATGTTAGATGACTCAATCATTTGAAAAGATTCTCCACATGCTCAAGGAAAGAGAAAAGAAGGACTTAAAGAGCAGGGAAATCAAACAACTAGTACGGGAAGTCAACCAAGAAACCAACGGCATTGAAAGACAGGGAGCTGATTGCTTCACTGGCCTTCTATACGGTAATGGAGAGGAGGCCGAACATGACACGTTGGAATCTTCTCTCTAGCATCCTTTCGCATCCAGAAAAGAGGGATGCAATCGGAAAAGCTTGGCCTTTGTTTTTCTTTTTGATCTTTAACATGAATAAGGATAATAAATTCATAACCACTTATGCTGAATTGAGAGAAAAGCTTAAAGAAAATCCTCACAGCATAAAAGCTTGGAGAGATCATCTCGTGAAATCTAAAGTCGTTGAGGTTTTGCGCGGTAAGACCACAATGACGTTTGTTTTGCTTTCGCCCTACGATTCTTTAGTGACCTGTGAGCAGAACGATGAAGCTCAAATTAAAATGGTCGGTGATCCTGCCACAAAACATCTGCTTGACAAACTCTCAGCCTATGGCAATTTGTCACTCCTTCCAGTAATTGCCGAAATTACTGCCAAATTAGAAAATATTGAAAAAAGAATAGGTTAGCTACCTAAAGAGAGACATTCTGCTTTGATGTCTCACTTTAGGGGGTGTCCTTGACACCTCGTTAGAGAGGTGTTATCCTTTAAAAAGAAACAGGAGATTCCATGTACGCAACAATCAACAATAAATATGGAGAGGCAGAGTCTTATTCTCAGCCAATTGTTTCCCACCCAATCCCTAGAGATACCTTTATGGAATACGTGAGGGAAGCTGTCGATAAAATGTACGCCCGGTCAAATGTGACCCGGAACAATTTCCGTATGAGAGCAAAAGTCCTTGAACATTACCTGAATAAATACAGGATAAATGAGGTCAATCCTGATGAACAATTTATCAAGGAGATGTGGGATAGGTTAAAAGAAAGCTGCGATTTTGAAGCAAGATCCTATCAGTGGGAAACCTGCAAGAAAGTTCCTCGCTTCACCCGAGAAGTAATCAATGACTTTTTATAGGCTAAAGGTGTGGTTAAAAGACAGGTATTAAAGGAAATTGTCATTCAAAGGTACGAAAAGTTTTTTGGATTAACTCAAAATAGCCGGGAAGCAATAAAGTGGTTTGAAGAGAACGGGAAACGAGTCGAAGCTGTCCCGGTATATTTTGAAAAGGATGGCGATATTTCAAATCAACTCATACGGATGATGCACCGAGTTACAAAGAGAGAACTAAAACCCGTGACCAAAAACGGTAAGATCGAACATGCCATACGTTTTCTTAAAGCAGTAAATAAAAATGGTTTTGAGTTCATCACCGATGATGATGTAAAGAAGTACGAGGAAATATGCCTGCAAAGGGGAGTAAAACAGAAGGAAGACTATTTAGCTCACATTGCTACATTTTTCATCAATATTTATTCTAAGGGATTTATTAAATCAAATCCCCTCTCTCATGTATCCCTTAAGATGAATGGGGGAGCCATAAAGAAGGATTTCATAACCCAAGAGGGCATGGATAAATTACGAGACTTGTCAACTCTGGACAAATCAAATAAAGAAGAGGTAAGGGACCGTTTATTTATTTTATTGGCTTATGATTTGGCCCTTAGAGTCAGTGAAATACTCGCCTTGGAGGTTGATGACTTCAGGAAAGATGAACAAGGGGAGTGGTTTGTTACCATTAAGCCTGAAAACCAAAAGGGCTGGAAGGACGAAGAAACCATGTATTTTTGGTTTGATGAAACCAAACAATTACTGGATCTTTATCTTAGAACCACCCGGAAGAAATTTAAACCTGCCGCGGATTACCTGATTATATCGAGTCAAAAGGGGAAAGGGTTGAGCGCTGCACACTGTTCAACACGTGTCAGGCTGCTTTGTGAAAAATTTGGTATCAAGACCTATTATGGAGCAATCCCGTCTCCGCACACATTAAGGCATACTTTCGCAACCCTTAATATTGAGCCTATAGGTTTGAGTTTGTCTTTATATGACATGGCACAAAGGCTGAGACACACTAAGGTAGAAACTACGCGCAGGCATTATATTCACAATAACCCTTATTTAAAGAAGATTAAACACGCCGTTCAGCGTAAAAGCCACCGGATTAAGACCTCGAAAGATGTTCTTAATGAAATGTCTTTACCTGAACTAGAACACTGGCTTTCGGATACCTTGGAACTTGACTCGAATACCATTCGTCAGGTCAGAATAAATCATAAGAAGAAATTCGATCCGCTGGAAACTCAGATTGACAAAAAGCAAACTGACACTAAAATATCCATATCTGAGTCAGAAGCATTGGAAATGGTGAAAGATCTCCAAGTACCAGCACTAGCCCTGCGGAAGTATGCTCAGAAAAAGGGATGCCTTACCGGAGATTTTGAAGGAAACAGTCGTTACGGTAAGGGATTCAGATATCAGAAGGAATTAATAGAAGATTTGGCAAGAAATTGGGTATCAGCCGACCTATTGCGAACCAAAAGAAACTGGTCTGAACGAACATTCTACCGGATTCTGCTCAAAGAGAAATGGCGTACTATTAAGCTTGGCAAATCTCTGTATGTTAATAGAATGGACTATGTGTAAATTGACACACTTGGCCCATTTTTCGTTTCCGAAGAATTACCTGTAGCATATTCACATACGTCTGCCACGTTTATTCACAAACGTCTGCCAATATAAAAAAGGAGAAATTGTCTTGGTTGTTATTAAATGTTTGATAGAAAAACAGTTACAAGGGATAAGTGCTAACAACCTCGACGCCAAGTCCCGGAAGCAATGGTATGACAATGAGTGGGGATATTCTAATCGCGTGGTTGATCTGGTGCGGTATATCTCTAAGAAATAGAATGAGTTACGAGAAATAGGACGAGAAGTAGGACAGCAGAAACGTTCGCAACAACCTG
>JABDGZ010000061.1 GCA_013285735.1 Candidatus Omnitrophota bacterium | reverse complement strand
TTGCTGATTTCACGACGGAACCTGTTTGTGTCTTGATGACTACTGTTAACGGAGAGGATAATTTGAAATTTTGATCATTATTATGTAAAACAAAATCAATGGAATTATTGGTGAAACCTTTAGTTTCAATCGTTGTTTGTGAACGCAAGAACATATATTCAAAAACGTTTGAAAATGTATCTACCCAAACATCTTCTGATTTGGAGTGAATGTACGACAAATATGATTCCAGGAATTCCGGGGTAATTGATTTAAATGACCTCATACTCGCCTTATCTGTTACCCCGTGGCATTTCGCAATAAGCCATAATTTCCGTTTCATACCAATATCAACTAATCTTTTGGCTGTTGCAATTGACACATAACGCCCGCCGATGACAATATCGACTTCTCTCTTGTAAAAGGAATGTAAAAACTCAGGCGTACGAACGGCCTTGTGTAATCTTAAAGCACGGCTAACAGCCTCGTCTGTATAGCTATCATGAGGAAACACAAATGCCGTTACCTTATGATTAATATTCTCTTCAATCGTTTCTTTGGCCTGATCGATGGCTATATCAAAATCGCTTCCATGCATATTCTTGGAATCACGATGAAACATAGAATGGTTAGCGATTTCAAAACCACGATTAGCCGCATCTCTCCATTCCGCCCAGCTGCCCCAAAAAGGGTCATTACTTTTATCGGCAACAAATCCGGCAACAACGGGAATAGTCGCCCGATATCCGTATTTCTCAAAGATTGGTAAGGCACGATAAACGTTGGCCTCTCCATCATCAAACATAAAGGACATGGCCATCTTTTTATTTTCCGGGAAATTGGCTAAGAAAATATTACCTTGCGGCTCATCCAGGGGTATGCGATCAAGATCCTCATCATCAATAACAGTGACGATATTGTCAAAATTGGGGTACGAGCGTCCGGCAAGGGTCAAGGTTTCATACATCTTTTGTTCTTGACCCATCATCAAATAAAGTTTTGTAAGCAGAATATAAGGCTTGGCATCTATCGGAAAAATATCAATGGCTGTCTTACAATCTTCAATGGCTTCATTTAAATTCTTTTTCTTAAGCGCTTCAATAGCACGCTGGGCCATTTTGACCGAAACTTCCGCACTTTTTACCATGAATCCATGCCTTGAAGATTCATACCCCTTTAACACTTCATAAGGATTGTAATTATCTTCTTGATGCCCTAAAAACCAACCAAAGGCCATAAAAATTACGGCGAGCAATGCTCCGCCTGTAACCCAATAGAATGTTTTTTTACGTCCGGGTTTATCAGGAACTTGCTCTTGAGGAATCTCTTTTTCTTTCGGAATTGAGTTTACCCGAGGAGATTTATGGGAAGCTTTTCTCGATTTTTTCACTATTTATTAATAAGTTAGCCTTGGTTAAAGGATTAGTATAGCAAATTATTTAATAATGACTATAAAGATTAGAAAGGATTGTTTTCAGGCTTTAAAAATAAGCGGATTAAATGCCTTGGAAGCGACAATCACCTTGCTGCCAATCGTTAAACCAAGAATTTCTTCGTCACTGGCCACGACCTTGGTCACATGATTGCCAATACTTAACGTGAGGATATTTAAAACACCATCCTTGTGAATTTCGATGATCTCACCTGTAAACTTAAATTTTCCACTTAAATCATTATTCACAAAGACTTCCTGGGGGCTGCCGGACTTTGTGATTTTGCCACGATGAATGATGAAGACTTTCCTGGATAATCTAAACACTTCCGACAGATCATGACTTACCAAAATCGTCGTTATACCGGTCTTCTGATACACCTTGATAATCTCATCCTGCAGGTTCAAACGCGCATGAATGTCCAAATCTGACAGAGGCTCATCCAACAGTAAAATTTTAGGCTGCTTAATAAGGGCACGGATCAAGGCAACCCTTTGCTTTTGCCCGCCGGATATTTGATCAGGCCTTTGGGCTTCCAAACCTTTTAACCCTATCGTGATAATCCACTCCTCGATACTATTCAAAGCATTCTTATCACTACAGGCATATTCTAAATTTTCTCGGACCGTCATATGAGGAAAAAGACTGCTCTCCTGAGAAATAAAACCTATTTTTCTTTGCTGGATCGGAAGATTGATTCCTTTTTGGCTATCAAACCAAACATCTCCGTCGATCTCTATATACCCCTCTTGCGCCTGTGTTAATCCTGCCAATATCCGCAAGAGTGTTGTTTTGCCTGCTCCTGATTCTCCAAAAACAGTAACGAATTCTCCCTTGGCAATATTTAAATCAATATCAAGCCACTCTTGTCCCCGCGGCGTGTGCATTTCTTTTTTGATTCGAATTTTAATCATCAATTAAAAAATCTTCAGTGGTTTCCGGTTTAAATAATAAAAGACCAACAAAATAAAAAAAGAAATACCCACTAATACCAAGGCATAGAGTCCCGCGGTATCATAATTTAACGCCTCAACTTCATTGTAAATGGCAATAGAAGCAAGCCTGGTTTCTCCCGGGATATTGCCGCCGATCATCAGCACCACCCCAAATTCGCCGATGGTATGCGCAAAGGCCATGACTATGCCTGTTAACAAGGCTGGCTTAATGTTCGGCAAAATAACCCGGCGCAGGGTCTCCCATGGTGATTTACCTAAAACATACGAAGCCTCTATCAACTCATGCCGGAAATTTTGTAAACCTGCCTTGATCGGATTGACCATAAAAGGAAGGCTAAAAATCACAGAGCCGATGACAAGACCTGTAAAACTAAAAACAACCCTGATTCCCAAATATGTTTCTAGAAAATGCCCCAAAAAATGCTGTGGGCTAAATACGATAAGAAGGTAAAAACCAATAACAGTGGGCGGCAAAACCAAAGGCATGCTGACAAGGGTTTCGACGATATATTTGAATCTATTCTTTGAAAAGGCAATCCAATACGCTAAAGGAAGGCCAAGGACAAAAAGAATTGCTGTGACAGTGATGGCCAGTTGAAAAGTCAGCAGTAGAGGCTGTAAATCATCATGCATGGATCACCCTTCTTGAAGCAGAGAAACCTCATTGGTTTTGACCAGCCACTCAACATCATCACCAATAATCAATCCCAACTTTTGGGCTGAACGTGTCGAAATTATAGAAACAATTTCTTTGTCCCTATAATTAAGAAAAACCTTGGTCAGGATATCGGACTTTTCAATTCTTTTAATCGTTGCCTTAAACCTGTTGCGCAAGCTGATCAACCCGGTCAAATTCTTTCCGATAGAAACTTCTGTTTCTTTGAAAACCAAGGTAACACTACTTCCTTGTTTTAGATAAGAAGCCGTAGATGCTGTTTCCAGGACAATAGAACAAAAAACATCCCCGCTCACATCAATGTCCACCATTGACATGTGCGGGGAGGATTCAACCAAAATAATCTTACCAGTCAATCTATTCACGGAAGTTTATAGCCATACCTCTTAAAAATTTCCTGGGCCGGGGCTGAAAAAAGAAAATCATAAAATTCATGCGCCTCTTTAGAATGATTTTGCTCTGCATATTTTAGCACAATCACCCCTTGGGCAATAGGTTTATATGATTGTGGATCTACTTCAATCCACTTACCCTTATCCTTCATGTTGGGAGCGACCACCACTGATTTAGCAGTAAAACCAATGTCTGCGGCCCCTGTTGTGATAAATTGATTGGCCTGTGAAATACTTTCCCCCAAAACCAATTCTTTCTGTAATTGATCATATAATTTATAAAACTTTAACGCATTAACTGCCTCCCGGCCATACGGTGCCAGCTTGGGATCAGCCAAGGCAACTTTTTGAATGCTTGTATCACTTAAAACGTTGATGCCTTTGGATAAATCAAGATCTTTCATCGTCCAAAGAACTAAAACACCATACGCATATACTTTAGGGGCATTGGATGAAAATCCATCTTTAAAGATTTTAGAAGGATATTTCATATCCGCGGATAAAAACACATCAAACGGGGCGCCATTTTCAACCTGTGAAGTCAATTTACCCGACGATCCTATGACCGTCTTAACACTAACACCTGTTTCCTTGGTAAATTCCGCTTTTAAATCATCCAAGGTAAATTGCACATTTGCCGCACCAGCGACAGTAATATCACTGGCAAAGGCAGCTAATGGCACTGCCAACAAGAATGCTAATACAGTAAGAATTATTCTTTTCATATTTTTTCCTG
>JABDGZ010000060.1 GCA_013285735.1 Candidatus Omnitrophota bacterium | reverse complement strand
TCACACTCTCGGAGTGGTTTAAATATTATTTGTTCAATCCGTTTGTTCGATTTCTAACGAATAAATGGCCAAACCGAAAGATAATTGCCTATCACGGAGTCATAGCCTATTTTTTTGTATTCTTTATGATGGGGGTATGGCACGGGTCTTCATGGCTATTTTTAATTTATGGGATTTTCCTTGGAGCTGGGATGAGCTTAAATAAGCTTTTTGATGTTCTGATGCACAAATATTTTAGCGTGCAGTATAAAAAAATGATTGGCCATAGGTTTTCTGGTCTTTTGGGCGCAGCGTTTACATTTTCTTATTGGAGTATCGGTATTAGTTGTTTTTGGATGGATTTCAATGGTTTTGTTAAGCTCATGGCCATTTTCAAAATAAAGGGCTTATTAATAAGTTTTTTACTGGGTGGATTTTTATGGGCTGCCGCGATCTCATTCGTCCTTGGTTTTAAGCATATTACCGCAAGAACTGCTTCATTATTATTTGGGAATTTTTATTCTTCTAGAATATGGTTATCTTTCGAGTTGTTTGTAGTTATCACGTATTGGTTTTATGGTTTTGGGGGCATTCCTGATTTTGTTTATAAGTCCTTTTGATAAAAATTTCTATATACTAGGGCTTTGGGGTATGGTAATCTAATTTTAAGTTTACAAGAAAGTAATTAAAAGGGGACTTCCGTGGCTAGCAACATAGATTTGATATTTATTTCTCAATCTGAAATTGTTAATTACGACGGATATGTCAAACTTCCTCTCGATCGGGTGGAGATTTATAAAAATCTCATTTATCCGCGGATGGTTTATTTTAAGGAAGGTTTTCGCTCCCATTACGATATTATTAACTATTTACGCAGTGGTCAGTTTTGGACCGAAGCAACCCCTCAAAGCCGCCAAAAACTATTTAGCATATGGAATCTCCCTGGTTTTGTAGGCCCGCACATCGCTAATTACTTAAAAGATTTTGATCTTAACACCTACATTATCAATAACTTTGATGCTGAATGGAATATCCTTTTCGATGTTTATGAAAAGAGTGATCCTAAGCCTGTTGTTGCTATTTCAACCACCTTTCATCTTAATTATGCTGAAATCACCCGATTAACAAAATTATTACGTGCTAAATACCCGGATATGTCGATTGTTTTAGGAGGGGCATTTATTAACGGAGTGATGTATAAGGATGATCCAGAGCCTTTAAGCAAAGCCATGAAGAAACTAGGGGTTGACTATGCCGTCCATAGTTTTAATTCAGAAGTGGATCTTAAAGATTTGCTTCTTGCCCGCAAGAAAAAAGAATCCCTTGAGTCTGTTAATAATCTTGTTTATCGAAGCGGTACCAATGGTCAGACAACCTTTAGGGTAACAAAAAAAGTCTGGCATAATCCCCTGATTAATAATATCCCTAATTATTGGGAACATCTGGACATGCCTTTTTTGAATAATACGATTCAAATCCGGACAGCTTCCGGATGCCCTTTTGCCTGTGCTTTTTGTTCCTATCCTGAAACAGCAGGAGGGCATTTTGCTATGCCCATTGAAACAGCAGAAGAGCAACTTCAGTCGATTTTACGGCGTCCCAACATCAACAAGATTATTTTTCTGGATGATACCTTTAATGTGCCGCTGCGAAGATTTAAAGATTTGTGTCAAATGTTCTGCAAGTATAATTTTGAATGGTTTTCATTCTTGCGTGTGCAGTATGTCGATGAAGACGTGGTAAAGCTGATGCGGGATTCCGGATGCCGGGGGGTTTACCTAGGTGTCGAATCAGCTAACGACCAGGTGCTTAAGAATATGAATAAAAAGGCCACCCGTGCTGATTTTGAGAGAGGCATTGCCCTTTTGAATAAGTATGAGATTGCCATGATGGTGGCCTTTGTCGTCGGATTTCCAGGGGAAACTGAAGCCACGATCAAAGAGAATCAGGACTTTGTTGAAAGAAACGGGATTCAATTTTATACCTTAAAAGAATTTTATTACATGGAGAACACTTCCATTTATCGTGACCGGGAGAAATTTGGATTAACGGGAATGGGCAGCAGCTGGCAGCACAATACAATGAGTTCGATGCAAGCCAGCGAATATAAGATGAAAATGTTTCGTGAGATCAAAAGTGTTTTCATTGACCCAGATACGAGCCTTTGGTATTTAGCCTACCTTTATGACCAGGGCTTTACCATGAAAGAAATTGCTGATTTTCAACAGGACATCAATAAAATTATGCTGTCACAAATGGATGGGGTTTTTAACGATAATGACCCTTTGTTTGTACAATTAGCTCAAAAACTGCAAAAGTTTGGCCGAAATATTAATGCAATGCCCCCAAGACAACTTGCTTTAAAATAATGTCAATCGCCAATTATAAGATAGTTGATATGTCAGAAGGTATGAGTTATTGCCTGACTCGAACTGTCACGGCTAAAGATGTTGATCGTTTTGCAGAGATCTCCGGAGATATCAGTCCTCTGCACATGTCAGATTCATTCGCGCTGAGTAGGGGCTTTCCCGGAAGGGTCGCTCATGGGGCCCTGTTGACCAGTTACGTTTCTCAGATCATCGGCGTGCATTTTCCTGGAGAAAATTGTCTTTTACAAAGCATCAACATCAAATTCCATGCTCCTTGTTTTATTGATGATACAGTTGAGATCAATGCCAAGGTGGTTCAAGTTTCTCATGGGGCTAATGCTGTTGTTTTGGAAATTTTAGTGGATAATGCCCAGACACATTCTAATCTTGCTAAAGCCAAGGTCCAAATTGCTTTTTTAAACCACCATCAATGAAATGTTTGACTATGGATAAGATTATGGATACAGCACAGAAAAAAGAATCGCTAAAAGTAATAAAACAAAAGATCGGGGACAATCAATATCAGGAGGCTTTTGATCAGTTGGCCGTGCTTGCGAGCCTCGATGATGATTTTATTTTGCAAACGAAATACGCATCCCTTTTTAAGGGCATCACTGACCATCTTACCACGTTGAAAAAAATCCGTGTAGCCGTTTTAGCGACCAGCACGGCCACGCATTTTATTGATGTCCTTAAATTCTGGCTTGCGAAAGAAGGATTTATTGCCCAAATTTATGAGGCGGAATACGGCACCATCCACCAATGCATCTTGGATCCTCAAAGCCAATTTTATGAATTCAAACCGGATATCGTCTGTTTGTTCACCAATTACCGCGATATCAACTACGAGCTGGCTCCAGGTTCAAGCCTCGAGATTGTTGAAAAGTCCATAGGCGCCGCCGTTAATGAATGCGTTTCTTTATGGAGGACTTTGCGGCGACACTCCAATGCGCATATCATACAGAATAACGTGGACTTACCTTATCACAGGATTTTTGGGAATTATGAGACGACACCGGTATGGGGGAGTGCCCATTTTTTACGACAATTCAATTTGAATTTAGCCAAAGCCCTTGAACCTGGTGTCAGCATCCTGGACATGGATTTCTTGGCTTCTGTGTATGGGAGGCGCAAGTGGCATGATAGCCGTTTTTGGTATCATTCAAAACATCCTTTTGCGTTGGATGCAACTGGATTGGTTGCCCATGAGCTCGCTAAAACAATAGGTGCTATCAAAGGCAATTCTAAAAAATGTCTGGTTTTAGACCTTGATAATACCTTATGGGGTGGCGTGATCGCTGATGATGGCTTAGAAGGGATCCAATTGGGCGATGGTGCGGCCGGAGAAGCTTTTGTGGACTTCCAGCGGTATTTGCTGAAGCTCAAAGAGAGGGGGATCATTCTGGCTGTCTGCAGCAAGAACCAGGAAGAGACAGCTAAAGAACCGTTTTTAAAGCATCCGGATATGATCCTGAAATTGGAAGACATTGTTATTTTTAAAGCCAATTGGAAAGATAAAGCCAGTAACATCAAGGATATTGCCGAAATTTTGAATATAGGGTTGGACTCCATTGTTTTTGTGGATGACAACCCGGTAGAAAGAGAAATTGTTAAAATTAATTTGCCCATGGTCAGTGTGCCAGTCATGCCATTGGATCCTTCAGAGTATGTAGATACCGTCAGCAGCGGCGCCTACTTTGAGACTGTTTTATTTTCCGAGGAAGACAGGGTGCGCAGTTCACTTTACCGTTCTAACATCGAAAGGGCTGGGTTCCAAAGCCAGTTCATTGACCTTTCAGAGTATTTGCAGAGTTTGGAAATGGAAATGGTCGTTGAGCCGTTTGATGAATTCCATTTGCCGCGCGTCGCCCAATTGATCAATAAGAGCAATCAGT
>JABDGZ010000059.1 GCA_013285735.1 Candidatus Omnitrophota bacterium | reverse complement strand
CCCGCTTGATCTCTTCCAAACGATGCCTGTCATCAAGCTTATCAATTTTATTAAGCACCATGATGGTCGGCTTGTCTAAAACTTTTAATTGATCCATCACCGACTTCACCGCATCATAAAATTTACGGTAATCATCATGACTGATATCCAGTACATGCAATAAAAGGTCTGCCTCTTGCACTTCCTCAAGCGTTGCCTTGAACGCTTCAATTAACCCGTGAGGCAAAGCGTGCATAAATCCAACAGTATCGGAAAAAACCACCTTTAAATGATTAGGCAATACCGCCTGACGGGAAAGTGAATCCAGGGTGGTAAACAAACCGTCGTGTGCCAATGTTTCCGCACCTGTTAATGCGTTTAACAAGGTGGACTTGCCGGCATTGGTATAGCCGACTAGTGCTATGGTTGGTATTTTTTGGTCCTGACGTTTTTTGCGTTTGGTTTGACGGCTTTGCGTGACTTCTTTAAGATCTTTCTTCAATCTGGTGATACGCTCCCCGATACGCCGCCGGTCGATTTCAAGCTTGGTCTCACCGGGACCGGAAGTACCAATACCACCGCCTAAACGCGACATTTCTGCTCCGTGCCCTGAAAGTCTGGGGAGCCTGTATTGCAACTGCGCTAATTCCACCTGCATTTTACCTTCCTGAGAAGTAGCGCGACGTGCAAAAATATCCAGAATGACCTGGGTACGGTCTAAGGTCTTAACACCAAAATCAGCCTCGAGATTGCGCTGCTGCGTACCTTTAAGATCGCAGCTAACAATGACCGCGTCAATGCCACCCTCATGGCACAAGCTCATGATCTCCGCGACCTTGCCCTTGGTGAGCAAATGGGAAGCCGTAGGCGGTATCGTTTTACAAAAAACCGTATGCACAATCTCCCCGCCGCAAGTCGCAATAAGCTGACTCATCTCCGCCGCCTCATCCTCCGGCGACCAAGAACTATGCGCGTGTTCGACAACGACAGCTAATATAATTTTTTCTTTCATGAAAATCCCTTCTTACTATAGCGGGTCCTGTCTCGTCATTGCTGTTAAGGTGCTCCTATTTGAAACGCGAACGTCACAGCCTTATAGAACGGTGGTTTCCCTTAACTAGCCCTGAGAACCGTCACCGTCCGCCCCTTAACATCAATTCCGAGCCACCCGCCGCTATTACTAGCACTCCATTAAAAGGCTGATATCGATATGTTTTCCTGCGTATAAAAATCTGCACCGCTGCCTTCGGCTGAACCTGTCGCGTGACCAAGTTATTGGTACCAACGTTTCCAGCGTGAACGGCAGATTTTAGCAGGAAAATATATCGATGTCAGCCGTCCACGCGTATCTAGATTTGTTCAATAATAATATCTGCCACCTGCTCTGCGGATTGTTTGGGTTCTATGTCTACCCACGTCAAGCGTTTATCCCGTCGGAACCAGGTCAGTTGGCGTTTGACATAGTGGCGGGTGTTGAGTTTCATTAAATATTTGGCGCGCTCCAGATCGTATTCGCCTCTTAAATAGCCTGTGACTTCCGGGATGCCGATGACTTTTCTTGCGGTAACACTCAAAGGCAATATTGAAACTTGCTTGATCTCTTCGACCAATCCCTTGGCAAACATCTCATCCACGCGCGCCTCTGCCCGTTGGTAAAGTTCTTCACGCGGACGGTTGAGGGCAAAAATCTTGATCGGCATCTTACCCCATAATCCTTCGCGTTTCGGCTGCACGCTGCTAATAGATTGCCCCGTGCTTAAAACTACTTCTAAGGCCCGGATAATCCGCTGCGGATCATTAGGATGGATCTTTGCTGCTGCTTGCGGGTCTAAAATCCTTAGACGCTCATGTAAGGAACTTGCCCCTTTCGCTGAAAGCTCTTGGGTCAACTCTTCCCTTAAATTATCTTTGGTACTTATTCCTTCAAAAATCCCATCCAGCAAAACCGACATGTACATACCGCTTCCACCGACGATCAAAGGGGTTTTGCCGCGGGCCTGAATATCCTGGATCGCAGCTAGTGCTAACTGGCGGAAGCGCGCCACATTAAAATCTTCTGTCACTGAAATAATATTAATTAAATGATGCGTGATCTGGGCTTGGGCCTGTGCAGACGGCTTATCATTGGCAATGGCTATTTCACGATAAACCTGCAAGGCATCGCAGGAGACGATTTCAGCGTTAAGCTGCCGGCCAAGAACTAAGGCGATTTCAGATTTTCCGACGGCAGTTGGTCCAACGATGAAAATCAGAGCAGGACCGTTCATCAAGGATAAATCAGGGTGGGATATCCCAGCTTATCTAGCCGCTTTTTAAGATCTTCGGCATCATTGAGTGAACTCATTTGCCCTACACGCACACGGTAGTATACTTGCCCATCAGGAGCAGTGGTCTCAACAACATAGGCGTACTGGCCGCTGCCTTTTAAATCATCAATTAATGTCAAGGCCCTGCCTTTATCTAAAAATGACCCTACCTGGACCGCAAAATATTGTTTTTCTCCCAAAAGCTGCTTAGCAATAGGAGCTTCCGGGCTTTGAGGAAATTCATTAATGATTTTGTTTAAATATTCATGGGCATCTTCCCAGCGCATTAATTTCAAATCAGCTCCAGCGATCTTAAAATAAATTAAACTTAAAAAAGAAGAATGCGGGCTCTGTTTATATAATTGATTGGCTGTATCCAGGGCATCCGTGTACAAACCTGCCATATAAAATCCTTCAGTCAGGCTAAGGGCAGCTTTGTCATAGGTGTCTTGAGACGGATGCGTATCCATGACAGCTTGAAAAGCACTCCGCGCATCGGCATATTGCCCCAGGCGCAACTGTGCCAAACCATAATAATATTGCGCTTCTGTACGCTGGGCAGGATCATTGCTGTCCTTAAGGACTTGTGAAGCCAATTCCCTGGCCTGGGCATAATTTTTGTTCATGACAGCAGCTTCAATATCCGGCAGGCTCGCGTACGCTTGAATCACAGCACTGCCCATCATCACAAAACACAATAAAAGTAATCTCATATCATCCTTTCAAGGCTTGATTAAGGTCGGCGATCAGATCATCAGCATCTTCAATACCGACGGATACGCGCACGGTTTCTTTAGTTATCCCTGACGCTTTAAGTCCTGCTTCACCCATCGAGGCATGGCTCATAAACCAAGGGGTTTCAGCCAAAGATTCAACCCCGCCGAGAGACTCGGCCAGGGCAAAATAGTGTAATTTTTTGAAAAATTTATTTAACGGTACCTTCCGGGTATTCAATTCGAAGGCCAGCATAGCGCCAAAACCTTTCATCTGCTTCTTGATAAGCTCAGGCTGTGGATGGCTTTTAAGGCCTGGATAATAAATCTTTTTAACATTCGGATGCCCTTCGAGGAAATGCGCAATTTTGATGGCATTGGCCTGATGCGCTTCCATCCGAGGCACCAGGGTTTTAACACCACGCAAAACCAACCAGGCATCATACGGAGACTGTGAAATACCCAAGGCATTGACCAAATAACGGCCACGCTCTTGCAATTCGGTGCGTCCATAAATGATCGCCCCACCAACAACGTCGGAATGGCCATTGATGTATTTGGTCGTTGAATGCACGACCATGTCCGCCCCAAACTCAAAAGGTTTCTGGAAATACGGCGATAGAAAAGTGTTATCCACTACACTTAATGCCTTGGCCTTTTTAGCAATAGCAATCACTGCCTCCAAATCCACAATATTAAGCAACGGGTTCGAGGGTGTTTCAATCCAAAACATCTTGGTGTTCTTCTTAACAGCAGCTTTAACAGCTTTGAGGTCACGCATATTGATAAAAGAAAAATCATAACCCATGGGCTTTAAAACAGCATTGAACAAACGGTAGGTGCCACCGTAAATATCATCCCCTGTAATAATATGGTCCCCTGCCCTGAGAAAAAACATCACGGCAGTAATGGCGGCCATACCAGTGGCTGTCGCCGAGCAATTAACTCCACCCTCTAAAGCCGCGATATTCGCCTCCAGCGCAGCACGGGTGGGATTGCCGGAACGGGTATAATCATACCCCTTATTCTTACCGATCTCATCGAAATAAAAAGTGGACGTAGGATATATCGGTGTAATCACCGAATTAAATGTTTTGTCAATATTGACACCGGTATGTACGGCTTTGGTGCGAATCTTCATCTTCAACTCCATTTATTTAAAATATTAAATTTGATACAAATCTAGTATATCAATTCCCCTGCCTTTTATGCAATCTTAATCTATTTTAATGTGGGTATTTTTCTAATCGATGTGATTTCAATAGCTTTGATGCCTGTTAAAGAGTTTGTTAAAAAAGCAGCGTCAGCTTCTTTTAGAATTTCCGGTGTCAAATTTCTCTCTTGCACGGTAATTTTTAAATTCCGGGCTTGTTTGATCACTTGCTGACGGGTAATGCCATTTAAAC
>JABDGZ010000058.1 GCA_013285735.1 Candidatus Omnitrophota bacterium | reverse complement strand
AGCCCTAGCTCTGTCAAATTTAGGAATTTTGTCCAAAGAAGCATTTTTTGCTCCAACTATACCTTGTATAGCTAAAGCTTTTACTCCATCCCTTAGATATTTACCACCTGGACTTATGGCTTGACTTAAACGTTCTACGATTGCAGGACTTTGAGCCACTGCTTTTATGATTCTATTATCAAATCCTGCTTCAGCAATACCCTCGTTGCTAAACTTACCCGGACCTTCATAATTAGGGAGCTTGAGAGTGTCAAGACCAGCTAGGGCTAATAACATCTCCATCTCAACTATATTAGCGGTATATATATTGGCAACACCCAATTGCCTGCGATAAATTCTATTAATCAATGAAAAACATAATGCTCGTAAATCGTATTCCCCCACTTTAATTCGCAGATTCATTATTCTCCATATTAACCTTGCAAGAGGCATCCGAAATAAAATTGGCGGCCCATTATCATTCAATGCCAGGGCATATTCTGCCAGACTAGCATTAGTCCATTGCCGATTTGCGTTATCCATTTCTTCTGGCGATTGATTTGTAATAATACGAAATGCCCCTAATTGATCTATTGTAAATTCTTGAGTTCTGAGACCTAGGTTTGGAATACTAAAAGAAACAGAAACCTTACCTGATTTTTTTTCTAAAACCCTTCCATACATTGTCCCGTGTTCCCTTGTTTCTATTCTTACCACGCTGCCTGAAAACATTTTACTATATCTCTCAAGATATTGTGACTGCTCTAGAGCATTCTCTGTTTCATGCTGACTTCCTTCATCTGCTGTCGCGGCATTGTCAGGCACATCCTCCTCACCGCTTCTCCTATCCTCTGCTTCTCTCCATGACTTTAGGTCTTCAATAACTATATACTGCCTCATCTCACTCAGCGTTTCTCTAATATGATTTGCGGCATTCCCTCCTCCTAATTGATTAACAGTCTCTGCCATATTTTCATAAGAAAAATATTTATCCTGCAATGCATCTATAAACTCTAACCATACATCAGGATCGCCAGAGGGAAAGATAATATCTTTCCATAGTGCACGTTCATCCTTAGAAACAAAAGGAAATTTCAATATCTCGGACATGATTTCTTTTGCGGCATCCAAATAGTTTAAATCTTTACGAGACCGACTAACACCCTCACCCTTAGAATTAAAAGATGGCAGGATTGGAGAAAAATGCTCGTCGACTATTGCTGGATATGGCAACACCGTATTTTCTAATGCTCCCCCACTGCTTCTTGGCTGCACACCCAGATCTATCTGAATTCTGAGAGGAATACCTCTTTCTTCAGTTATACGAAAATTGGAAGATATCAATTCACATTTGTATCTGTTTCTGTCCCAAGAAACAATGTATATTTCGCTACGACTGGCTAAATAAATTCCAGCTACATTTGTAAATGTTTTTCGAGCATCTCTAACCCTTAATTCTATTTCTCCGTTGCCCATAGGATAAAAATTCTGGGGATTTAAGTTCAGATGACTAATACGCGCTCTTAGTTGAGAAAGACTCAAGCTCTTGTGATGCAGCTCCTCCTGGGGGCCTACGGGAATGATTGATAAATTAAACTCTCGACGTATATCATTGGGCATATCGGGCAATGCTTCAACTGAACGGACTATGTCTCCTTCAAGGTATATACGTTTATACGTAGCTAAATTATTTTCCAAGTAGGCAATGTATACACTTCCTGCATCATCCATGGTTAATCCAGTCACATTTGTGAACGGCTCATCAAAACCACCTATACCAAGTATCCGCAGAACTCCATCCTCCCTCGAACGGAGTATATCTATTCCTCTTTCTGTGGCACGTTGCTCTATTGTATTTCTTCTTGTATTTAAATCATCAGCAGTCATGATTTTAACTGCGCTTACAGTTTGTGTCACAGTTTGTGACACAAACTGTGGCACAGCCTGTGACAGAACTGCTTCTTTGATAGGCATACCAAATTCACGTTGTACTTCTAGAGGAATACTACTCTCTTGAAAAATTTGGGCAGCTTGGACACGCCCTACGTTTAAGTAGAACCGCATAAATATAGGATGACCACCTTCTGTTAAATATGCCATATACACTCCCTGGTGCCCATCCTCATCAGAAACAGAAAGCGCAGTTATATTAGTATAATGCCCGGGGGCAAAATTATATCCATGATCAATGATTTCGATTCTGTTATTTCTCAAAAGAATACCTATTCCAAGATGGATCGATGCCTGTTTTATCTCATCCCGGCGTCTAGTTAAATCCTCTGGACTCAAAACCTGATTATACCGCATGACTACCATCGCTCCGTCGTTGCTCTCTAGTTCAGATTGCATCTCATTGTCGCCAGCAAAGACGCGTACATCTTCCACATTCTTACCAACAGCTCCAGCAGGAAGATCTTCAACAAGATGCGTAGTTTCTCCTCCCCAAAACATCCCACCTGAAAAATACTTACGCGGCAATGTTTCTTGTGTCGCTGGATCTATCTCTTCTTGAATAAAATTAAAAACACCTTTTTTATAAGCTTTCAGATATTCATGGTAAATCGCCTCATTGGTTGCCGCATCATTCTGATCTATACCTTTGACAGTGCTTTTATCGGCGTACACTCGATTTAGCAAAGCCTGTTTTAAATTGTGCTTAAACCACACCGCCAATGCTGAAGCATAAAAAATTTGGCGCAGGGTGGCAAAATTCTTACCATTGTTGACCTCTTTTTCGATTTCAGGAAGGATGATGGAACGGATGATTTGGGAACCAAGGGTCTGGATTCCCGCTTTCGCGGGAATGACATCAGAAGAAGGGCTTGGAATGACACTAGGCGGATTCGAAATGGCATTGTGTTTAGTCAGTGATAAGTAATCTTCTTCGAGCATGACTTTTAAATGTCCGTCCACGATAAATGCTGTTTGGCCATGTTCATAGACACCGACACTTTGCGGGACTATCCATACCTTATTAAAGGTATTGACTGGAATTTGCGTTGTACCGTACTTTTCTTTAGCTTCGCTATAAACCTTCGCCCAAAACTCTTTGCCTAAAGCCTTTTGGGGATATATAAGGGAAGCAGTTAATTGCTTGAGCATATAATCCTGGGCTAATAAATCACGACCCATGGCTGTCACACCTAAAGATACAGGGATCATCCGGTCTTTTTCATAAGGACTTAAGTTGACCCAAATATCTTTGTCCGGTATGGTCAAAGAAGCAAAAAAATACTTGATCATGCGAAGAGACTCTTCTTTTAAAACCGCCTTAGACACTTTAGAATCGCCTGGATCAACAATGAAATCAAATAAGAATGGGTTGTCTTGATGGACTGTTAGGCCTTTAATCAAGGCTGGTTCAAATCTAGGGCTGACTGAAACCATTGTTCCAGGCACAGGAAGCTGGCTGACATTGAATTCTTGAGCGAATACTGTGGGCAGATTACTGACAATAAAAGTAAGGCATACAAAAGATGCTATAAGTTTTCTAAACATGTGTTTCCCCCTGGTTGAAAGACAAAATAAAGAATAATATGACGGGTATTAAAAAACACTCTCAACCTATACGTATATAAAAAGGTAACATATTCTTACTGATTGTGCAAATTTACCGTGTTCTATAAAGAATTCATAACATATTGAAATATATATAGTTATATAAAACATAATAAAATTCATCTTTTTCTAAAAATAATTCCGACCGCCATTTGACAATACCCTGCCTTTGTGTTACAAAATCAAGAATGAACCTCAAGGAACTTTTAACACAGCACGCCTTTCCACAAGCTGTTATTGATGTTTTGACAGCTTCTGGCATTACCACCTTGCACCCACCTCAAGCTGAAGCCATCCGCAAAGGTGTATTGGATAAAAAGAATGTTGTCGTGGCTGTACCTACAGCTGCTGGTAAAACGCTGATTGCAGAATTGTGCATGCTCAAATCCATCCTGCAAGATGGCGGCAAGGCTTTGTACATTGCCCCTCTCAAAGCCCTGGCCAGTGAAAAATACCACGACTTTAAAAAAAAATATGAAGCTCTTGGGATCAAAATTGGAATTGCTACCGGGGATTTGGATTCACCCAGTAAATATTTAGACCGTTATCAAATATTAATTGCGACCGCTGAGAAGGTTGATTCTATCCTGCGCAATAAAGCCGGATGGCTGATCAATTCGCTTTCGGTCATTGTCCTCGACGAAATTCATTTTATCGATGATGAGTCCCGGGGGCCGACACTTGAAATTCTCATTGCCCGTATCAAACAATTAAAGCCAAGTATCCAAATTTTAGCCCTTAGCGCCACCATCAGCAATGCGCAAGAAATCGCCGGCTGGCTGGACGCTAATCTTGCCTTCAGCCATTGGCGCCCTATTCCCCTTAAAGAGGGTGTTTATTTTAATGAACGGATCATGTTTAATAATGATTCCATCCGCTTGGTCAAAGAAGATGCCGACGAGGATATCAATAAACTCGTCATGGATACGCTTCGTGGTTCTGGCC
>JABDGZ010000057.1 GCA_013285735.1 Candidatus Omnitrophota bacterium | reverse complement strand
TTTTAAAAGTCGGGTCAAATTTTCTGCCGGCCACTGGCCATCCCCTGCTGTCAGATAAATGTACTCGCCTTTGGCTTCTTCAAATAGCTGTTGAAATGACGGACTGATGCCCTGATTAGTTTCATGCCGTAATAGCCGCAGCCGTGATTGCTGTTGGGCATATGCTTCCAAAATACCCCAAGTACCGTCGGTACTGGCATCGTCCAGGCAGACGATTTCCCATTGTTCAACATGCTTTAGTTGAGCGATATGCTCATCCAGCACAGCCTTGATGGTTTTTTCTTCATTATAAACAGGTATGACAATCGATAAAAACATGCTCACCTTTATTTATGTTTCATAACCACTATGTATTCTCCCATCTTAAAGGGTACATAGTTCTCCTTCACGAAGGCTACAATGGGGATGATATTTTCCGGTCTATTCGCATACGCTTTGGGAAAATCATAAAGAAATATTTTTTCCAAAAAAACGTACGTTGGCTTTATATCACGCAGCTGGTCAATGGCCTTGCTGTTAAAACGCTCTGTACTGGTATGCAAAAAATTGACCGGCATGGTCCGCATATGTTTCGAATGAGAATTAACCAAAGGGAAATAATAAAAAAATGGAGGACGGTCAGCCTGCATAAGGATCTTGGTCTCAAAACTGCTGATCACCGCGACCGGCACCCCTGGCAATGTCAAGGATTGGATCAAATGCGCATCATTACTGAAATCAAAATCTTGATGATAATACGTGATCAGATCATCATCCGTCGCAAAATCTTTTTCCGTGATGAGCTGCTCATCTTGTGATCCTAACGAATTAGTAGGGAGCTTTAAATCCGCATGGTCGTTACGGTCAAGATGATGAAAATAAGTCGACAAATCTGCCGGCAAAGGCTGCGCTGTTAACGGGTCAATCATGGCATTTTTTGACCAGTTAAAAACATTAGGGTAGGCCATAAAATTATGATTGGTCAATAAAGCATACAGGGTGAAAAATACGAGCCCCATCAGGGCATTATTTCTTTTCCGGCGAGGCCATCCCCATAAGAAAAGCTTAAGCCACCAACCGCAGACAAAAACAAAGGGCAAGGCCGTGACATAATAACTGGTCAATACCGCACGTGAGATATAATAATGGTCAACACCAAGACCATACACGCACACCACGATGATAAAAATATGCCTGCGGGAAAATCTTTTAAAATAACACATGGCCCCTACAAAAACCATCGTGAACACCCATACCGCCGGGATGATAAGGCCCATCAAGCCTGCAAAGAAATTATGATATTTAAAATTTTCATAAATTGGATACGTCCCGATGCCGCTTAAGAAGTATTCCACCGTCTCAGAAAAATTATGCCAAAACAAAGCTGTAAATAAATGCTGGCCTGCCACCCTGTAAAACAATACAAACGCTACGGCTACAGGTAATAAAAAATAGCCGCCTAAAACCAACGCATCCTGTCTTTTTTTGTAAAGCATGGAACGGGTATACGGCATCATTAAAAGGCATACCAAATACGCGTAATACGCAGCCAGTAAAAATACCCCCGTTGAATCAATATAATAAACAGCAAAACCACTCAAAGCACCTGCGCATAGTAACCATCCTGAGCGCCCCCGCTGCAAATGACAATAAATAGCTGCCATGACAAAGATATCAAAAAAATAACGGATGACGGTGGCACTTGGATAGGTCAAAACAAAAGGATAATCCCCAGGGTGAAACATCTGCTCACGTATGCCCCAAAGCATGACCACCAGGGTCAGGGCCGCACTTTTAAACCAGCGCAAAGAAAGCCAGAACATCAGTACGTAATAAATCATCGTGCCCGTCATGATAATCAAAAAAACATTGGCATATGAAAAGCCTCCCATCCAACGTGTCAATTGGGCAAAAATATAGGGCATCCCAAATCCGTACTGGGAGATCTGGTCCACATCCATGATATGCCCGTTATACGCAGCCCATCCAGCAGTCATGACAAAAATATCTAAATGATGAAATTGCTCTCCCACGTACATGCGTGCTAGAACCCGCTCAAAATTAGGCACAAAAATAATCAACGCCAAAAAAACAGAGCCGCCTGCTACAATCAATGCGTTCACCATCTTCGCATTAGCCCTTGCGTTTATCCACCCATACGCCCAGTTTCCTGCCTGCCTAATTTTAGGCCAACAAAACTTATTGAGCACCGCCAATATCAACAGCCCATTAAATGCGCGCTGGGCCATCTCTCCCCGGTAATCATAAAAAATCATTTTAACCAAGGCACTCAACAGGAAAAAAGTCAAAACGGCTTCTACGATTAAAAATTCCTGCAAATTTTTATCCCCTTGCCCTGTTGCAAGACGGCGATGAGAAAGCACCACTGCTGCTACCTGCCCCGTGACAAAAAATATCAACCAATACCCTAACAAGGAAAGCTGTGTTGGTGGATGAACGAAACTCGCCACCTTCATCGTCAGCAACAAGGCCTGAATACTTAATAAGAAAGCAGCCAGGGAAAGCAAAAGCCAATCTTGTCGGTTTTTAAAACTATTCATGCTTCCTCTTTAACAGTATTAAATCATCACTTTGCTGACCGTTGTAATGATAGTGCGCTCCCAAGTAAGCTATGAGCCTTTCAAGGCCGACGCTGTTTAATATTCTTTTATTGATAAACACTAATTCCCATTGACTTGCCTCTAATTGCTCAACCAGGCTCTGTATATCTGCCTGGTCCATCATCGTCAGGCTTTTATAAAAAAAAGACGAACGATCGGCCTGTAGGAGCATCTGCGTTTCAAAACCACTGATCAACGCCACCCGTTGATTAGGCAGGGTCCAATGGCGAATAAATTCGGAATCATTATTGAAATTAAAATTGGCTTTGTAATAGGCCTTTTGCTGGTCCCCATTTTCTCCTGCCATATTAAAAACATTAGGATAATAGGTAAAAAGAAAATTGGTGAATAAACCAATGGCAACAAGCACAGCAAAAATTAATTTAATAAGACGTCGACGAAAATTACTAAATCCGTTCAAGCATTGTGTTCCCCAAAAACAAATACAAGCAACCAGCGGCAAAGGGACCATGTAGTAATAATTAATGGTGGAATGCCACAGAAAATGAGCGTATACGCCTAAGCCGTAAACACTCAACGGTATGATAAATAATTTCTCCCTGCTCCATCGCTGCCAAAAGACCAGGGTCGTCACAGTTGCGGCCCCTAACGCATAAATAATAGGCGGGACAAAGGCGGCAAAAAAAGCAAAGAAATTCCGATCCCTCAAACAAGAAAGAATGGAAACAGCATCCTCACCGTTGGGCCAATGTCCCCAAAATTCCCTATGAAAGACAACAGGACCAAAATAAATGACCCATGCAATAATCATCACCAGCCACGGTAATAACGCTAATCCTAGAATCTTGCGCCACTGCCCCAGGTTTGGACACAATAAACAACGCGTTTCTTTAATCAACAACAGCACCGCCACATACGCGTAAAACGCTCCCAGCATATACGTACCCGTGTCAAAAACATAACTCAACGATATTCCAATAAACAAGGCAGCCAACCAAAGGAATAATTCCCTCTCATAACGGGCAAACAAAAGCAGACAAAAAAATACCGCCACATCAAAAGTATGGCGCAAAACGCTTTGAGCAGGATAAGCCCACCCTAACGGATTCATTCCCATATGAAACATTTGTAACTTTACCGCTAGTAATACCCCAAAAATCGCCGGTAGAATTCCCAGCCAAAATCTTAAAAAATAATAAAAAGCCAGATAATACAGCACTGCCAACAAACAAAGAATCTGCACCACATGCCCATAGGTCACGCCGCCCATAAAATTAACCACGGCATGCACTAAAACCAGCACTCCTCCGTTTAGCGGATCGAAAAACTGTGCCATCGGTGTCAGCCCCTTATGATAGGCCCACAGCGGCGCCATTAACCATTGGTCAAAATGGTTAAAACTATCTGCCAACGCCATGCGCAGCAATGCCCTGTCAGGATCAGGAATCATGATCACTAGCAGAAGAACAAGAATCACTCCACCGTCGGCTAAGCTGCGCCATAAAACAGGTATTTCTCCCCCCAGCCAAAGAGGAAACAATTTAAAAGCGCGCTTTAATTCCGGCCAAAATATCTTTGCTAACAGGGCCGCGGCAAAACCAGCATACAACAAGGACCTGGCCCAGGCTGGATTGTCGTATTGCAGGATCTTGAACACGGCGAATAATTGCCACGACACCCAAAGAGTTTCCGCAATCAAAAATTCACGTATTTCCCCTGCTAATTCAGGCATACTCAAACGCGCGCGATATACATAAAGAATCCCTGCCTGTCCTAAAATCGCAGCGGCAATAAACGCGTGATAAAAGAATTGGTTGCGGTTAGGTTGGAATAACTTTAATAGCGTCGGAGGAACACCCTGGGTAATCGGATCCATGGCCATGGGAATGAACTGGTATACAAAAACCAGAAGGATCAGCACCTGCAGTGAACCTACGAAAACAAGCGCGGATAAATATCCGATATTGCGGCTTAACGGGTCCTTAAAGAGATTTTTATTCATTTTCGTTTCATCGCCACCAGGTATTTCCCCGTCTCGGTTGGCTCATAGTTGGCCAGCACATAACGGAGCAAAATAATTAAATCCGGATAATTATAAAAATACTCTTGCGGCACTTGCGGTGTTAAAAAAATCCGTTCCATAAAAATATAGGGAGGCTTT
>JABDGZ010000056.1 GCA_013285735.1 Candidatus Omnitrophota bacterium | reverse complement strand
TTAGGGTTTTTATGGGACAGGACAAATATACAATTCAAATATTAAGAAAATATTAAGGAAAGATTAAGAGTTAGGACTCAAATTAGATTGAATCCGTGATAAATAAAAGCTCAATAATGAAACTAAAAATGGCTGGTGTCATGACCTTATCCTCCTGATCGATATTCTAGAGGCCTTATATTAGGGAAAGATAAAGCACAAATGAAGCTTTAGTGGATTAAGTGATTAGGAATTTAAGAATGGTGTCGCGGGTGAGGATGCCACAAGGATGTTTATAATCATCCACAATAGGGATACAACCGAATTTAAACCGCACGGTGGCTTCAATAGCCTCATAAAGAGAATTGCTGGGTTTTAAGGTGAAGGGCTTGGGCAACATAACCTTTGAAAGCAAAAATTGGCTCAAAGCTTCCTTATCATAATACCAACTGCCATCTTCTAAACGTCTGGGGGAATGAATCTGATATAGATCACGCTGGGTAATGAGACCAACAATGCTACCCGTTTCATTGACTACCGGCAAATGCCTCACATCATATAAAGCGATTTTTTCCTGCACCAGCGCAAAATCATCAGTCTCTTTAACAGTAATGACAGGATAAATCATGACTTCGCGGATCTTGGTGTCTAACAGGAACTGCTTGATATCTGCTTTTTTAATTGGCATAGCAGGGATTATAACATAAAAAAAACAAAGCAACAAAATATCGAATTATTTTTTCGCTATGTTATGATACTCTGAAATGTCAGATCAAATAAATTTAATTTACTGGACGACACTGACCGGCATCATCGCCTGTTTAATAACTGGCTTGGGAGCAGTCCCTGTCCATTTCGTCAAGAATAATTCTAAGCTGCTGCGTTCTTTTTCTTCAGCCTTTGCCTCTGGCATGATGATCTCGGCCGCGGTATTTTCTTTAGCTCAGGAAGGTATTTCACTTAAGACCAAATTCCCTTTAGCCCCTTATGAGGTCATCCTGGGACTCTTGCTGGGCGCTGCCTTTTTCTGGTGGACCTCAAACTTTGTTGAAGACCATCATTTAGAAAATCATGATCTCGCCAAAGGAATCTCTAAAAAAGGCATTCTTCTTTTTATCGCGATGTTCATCCACTCCATTCCCGAAGGTATTGCTATTGGCGTTGGCTTTGCCACAGGCAATTTTCACTTTGGACTAATCATGGCCATTGCCATTGGTGTGCACAATATCCCTGAAGGCATTGCTGTCTCCCTCCCTTTAAAAAAAGATGGGGCTTCCACTTTAAAATGCGCATGGGCTTCTGTTTTGACCAGCTTGCCGCAGCCAATCATGGCTGCTCCAGCAGCACTCCTGGGTTGGTTATTTGAACCAGTACTGGGCATAGGTTTGGGTTTTGCCGGCGGGGCAATGATTTATTTAGTAATGGCGGAAATGCTTCCCGAAGCCATTGAAGAAGGCGGAAAAAGCTTGGCTGCCTGGGGCGTCATGTTAGGCCTTTGCACCATGCTGATGGTCACTACTCTTATTAATCTACTTCCCACCCCCTAAAAAAAGACCCCCGATAGTAAAACTCGGGGGTAATATTGTAAAAAACTAATTATTACATCTATTGGGCAGGTGCTGTTGTCAGAGGAGCAGCTGGAGCGTCTTCAATATTCAAAATTTTCACTTTAAACGTCAGATCCTTACCAGCCAAAGGATGATTAAAATTCAAAACAACCTTATCCCCTTTGAGCTCTGAAATAATAGCTGGAAACTTCGAACCATCCGGAGCTGTTGCTTGTAAGACCATTCCGACTTGAGGCGTCATTCCTTTGGGCATAGAGGTTATAGGGAATTCTTTAAATGCTTTTGGATCCACATCACCATACGCATCTTTAGCAGCAACATTAACAACTTTTTCTTCATTGACATGCATGCCATTTAACTGCGCTTCCAGGCCTGGGATAATATTACGGCTGCCAACCACATAGGACAACGGAGTTTTACCTACTGAAGTTTCTACCTGCTTATTATCAACGGTCAATGTGTAATCTAATGTGACTTTCTTACCTGGGCCGACCACGGGATCATCTGCATAAGCACATAAATTGAACATGCCAACTGCTAGTAATACAACACCCGCTGCTAAAAATTTTTTCATAACACCCTCACTTGTTAGTTATAAGACCATTGTTTATTTCAATATTCAACATTTTAACGCACGATTCTATTTTTGCAAATCTAAATTTGTTTGATTAAAATCTTTTTTTATACTGCATGTACACTTGTGTCTCATCTTCTGGCTGGGATGCTTCATAGGAAGGATAACTGTCCTGCGCCATCACTTGCCGCGAAACATTCAGACTCATGTGGTCAGTCATATCCATTTCCCCATTAATCCTGCGGTAATAATAGGTATTCGTTTCTCCCGGAGCTGATGGCATTTGATCCATTTCTGCTCCCAGTTTTAGATTATCAGTTAATTTTGTCTTCAATCCAAGTTGTTGCTGAGTACCGGTGTCCTGGAAGGAATAATTTAAGAAATTCTGCGCTAATTCAGTCGATGTAACACCATTGAACGGAGACGTTGAAGCGGACAAGGCATTGCCGGTAAATAGCACCTGCAAGGCATCTTGAGGAGTCATCGGCGGGTCAGAGCTTACTATCAGCTGCGGGTCCATTAAAACTCCCTTAATCGCCAAATTAATATCCATATCCTCTACCTTGGCACCCAAATGAATATCTATGCTTGGGTTTAAGACATCTCCCTGAAACATCATGGTGCTTTGCTGTAATCCCAGATTAGTATGCCGCACGTTAACAAGACCGGAATTGATGATCACCTTCCCTATCAACTGAAGGGGTCGTAAGTCTGGCCATAAAGTCACGCCTACAAATGAAGAACAATCTGTCAAAAATGTTGATTTATATTGAATACTCTCCGCCATAAAAGAACCATTAACCCTCAGGGATGATAAAGGCCCCTGAATGGATAAATCAACATTGGAAAGATACCCTTGCAATTTTCTTCCAATATCTCCTATGGGACAAAAACGGATGGCTTCATGAATATCTACAGAATTAGCATAAAGATTTCCTTTGACCTGTCCTGCATAAATCTTTCCAGTAAAAACAATAGGATCGCTATCAGGTATAAAAAGACGGGCATTAAAAATAGTGAAATCAGAATGAGGCAGGTCCCATAAAGGAAGATGCACCTTGATCTCTTGAATGCGAACTAAAGCATTAGGCAAATAGGAAAGGCCGGTAATGCGCACATCTTTAAGGATAAAGCCCTCATGCAAAGATCCTTCATAATGGCCGATATGCAAGATGCCTACTGAAGAGAATTCTTGCTTAAAATAACGCACCAACAACTTGCCGCCTAACGGTGTCACGATCAAATAAGCCCCCACCGCGCTCAACAGCAGTATTACAGAAATGACTGTCAAAAAAATAGCTGTTATTAGTCTTTTAAACATAAACATCAATGGATTTTTAGAAAGTATGAATACCGGACATGATCTCAATGATGCCGCGCCTGACCATCATGACCCCGATAGCAGCCAGAAGAAGCATCATTACCTTAGACAGGGCGCGGGAACCAGCAGTTCCCAAAAGACGCATCAAGACATCGGAAAAGGTAAAAACAATACCTACGATGGCAATATTAAGAAACAACGCAATCAAGGTGATCCCAAGGCCATGCACGCTCACCAACATCAATGAAATTGTCAAAACAGCCGGCCCCACCACCAAAGGGGTTCCGATAGGAACAGCTCCCAGCTCTGAGGCTATACCGCGACGGGTCCTGCCCTGGGCGGTCAAATCCACCATGGCGAGGCAAAACAAAATAACTCCGCCTGCCACCATAAAATCTCCCATGGTAATGCCTAAAAAATGAAAAATTCCTTTACCCAAAAAAATAAAACCAACAGCCACCAAACTTGCTGTGACTAATGATTGAAAAATAATCTCCCTTTTTTGTACAGGGCTCAACCCTTGCGTTAAAGACACAAAAATCGGTAAAATACCGATAGGGTCAACGGTAAAAAACATGGGGATAAAAACTAATAAGATATCATTTAACATACTTCTATTATAACACAAATAAAATGGATTTAAACTTGAGGACCTGCGTTAATCAAATGGCGGCCATTGGGCGTATCTGTAAAAAGCTTAAAATTCTCGATGAACATCCCACCTAATTTGGCAAGCGCGGCATCATACGCATTTTTATCCGCCCATGAATGACGCGGATTTAATGTTTTATCATCCACCCCGTTAACATGTTTTGGGATCTGCAGATTAAAAACCGGTATGGTATCAAAACCGCCCTGATCTATGCTGCCATCTAAAATGGCATCCACCGCCAGACGATTATCTTTTAAAGGAATGCGATAACCCACCCCGTAAGGGCCTGCTACCCAACCCGTATTAATCAAATAGGCGGAAGAATGATGCTCCTGCATTTTTTTAGCTAATATCTCGGCATACAGCGTTGGATGCACCATTAAAAATGCTTTGCCAAAACAAGCAGAAAAAGTGGCCTGCGGCTCTTTGACGCCCAACTCTGTCCCTGCAACCTTCGCGGTGTAGCCGCTTAAATAATGATACATGGCCTGTTCCTTGGTCAATTTAGACACCGGTGGAAGCACTCCGTAGGCGTCACAGGCCAGAAAAATAATCTTGGAAGGATGCCCGCCTTTGGAGGGTGGCTTAACAATATTTCCAATATGGCCAATCGGATAAGAAACACGGGTGTTTTCTGTTTTCTTCTTGGAAGCAA
>JABDGZ010000055.1 GCA_013285735.1 Candidatus Omnitrophota bacterium | reverse complement strand
GCATCTGCTTGTGACACCTCGGGTTAAAATGCGTACACCGGATGTTTTTGCCCGTCTTAAATTAAATTTGACAAACAAAAAGGATAATGTTAATATTTTGCTTCCCTTTTTAAGAAAAGGGGATTTAGGGCGACTGGCAGGGGCTTTGTCTAATGATTTAGAACCTGCTATTTTGTCGTTGAGGCCTGATTTTATTCATTTAAAGAAAAAATTACTCGACGCTGGCAGCCTAGGTGTCTGTTTTTCCGGCAGCGGCCCGTCGGTTTTTGCATGTGCAGAGTCAGAAAAACACGCTAAAAGCCTCCGGGCAAAATTCGACAGGCGATATTCGCAAGCGTTTGTGGTCAGTACACTGTAATTTACTGCCCGGTGGTGTAATGGTAGCACCCGAGAATTTGGATCTCGTTGTTCAGGTTCGAGTCCTGGCTGGGCAACTTATATATGAGTAACTTCAAAGCGATTATTTTGGCGGCAGGTAAGGGGACGCGGATGAAGTCCGAGATCCCTAAGGTCTTGCACAAAGTTTGCGGCCGCTCGGTACTTAGTTACGTTTTGGATATTACAAAAGTTTTACGTTCTTTGACAACGTATGTGGTGGTGGGGCACGGCTCCCAAAAGGTAAAGGATGCTGTGGGGAATAGTGTTACCTTTGTCCAACAGGATCAATTATTAGGTACCGCCGACGCAGTTAATCGTTGTGCTCCATACCTGAAGAATTATCAGGGAACGATTTTGGTTCTTTGCGGAGACACTCCGTTATTGTCTAAAGATATCGTGGCGGCGTTAGTCAAACAGCATCATCGCTCAAAGGCTGCGGCGACAGTATTGACAGGAATTATTGATAACCCGCAAGGCTATGGCCGTATCGTGCGTGATGATAAGGGGGCCATCAAGGCTATCCGTGAACAAAACGATGCCTCTGTTGACGAAGATAAGATCAAGGAAATTAACGTTGGTGTTTATGGGTTTGATTCAAAAGCTTTATTTGGCGCATTAAAAAAGGTCAAGCTTAATCCTGGGAAGAAAGAATTTTATTTAACAGATGTCATTGAATTATTATTGGCTCAAGGTAAAAAGGTGGGAACGTATACGACTCAGGATGCAACAGCGGCTTTTGGTGTTAATACGAGGGAAGATTTGGCTCAAGCTCAGGCGATTATCCGTCAGAGAATTTTAAGCAAGTACATGTTATCAGGGGTGACGGTCATTGATCCCTTGACGACCTTTATTGAAGCAGGTGTTGTGATTGGTCAGGACACGACGATCCATCCGATGACGGTTATTCATACGGATGTGCGGATCGGGAAGAATTGCAGTATCGGGCCGATGGCCCGCTTGCGTCCCGGAACTCGCGTCAGCGATGGGGTTGAGATAGGTAATTTTGCGGAAGTGTCGCGTACGTCGTTAGGCCCGGGAGTGATGCAAAAACATTTTTCGTTTTTAGGCGATGCGGTCGTGGGGCAAGGGGCTAATATCGGCGCTGGTGTGGTGACAGCTAATTATGACGGTGTGAATAAAAATAAGACTTTTATCGGGCCCCAGGCGTTTATAGGTTCAGATGCGATTCTAGTGGCACCTAATAAGATCGGTGCCAAGGCGATTATAGGGGCTGGTTCCGTGCTTCCTAAAGGAAAAAATATTCCAGCAGGGACAATGGCTTTAGGTGTTCCGGCGCGTATTATAAAAAGAATTGGTAAATAGAAAACATGAGTAAATTATCGGTCTTAGGTGGAAATGCTAATCCGGCACTCACGGCAGAAATTTGCCAGAAGTTGGGGATCAAACAGACCGAAGTTTTTGTCGGGCGTTTTAGTGAAGGTGAAATCCGCGTGCATATTAGAGAAAATATTCGTGGGCAAGATGTTTTTATCGTCCAGCCGACCTGCCCGTCGGTTAATGATAATTTGATGGAACTTTTGATCATGATTGACGCGGTGCGCCGTGCTTCTGCGGACCGTATTACAGCGGTCATCCCGTATTACGGCTATGCCAGGCAAGACCGTAAGGACCAACCGCGCGTACCGATCACGGCCAAGCTCGTTGCCAATTTGATCGTCGCGGCGGGTGTTAATCGTGTCTTGACGATGGATTTGCATGCAGCACAGTTGCAGGGATTTTTTGATATTCCCGTGGATCATTTGTACGCGATCAATGTATTGTCTGAATATTTCAAAGAACGGAAAATTGAGGACTTAGTTGTTGTTTCTCCTGATGTTGGCGGTATTAAAATGGCCCGGGCGTATGCCAAGCGTTTAAATGCAGGTTTGGCCATTGTTGATAAGCGGCGCATGTCACCGGAAAAAACCGAAGTCATGCATATTTTAGGGGATGTTAAAGATAAGAATGTGGTGATGGTGGATGATATCATTGCCACCGCAGGTTCCTTGGTCGACGCAGTCCAGACGCTCAAGAGTTTTGGGGCTAAAGGTATTTATGCAGCGGCGAGCCACGGGGTGCTTTCCGGGCCGGCTAAGGAAAGGATTGCAAGTTGTGAGGGATTGCTCGAGGTGGTTATCACCAATAGCATTCCTTTAAAAGACGGGATTCAAAATCCTAAAATAAAACAATTGTCGATTGCGCCACTTTTGGCCGAGGCCATTGCCCGTACCCATAATGCGGAATCGATCAGTAGTTTATTCGAAGAAATAAGAAACTGAAAGGTCATAAAATGGAACAGATTAATTTTGACGTTCAAATCAGAAAAACCACGGGATCTGCAAGGTCTCGTCAAGTACGCCGTGAGAATTTGATCCCTGGGATCGTTTATGGTGGCAATGCCAAACCAACAACGATACAAGCTGATCGTAAAGCGTATGATCGCATCTATCGCCAGCATGCCGGTGAAAGTTTAATCTACCATCTTAATTTGGTCGATGAAGGTAAGAAGATTTCAGATTTTCCGGCGATCATCAAGGATATTCAGCTTCATCCTGTTACGGATGAAGTCATTCATATTGATTTTAGCCGTATTTCACTGGATAAAGAGATTGAAATTAACGTCAAGGTTATTACCAAGGGTGAGGCCGTGGGCGTCAAACGTGATGGCGGTACCTTGGAACATTTGATGTGGGAGTTGGATATCATTTGTTTACCGACGAATATTCCACACCATTTGGAAGCGGACGTTACCAATTTAGGCGTGCATGATTCCATCCATGTTAAGGATTTGGTCTTGCCCCAGGGTGTTCGTACTAAACATGATCCTGAGTCGGTAGTTGTTACCGTTGCAGGTTCCATGCGTGAAGAGGTTGCCACTTCAGCTGCTGAAGGTGAAGCTGCAGGTCCTGAGCTTGAAGTTTTGAAGGAAAAGAAGAAAGAAGAAGGTACTGACGCTGCTGGTGCTAAGAAGACTGATGGTGCCAAGAAGGATGATGCGAAGAAATAACATTCGGATAAGTTTGTTATGGATTCCCGCTTTCGCGGGAATGACAAGTTAAGGTGAAAAAATTAATAGTAGGTCTTGGAAATCCTGGGTCGCAATACACATGGACTCGTCACAATTTAGGTTTCCTGCTTCTTGAGAACTTAGGGAAACAACAGAAGGCCAAGTGGTCTATTTCCGCGAGCAATCACGGAATGCTTGCGAAGGTAGTTATTGACAGTGTTGAATGTTCTTTGTTGATGCCGATGACTTTCATGAATAATTCCGGGCTTTCCGTCAAGAAATTGGCTGATAAAACAGGAACGGTTCTGGAAGATGTTTTGGTCGTTTGTGATGATCTGTCTCTTCCTTTTGGAAAGATGCGTCTAAGGCCTTCAGGTAGTGCCGGAGGTCATAATGGGTTGAAATCTATTATCAAGGATTTAGGGTCAAATCAATTTGCCCGGCTGCGCATGGGTATTGATGAACCTAAAAATACCGATGATACTGTAGATTATGTTTTAGCGAATTTCACCCTCGAGCAGAAAAAAGCTCTGCCGGGATTTATAAATCATGCACTAGACTGTGTCACTTGCTGGGTGACCGAAGGTGCAGAAGCAGCAATGAATAAGTATAATTAAGACCTCTGCAACACCCGGTGTTGAGGAGGTAAAAAAAGGGAAAAGCAATGAACAAGTATGAATTAGTTTATATTGTCGACGCGCATTCGGCGCAAGGTACCAAGGACGAAATCGCCAAGCAAGTGGCAGATGCTCTTGCTAAATCCGAGATAAAGGTCGTTAACACTCAATTGTGGCTTGATCGTCATAAGATGAGTTTTAATATTCAAAAAATTGCGGAAGGCACGTATTATCTGTTGAATCTTGAAGCCAAAACTTCCAGCATCGCCAAATTACATACGGCCCTGCGTCTTAACGAACAGGTATTGCGTTTTATGACCGTTAAGGCAGATGCCCCAAAGGCTTAGTAGTCAAGCCATGTCATTATAGCGAATGGAGGTGTCAGTATGGCAAGTTTGAACAAAGTTTTGTTGATTGGAAATTTAACCAAAGACCCGGAGTTGCGTTATACTCCTAATGGAACAGCGGTGACCAATTTACGCATTGCCGTTAACCGTAAATTTAAGGACCGCACCGGTGAATTAAAAGAAGATACCTGTTTTATCACGGTGACAGCGTGGGATAAGCAGGCAGAAATTTGTAATCAGTATTTGCAAAAAGGACGGGCTGTCTTTGTTGAAGGGATTTTACAAAGCCGTTCTTGGGAAACAGGTGATGGTCAGAAACGCAGCACTATCGATGTGCGTGCTGAGCGGATCCAGTTTTTAGGAGGACCTGTTAAAAATGAAGGTGCTGCGGGCAGTGAGCCTGCGGCCAAAGATGCCGGTGATCAGGATACAGTGATATCACCGGAAGATATAGCTTGGGAGGAATAATTTATTATGGAAAGAAAAATGACAAAAAAACGTGGGGCAACAGATAGAAAGCCATTTAAGAAGGATGGCGATAAGGATGGTTTTGGTGGTCGCGGAGGTGATTCTCCTCGTCGTGGCCCACGGCCTCCGCGGATGTCTATCCCTAAGGGGACTGAGATCAATTACAAGAACATCGCATTCTTGCAGAAATG
>JABDGZ010000054.1 GCA_013285735.1 Candidatus Omnitrophota bacterium | reverse complement strand
TTAATCCATCAAAAAATATAACAACCCTGCCTGTTGAATTTTTGCTGCGTCAGGAAAGCAGCATGGCTGATTGGTTAAGTGAGACAAATGCTACCGATACGTCTACTCAAATAGTGGCTGCCGGATTAAAAGAAGGAAGTTTCGAATGTAAGTATGGTTCTAAGGGAATTGTTTACAAAAATTCTTGGGATGATAGAGGTCTTCCAATGGTGGTTTCATGCAGTTTTATTTTCTATGATCCTAAAAATACTCAGGCAGGCCTTATGTTTAAACGAGATATTTTTTTAGCCCCGGTAGCAAATTATTATAATGAATAATAAAGGGGTTGGTTTAATCATGGTGTTGTGGGTATTATTGGTTTTGTCCCTGATTGCCTGGGGTTTGGGCAGGCGTTCGTCCCTGGAAGAGTCTGTTGTAGAAACATACAGGGGGAAGTTGCGCAGTTACGCGGCGGCACGTGCGGGAATTAATGAAATACTTGATCTTTTGCAGAGATCCCCATCGACCAAGGATACATTATATTCGACGGGGATTGCGATAGATGCAACCAAAAGTCCTGCAGATATCTTTTCGCATATATATACGGGGCAAAGCGCTTACGCAGTCGTTCAATGGCCTGCCCAGAATTTCAATACAGAGGGCAATAAGACGCAATTAGAATACGGGATAAGGGACGAGGAAGGCCGGATCAATATCAATGAACTGGGTGTCGCTAATTATCAAATTCTAAGCGCTCTTTTTCAGATCAAAGGTCTATCGCAGCCAGAGGCAGATAAATTAGCCCTAAGTGTTATCAATTATACCGGTATAGGGCCACAAGCTATTAATAATTCCTTTATGAACTTGAATGGTCCGTTCTTAAAGCCTAAGGCGAGGCCTTATGAAAATTTATTAGAATTGTTAGAGATTGAAGGTATGACACAGGAGATATTTGATAAGGTCAAGGATGATGTGACGGTTTATGGGGATTCCCAAAATGGATTATGGATCAATGTAGATACTGCCAATAATGATGTGATACAAGCCGTGGCAAATGCTGCTGCGCGTTTGAACCCATCTATTAATCCGTCTGATATTATAACTCAAGCATACACGATCCGTGATGGGGCTGATGGTCAATCTTTTACTTCAGATGATGGTGTTGGATCTATTGCCAGTATCAATGACCCCAATTGGCCGGGGGTATTACAGGAAGGTATTTCCAGTTATTATCGGGTTCGCGTAGTAGGTGTTGAAGGGACAAGTGGGGCGCGCACGGTCCTCGAAGCTGTCATTCATCATACACAAGGATTTCCGGGTGAAATTGTTTCCTGGCAAAGGGATTAAAATGAAAATCTGTCATCCTGAACGCATTGAAGGATCTCATTAAATGAAATCTAATGTAGTTTTTTCCATAAGCGAAGGAATGATCAAATTCCTTCAGGTATCCGGCACGCAAAAAAAGCAAGTGACCCTGGTCGATGTGCTTGATACCGATAAGAAGAGCGATGCAGAAATTAGTGAGGCATTAATCGCTTTTATTAAAAATAGAAGAATAAATTTTATTGACAGCAGAGTGACTGTTTTGGTCCCGCGTTCCCGGGTCATATTGCGTCATATGGTTTTCCCTTCCGAAGCTCCGGATGAAATTCGTTCCATGATTGATTTGCAGTTAGGTGGCAGTATCCCTTATTTAAAAGAAGAGGTTGAAATTGATTTTCAGGTATTATCTAAAACTGCAGATGGTTACTCGAAAGTTGTGGTGGTTATTATTCCTCAAGACATCGTCATACGTTATTGGAAGATTTTTTTTAGATGCAAAAATTCCTGTTGGCTGCGTTTCAATTTCTTCCATAGGTTTATGGTTTTTGTATCAGCAGCAATCAGTTTTATCCAATAAGCCTGGTGCTATATTTGATTTAGATGTTGATCATAGTGAAATCTGTTTATGCACCAAAGACTATTGGTTAACTTCCAGGGAAATACCTATCGGTTTTAAGCAGATGCAGAGGGATGGTTATATTGAAATATTAAATCAATGGGAATTGACGAAGAATAATATCAGCGGCGAGAAATTAACCGTTCCTGTGGAATTGGTTTACCTGGCCAGTACTGCCAATGACGCTAACGGACTTATGCTTGAACTGGCAAAGTTACAGAGTGGTTTGACGACAAAAGACATCCATTTAACGCAAATTTTGAGTTTGGCTAATGGCGTGAAATGGCCAAAGTTAATGACAGATGATGGGGTATCAGTGGCTTCTTTGGCTGGGATTGCTTTTAGTGCCCAGGCATCCCCTATTGATTTAATACCAAGGGCTGTGAGGCAAGCTCAAAAGCAGCGTGCTTATCAACGGCAGTTGATTGTTTTAGGTGTTTGGATTACAGCAGCTTTGGTTTCTTTGGGGCTGGCATTAGGGATGGGATTTTTTAGGAAGAATTTTCAATTAGCCCGCCTGGAAGATCGACTGCGTGTCACTAAATATGAGGTATTTAAGGTCGAAGACCAGTTGCAAAGAATTAATGATATTGAAGGTGTGATCACGGATCGTTTGATTTTTTCAAATTTGGCTGGTGAAATTTATCGTTTATTGCCTGCTCAAATTTCTTTGGTTAGTTTCACCATTAGCGACGGGAACACCTTATCTCTCGAAGGAGTAACATCAAACCCTGTGGCAATCAATCAGTTCCAAAGAGACATGGTTAATTCAAAATATTTTTCTAATGTTAGCCTTGATTATGACAACAAGCGCGTCACCCAAGATGGTGAAGTAGATTATTTTAAAATCACATGCATTCTTAATTTTGTGAACGGTATAAAATGATGAAACTTAATGCGCGTGAAACTCAGATTTTCTTTATTACATTGGGATTGGCTGTTTTTTTTGTGGTTTATCAATTTGTATTCAAGCCTATCCATGAGGGTTCGCTAGACATTGATGATCGCTTGAGTTTGGATCAAGAAAGATTTATTAAAGCCAGCCAGTTGCTCGCCCAAAAAGACCAAATAGAAGACAGGTATCAACATTTAATTAATCTTATTGGAGCGGCTGGTTCGGACGAATCGCAAATACCAACCATTGTTGCCAAGGTTGAAGCAGCTGCTAGGGAAAGCAATATCCATATTTCCAATATTCAGCCTCAAAGATCAAATATTCTAAAAGAGATTGTCTTTCTTGGTGTTGAGTTGGAGATTGATGGGCAGTGGCTGGATATAGTAAAGTTTCTTAATTTAATTCAGCAACAGCCGAATTTTTATTTTATCGATGAATTGAATTTAGAAAAATATTCTGGCACCGTAAACTCCCTCCGAGGCAGAGTCGTTATTTCCCGTATAAGTTTGGTTAATCCATAAAACACATTTTATCCAACGTATTAAAATATTTCTAATTTCCCTTCCCGTCGAACATTCGTCGAAGTATAATTAAACTTGTATTCATAATTTACCATATTAAACCCATAACTAACGGAGGAAGAAAATGTCTTCATTTCGTGTAATTGTCGTTGTTGTTTGTGCTTTTTTAATGAGTTTTTATAGTCAAAATGTGTTTGCGGCTAGTTCCGGGGCGTATAGTTTAGAAACGAATGATGCTGCTACGTTTGGGATGGGAACTGCTTTTGTCGGGGAAGCCGATACTCCTGCCGCTGTATATTATAACCCCGCAGGAATGAATCAAATGTCTAGTGCAGAAATTTCAGTAGGTGATGCGATTATTGCGCCTAGAGGACATATGACACAACCAGATGGCAATACTGTACATGAGCAGAACAATGAATATAATGTACCCAATTTTTACGCAGTGGTTCCTCTTATTCCAAATAAATTAAGTGTTGGTCTTGGGTCAGGTTCTTATTGGGGGCTTGGTACAAATTGGGGGCCTAATAGTCCTTTACAATTTGCAACTACGCAAGCAAGTATCACTAACGTAGATAATACACTTGCAGCTTCATATAAAGTGACTGAACAATGGTCATTGGCAGCAGGTGTGATTAATGATTATTCAAGGCTAGATGAAAGTTATGCACTAAATAATGAAGGAGGATCTAATGGTGTTGCTGAACTTAAAGGTGGAGATGATGCCTGGGGTTATCGTTTAGCAACAATGTATCAGATCAATGATCAAAATCAATTGGGCTTGATATATAATAGCAGAATTAATCACAATTATTCTGCAAAATTAAGTATTAATGGAGCAAATCCTTTAGTTTACGGTCTTTCGTCATACGTAGCTCCTGTAAATTTGAAAACTGTTATACCTCAAAGCGTGGTATTAGGTTATAGTTTTAAACCTACGCCTAAATGGACGATTAATGCTGATCTTAAATGGACAGATTGGTCCAGCACAAAATACGAAACTATTAATGTTTCGAACCCTACTCTTAAAGCATTAGGTGTTGGTACTCCAATACCGGAGAATTGGCATTCGGTCTGGTCGGAATCTATTGGTACACAGTACGCTGTTACTGATCGTTTTCGTGTAAGATTAGGTTATTATCATATTGAAAGTCCTATTTCGGATGCTGATTTTAACCCTTCTATACCTGATAGTAATTCTAATGGGTATACGACAGGTTTTGGTTTTGATATTACAAAACATTTAACGCTTGATGTGGCGTATTCTATGCTTATTTATGATTCACGTACTATTATTAATACGGTAAGTAGTGCGTCAGGAGGAAGTGTTGATGGAAAGTATGAACAATATGTAAATATTGGACTAGTAAGTTTGACTTATAAATTTTAATATTTAATTAGAAGCAGAGAATTTAGTAATATTTAAATAATTCTTTATAGATTGTATTTAAAATTAATTTTGACTGATAAAGCAGAATTTGAGGTATAATTAACAACGGTTTGAAAAAAACTATAATTTAAAAAAGTAAATGAGATTACGACAGGTATAGCCAGTTTGCCGTATATGTAAAAATTATGGAGATGGGCATGGCGGATAAGAAATCTGAATTAATCGAAATAATCACAGTCACTTTAGGGGTAAATAAAGAGGACGTTAAAGATGATTCCCTTTTTGTTGAAGATTTGGGGGCAGACTCTTTAGACTTAACTGAATTAATTTTAAATATTGAAGATCGATTTAATATTAAAATTGATGATACGCAGGTTGGTAAATTTAAGAAAGTTATTGATGTTTTAGATTATTTAAATCGGGGATAAAATGTGAAGAATAATTCATTTGAATATGAATTTATAGTTACTTTAAAAGACGTTAATTTGTATGGTACTGTTTATTTTTCCCGCTATTTTGAATGGCAGGGGGTATGTAGAGAGCTTTATTTAATGACAGTAGATAATTTTCATGAAATTCTTAGTGGTGTAAATATGGTAA
>JABDGZ010000053.1 GCA_013285735.1 Candidatus Omnitrophota bacterium | reverse complement strand
TAAACTACATACGTTTACAAGGTATCTTAACAGAGAAGAAATCGGGTATCGTCTACCTAGCGGTATTCCTTTAAATATTTTTTGGGAAGAAACAGTTCGTTTAAGAAAAAATAAAGCTGATTATCTGCCTTTTGCAGATCAAAAAAGTAATTTTTTTTGGTATTTTAATTTGCCAGCTCTTCAAAGAATCATCCATGAAATTGATTCGAATGGTAAAGACTCGCTTTATAAAGCAGTAAGTAAGGACATTGAAAATGAGTTAGTAAAGAATTCTCTTGTTGAAGAAGCCTTTTATTCAAGTGTCATCGAAGGGGCGTTTTCAACAATTAAAAGAATGCGTGAACTCGTTGCGGGGCAGGGCTCTCCTAAAGATCATAGTGAGCAAATGATTTTGAATAATTACAGAGCAATGCAGTTTATTTTTGAACAGAAGCATAAAGATTTTTCTATCGATCTCGTTCTTCAACTACATAAAATTATTACAGATAAAACGCTTGATCGTGGGCAAGAAGAATTTGCCGGTAAATTTCGGGATGATCAGGTGTATATACAAGACCCATCGGGGCACGTTATTTACACACCGCCTTCGGCCCAAAAAATCCCGGAAGCTATGGAAGAGTTGGTTAAATGGATCAATCAGACAGACGAGGGAACATTTACACATCCGATCATTAAAGCAGCGATCATTCATTTTCATTTAGTTTATATTCATCCATTTTTCGACGGTAATGGAAGAGCTTCGCGGGCGCTGTTTTATTTCTACTTAATTAAGAATGAATATGAGTTTTTTAAATATTTTTCAATTTCCGCGGTAGTTGAAAAATCAAAAGCCCAGTATTATCGGGCCATTAAAGATGTGGAAGATTATGACGCCGACTTAACTTATTTTCTTTTGTATATGTCTAAGGTTGTCTTAGAATCAATCGAATCAGTCGCCAAGCAGATTGCCAAACATTATCACAAACATTTTGTTTTTAGAAAAATTGAAGAAGAGCAAATTTTTATTAATGCACGTCAAAAGAAGTTTTTAAATTCTTTTTTAGTTAAATCATCTACGGAAATTCGAATCAAAGATTATCAAAAAACCAATAAAGTTGTGTATGAAACTGCGAGAAAGGATTTGGAGGGTCTTTACAAAAAAGGTATTCTTCTTCGAATTAACCAGAAGAAAGCCTTTGTTTATAAGCCCAATTATGCTATTGGTGCCAACAGCCAGAATAGTACATAAATTTGTTGTAACCTTATTTATTATAATGTTCTACAGAACATCTACTAATCTAAAGCAGCTTGGGTTAGTAGGCTGAGATTTATTATCAAGTTTCACCATATTCTAGAAAGGAATTTTCATGGTCACTGAAAAAGCCATCCTTGCAGGAGGCTGCTTTTGGGGTGTCGAAGAATTGTTGCGCAGTCTTCCTGGGGTCATTTCAACGGAGGTTGGATATACCGGGGGCAATGTGCCTCATGCTACTTATTATAATCACGGCACCCATGCTGAGGGCATAGAAATTATTTTTGACCCTTCCAAGATCTCTTACCGTAAGATGCTTGAAGTTTTTTTTCAAATCCATGACCCAACCACGCGCAACAGGCAGGGTAATGATATGGGTGCTTCCTACAGGTCAGCTATTTTCTATTTGGATGAGCAGCAGAAACAAATAGCTAAAGTTCTTATAGCCGAGATAGAAAAATCCAAGAAGTGGCCTGGCCCCATTGTGACTGAACTTGTTCCAGCTTCAGATTTTTGGCCTGCCGAAGAAGAACATCAGGATTACCTTCAAAGACACCCCAATGGGTACACCTGCCATTGGGTAAGGCCTGAATGGAAGTTAAAGTGACACATGATTCCCGCCTTAGTTGTGGTCAAAAATCAGCCCTTGACAAGTGGGGAGATTAATTCTATACTTAAACCAACTGGTAGGTATGTTTATGAAAATAGCACAAGAAAAACCAATTAAAAAAGAAAATCTCTTGGACGCGGCTTTTGAGCTGATGATGGCCAAGGGCTATGTCGCCACCAGTGTTGATGAGATATGTTTGAAGGCAGGGACAACCAAGGGCTCTTTCTTCCATTATTTTGAAAGTAAGGAAGATTTGGCCAAAGCCCTTTTGACGCGTCAATGCTCATCGCATCAAAAAACAAAAGATGAGTTATTTGGTAAGGATCCGTATAAGCGGGTTTTTGGCCAGGTGGATAGGGCCATTGAAATGAGTAAAAATACCAAAGGAAGTGTGGGGTGCATTAAGGGGATGTTGGCTCATGAGCTTTCAGATACCCATCCGGAAATTAGACAGATTTGCAGTACTTTATTTGAAAACATGGCCCGTGATTTTGCCAATGATTTAAAAGATGCTAGAGAACAGTTTGGAGGGAGCTATGACCCGCGTAGCCTTGCGGAACATTATATTGCCATTGTTCAAGGAGCGTTTATCTTAGCCAAGATCCAAGGTAATAATAAGGCGGTTATTGGGAGTTTGGAGCATTTTAAAAAGTATCTTCAAACTTTAATAAAAAAGTAAGGTGGTTTTTTTTTGTTCATAATAGATACCAACTAGTTGGTATTAAAGGAAAGTAAAGATGGAAAATACTACATTTGAAAAATTACAGATCGGTGTCGATAGCTTTGCAGCCGTATCTTCAGACCCTAAAATCAGTACGTCAAAAACCTTAAATCAATTGATTGAACGCATCGAACGTGCTGAGCAAGTGGGTTTAGATGTGTTCGGAATCGGCGAGCATCATCGTCAGGAATTTATTGATTCTGCTCCGGTGGTTATTCTTGCTGCTGCTGCGGCAAGGACGCGCCGTATTCGTCTGACGAGTGCTGTCACGGTCTTAAGTGCAGCGGATCCGGTACGCGTGTTTCAAAATTTTGCTACCCTTGATCTGCTTTCTCAAGGACGTGCGGAGATGATCGTGGGACGCGGATCGTTTATTGAGGCTTTCCCTTTGTTTGGACTGCAGCTTGAAGACTATGATTCGCTTTTTGCAGAAAAGCTCGACTTACTTCTTAATATCCGTGAAAACGAACATGTCCACTGGTCCGGCAAACACCGTCCCGAACTTAATGGCCAAGGTGTTTTCCCAAGACCTTTGCAGAACCCATTGCCGATTTGGCTGGGTGTGGGCGGGACACCTGAATCATTTGTCCGTGCTGGCACACTTGGACTTCCTTTGATGATTGCCATTATCGGCGGTGAAACACGACGATTCCGTCCACTTGTTGATCTTTACAGGGAAAGCGGCAGGCGTGCTGGTCACTCGCCGGATCAGCTTAAAGTGGGTGTTCATGCGCTGGGTTACCTTGCAGATACGACGCAACAAGCCATTGATGATTTTTTTCCAGGCTTCGCCCGTTCATTCACTGAGATCGGCAAGGAACGCGGATGGCCGCCGGTGACCCGTGCCCATTTCGATGCTCAACGAGGTCGTCATGGCGCATTAATGGTGGGGAATCCTGAAGAGGTGGTTGAAAAGATCGTTGAACACAGTAAAGCTTTGGGAGGTATTTCTCGTATTAGCTTTCAGATGGACGTAGCTTCATTGCCGCATGAGAAGCATCTGCAAGCTATTGAACTTCTTGGTACTCGAGTAGCACCTGCCATTAAGGAGGGATAAAAATGGATACGCGTAATTTTGACGAAAAAATATTGGATAGTTATTCTCAAACCGTGAGCGGTGTTTTTCAAAAAGCCTCTCTGGCGGTTGTCAACATTCTGGTTCAACATCAATCCCAAGGCAGCGGCTCAGGGTTTGTTTTTACACCGGATGGCTATATTATAACCAATAGCCACGTGGTACACGGGGCCCGCCGCATCGAAGTTTGCTTTATCGATGGCCGTCGCACAGAAGCTCAATTGATTGGCGATGATCCACACACAGATCTTGCTGTTATTCACGTTGGCTTGCAGGATTTGAATTATCTACATTTAGGAGATTCAAGCCGTCTGCGTGTGGGGCAGATTGCCATTGCCATAGGTAATCCGTATAGTTTCCAATGCACGCTTACGGCGGGTGTCGTTAGTGCTTTGGGGCGTTCCATGCGTTCGCAATCCGGGCGTTTGATTGAAGAGATCATTCAAACGGATGCGGCGCTAAACCCTGGTAATTCTGGCGGCCCTTTACTCAATAGTTTAGGGGAAGTGATAGGTGTCAATACAGCCACGATCTTCCCGGCCCAGGGGCTCTGCTTTGCTATTCCTTCTAATACGGCAAAATTTATTGCCACCGAGATCATGCGAAGCGGGTATGTCCATCGAGGGTTTATCGGAGTCATGGTCCAGAATGTGATTTTGCCTAAAGGGTTGATCCATATGGGCAAGATTCCTGTTGAATCCGGAGTGAGCATCACCCATATAGAGCGCGGCAGCCCTGCTGAGCGTTTCGGTTTACATGCCGGAGACGTGATTGTGGGGATGGATGAGAAAATAGTATCTTCTATTGATGATCTCCACAAATTATTGACCAAATTCGATAGTGGCCATGAATACAGGTTAACGATTATCCGTGATTTTGAAAAAATCGTTATTTTTATTGTACCGCAGTTGAGTTAAACCTATTTTATTAACCGTTTAACATAAGGAGGAGTAAAATGTCTGAAATCACCATTCAATCATTAAAAAATGGACCATTCTTGGTCAAAGGCACGGCAAAACTTTTCGATGCTGATGGCAAACAGATCGAGACAAAGGAGGCGTATGGATTATGCCGTTGCGGCGCATCTGCCCATAAACCGTTCTGCGATGGCAGCCATCAGAAGGTTGATTTTCAAGGATAGCAATAACAGTAATAAAAAAAGGAGATGATGATGAAGCTTTACTATTCGCCTGCTGCCTGTTCCATGGCAGCCCACATTCTTTTGAATGAATGGAACATTGCCCATACAATAGAACGGGTGGATCTTAGAACGCATAAGACGGAAAAAGAGGAAGATTTTTACAAAATCAATCCCAAAGGGTATGTACCAGCTCTGACCTTGGACAACGGTTATACGTTGACTGAAAATATTGCGATTTTGTCTTACCTTAGCGATTCTAAGGGTAACGTCAAAGGCGACCGGTACCAGTTTTTAGAGTGGCTGGCTTTTATTTCCACCGAATTGCATAAAGGCATTGGTTCCTTGTTTGGTTATAAGGATGGCCCGCAAGAAGTGGTTCGTGCTATTAAAGAGAAGGTGGCCAAGCGTCTTCAATGGGTAGATGGGAAATTGGGTTCGAAAGAATATGTCTTCGGTGATGCTTTTTCTGCCGTTGATGCCTATCTGGTGACAGTTTTAAATTGGTGTCCTATGCTGCAGATCGATTTAAGCCCGTATAAGAATATTAATAACTATCTTAAACAAATGATGGTTCGACCT
>JABDGZ010000052.1:2677-5614 GCA_013285735.1 Candidatus Omnitrophota bacterium | reverse complement strand
ATAATCAACTTCCTTGATGGTAATCCCTGCTTCTTTGAGGCAATACTGTATGGCGTGAGAGGGAAAAGAAGCGTCATGCTTTTTACGGGTAAAGCGTTCTTCTTGGGCCGCGGCAATGATCTCGCCGTCCATCACTAAGCAAGCAGCACTGTCATGATAAAAAGCAGAGATTCCTAATATGTAAATAGACCCGCGAGGGGTATTTTTAATATTTTCCATGGCTTATTAAATAATCCCTTAAATTTTCCCATAACTTTCTTGAATCCGTGCAGCTTAAATGTTTGTACTGCATTAAAAAATACCGGGCATTATAATCGTCGTGACGATAAAGCAAGACAAAATTTAACCAGTCCTCTTCTGTTTTAAGTTGATTGGCTTCTTCCAATGTCCAATAACTAAACATGCCCTTACCTTCTTGAGGATAGACCTGGAAATAAATTTTTAAAAAGCAAAAAGCAAAAAGACTTACAGTAAGCACGACGGCCAGCCATAGTCCCCACCAGAGTTCACAGGCTTGCCAAAGCATAAAACTGCTAAAAAGGCACATAAAAGGCCATGAGCCCATGATACGAAGGGAATTGGGGATTTCAGAATTAGTCAAGGCCGAAGGCACGATCCCAATGAATATATTGATAAGAAGAAATAGGATCCAAAAAGGATGTTTTACCAGGGGGTTGTTTTTTCTTCCAGACTTAATCAGGAGCATGAGTAAAAAAATAAGGCTGACAGCAAGAGCGGCCATGTCCATCCAGCTAAGAATACCGAAATGCCGTGTTGAATGCACATAGGAAGGGTCTCCGTGGGAAAACAGAAAGTCCGGATCAAGGTGCATGGCGTATATATGACCAAAAATCTTGATTAACTGGGACCAATCATTGCTGGCATTTATTGATTTTAAATAATCAGGAGAAAAAATACTGATCTTGTCAAAGCGCTGTTGGAGCGCACCGTTGAGAGTCAATTGTGCCAAAGGGATAAGCGTAATCGTAAACGCAATAGCAAAGGCCGTAAGGAATTTCCAGTTTAAACGATATTGTTTATAGGCGTAGATAATCAATGTGAGAAGCATTAAAGGTGTTGCAAGACGAAAAGGCGGGTAAGAATACATGGCCCCTGCCATCAAAATACCTGCCAGCAGCATGCGCCGGTAACGAGGCGGTTGTAAAAACACATAGAGCCCCCAAATTAAGAATGTCGCGGCAAACAAAGACTCAAATGCAACCCGGCTTAACACCCACGACCAGGGAGAAAAACTGGCTAGGACTGCAGTCAAGACAGCATAACGCCAGCCAAACAGCGATTGGGCCAGAAAAAATAAGCCTAAAATGCCTAAAAGATGAACGGTGACACTTAAGGCGCGTAAGCTTGGCGCTGAATAGCCGAATAATTTGGCCCACATAATAGCAGGATATAGATAGGTCGGCGGTTTGGGTGTGCCGTAGTGAAGATCAGCAAAAAGCGGGTGTGCTATGTCGTGGGCATCTACCCCCTCGGTGGCCAGGCAGCCGACAGCCACAGAACCGCTCATCTCATCCACATGAAAACCATAAGGGATTTTGTCCAGTTGATAGAAATGGAGCACTGCTCCAGTGAAGATCATCAAGATCAGGACAGTTAAACAGGTCTTAATAAGAAAATCTTTTAAATCAAAAATTGACATGATCTTCCTAATTAAAATTTAAAACGAGGTCGCCAAAACATCGCTAACCCTAGCAGAGCTAATCCTATCCAAGAAACTACTTGAGCGATCATACGGATCGGTGTCGTGCTAAAAATGACCTTGACCATATGTTCCCCCTGTGGCACAAGGAATAAAATGACACCATAAGGATTATTGGGGTATATTTTTGTTTCTTGGCCGTCGATAAAGACATGCCATCCTGGAAAATAAAAGGAGTGAAAACATATTAATGATGGTTGTTTGGCATTGATTTGAGTAAGATGTTGGATGGCGCTGATTACATTATCTTCCTCTATTTCTCCTTGACCATTTACGAATTCAAATTTTTGTAGCGGGGCTTTTAACGGTGGCACCATGATCCATTTGGGTGTAGTCCTTCCTTCCCCTAAATAAGGAATATTGGAAAGATTATCCCTGATGGATGTTTGATCAATATCGAGTAAATGTACGGGCCAAAAGAGTTTGACTGAGAAGCCAATGATTAACAACAATGCTGTCAGAAGAATAAAATTGGTGAATCTTGTATTGAACACCATCATTACACTGCCTGCTAAAAAAGATATGGCAAAATTAATAATAGTCAAAAGACGCCATGGGAATTGAATAAATCTTGAAAATCTAAAGTGGTCCCAGATAATATATGATGACGGCAAAATAAGAAAGATAGCAGTTGCTGTAACGGCCAAAAAGAAGAAATAATGAAGCACCGCTGGGTGATTCTTTTTGATGATTTTTAATATAAATATCAAGGGTAATAAGGCTAAAATAAAATGGAATATCCCTATTTGGAAAGAGAGTCCATCAAAGTCAGTAGTATTGACCCAAGGCAGATGAAATAGTTGCTGCCAGGAGACAAAAGAATCATGGAAGCTATTGTGCAAATGGAATAAAAAAATACTATTTAAGAATTGGTTTTCTCCAAAGACCGGAAGCCAGAAAAAAGCTGATGCTAATATCCCTGTTGCTAAAATAAAGAACCCTGTCAGAAGGCCTTTAAGATTCTTTTTGAAAAAGAATCCCATGCTGCTTCCGCTTTTTTTCCGTCGCCTTTCGAAAAAGCAGCTATTATTACCATCGATGGAGTAGGGGAGTGGACAAGCACCAGCTTTGGCAGTGGTAACGGTAATAAGATTGAATTAAAAAGTGAGATACAATTTCCCCATTCGCTGGGGCTTCTTTACTCAGCATTCACCTATTACACCGGCTTTCGTGTTAACTCCGGCGAATATAAATTAATGGGTTTGGCTCCTTATGGG
>JABDGZ010000052.1:0-2667 GCA_013285735.1 Candidatus Omnitrophota bacterium | reverse complement strand
GTGCAAATGGAATAAAAAAATACTATTTAAGAATTGGTTTTCTCCAAAGACCGGAAGCCAGAAAAAATTAATTGATATTAAATCTGACGGTTCTTTTCGTTTGAATCTGGAATATTTTAACTACCCGGTCGGATTAACCATGACCAATGAACGCTTTGACCGTCTCTTTGGCGGCTCTTTGCGAAAGCCTGAAGGGCCTATTACCCAAAAACATATGGATATCGCCCGTTCCATCCAGGATGTTACCGAAGAGATCATGGTTAAAATAGCTTTGCATGTGCATAAACTTACCCAGGAAGATAATCTATGCTTGGCCGGGGGAGTTGCGCTTAATTGCGTCGGTAATGGCAGGATCCTTAAGGAAGTGCCATTTAAAAATATCTGGATACAGCCAGCCTCGGGTGATGCGGGCGGAGCATTGGGTGCCGCGCTTTTGACATGGCACCAGTATTTGAAAAAGCCAAGAGCAGCGGATAATGTCCATGATAAACAAAAGGGCTCTTTACTTGGGCCCTTGCCTGATGAAAATATCAAAGAATTGGCAGATACCAACGGCTGGCTCTATGAATATATTTCTGATAATGAAATTCCAAAAAAAATTGCCAGCTTATTAAAACAGGAAAAAATAATAGGCCTATGCCAGGGACGGATGGAGTTTGGCCCAAGGGCTTTGGGTGCACGCAGTATTATTGCTGATGCCCGTTGTGAACGGATGCAATCTGAACTTAATTTAAAAGTTAAATTCCGGGAATCTTTCAGGCCCTTTGCGCCCAGCATCCTGGAAGAAAAAACTTTGGAATATTTTGAACTTCCCATTAAAAGTCCCTACATGCTTTTAGTCGCTGATGTCCAGGCAGATAAAAGGCTAAACAACACAGGGACAGGGGAGTTGGAAGGCATACAAAAATTGAAAACCAAACGTTCCCTGGTTCCGGCAGTGACCCATGTGGATTATTCCGCCCGGGTCCAGACTGTATCTGAAGAAAGTAATTCCTTATTTTACAAGATCATTAAAGAGTTTGATGCTCAAACAAATTGTCCGCTGGTGATTAACACATCCTTTAATATCCGGGGTGAACCGATCGTTGCCACAGCGAGTGACGCTTACCGTTGTTTTATGTGCACCAACATTGATTATTTACTGGTCGGCAATTATCTGTTTGAACGCGAGAATCAACCTCATAAAGAAAAATACAACAAAGAAAATATTTCTACCATACTGGATTAAAAGGATATGAAAGAAAAACAACGCTTATCAATTTTAAATTATCTGCTGCCTGTGATCATGATCCTCATAGGCTTGCGGCATTTCGCCAAGCATGGGATGGGCCCGATGACAATTATTCCTATTGTCCTTGGAACCTTTGCCTTATATCTGGTACTATTCAATCATCTTTTATTAAAACGTATCGAAGTCGTTATAATTAAGCTTTGGTATCCTGTAGGCCAGCTCATTACGATCATTCTCTTAACAATAACATTTTATCTGATCTTTATGCCGGCAGGATTTCTGTTGAGATTGTTCAAAAAAAATATTTTAAATAGAAACTTTAAAACAGATCAATTATCTTACTGGGTTGATAGGCCCATAGAACAAAATAATTACACCCAACAATTTTAAGTGGAGAGCAAGACATGTCAAAGATAGGATTGTTGAAAGAATTGTGGGATTTCTTAAAAACACGCAAGCGTTTCTGGCTGGCACCGATCATCATTATTTTTATCATCCTAAGTATTTTGATCATTTTCGTTCAAAGCTCGGCGGTAGTGCCTTTCATTTATTCCCTTTTTTAAACCATGCAAAAAACTTCCTTTAGACAAAAATTATTACTATTTTTATTCAGCATCTTCTTGACCCTTATTCTATTAGAAATCGGCCTGCGGGTGGCTGGAGCTATTGTCTTTTATTTGCAAGAACGACATAATCATTTGTCTTTCAATAACAATGAATACCGCATTTTATGCCTGGGGGAATCAACAACAGCCCTAGGAGGGGAAGATTCCTATCCCAGCCAATTAGAGCAGCTGCTTAACGCAGAAAACCCCAAACAGCATGTTACAACCATCAATGAAGGCATTATCAGCACAACTACCAGTTATATTTTGGCCCATGCTGACCAAAACCTGGACAAATACAAACCGCAGATGGTGATTATCATGATGGGGATCAACGACAAGGTTTACTTGCACGATCCCAACAAAACCTTGTGGTGGGAAAATCTTAAGGCAACTCTAAAAGATTTCCGTGTTTATAAATTAGGGTATCTTTTATATGAACATATCACTCACCGGATCAAAAAAACTGATAAGCTCTCCATAACAAATGAATTACCCCGTGATGATGCGGATGAAAACCACCAGGGGGTAGAAAATTTCTTAAAAATGTTAATTGCCCGTGACATCCAACGTTTCCATAATCACATATCACGTCAAGAGTTGTCCCTGGCCAAACAATCAATCAAGGAAGCTGCATCCGCCTGCATTGAACTTGCAAGACGCTTAAGGTATTACGGCTCTTTCCAGGAAGCCCAAACCCTTATGCAAGAAGCTGCCATGCTTGCCCCTGAGAATCCTGACCTTTATCGGGAATGGGGAGAATTATACCTGCTCCAGCATAAAAGTCCTGAAGCAATTAAAGTTTTTCAGACGGCACTTGCCCTGAATCCT
>JABDGZ010000051.1:1461-5731 GCA_013285735.1 Candidatus Omnitrophota bacterium | reverse complement strand
ACGGTTTTTATTATTAATTGATTATACCGAAAAACATCCAGCGGTCGTCGCCCAGGATAAGATTATAGACGAGGTCAAAAGTAAAATCGTCAAAGAGCTTAAAGCCAATCTCAACCAACCTATCACGCCTGAATTGGAAGGTGATCTGGCTATGGCGGTCAAGCGCCTCTTTTTGGAAACACGCAAAGAAGTCCTTTACCGCATTGTTAATAAATTTTATGGGGATTCAGGGTCTTTATCGTCTAATCAAGTGGAATACCTGGGATTAAAACGAAATGTCGACAGGCTCCTGAATTCTTATGATGGGTTGATCCAACAGCGTGATGATGCCAGGTTGAATTTAGCTAAAGTGATTGATGATGTGGTCATGGTCGTTTCCCCGGCGGAGGTTCCCCAAAGACCCATTAAACCAAATGCCCTTGTTAATTATTTGGTCAGCACCGCTGTCGGATTACTGCTGGGCATGATCTTTGCGTTTATCAAAGAGAGTGTGGATTCTTCCATCAGCACTATTCATGATGTGGAACAGGAACTTAATTTGGCTATCCTGGGGATCATTCCGCATATAGGTTCGGAATATATCCTTTCCGCGTCTGAGGATGCCATTGACGAGCCGGACAAAAAATTGCGTCAGCACCGTGCGCGGATTATCACCATTTCAAATCCCAAGTCATGGCCCGCGGAAAGTTATAAAATGCTCCGCTCCAATTTATTGCAGCAAATGAAAACAAAGAACATTAAAGCGATTCTGTTTACCAGTTCCGATATGCAGGAAGGAAAATCTTTAACGGTCAGTAATATCGCGATCTCTATGGCGCAATTGGGTAAAAAAACCGTCCTGCTGGGTGCTAATATGCGCCGGCCTACCGATTATAAAACATTTGGACTAAGCCGGGAACCTGGTTTATCTGATATTTTAATGGGCAATGTGATATGGCAAAAAGCCATTAATTCGTCGGTGGATATTTTAATTGGAGGTTTGGGTATTGATGATTTGCTGCAAATCCCGGGGATCGATAATTTAAGCATTATCACCTCAGGACGTGCGGTTGACAATGTTTCAGAGCTTTTAAATTCCAAGGCATTTGATCAATTGATCAGGGAGTTAAAAGCCAATTTCGAAGTGGTGATCATTGATTGTTCCCCGGTCATGGCTGTTCCCGATGCCATTACCATCTGCGATCGTGTTGATGGGGTGGTCCTTATTTATAAGGTGGGGCAGACCCCTAAAGAGGTCTTGAAAATGGCTAAATCCAATTTACTCAAGTCCAGGGCTAATTTGATGGGGATTATCCTCAACAATATCAAAACCGAAGCGCAAGTGGGTTATTCTGCTTTTAGTTATCGCTATTACGGGGAGAAACCCGAAAAAAGCGAGAATTTTATTCAGAAATTGACAAAACAATTTCAAAATAAAACCCCTAAGGACAATCAATCTTTAAATGCTTAAGAATGTAATGAACAAGAGGGGGAACCAGGCCATTGCCTCAGGGTTACTTATTGCAGGTACGGTCCTTTTATGCCTGTGCCTGGGAAAGACCATCTCAGTCCATCCCTATGTTCCTCTTGTCATTGTCATCAGTTTTTTTTTATTTATCCTGGCCTTTATTCATAGCGACTGGGCGATGGGCTTGCTGATCGTTGCTATGCTGCTTTCTCCCGAGATTGACCTGGGAGGCCTTTCCAAACAGCAGGACATCACCATCCGTATCGAAGATTTGTTAATCGTTGTTTTTATGTTCGGATGGTTGGCACGCATTGCCGTGACCAAGGGTCTGGCCTTTATCAGGAAAATGCCATTGAACAGGTTTATTCTTTTTTATTGCATTGTTTTTACGATAGCAACTCTTAAGGGCATGATTACAGGAAATGTGACTCCTCTTAAGGGGCTGTTTTTTATGTTTAAGTATATTGAATATTTCATTGTTTTTTATCTGGCCAATAGCATCATTCAAAATGAAAAACAGATCCAACAGTATTTAAAAATATTTTTATTTGTTTTTGTCATCGTTGATGTTTATGCTTTTTCTCAGATCGGCCATGTTGACCGTGTATCTGCCCCTTTTCAGCACGGAGGTGGTGAGCCTAATACGCTCGGGGGGTATCAGGTCTTAATGCTGGGAATTTTGTTGGGAATTTTGACCCAGGTTGATTTGCGCCAGTGGAAATGGCCGTTAATACTCCTGGCAATCTTTACGCTGATTCCTTTTGCCCATACGCTATCACGCGCTTCTTATGGGGCCATTGTTGTTATGTACTTGGCGTTGATATTTTTTAGTAAATTCTCCACTAAAACATTCCTCGTCGGTATAATGGCGCTCTTTTTAGTCTTATTTTTGGTCTTTAAGCCGGATTTTGTTGTCCACCGTTTAGTATCTGCTGTAACCCCTGAATATCAGGAAAATATTCCAACAGTTAAGCTTTTAGGGGTATCTTTGGGCGCTTCTCCGTCTGCGCGTATTTTAGACTGGGTTGATTTATTCCAAACATGGAGAACTAAACCATTTTTGGGTTTTGGACTGACAGGGGTCAGATTCGTCGATGGCCAATTCATCAAGGTCTTGGTTGAAACAGGATTGCTCGGATTTGTTGCTTTTGCCTTACTTTTAATTGTCATTTTCCGTGAGGTTTTTAAGATTTATAAAAAAACTAAGAATCCGTTATATAAAGGTCTGAGCCTCGGGTTTCTGGCAGGCCACGCAGGGATGATCGCGCATGCCTTATCAACTAATACATTTATTATTATCCGCATCATGGAGCCGTATTGGTTTCTCGCTGGCATGATCATGGTCATACCCTATTTGGAAAAGATGACTGTATCAACAGCGCCCTCCAAAGATCCGGAAGAACAAAAAGCGTACCTGCGTAATACTCAATTCTTTTTGAATTCAAGTGGATTCCCGCTTTCACGGGAATGACATTTAGAGAGGGAAATTGGACAATGGAACAGATCCGTGTCTATGAGCCGCATAAGCATCTAAAGCAGGGTATTAAGATCTGGAAAGAGATGTTCCAGGAATTGGTTGATTTTCATGAACTCATCTGGCGTTTGTTTGCCCGTGATATATCGGCAAAATACAAACAGTCGCTCTTAGGCAATGCATGGAGCCTGCTCCTGCCTTTGGTGGCTATAGGCACCTTTATGTACCTTAATCACACGGGTATTTTGCATATTCAAAAGACTTCCATGCCGTATCCTTTATACGCGCTTATTGGTTTATCTGTTTGGCAAATTTTTGCGACGGGACTTAACTCCGGGGCCAATAGTTTAGTGGGGGCCGGGGATTTGGTCACCAAGATTAATTTTCCCCGTGAAGTCCTTGTGCTTGCTTCAATGGCACAAAGTGTGTTTGAGTTTCTTATCAAATTCGTTATGATCCTGGTTTTCTTTTTTATTTTTAAATTTATGCCTTCCTGGGAGATCGTTTTTTTTCCGTTTGTTCTCTTGCCGCTGGTTTTCCTGACGATTGGCTTATCTTTGATTTTGTCCCTGCTTAATGGCGTTATGCGCGATATGGCCAATATTGTTTCTTTGTTGTTGATGTTTTTAATGTTTTTAACGCCGGTCTTATATCCCATTTCTAACAAACACTTCTTATTGCTTAAATTTAATTTTTTATCGGTGTTGATCAATGCGCCAAGAGAACTTATTGCAGACGGGCATATCCATCAACCTTACTATTTTGGGTCGGCATCTGTGATTTCATTGCTTATATTCCTGATGGCATGGCGTATTTTTCATTTGGCGGAAACTAAAATTCCAGAGAGGATGTAAGGCCTTGAACGATACTGTTGTCCAATGTGAGGGTGTCAGTAAAAAATTCTGTAAGAGCCTTAAGAAATCCATGTTGTATGGAGGCTTGGATATTCTGCAGAGCACCTTTGGCATAATTCCAGATCCAGCTATCCTGCGTCCGGATGAGTTTTTTTCTATTGATAATGTTTCTTTTGAATTAAAGCGGGGAGAGAGTTTCGGTATTATTGGGCCTAATGGTTCCGGGAAAACAACGCTATTAAAGATGCTCAACGGTATTTTTATGCCGGACAAAGGGCGTATCACGGTCAAGGGTAAGATGGGAGCGCTTATCCAAGTGGGTGCTGGTTTTCATCCGATGCTTAGCGGTCGTGAGAACATTTATATCAACGGAGCTATCCTGGGGATGAAAAAACGGGAAATTGATGAAAAATTTGATTCCATTGTCGATTTTGCGGATATTGGGGATTTTTTAGATTCACCTGTCAAATTTTATTCCAGCGGCATGTACGTGAG
>JABDGZ010000051.1:0-1451 GCA_013285735.1 Candidatus Omnitrophota bacterium | reverse complement strand
TGCAGGCCGGATATTTTACTCATTGATGAGGTCTTGGCCGTTGGGGACCTTAAATTTCAATCCAAATGCCTTAAATTTATTACAAATAATGTTTTAAAAAACGGATGTTCGGTGATCTTTGTTTCTCATAATAGATACGCGGTGGAGGATGTCTGTACCGAAGTTTTATACCTAAAACAAGGTAAACCTGTCAAAAAAGGAAAAACACTTGAGGTCATTGACCGGTATCTGATGGATATCAAGAATGAAGAAGCCCAGGAAGATAGCGGATCATTTGACGGTTTTCATTCCGAAGGAATAGTCAAAGTAGTTTTTCTTGATCAGGGGGGACAGGAAAAGACTGAATTTAAGACGGGCGAAGCAATGCGGATAAGATTTTATTATTCATTTAACCACTCGATTCAAAACCCCAGCATAGGAATTACTTTTAATCACGACGATCCCAGGTATACCCTTGTTTCAAGTACTGATTACATATTTAATTTACATTCCGGGTATGATGAATTTAAGGTCGATAGCGTAGAGGCCCAAGGATATTTTGAAGTGACGGTTGATTGTTTGTATCTGCCGGTGGGGATTTATAAATATTCTGTTTATTTGTACAGTGAGAACAAAATGAATTTATTGTGTAAATATGATACCGCGGGCCAAGTGGAAGTGTTGTGGTCAGATAATCGTCCTAAAAGATCACTGATTGAACTTCCCCATCGGTGGTCAAAAACAGAACAACAGAGTTTATGAAATTTATACCACTCATTTCCTCACTTTCTGGCGACTGGGACAAAATTGTATATTCTTCCGACGATGCATGGTTTTTTCATCTATACGATTGGCTTGATTTAGAGGAAAAGGTTTGGAATGTGGAGAGGAAAAGTTTTCTGGTCGAGCATGAAGGGAAATTTATCGGCATTGTTCCCTTACAAATGAATAAAAAAAATAAATTTTTAAAGTCTGATCTAATGGGCGATTGCGGGGCTGCCTTGATCAATGAGCTGGATCCGGCCTTTCGTCAGAAAGCTTTGAAGGCTATTTATCAGCATATTGAAGATTTTGCCCGTGAGAATGGTTCCCCTGGCATAGAGGTTTATCTGCCGTCATTAGCAGAGTCTCAATTAAAAGACCGTTGGCAAGCCAACCCATTGATTAATTTTTATTACACCGATATATCTACCCATACCTTTATGGTAGATCTTACCAAAGCTGAAGAGTTAATACTCTCGGATTTATCTAAAGATGCCAGGCTTCAAATGAAAAAAGCGGAAAAAATGGGTTATACGATACGTTTAGCATCTGGGATTGAAAAGTATTATGAGGTGCATTGTGAAAATTACCGCCGGACAGGAGTAAATCCTCACCCTAAAGATTTTTTTGTGAACATTTATGAACGCATTTGTAAGAATAATCATGCCTTTGTCTGGGAAGCGTTAGACACTAACGGAATACCAGTTGCT
>JABDGZ010000050.1:5602-5841 GCA_013285735.1 Candidatus Omnitrophota bacterium | reverse complement strand
GCTTTTTTATAATTTACCAGAGCATCATCAATGTCCCCTGTTTCTCTTTGGGCATGGGCCAAACCATTCAGTATGTCAGGATTATTGGGGTCTTCTTTCAAAGCCTCTTCAAATAATGGCAATGCCTTTTTATAATCATTATTCTGTCCCGCTTCAACACCTTGGGCATAGCGAGATTCTGCCGGTTTATTCTGCAAGGTGTCATTATTTGCCATAGCTGCTGGGGGTGTATCATTCGC
>JABDGZ010000050.1:0-5592 GCA_013285735.1 Candidatus Omnitrophota bacterium | reverse complement strand
TAAGAGATGCCACCAAAACATGTAATCACAAACATAAAAACTACGATCATTTTATTCATTTTAGCTCCTAACTAAACAAGCGTTGGCCGATAAACTCGCCTTGTTTAACGCCGGGTGGACAGGCGAACAGACCGCTGCCAATGTGTGTCACGAACTGGTTCATCATGTCAAACTTCGACATACGTTCGTATATCTTTACGAAACCTGTACGCGGATCGCGCTGGTAACACATAAAAAGCAAGCCAGCATCGAACTCCATACCTTGGTGCCACGGAGGCCACCGTTCAGCAGTAAAACTCAAGTTGTTATCATAAGAATATCCTCGTCGTAAAATCTGTGCGCCGTCATTGTTCGCAGGTGCTCCCAACGCTACGTGCGAGTTTTCAGGAATTAGCGGGTTCCCATCGGCGTCCTTCGCATCAAGATCAAGAGGGTCTTTTTCATTTTTCCCGCTAAGCGGTGCGCCGGACAATTTATACCGACCGACGGTTTGTTCTTGAAAGCTCAATTTCATGCGGTCCCAATGTTCCAAAGCCATGCGGATTTTACGGACCACCATGTAGCTGCCGCCACTCATCCAAGCAGGACCTTCATCCCCTACCCAAATAAATTTAGCCATGGCTTCCGGGTCTTTGATTGACGGATTGATAGTGCCATCTTTAAAGCCCATAAGATTGCGCGGCGTTTCCATGGGGCCGAATTTAGGCACAAAACCGTTCTGTGCCCATCGGAGCTCCGCTATTCCGTAAGCCAGCCGCGAAAGCTCGCGTATAACATGGAACGTCACCTGAGGGTCATCCGCACAGGCTTGCACGGAGAGATCCCCTCCATCGAATCCTGCCACTATCTTGTCGCCGATGAAACGCGGCATATCAATCAAGGCCTCTGGACGTTGGTGGGCAAGCCCGTAACGATCAATCCCATCCTTCAAAAAAAGTCCTGGCCCAAAACCAAAGGTAATGGTCAATCGAGACGGAGATAAACCTAAAGTATCATCGGAGTCGCTCGACTCATTACTCTTACTGGATTTACCAGAGTCTCCATAATCATCACTTGAGGTGGCTTGATCTATCGATTGCACTTGCTGACCGTTTGTCAAACGTTGGGCTGCATCCGTCCAAACCCTTAACAGCTTCACAACATCTTCGCGTCGGGTTGTGGTCAGGTCAAAGGTTGCAAAGCTTGTATTTGTTTGCATTGACCTCGCGATCCCGTTTTGATGTGCACTCACAAAAGGTTCAATGTTTGAATTACCCTCTGTCATTGGTGCGATGTCGGTGTCTTCACCTAAAATTTTTGCCCATGGAGCAATAGTCGCCAAAGGCACGGCTGCAGCAATCAACCCCAAAGTACCAAAAAATTTACGCTTGCCAGGGTCTTGAGGGACATTAAACGGACAGCCCATCAAATTGCCTCCATTAATGTATTCGTATCATCCTGCACATAATAAAATCCTTTGCCATCAGGTGTCATGGCAATTCCAAATAAATCCCCATTCCCCGGAGGTGTTTGCGCCTGATCAGGGTCAACCCACTGCGCATAAATCTGCTTTCCTGAAATAGGATCGACTTCCACAACTTTTCCATTTTTACCATTTGCAACAAGCAGATGACCAGCAGGTGTCATCACCATGGCCAATGGCCATGCTAATTGACCGTCATGGGTCACGACCTGTCCTGTACCAGCACTATCAGTACGCGTCGCAGCATTAGGGATTGCAGTAATGACATTATCAATCCCATCGGTAACATAAAGCGTGCCGTCCTGGCTCAAAACAAGACCAGTGGGCCCAAACAAGAAATTGTCATTGTCAGCGCGTTGTGAAAAACCGTTACCGATAATAGTTTGGCTCAAAAGTACCGGAGGTTTGCCATCTGGAATTGACAGATCAAGGCTCAGCACCGTTGCCTTATGAATAATGGGTGGATAACCTGTTTTAGGGTCAATCACTTTGGGACCTGGCACACCGAAACCTGCCATGCTGATAAACAAGGCAGCAGTGGAACCATTGTCAATGGTCGCCATATCGCCCCAAGGGTCATTGATCGTAGGGCCTGACCACGCATCAACCATTTTCCCTGTAGAGTCAAGGACGATCAAACAGCCATCACCCTTGGTGGTTGTTGTGCCATCGGTACTTGGCGTGCTGCCCACAATCACCCAGCCACTTTTAAGCATGGTCATGGCCGTCGAAAGGCCGACACCACCGGGACATTGGTCAAGCTTCTTGGGAATATTGGCAAACAAAGTCGTATGTTTGGTTGAAGGCCTGTAATCAACAATGGTAGTACCCGTTCCTTGCAAATTCGAGATGTCATTAAAATTATCGACTAAAACATCGTCCTTTTGAATATTACCCGATGAAACAGGTGCCACGACAATAGCATACGGGTTGAGATCCCCATTGTCCGGGACTGTTGAATCCAAAGTAATATGGTGATGAATGGTTTCCAAAAGGCCTTGTGGGGCAGCAAATGCGGTCACAACAAATCCTGACAGCAAATAAACTATCAGAAAAAACCTTAAAGAATTGAAATTTATATAAATCATCGCTATCTCCTAAGAAATATTAATTTTATTAAATTTGAATTATGGCACGTACTCCAACAACCCACTCATTTTTGATAGTCCGTGTCGGATCACTTGGATTGACGATACCGCCACCCGGATTCATCACATATTGCACATCCGGCTGTAATTGCATCCAAGGATAAAGTTGATACTGATAGGTAGCCTCTAAGAAGGTCTCGCTGCGACCCTGTGGTGCAAAATTACCAGTGGCAGTTTCGTTGTCCTCAGCCAAACCGACGGCATAATTACTGACGCGTGCATACCCCATACCAATGCCGAAAGTGTCATCCGTCCGGTAAGGCAATGGATCGGTTAAGTTAAAGCCGAAATTAGCACTAAAATCAATAAAATTACGATCATTTTCCGGTGTTCCCATCACACGCAGGAAGGTGCTTAGGTTCCGATTGGGGTCAGTGCTACTACGCATGATCATTTGGTCTGCCACCCCATAGATGGAATAATTTCCGTTGTGCAAACGCGCTACACCTGTGGTTGAATCAGCCAGAGAAACTCCGGTATTATCATAACGTTGATCTGCAAACTGTTCAGTGTCATACCACCCACCGATCCTGTAGGTTCCGGCAAGCGGCGATTCGTCACCATAGGACATGGCTCCCAAGGCAGGATATGAATATTGCAATTCAGCAATGGCCAGTACCCCTCCATCAAGTGGGAAGCTCGTTCCCCATCTGTCTGCCCTTTGTGAATCGGCAGCGTTATTATTTCTAATGGGGCTGCCATTAAACACACCAGCCAGTATCTTGACTGAATCAATCGGTGTTCTCCACTGTGCCCGTACACCAAGGTCTGATAACGGATAGGCCGGACCGCCACCTGGTAAATCAGCAGATGGTACCATAGGCCAGCCGAACATCGTATTAACAAACAAAAGTGCATTGCTGCTGACCATAAACTCCTGATCAAGGCTTTGCTGACCTATCTTGATATCAAGCTTATCCTCATCAAGCAATTTTTGATCATACCAAAGTTCCCATAATCTTGCCCCACGGTCAGCCTCGATACCGCTGGCTGTTTGCAAGGAGTATAAATTTTCAGCACTGAGATTGTCCCCATGCAGCTGCAAACCGCTGACATTAAAAGTACCTCCATACCAGTTAAACGCATGTTGTGTATCAAGCTGTAATGTCACCTGTGTTAGCCCATCGTAATCAAAACCGCGTTGAGCACCACCGGTAACATTACCTAACACTTCACTGGTTTCCTGGATGCCTAAGGTCATTCCATACCGGGCCAGTAAAGTACGCACGCCGCACAAATCACCGAGCATCTGGCTGCTGTGGTTGATACCATCCCAAAAATCACACGGATTATCAGTCTTTACTGATTCTGAATTGTTGATAGGAACCACCATAGGGGGCGGCGCAGCCTGAGCGATTTGTAGTGGCAACAACAAAACAGAACTAATAATAAATACGTATCTCATCCATCAATCCTTATTTCCTGCGTCCCTCTGTTTACACAGTTGGTATCAGAATCTCTCAGATATGCCCCACTGGCGTGGTAGCTTTAGTTGAATCTTTTCTTTCTCTTTTCTTCAATCTGAACTACTTTAGCGTCATGAACCGTAATGACTACTTCACCATATTTTATCTTTGCAATGGCTTCAATGATCTCATCCAAAACCTTGGGGTCTATTTGTTTCTTTTCTTCTTTCATTGCTTCCTTAAATATTTACTTTTGCAAACTTCCGACCCTGAAAGTATTGCGCTACAAAATATGAACCAATTACCAGTGCAGCAGCAAAGAATTGTACCCACAGACTTTCCGCTGAAGGATAGATAGCAAACCAGGTATTTAGCCAATCGGGCATTTTGATATTGAGAGTTGTGGTACCAATCCAGTTGGCTTGTTGCATTTCCTGGACACTTTCGCCCACCATGACAATCATCACTAGCCCAAGCATAATGCCTGTAAATACAAGCATCTTAAGATAGGGTAATTTTTGATGGGCAACAAAGGTCAGCACGGCCACCATAGCTGTTAAGGCGAGTCCTATAAGAACTCCCTCTAACACCACTGTTGATCCTGCTTTAAGCCGTAAATCCTGAAGGAACAAAACAACTTCAAAGCCTTCCCTATATACAGAGGTAAATCCGATCAGCATCAGGCCTTTAAAAATAACTGACGTGGGTTTAGAACTTTCAACGATACTTTGCTTGCGGCGATTATGGTGGGCGATCCAGCCTGTCCAATAAATTTGATGAAAAAACCAATTCATAATTACCAGTAAAACAACGACAGCTAACAAGCCGGTACCTGCCTGTATATCTAATTCAGGGGCGTTGATATTTGAAATAATAGCGACCACAATAAACCATGTAGCAACACTCGCCAGGAATGAAAGCCCGGCACCAATACCTATCGGTTTCCAATAGCCTTTTCCGGTACGCACTAAACTCGCAGTCAAGGCAGCTAAAACAAGGATTGCCTCAAGCCCTTCACGGAAGACTAGAATACCTGTGTCCATGACCATGGCAAATCGACTCAGATGACCGACTGAAGGATCAGGGTTACCTGCGGCTGTTATCCCCTGCCAAATTAAAACACCAATCACACAAATGGCCAAAATTGCCAGCGTTATGTTAATGACTAAGCGTCTTTTTCTGCCTGATAGTCCTTGCAAAACTGTTGCCATATGCTCAGGGTTCCTTTTCTCTTCTGCTTCAATGACATTTGTGTTCATTTGTTTATCTTCCTAATATAATGGGCTCTGGATTCGAGATCTCTGGCCTCTAACTGCGTATCTTTAATTCTTCTAAAAGCTCCTTGTCACAACACTCAAGACAATCTAAAAGCATCTCTTCGTACTTAATCAAACAGACTTTCTTAGTGAGCGGACATTTTAATTCGTATCCCTTTTTTGTTTTTACAAGAAGGAGTTTCCCCGCTTCTGAGCGGACTTCTGTAACCTTTTCCCCATTTTTGGTAACAACTTTCTTGATCATAAAAATAAAACCCATACTTTTTTAGTATGGGTCGCTGATAATTCTGGGCCGCCGT
>JABDGZ010000049.1 GCA_013285735.1 Candidatus Omnitrophota bacterium | reverse complement strand
ATTGCCTTCGCCAACCAATACCCCTGGACCGGATGGGGGATGGGTGTTTTTAAGATTCTTTATCACGTTATGAGTAAGTTAGGGACCCAACCTTGGCAAGAAGCGCATAATGATTTCATTCAGATTCTATACGAAACCGGGTATCCGGGCCTCGTCCTAGTATTAATCTTCCTATTAAATCTTGTTTGGAAACTATTCCGAGGAAAGTGTATTCGACTCTTAATGGGGCTGACTCTGATAATTGCGGATATGAACGTGCATTTCCCTTTACGGGAATTTCAATGTTTTCTAATTGTGGTTGCTTTTCTGGCATATTGTGAGGTACAATTAAATCGGCTTGGTAGCCGCTTGTAGTATCCATAGGGCGTCAGCGTGGTCTTCTGAGATTATGTTGACGCTCTTAAATTCTCTTACCGCTGCCTCAAACATCATTTTCTTCTTCTGGCCTTTGGGGGCCATCCCACGGCCCGTAGCAACCTTCTGGATAGTCGATACACCAATCCCCCGATACTCGATCTCATTATCAATGCAAAACTTCTGTAGAAGCCCTTCTAATGCACCATAAACATGGGCTGCATCGACTCCGCGGTGAAACTTAACTTCTTCATAGACGATTTCAATGATGTAGCAAGCTCTAAAATGCGTTTCCAGATGGTGCTGAAATTTGACATAGCGTTGTCCAATAGATTCACTGGACAATGCTTTAAGATTCCAAACTCCGGATTTTCCGCAACTGCAAGCAAAACCACATTGTGTACCTAGATCAAGAGCTAACGTATTCATGGCGGGTCATGTCCTTTATTCGAGCTATTTTGCTCTGTAGGCGTTTCTTTTGTGTCATAAGGGTTTTATACTGAAACTCTGTCAACACACGCACCATGCTGCCTATAAACTCAGGTGGAAGGTATACAACACCCTTTTTAGAGCTGCTGGCGAGGTTATGGGTTGGGCGCTTGCGAACTTTTTTGATCATTTTCGCCTCCCGTGTTTTACTGGTGTTTTCTTTTCGCCCTTCATCGCGTGATAGATATATCCGCGGGCGCCTGCCAAGGTCTTGGCGTGGGCGGCTACAGTGCCGTTATCTCGGCGAACGACTTCATAACCCTTCTTGGAGTGGCGTATTAGGTATGGCACGAAGGTCCTCCTCTTTGTTATGTTCGTCAATCGCATCGCAGCAGGCTTTTGCCAGCTTTGGCATTAGTGCTTTAAATTGTTCCAAGTCTTCAACTCCAACCGGTTTTAGCATGAAATTAAGACTGACTTTGAAACAACCGAAAGTATGAATATTGTCTCCGGCTTTTGCAATTTGAAGCAATGGATCAAGCTTATGCTCTAGTTTCATTTTTTATATCTCCTTCCTACCCATCCTTCAACACGGATAGGGGCACCAGTAGCCCATCCTGGAACTTCACAAAGACACTGCTCGAACTCTTGAAGTGTTTTAGATCCTTCTGCAACATCCGCCACGATTTCGTCGTGGACAGAGAAAATAACCGGGAATCCACGACTTTCACAACGCAACATTGCTGCCGCCAATAAATCTCTGGCAATGGCTTGCGTGATGTTTTCAATAATTTTTCCGCCATAAGTGTGTTCCTTCCCCCATCGTTTTGTGGTGCTGTCAACGGCCATATAGTGCAAAGCTATTTTACGTTCTCCCCAAGGTGTTTCGACGTACTCGAGAAAAGCATTTGGATAGGCAAGACAACGGCCCGACGGCAACTGGCAGAGTAAAGTACCGCGTGAGTCCATTTTCCAGATGATCCGCCCACAATATGCACTTTGCTTGGTATGACAAACGCTGATGGCGGCATTTTCCTGAGCATACCACCCACGACAGACGTTTCCATATGTGTCTCTATACGCCTTAACAGCGCGTTCTGCGAGGTCTCCGGTAATGGGTTGGCCTTGAGCAGCGCAAGTCTGAGCAAATTTAACGTGACCCATTCCGTACCCGCACCCCAAGACAGCTCGTTTACCAAGATCACGCTGGAGTTTAGATATATCACTTCCACCATAGATCCTCTTTGCCATATCGACGTAAATATCTGTTCCATCTCGGTACTGTTTAAGCCCATATTCCTCCTCACAAAGCCAGAATAAAACCCGCGCCTCGATAGCATTATAGTCCCCCACAAACAATTCGCAACCTTCTGATGCAATAATCATTCCTCGAATGCAACTAGATAAAGCCCCCATCACGTCCGGGTAGAAGATTTCAAAGCCTTCGAGCGTTTGGTTTTTAAGCAGGGCAATGGCTTGCTCAGTGTTTTTGATAGAGCTTTTGGGGAGATTTTGGAGCTGGAACAATTTTCCGGTCCAGCGGCCTGTGGTGGCTCCATGATATATAAGGGTGTCTCTAATTCGTCCATCGTCTCCAACGCTATTGCGGAGAGCCTCGTACTTAGCAACACTCGTTTTACCCAATTCAAGTTTAGCCCCGAGGACAATTCTAACTGCCTCTGGAATTTCTCCCTCAAGCACTGTTTTAACATCCCCCTTGGTATAGCCTGGGATTTCGATTCCTTGTGATCTGACCCAATCGAGAACTGCCTGCCGTCGGGTAACCCTATCGAGTTGCATACCACTTTGTTCGAAGACAATGTTGTTGAGATTTTCACTGTAGGTATGAATAAAGTCGAGAGCTTTTTTAACCGATCCGGTATCAATCGATATGCCGCGTTGATTGATGAGCTGGTCCAAGAACCAGTACGTTTGTTCTTGAGGGATAAGATCAGGCAAGAGTCTATCGATTTCCCGTTCGGCAGCAACGTCGTCAATACAATATTGATAGAGTTTTTCGAAATCTTCGGGGTCTTCATTCCATCCTCCGTTCTTATTGGGTTTACAAAGCTTGAGCATTATTGCCCTACCAGCTTTATTCTTTTGGTGCATTGCGCCTAAAGCTTGAGTTGCGTTATCCAAACTTTGTGGATGGGCGTATGCGAGAGATTTTGCCATCGAACAACGCCATTGCTTAATGGGGATTCGCGGCCATCCGTATTTTTTAACTAAGATGTTTTGGTACATACACTGCTCGAAAAACGCATTGTGAGCGTGAAAGGTTTGATACTTTACTGCCTCACGAAAAAATTCAATATATTCAACCGGAGCAGTAGTAACCCCATAAAAGTCTTCTTTTCGCATGAGTTTGATTTCTTTATTATCCAGAGCAACGGCTAAACACAGTATTTCCGTCGACGGATGGCATGAGTATGCCCATGCGCCACATTGCCAAATATCAACCTCACTGCGAGATTCAAAGTCTAAATGTATGATAAATCACCTCCAACCTACCAGGCTGAATCCAAGTCATTTAACCCGCCACACCCCACTGTGGCTAAGGCACCCGGCAATGTTATCGTTTCAATGCTGCCGTTGGGCCTTGCATATTAGCCGGCTGCTGCAAATTAAATGCTTTTTGCATAGCAAACTCTAATTCAGGTGCAGCTTCGATTGCCTGCATAACCAAATCAGTTTCTACATCAACGATACGGGCTTGATCTCGTTGACGCTTGAGCATATTCCAGACAACCTTGGTCTGATCCGCTGACCAATCGGGGCGTTTTTCATTACCTCCACCATCATATTTTGATTCTGACATGACTTTTCTCCTAGTTAAATAGTCCATCATTTATTGCGGTTTGTTCCGCTAAACTATCTGCACCGCCTACCACTACAAAAGCCTCTTCTGGACGTGTACGATTGCCAAATGCGTCACCGTCTTTAATCTTTTGGAGATGTAGCAACCCAAAAAGTACGCCTTTGTTCTGCCCCTTCTCATACGCATAACCATTAAGCTGTGCGCGGGCGTAGCAACCACCATAAATCTCATCGTGCTGAGTGATGGGGTTCTTGCCTGTGGGGTCCATAACGCCGGGCGGTAACTTACTCCAAGAAGATAAAATAATTTTACCCTCGAAAGCAGGGTTCTTATCTTTCAATAACTGGCCTGCTGAATTTTTCATGGTGTCGCCATCTTTGAAGGGGGATAAAAAAGCCGGTGGCTTTGTCCCCCATTTATGGACTATTAATTGCTGCATCAAATCAAGCATCGGCTTTAATGCTTCGCGATCAGTTTTCTTATCAAAAAGCATTTGAATATCATACTGATCGCGTTTAGCTAATTGATTAAACTTTGGTGCCCAAACATTCGGGTAAGAAAGTCTGAACACGGGGGTGACAATGACTGTTTTGAATGGTATTTTTTCGTTTTTCATTGGGTTCTCCAGGTTAAAAGTTAACTAAAAATTGAATCATCTTTCATTTTCTCTGACATCGGTTGAAATACACTTTCTAGTTTTGGTCGTACCTCCTCTCTAGGATCTTCTGAAACTGCCAGAGTCACTCCGGCATCGGGTTTAAAACAGAAGTCTTCAACTATTTTAACCGCTTCTTTTTTGGTCATTACCTCGGCCAAAGACTTCTCTACTTGAGCCGGGCTCAATACTTTTTCCACTGTCTGCACGGCTATTTTCGGCCATTTCTTTTTAACTACTTCTTCATCTTTCCACTGGCGATTAGATTTCTTTTGAACCAGTTTATAACCTTCAACCTTGCCTCCGTTATTGAGGACAGATAAAGCATACGCCTCAACCGACTTGGTATAGGCATCGATAATAGGAATCGTGTCCAACAGCTTCTTAAGTGCATTGGAATTAAGAGTTTCGGGCGCTGGCAGAGTCCGTACTGGCTCGTCAAAGACTCCGACCGCGACTTCCCCCACTCTTTGCTTAACGGCGGGACAGACGGCAAGTGCTGGACAGAAGTATTTTTGGCAATGGTCCCCGCAGACCAATGGCGCTGTCGGGCTACTTGTAGCACTAATATGTGCCTTAAGCTGTTCACCGAAAGCCAAGAGCTCGGATTTGTGTAACACCCATCTACGGATGGGGCCGTCCCTATGTATCGCCCGCGGTTGGATGACGACGAGTTCAATTTCATCATAGTCTCCTTCTTGGTTAGCCCCAAGGCCATAGTACATCATCTGCTTATTTTCTTCGACTTCAACACTCACCCCACGACCGAACTTGTAGTCATAGACAATGAGTTTTTTCAAGAATACTCCGATGTTAGCGTCATTGGTCCCGCGAGCGTCCGGATGTATACTGGTTAATTGAAATTGTTTTTCAATCTCCAATTGTGCGCCTCGGTATTTGACCAAGTCTTCTCTGACTGTATCAATACACACTTGAACTGCATCACACTGATCAAAATCAATCCCCCCTGCCATAACATCAAGGAAACGACCTGAATTGATCATCATTTCCGCTGCCGATGCAGCAGTCATGTGATTTTGTAAAGCGTAAGCGGCCACAGCGTGTAATTTAGTACCCTCTTTAGCATACTCGCTTGGCTCCTGTGGGGGAAGAGTTGAAACGAGTTTAACGGAGCCCGGACAATTCCACCAGCGCTCACAAGATGAAGCCCCCACACTTGAATGTGTAGTCTCCATTTTAACCTTTCCGAGCCTCTGCAATTAAGGCTGCATAATTCTCAGGCTTTAAACTGGATATGGTTGGTTTGGCCTTATTTGCCCCATGCTTGATCATTAACGCTTTAATGGCTTCAACCCCATTCTTCTCCATAAACGCCTGGCAGGCCAAGTGTACGTCTTCTGGCGTGTGCTGTACAACCGGTTCACCGGTTAATGGATCTTCTGGCGGTAGTGGTGGCGCTTCCACTACTTTTTCTTTTTTAACTGCTGCCGGTTTAGGTGCTGCATTTAACTCTTTCCCTGGATTTCCTAACGATTTTAGATGTTTCACGATTTCCTCCAAGCTTGTAGCAATACGGTTTAAATCTGTGTCTACACTCATTTGATACCTCCTTGTTTTATGGTTGTCTTCATCCTATCCCCCCGACCCGTTGGTTGATTTAATCACATTCAAACATATCGTACTTAATGCAAATATCAAATATGGCTGGTATAGCTCTAAAAGTACAAAAATCACCATAATTAATACTAGCTTGATAAATATATTTTTCTCCTGCCCTTATTTTACATCCATTCCTTTGAGCCTTAACTATTGAACGGTATTCAGATATTGTAAGTCCATGACGATAATCACTCTCAAATATCCAAACGCAGGCATCACATGAGTAATCTTTCTTAGCTACTGGCGTTCTATGGCTTAACAATATCATTTCCCTTCCTCCGAAGTGTTGGGGGATTTAACACCAAATACTCTTTTATGAATCTTACAATCTGGGTCGGTAACGTGCCTAAATCCATTCATATAACCACAAGTACATTCAGATTTAGGTTCCTCTACATCAATCCAATGAACCATTTCTGGGTCTTCTATGGTTATGCAGGCGGCACATGTGCATCTTACTTTCATTCCCCACGCTCCTTATGGTTACAAGAGATTAACTTTATCCACATTTTCCATTTGAAATTTTAATGATGCAAAGAAAGCTGCCTGTTTTAATTCATACGGAGTAAAATTGTTTTTATAAATCATGCTCTCTAAAAATTTGCAAAGGTGATAAAATTCTGGGTCGTTTAGATACCTGTCCTTTAATTCTTCATAGCTCATTTTCCTTCTCCTTTGCCTTATGGTCACAAGAGATTAATTTTTACGTAAATCATTTTCGTAATTAAGAAACAGAATTATATCCATAAGACATTCGTGATTCCAAACTGTTCCTTCATGCGGGAAGAAAGCATATTGTCGCCAACGTCCGAAGTATTTAATGTAACCAAGACTTATTCCGTCATTGGAAATTTCAAGAGCCTTACGCTTAACTTCCCATACTTTTGTTTTAGGCTTATCTTCCACATGGACGAATTCTAAATACTTAGATTCCTTCATTTTCCTTCTCCTTTGCCTTTATAGTTAGTTGTCCGTCAGGACAGATTAGTTTTTCTCAATAAAATAAGAAATCCCCACATTGC
>JABDGZ010000048.1 GCA_013285735.1 Candidatus Omnitrophota bacterium | reverse complement strand
CATCATGTCCAAAAATAAAGGCATCGATTACAGGGGCGAGTATTACTGGAGTCAGGTGAAGAAGCAGGGCAGCAAGTATCCTGAATTTAATTGGTCTTCGGTAGAGATACTTTTGAACCTGGTTTATACCTATGATATTGTCTCCGGCTATATGGCAGAGAAGATAAGCCCTTACGGGATTACCAAGGCTGGATTTTCTGTTTTGATGATTTTAAGCCGCAGCCAGGCAAAAGCCTGCAAGCAAAATGAGATCAGTCAGTTGATGTTAGTCAGCCGTGCGAATATTACTGGATTGGTCGACAGTCTTGTTAATCAAGGATTGGTTGAACGGACTAATGATCCGCATGACCGCAGGGTCAACATGGTCAAAATATTGCCCCAAGGAGAAAAATTGTTGAAGGAATTGCTGCCGGGGTATTACAAGCATGTCCATGATATTTGTGTTGTGTTTAGTGCAGCCGAAAAGAAAACATTTAATGATTTATTAACACGTTTGAGGAACAGGACTGGTGACATTAAACGGTGATTATAATGAAGAAATATTTTTTAGTGGGAGTATTGGTTTATTCTGTTTTTGCTACGTCTCTAAGCTATGCCGCGCAAGATGTCATGCCCTTGAGCCTCAAGCAATGCATTGATTTGGCGTTGAAAAATAATGTCGACGTTCTATTAGCCCAAGCCCGTGCCCAACAGGCCCAGGGACAGCATACTGTTTGGGATGCGGATCTTTTGCCGCAAATTGACGCCGTGGCCTCCCAGCAGCGTACATGGTGGGAGAATTTCGGGGCCTTAGGTTTTGCTGGCGTCGGGGTACTTGGTCCATTCAATACTTTTGATGCAAGGATCATGGTTTCCCAACGGATTTTAGATTTCTCGGCACTGGCCCATGCTCAGGCAGGAAAAATGAAATGGAAGGCTTCTCAATTGGAAATTGAGCTGGCCTCACAACAGGTCGTTTTAGCGACTAGTTTGGCGTATATCCAGGCCTTGGGATATGCTCAAGAACTTTCTTCTTCGTATGAGGATGTGCGCCTTGCAGATCATTTTTTGTCATTATCTTTGCACCAAATGGATGCGGGACTTGCCTCTTCCGTGGATGTGGCGCGCAGCCGTACACAATTAGCCCAACAGAATGCCCGGCAAGAAGAATTGCGTTTAAACGTAATCAAATCACAACTGGAATTAAAACGCCTGGTCAGGATTCCTCTATCACAGCCTATTGAATTAACTGATGTGTTGGAGAACCAAAAACATAATTATTTAACCGTGGATGATGCCATCAATCAAGCTAGGCAAGAACGTATGGAAATGCGTGTGGCCAATGCCAACAGTGATTATACCCTTACAGAATTAAAAGCCAGCCAACGTCAGCGTCTTCCCAAAATTGATGTGGTGGGAGAGTGGGGAGAAACAGGAATAACGCCGGACCATGATGCTGCTAATGCTGCAGATGCGATGGTGAGGATTTCATTGCCTATATGGGAAGGTGGCCGCATCAGCGGAGATATCAAGGAAAAGGCAGGACTTAACGAAGAACAGAAAATCAAAGCTGATGATTTGAATTGGAAAATAGAAGAGGACGTACGCCTGGCACTGGCGACCCTGGTTTCTACCCGTGCTCAGGTGGATGCAGTCAAGCAGGTCAAAGATTTCGCGCGGCAGGAATTAAATTTGGCACAGGATAGATTTACGGCGGGCTTAGGGGATAATTTGCAGCTGATCGATGCGCAGGATGCTCTTGCTGATGCAAAAGATAAATACGTTCAAACCTTGGCGCAATATGATCAAGCTCAATTGAATTATTTTGGTGCTTTGGGTAATCCAAGGCAATTTGATTTATCTAACGAAGGAAGGGAATAATATGAATGCTCCAGCATTTTTAAAAAATGTGCCTAAAAAGTATTTGATCACAGGGGTCTTGGCTTTTTTAATTTTCTTTGGGTATACCTTTTATCAATTCCTCTGTTTTGAAGGCACTGATGATGCTTTTGTCGACGGCCATATTGCGCCTGTGAGCGCGCAAGTGGAGGGTCAAGTCATTGAGGTGTTGGTCAAGGACAATCAGATGGTCAAAAGCGGAGACGTTTTAGCGCGTATTGATGATAAGGATTATACCTATAAACGGGACATGGCCCAGGCAGATGCATTTGCAGCCCAAGCTGAGCTGCAAGAAGCCCTGAGGGATAATTTAAGGTATAAACAATTACTAACCCGTCAGGAAATTTCTAAACAGGAATTTGATCATACGTCTTTGCGTGTGCGGAATGCCCAGGCACAAGCCATGCATGCTAAGGCCAAGCTGAATCTTGCCCAATTGGATTTAGAACACACCAAAATAATAGCTCCGATTGATGGCAAGGTCAGCGCACGATCGGTAGAGCAAGGGCAGTATGTGCAGGTGGGGCAGCCGTTATTGTCAGTGGTTTCCAGTAATGTATGGATCACAGCTAATTTTAAAGAAACTCAGATGAAACGCATGAGGCCTGGTAATCCGGTTGAGATCCATGTGGATGCTTACCCTGGTGTGACATTTATAGGCAGGGTCGATAGTATCCAGGCCGGTACAGGGGAGACGTTTAGTTTGCTGCCCGCACAAAATGCGACGGGAAATTATATTAAAGTGGTTCAGCGTATTCCTGTCAAAATTATTCTCGACCATCAGGATCCCCAATATCCCCTTTGGCCTGGATTATCTGCGGCACCCAAGGTCGATTTGCGAACAACTAAAGGATAAGATGCTTCAAGCTGACCATAATAAATGGATGGTGTGCCTGACAGTTTTACTCGGGGCCATCATGAGTGCCGTTGATACCAGTATTGTCAATGTGGCCCTGCCGTATATGCGGGGGAACCTTGGTGCATCCGTCGAAGAAATCACTTGGGTCGCTTCAGGTTATATCCTTTCATCGGTCATCGTTATGCCTGTTATTGCTTTTTTAAGCGCCCGTTTTGGCCGCAGGCCGTTTTATTTATTCAGTATTTTTATATTTACAGCCAGTTCCATGCTCTGCGGTTTGGCATGGGATTTACCTTCCTTGATTATTTTTCGCGTTATCCAGGGCATAGGCGGTGGCGTTTTGCTTCCTATATCACAGGCTATTTTGCGAGAAACCTTTGCTGAGAAAGAACAGGGCTTGGCCATGGGGATTTATGGCATGGCAGTTGTTATAGGTCCTGCCTTTGGCCCTGCCTTGGGGGGATGGCTCACCGATAATTTTTCCTGGCCGTGGATTTTTTATATTAATGTTCCGATAGGTATTATAAATTTTTGGTTGGCGATGCGTTATATTCAGGAACCCGCCTTTTTAGTGCGGGAAAAAGGGAAGATCGATTGGCTGGGGTTGGTCCTGATGACCATCAGTTTTGTGGCCATGCAAATTATTTTTGAAAAGGGCCAAGATAAAGGGTGGTATGATTCAAGCTTGATTGTTTGGTCAACAGTGATAGCAGTCGTCGGTATGATTTTATTTATCTGGCGTGAGTTAACTGTTGAGAAACCAGTTGTTGATCTGTCGCTGTTTAAAGATGTGAATTTTATCTGCGGCACGCTTGTAGGTGCTGTATTTGGTCTATGCCTTTATAGCACTTTATTTTTACAGCCGCTTTTTTTGCAGCAATTAGGTTATTCGGCAACACAAACAGGTATGATTTTAATACCTCGAAGTTTAATCATGGCCATTGCCATGCCTTTGGCAGGTCGTTTGTATAATTCATGGGGGCCGCGGACAATCCTTTTAGTGGGACTTGCGATCACGGTATGTTCTTATTGGCAGTTTGCCCATTTATCATTGGATGTCAATGGCAGCGATATGCTCATCCCTCAATTATTCCAAGGCATGGGGTTTGGGATGATGTTTGTCGCTTTAAGTACAGTAGTCTTGTCTACAGTAGATAAACCTAAAATGACAGCGGCCGTTGGCCTTTATAATGTGACGCGTCAAATTATGGGTAGTGTGGGCATTGCCATTGCAGCTTCTCTTTTGAGCAATGGGGATACATTATATCGAAGTGTCATGATTGAACATATAACACCGTATAATCCTCTTGTCCGTCATTGGGTTGCAAAATTAAGCCATGGATTTGAGCATCATGGGATGAGTACTTTGTCTGCACAAAAAGCTGCACTTATTTCCATTAGTGCCGAGATTGACCGGCAAGCCCAGATGTTGTCTTTCAATCATATCTTTATCCTTATGGCGATTATATTTTTATTATCTATCCCCCTGATGATGACAATCAAAAACAAGCTCCCTGAAGGTGAAGTTGCAGGGCCAGAAGCTCCCGCCTAGAAGCTTTTATTTTTAATTTTGACTTCATTTTATTTTCATCTTCCTTTTGTTAATCTAACACCAGAAAAAGCAGCAACGGATCCTTTACCAAGGAGGGATTATGAAAAACAAGACACAGGTCATGGATCGACGCAGTCAAATTAGAATTTCGGATTGGTTGTTTCAAGAGGATGACGATTTTTTAATGGGTAAAACCCCAAACGATTTACCGTATGTTTGGGAAGATGAAGAGTAAAGGGGATAAAGGATGAAAAGATTTTTATTAATAATGACAACATTGGTTGTTCTAAGCGGTTGTGTGGCAACAGTCACCCCGATGGCGCCGCCTCCACCGCCTCCGCAATACGAGGTCGTAACTGTTGCTCCATGGCCTGGGGCTGTTTGGATTCCAGGACATTGGGTATGGCGTCCGAGATACCAACGATATGTCTGGAGGCAAGGTCATTGGCGTTAATATAGCAAGGTTAAAAAGTGAGGAGATTGAAGCGTGAATATCCTTCTTTGTATTTGTATTTTATTTTTTATTTTCTTACAGGGATGTCATCAACAATCTTCTCATGTCAATGAGGATCAATTTAAGAATTATGCGAATACAAATTCAGTAGCCAATTCAAACACATCAGTTAGTCCAAGCCCAATAGCCCATTCAAGCACATCAGAGGCACAGCCAGATCATCAGCAACCAGTCACTTTAGTTAATCTTGCTTTTTAATATTTAATTGAGCTGTTGTGGGCATGACAAATAAAGCGGTCATGCAGGCAATGAGTGCTCCAAATACAACAGACACGCCAAACCGTTGGGTCGAAGGAAATTCAGAAAAACTGAAAATACCAAAACCCAGGACCATGACCAGGGTAAAGGTCAATACTGGCTGCCAGAATCGGTGCCTGATTTTAGCCCAAGCCTGGGCATCTTTATTATTCTGAGGTTTTAGCCGCCGATAGGCCCTGACCATGTGGATCATGGAATCAATGCCGAGTCCAAGGGCTATGTTGCATGCCGGTGCGGAGATGATATCAAGGGGAACGTGAAACCATCCGATCACACCTAGGACAATGACAGGAATGACGCAAATACTTAATGTGATCGCAAAGGCGATACGTAGGGACCTTGAAATCGCCCATGCGATAAAGGCAAAAATGATGATCAATTGTCCAAGTCCGAATATAATACTGGAAGCCACCAGTTTAGCTAAGTGTCCCTGCAAACTATAAGTTCCTCCGACTAATTCAGGGACAAATCCATAGGCATAAACTATTTTTTTGATTTCTTCGATTACCTTGAGTCTGGGAATTGTTCGATTTGATTCATTCATCCTTAATAAAAAAAGTCCTTGCCTGTGATCATCGGTAATAAAACTTTTGGCAATCCCGTCAAACTGGGGTTGCCGCAGGATGTTCAAAAGCCCTTCCCAGGACAGCAGCGAAGCTAAGATGTTGCGTTTGGCTTCAGCCATCAGCACAGGTAAAGAAATAACACTCCCAACTTGGCTGTACCGTTCCAATGACCGCTGTAATTTCCAGAGTTTACGGTAAGACTCATCAGTATCAAGTTTTTCTCCCGTTGCTGTTTTGACTATCAGGATCAAGGGGCTGCTGCCTCCATGATGGTCAATGTAGGTTAAACCCCGTTCAAGTTCACTATTTTTTGTAAAAAATGAGATCAGGCTGGGATCAGAATCAGCGTGCCATATTCCTGGTAAAGCGATGAAGAACAAGAGGAAAATGCTTATGACGGTTAATTTCTTTTTTTGTTCAAGGAATCTTTCGACCTTTACCTGATAACGGTCGAGGCTATTATTTTTTGAAGTGGATGGTTCAACACAACGGAGAAAAGAGGGGTAAACACCGTAGGCAACACTGATGGCGACCAGGGCACCGGCCACACCAGATGCTCCTAATTCTTTCAAAGGTTGTGCTGGAACAGAAAGAAGGCTTAAGAAGCCCAGTAGGGTTGTCATCATACTCCAAAAAGAAGGTGAAATAGTCAGGTGGATGGCTTCTTTAACCGGAGAGGCATGTTCGTGTTGAGAAAGGACATATTTCCAGTTATAGGTTAAGAAAATGATATGGGACAGGGTCAAGACAAATACAATCGTGGCTAAATTGGCCGTCAGGAGTCCGATTTTGATGCCTAGTAAATGAACAATCATTAAGGTCCACATGGAGGCGCTGATACAACTGATAACCGCTCCCAATAGGATTCCGGTGGAACGAAAAATGAGCAGGACAACTATTCCAAATATAATCAGGACCATAAGGCTAAAGACTCTTATATCTTTGAGTAGGTGACGGCTGATTAATTCCACGATATAAGGGGGGCCGGACATGATTAAGTGAAAATTATTTTGAGAAGATTTAAGAGTCAGTTTTTCGATAATAGGAATGACGGCATGGGAAGAATAATCTTTGAGAAAGACAATGATATTAGTGGATTGTTGATCTTTGCAGATCAAAAGGCGGTTCCATAAAGGGCCTTGGATGGCATCTTCCAGTCCGTTGGGGCCGTGCGCGATACTTTTCACCCCGACGATGCCTCCTAATTTTAATAGAGACGTACTAAGGTCACGGACGTGTTGCATATATTCTTTTGATTTAATGGGCCCTGCTGCATTGATGATCAGCAAAGAGTCTTTTCTTTTAAACAAACGGGAAATCGAATTCTCATCTTTGAATTGAGGGTCAGAGTTTGAAAAGAAAAAGTTGTAATCTACTTGAGGGATAAGGTTGACGTACTTAAAAAGAACTAAAGCGCTGCAGACCGTCAGACAAATGAAAATCCATGCTTCTTTGTTTAGTTGGAATTTTCTTTTCATCATTTACATCTTATTGAAAATCAACGGATGAGTCAAGTCAGTCTCCAGACTCACACATAATTTTAATCTTCTGTTCATGCTGCGTTAATCTTAGCTGCCATAAAATTCATTTATCAAACATTCAGGAGGAGCCAAACGATGACAATAATTTCTTTATCAAAAAATAAAATTCTTACAGGCAATGACCGCCACCTGGTTCATTTTCTTGTCCCGTACGAGAAGAATTTTTTAAAAAACGTGGTGCCATGGGTACCTTCGCAGGTGAGCACTATTCATCTGACATTAATGACGATCGCCTGGTCGGCGGGTGTTGTTATCTGCGGGGCTTTGTCATCTGGCGATATCCGTTGGTTGTGGGGCTTTAATGCCTGTTTATTG
>JABDGZ010000047.1 GCA_013285735.1 Candidatus Omnitrophota bacterium | reverse complement strand
ATCAATGATCTCTTTACCCGGGGCATTCTCATCACTCGCAGATAAGAATTGATTCATTAAAGAAGTCGCATACGTATAATTCTTCGGTGTAATAGACGCATAGGCATCAATAAATGCATCAATCTGTCCAGCCTTCACCTTCAAATCTTGTTTTGCTTCCCCATAAAGAGTCTGGTGAACTGTATCAAAAAGATAAATGCTAAAACAAGTAAGAATCAAGCATAAAACGCTTGAGTAAAGAACAGTTGTTTTAAAACGTATTGAGCGAGTTTTCATTCTTCCTTTAGGGTATACCCTACTCCTCGCAGAGAATGGATTAGCTGTTTGGTATGACCATTATCAATTTTCTTCTTAAGATAATTAATGTAGACATTAATAACATTAGAAAATGTTTCAAAATCATCATTCCAAACATGCTCAGAGATCATTGTCCTAGTTAGTACCTGTCCTGTATTAATCATTAAATATTCTAAAAGAGAATATTCTGTTGGTGTAAGCTCAACGACTTTACCTGCACGAGTTACTTTTCGTGATCGCTGATCAAGTTCTAAATCCGCAACCTTAAGTAAGGGTGATTTTTCTGTATTTTTACGTCTAAGCAGAGCTCGTACTCGAGCTAAAAACTCAGGAAATGAAAATGGCTTTGTCAGATAATCATCAGCACCAGCATCAAGACCAGAAATCTTATCTTCCACATCATCACGCGCTGTAAGCATGAGGATCGGTGTATCATTCTTTTTTTTCCTTAAGTTTCGACAAATAGCGATCCCATCTTTTCCAGGTATCATGATATCTAGAATAATCAGATCATACGGGTTCGTTTCAGCTAAAAAAAGAGCATCATCACCGTTATTTGCATGATCTACGGCATAATGAACCTCTTTGAGGCCCCGCTTAATAACATCTGACAATTTTCTTTCGTCTTCAACGAGTAATATACGCATAAAAATGTCTCATTTTTTAATCTACGTATTATATCCCTGATTGTACGATAAGAATTTTCTACCCAACAATCCCCCCACCAACATAAAAATACCACACAAGTAAAAAATTGAATATACCACAAACAGAGAATTAATACCTAAAATAATAGCCACTGAAAGTTGCTCTTAAAACTATTCGATCTTAAAGCAAACCTTATCCCTTTTCACTTCTTTATAATCCCAAATTATAAACGGCATTTTATCAGATCGCTTTTCATCCCATACAGCACGGAAAGATTCAAAGAATTCTTCAGGAATGAGAAAATTGGCTTCATATGAAGCGTACCCATCGCCCCTATCTTTATTGTCAAAAACTTCTACCCTACCACCTCTAAAACCTTTTCGTTTTGGGTTCATTATTGCCATTTCAACAACGGAAAACGAATATCTTTTTTGTTTTGACATATTTCTTCCCTATCTTAAGTCAATTACCAAAACTTTGTCCCGTATTAAAAACACACCTTGAATTCAATTATTTTACGTGAAATATAAATTTCCCTACAAATAATGCTGCAACACAAAAAATAAATAACCGTATCCACCAACGCACATAAATAAGAATCAAAACAGCAATAACGTTCCGTACTTTAGAAAATCCATCCTCAAAAATCCAACCAATCCCGGCAGAATCTATGACAGTTTCTTTTAATTGATCCATAAAAAATGACAGCTCAAATGATAGTTTTTCCTTTACTCCTGTTTCCTTATTAATACAATCGTCTATGCGCACCATATTTTTTGACCTCCTTTAATTTATTACATTCCAAATTCTCGCCCCAAAGATTTCCCCTTGCTCTGATTCAAATGCTGTTCTATCCGCAAATCACTCTCCAACTCCTCCTTGATTGCCCTTTTTTGTTCTTTTGATATATGTTCCAACGTGGTATCTTTGGCCGCATTATGTGACCAACATTTTTTCATCTGATTTAACGCCTCTTCTTGGTGCTGTGCATTCATCTTGACCGACATCCCTTCGCGTTCAACGCCACGTTCACCTGCCACTATATAAAGTTTTGTTTCCTCGCGCGCCCGGCTGATTTGTACATACGTTGCCTGCTGGGAAGCCATTGACTCATTGGCAAACCCATACACAAATGCTCTATCAACCGTCATCCCTTGTGCCTTATGCGTCGTTGTGGCCCAACCATACTCAATGTGGTTGTATTTTTGCACATTGATTTCTTTCGTTTGGCCATTATCAAACACCGCTTTAATAACGCCCTTTGACGTAATGTTCTCAACAATTCCCCGTTGGCCATTACGAACGTCTAAATTATAATCATTCCGGGTAAAAATGATCCTATCGCCTTTTGCTATATCAATTGTCCTGGAACCATTATCAAACTCAATGCCATTCTCATCGACAATCTTTTGATCCTGTAGTTTAGTACGGATTTCTGTATTTATTCTTTGTGCGTCAAAACTTGTATTAGTTAATACAATCCCCTTGCTAAAATCATTCCTGTGTTTTGCTATAAATTCATCCGCCAGCGCAGTCCGCGCTTGAGACGAATTTTCATAAAAATTAATCTTTTCCTTCTCTGCCAATGCATCCAAAGCTTTCCCTGTACGTCCCTGGGCCGCCAGCATCACTGTATCTTTCATCCACTCTTCCCGCTGGCGCCAAATGTCTTTCATAACTGCCGAATTCCCCGGGGCAATTTGAATCACCTTCTGGTCAATCGCATGAAGGATGCCGCCGGCCGCAATCGGCTGAAGCTGACGCTCATCCCCCACCAAAATAAGCTTTGCACGAGCTATTTCTACTTTCTGTATGACGTCGGCCATCTGCCTTGATCCAACCATCCCTGCTTCATCCATAATAACAACGGTGTGGCCGTCTATTTTTAAATTGGGATTTAGCCATGAAGCTATTGTTTGAGATTCAATCCTTGATTCTTTTTGAAGATTCTGCGCTGCCACCGCGGCCAGAGCGATACCTTGCACCTTCCAGCCTTCCTGCTTATACGACTCACGAACCGCCGCAAGCATAGTTGATTTTCCTGTCCCTGCCAGACCTTGTATAACTGCCAAACCTCCCGCTTGGGTTGCTATACGTATAGCAACCCGCTGTTCATAACTAAAATCCATCTTCTTACCTTCACCAACATTAATACCATTTTTAATAATTTGATCATCACTTACACCATAATGCTGATGATTTACCATGCGCTCAACTCGAGCCATAATATTAAGCTCTACTTTAGCCATGTCCGGAGTAGTCAATAAACCATTTTCAAGACTAACAACATATCCTCTGCCTTTAGCCTCTTGAACTAAATCCAAAACCTCAGCTCCACTTCGTGACCCCATGGAAGACCGGGCTGTTTCGCGTAATAAGCTGTTTTCTTTAAAGGTCGAATGACCCACAGTGAGCTTTTGACTTACTTCTGATAATATGCGATCAGCACTTTTAACAGAAATCCTATCCGGCAGATCACGCTCAATATTAAGATGAACACTATGCTCCCTGGCTTCCTGCCCCCATGTCTCTTCTCTTTCTGATAAATCACAATTAACCTTATTGGCCCTTGTCGCAAGCACTATGCCCCGTGTACCTGCATAACTTTCAATGCCACGCTCTTTAGCTAAAGTATCGATCTGCTGATCCCTCTTGGAAAAAACCCGTTCTGCTTCCTCTGTAACATTTGTCAATCTGAATGTCCCCTTAATTCCCTGCTCAACTTTATAGCCAAGTTTCTGCATCTGCCAGGCAAGCTCAACTTGGTACAACGCCCCTGCTGCCATTTTATTTTCATAAAAAGTCCTGCTGTCAATGGTCCCTACTGTTCCATCTTCCCTAACAGAAAAATTGGACACAACCACATGCGAATGTACCTGTGGATCACCTTCACGACTGGTGTAATGGTTGAACCTGGAAGCAACAAGCTTCGCATCTTCATGGATAACCCCGCCTGCCCCTCTTCTTGTGAACGCATTGGCCTCTAGGTACTCAAACGCACATTCAACAGCCCTTTGATGTGCTTGTTCGATTTCCTGCTTGTGGCTGGCCTCTGCGCCAGCCCAAACGATGGATACAGACTTTGGGGCTGAAAAGGTAAGATCCCAACCCATTTGGCGGTTTTCTTTGCCGGCATTCTTTACTTCATGCCCCGCCACATACCCGGCCAAGGATAACTGAAACTCATCTGGCTCTATTGCCCCTTCAAGGCCCAAAGCCTCTGACCCTTGTCCCATCCATACGCCTTTATGGTCCAAGTCTTCAACGTAGTAATCAGCTGAATATTCCTGATAATAGGTAGCGGCAAGCTTAGCGGCTCCGCTTCCAGAAGAAAGATTCCCTAATCCCCTAAGTGACATCATTAATCAATTCTCCAAAAAGGTTCTTGAGTAGGCTCTGCCGGAGGTTCTTTGGGAGGCACAGGCGGTTGCTCTACCGGCTTATTCTCTTTCTTTAGTTCCTTTGCTTCTTCAACCAAAGCTTGTTTCGGGGATTTAGCTTTAAGATTAGCCGCAACCGTAGCCATCTTTACATCAGTGTCTTTGTCCCTTGGAAACCATTTATAAAGGTATTTCCATGCCACAGCAGTTGTTGGAACACATGTCAAAAAGAATATTGGTACATCCCAATTAGTCTGTCCTGTTTTCGTAAAATACGGCCAAGAACTTAAAAATGCCCCAACTATCACTGTAACAAAAGAAGCCCCTGCAAATTCGATCCAGCCTTGACTTGTAAAAATGATTACAAAATAAAATGAAATTCCTATACAAAAACTTAAGAAAAATTTGTCCCTAACTACGGTCAAAAACCTTGCCAACCAATCAGCACTATTTGCAATGGCCCCATCCGTAATCCAATGCTGACTTATATAGGTGGCGGCTGCATCACAAAAAAAATACTGGAAAACAACCACAACAAGCCACCCAATAGATAAAGCGATTAACTCATTTCGTTGGTCTTTATCCACTATTGCACCCCTTGGTCGTATATTTTTAGCAAATATTTTGAAAGCCCTTCGATTGCTTCAGGCTTAATGTAAACAAGTTTAGTAGGCTTATCAACTGCATCCGGGGTGGCCTTTGCTTGGCCTACAAGAAGATTTTGCGTCCGCCCCAAGGCTTCAGCCAAGATAGGAACCAAAGCACGAATATATTTTTGGTTATTAACCGGCTGTTCTTTTTGAGGCGTTTTCCGAAAATATTCCCTTAAAATTTGACGAATAAAAGCAGCTTTACTTAAACCAAATTCAGAAGACTTTTCTTGGATCAGCTGAAATTCTGTTTCGTCTACTCTTAATAGGATTTGAGGCATTTTTTCTCCTGATACCAAATAATAGCACTTTTAGTGCATTAGGTCTGTGTTTTAAAGTTTTACTTTTGATATCATCCTACTTTTGTCGATTTTTGTCAAATACTTTCATTGGTTCGGGTTATTGAGATGGTAAATTAAAAAATTTGCGATGAAACAAGGTGTGTGTCTCTAGTTAAATAATTTACATGAATCTTGGATCAAAAATGGTTGACTGATGTTGAAAAAAATCTACGCGGCGACAGGTATTCTGGACACAAAACTATAATTCAATTCCCAACATTTCTGCTTCTCTTTTGATGTGATCAGTAAACACCGCTCCCCTGCTTGTATTTATACCAGCGGTTTCGTCCGTTTCTCTTGTAAGGCTCAAGCACTTATAAATACTGTCTTCATGGCTTGTGAATTTTGAGACAATCTTTCTAAAAAATGGTATGGATTTATGGTCATTCAAAGCATTTGCTATTTCTTGAACAAATCCTTCGTTTTTTATCTGAATTAATGAACCGATTTCGCTGATATGTTGGCTGGAGCCTCGTACAGACAATTTTCTTTTTTGATTAAATCCAGTTATTTCTCCATCGTTGTCTTTAACGTTTTTAGTGATGTTAATAGTAGTGTTAATAGTAGTATTGTTAGCGGGACTTTGTGTCTCTACCCCAACAGACTTGCTGTCCTTACTTCCTGCTTTTTTGTCCTTAAGTAAGGACTTTCTGTCTCTACCTAAGGACATGTTGTCCTTACCTAAAGATTCTTGAATTGATTTAAGAATGAACCCTTCAAGCGCAGAAAGTTCAGTTATCTTCTGGGTAACTTTAGGTGATTTCTTTTCAGTGGACAGTTTTTCTATCTGAAAGGCCACCAAGTGAGGAATTAAGTAAGAGTTGTTTTCAAAGGTGTTGTTAGAGTGTTTGCTTTTAAGCCTGAGGACCATTCCGCTTGAGCAAAGAAAATTGATGGAACGCTGGACGTTTCTTTGGGAACACCCTGAAAGTTTAGCGATTAAATTAAGGCTTGGCCAGCATTTATTATCTTCCAGGTTGTAGTGACGGCATAAGACCTGATAGACAACAATGTCTGATAGTGATCCCCCTTTTTCCACTAAGGCATCAAGTGCTTTATTTGGGATAAGAGTGTATAAGGGTTTATCGTTCATATTAATTTACTGCTGGTGCCTGATTGATATAGTTTGTCAAAGCTCTTAGGACTATCCTTGATTTAGGTGTAGCCTGTCCCCTTCTCCATCTATAAACGGTCATTGATGAAACGCCTAACTCCCCTGCTATTTGTTCTAAAGAAACATCTCTCTCTTTAATTATTTTGTCGATGACTTCATTGATAGGTTTGTTCATGGCTTACTTCCTTTCCGGACCAGCGGCATTTACAGATTGACTGTTGTTTTGCGCTGATTGAAGCCTTGCGACTTCATCCTCTTTTTGGGTCAATAGTAGTTTGGTATTGTAAAGATCTTGCTGGGTATCTTCATACTTGCTTGAGAGATCCCCGGCTGTCTTGTTTAAATGTGAATTGATTTGATCTGCCTTAAACCAAGCGATAAAGGCAATCAATCCTCCTACCCCAATCCACATGGCGGTTGTTTTCCAAAATACAGAAGTCTTTTCAGCGGTTGATTTTTTTTCTTCTAAGGTTATGATGCGCTCTTGGTTCTTTTTATAAGTTTCTAAAAAGTCGCCAATGTAAGGCTCTAATTTTTTAACAACATGATCGATTTCATTTAATGTTTCCTGCGACATCAATCCCTTGCCGGTTGTTAGAGTTTCCGGAGATCGCGCGGCATTTATTTTTTGAGATTCTGGCTCCTTGGGTATGATGACATCAGTTATTCTGCCGCGTTGAAAGCTCTCAAGCTGTGATTTTAAATAATAGGCCACAGGCTTTTTATTGATGTAGGCATATTTCTTATCCCATGAATTTTTATCAGCAAGATTTCGGATTTGCCTGTCCCCTACCCCGATAATTTTTACAGCATCTTCCACATTAACCCAACTTGGATTATTGATGATCTCATCTTCGATCTCAACCTGGTTACCATTAGGAAGAGTACAATATTTTTTCCCATCTCGTTCTGTTATCTTTGGATCATCAACCATTGATTCCTCCAGGGTCTTTATTGGCATTCAAATTTGATAACAGATGTTAACATCACTTAGGAAATTTGTCAACACTTATTTTTAACTATATCTGATAACTTATCGGATATTAACAGCAAGAGCATGGTTTATACTAAGGAAATACATATGGATCATCTATAAAATGCCACCATTCGAGTTACAACACACATGGAAACATCAGATATTTCATATATCCGTAGGTAGTTAATCTGGATTATGATTCCTTAATTAAATAAGGAAACTAACTAAGGAAAAATAAAATAATAAGGAAATTTCAGCATTAGGAAATACGGAAATATCTGTTAATAATGACTTCCTATAGGCATATTTAATAAGGAAATTATGCATAATGTTAAGGAATATAACACGTATAATAAGGAAATACATCAGATATTAAGGAAATCTTGGTATGTGCTTCAGCTAGAACAGGGGAGAGTAGATATTGACAAGTTTCTCGTCATTTGGATATATAATTTGACAACAGAGGCGACACTTTACGGCAGGACAGAGAAGGTTTAGTCTTGACATTAAATATAGTAGTAGTATAATCGTTCATTACATAGAACGAAATCGTTCATTCTATGGAACGAAATTGGGGGATGGAAAATGTTTAAAAGAACAATAACAAAAACAATTGCTGAGCGATTAAAAGAAAAAAGAAATTTTATACAAATCATTTTAGGACCACGCCAGGTAGGTAAGTCCACAGCGATTCTACAGGTGATAGAAGAATCGGGGAATCCCCATGTTTACGCCTTGGCAGATTTACCTATCCCGCCTGATCATAGATTTGTGGCTCAACATTGGGATGAAGCAAGAAGATTAGCAAAAGGGGGGAAGAAGGTTGTTTTAGTTCTCGATGAAATACAAAAGATTGAAGGGTGGTCCAGTGTTGTTAAGAAATTTTGGGATGAAGATACCCATGAAAAAAATAATATCCAAGTTGTATTACTTGGTTCATCTGCGTTTCTGATTCAAAAAAAGCTTCCAGAATCTTTAGCTGGACGATTTGAAGTTATACGTTTTACCCATTGGTCCTATTTGGAATGCCAAGAAGCTTTTGGGTGCAGCTTAGAAGAATTTCTATTTTACGGCGGGTATCCCAAGGGGTATGAATTAAAAAAAGATGAGACACGTTGGAAGCAATTTGTGACGGATTCGTTAGTTGAAACAGC
>JABDGZ010000046.1 GCA_013285735.1 Candidatus Omnitrophota bacterium | reverse complement strand
TGGCGGATCTCGTTCCAACCTTTGGTTCAGTCAACATGATCGCAGGGGAATTAGACAGGTAATGGGTATGTTTACTGCAGAATACATAAAGGAACTGGATAAAATCACCAACAAGTATGAGCAAAGACGCGCTGCTCTTTTACCCTTGCTGCATTGTGTCCAGGAAAAAGAAGGACTGATTTCACCAGAGACCGAAAAGAATTTGGCTGATTATTTAGGTATTCCAGTCGTGCATGTCCACGAAGTTGTTGCTTTCTATCATTTATATCACCAGGAAAAAATCGGTAAATGTCATTTTTCAGTTTGTCAGACCACCGCGTGCGCCTTACGTGGATCAGAGGAAGTCATTGAATATATTCAGGAACGGTTAAAAATTAAACCCGGTGAAAAAACACCTGACGGTAAGTTTAGCTTTGGCCTCGTCGAGTGTCTGGGTGCATGCGAGTTGGCACCGATGATGCAGTGTAATAAAGATTACAAAGGATTTTTAGATAAAAAGAAAATTGACGAGTTGATTAAGGAACATTCATAGTTAATGGAAAAAATTGTCACGCGGCGTTTTGGCCAGGAAAACTCACACCATCTTGCAAATTATCTAAAAGATAATGGTTATGCGGCTGCGCGTAAAGCAATCACTCAAATGACACCGGCAGCTGTCATTGATGAGGTCAAAAAATCTAATTTACGCGGGCTTGGCGGTGCTGGTTTTCCAACGGGAACCAAATGGAGTTTTATCCCACAAGCCAATCCAAAGCCGAAATATTTAGTCATCAACGGCGATGAAGGTGAACCCGGAACATTTAAAGATAAATATATTTTTGAATTAGATCCGCATGCGCTTCTCGAGGGCATTATCATTACTTGCTATGCCATAGGCAGCCATAAGGCCTATATTTATATCCGCGGAGAATACATAAAATCTTTACAGCGTGTGCAGGAAGCGGTGGATGAAGCTTATAAGAGCGGATATTTAGGTAAAGGGATCATGGGTACAGCTTTTGATATTGATGTGGTTGTTCATCCTGGCGCTGGCGCGTATATTTGTGGTGAGGAAACAGCTTTGTTAGAATCCCTCGAAGGCAAAAAAGGTTTTCCGCGTCTTAAGCCACCTTTTCCAGCGGTGGTAGGTTTGTTTGGCTGCCCTACTGTTATCAATAATGTCGAAACCATTGCCTGCGTGCCGCCGATCATCAATAAGGGTGCTGAGTGGTTTGCGAAATTGGGAAGTGAGAAAAACGGCGGCAACCGTTTGTTCTGTGTCAGCGGACATGTGGTTAAACCCGGTGTTTATGAGCTTCCCAATGGAACAACCTTACGTGAAATTATCTATGACCATGCCGGCGGGATTCCTAACGGCCGTAAACTTAAAGCAGTGATCCCTGGCGGCATCTCAGCGCCGATTTTAACACCGGATCAACTTGATGTGAAAATGGATTTTGATTCTCTTAAAGCTATTGGTTCCATGGCCGGTTCAGGCGGTATTATCGTCATGGACGATACCACAGACATGGTCTGGGCCGCGATGATTGCAGCACGGTTTTTTGCCCATGAATCTTGCGGACAATGCTCTCCCTGCCGTGAAGGCAGCGGATGGGTGTACCGCAATGTTAAACGGCTTTATCACGGTCAGGCACGCCAACATGATTTAAATAATTTGCCCGGGATTGTCAATAATATTGGGGGCAATACAATTTGTGCTTTTGGAGACGCTGTCTCCATGTCAGTTGGTTCTTATGTAAGTAAATTTCGCGGTGAGTTTGAAGCTAAGATTAAGGTGGGGTATGCCGAATCTAACCATTGATGGAAAACAAGTAGAGGTCCCAGCTGGGACAACGATTATTCAGGCCGCAGACAAATTGGGGATTGATATTCCCCGTTACTGCTATCATCCAGCGCTTCCCGTGTCCGGCAATTGCCGCATCTGCATGGTGGAAGTGGAGAAGCAGCCCAAATTACAAATCGCTTGTTATACGCCAGTGGCCGACGGCATGGTTGTGAAAACAAGTTCCCCTAAGGTGCTGGAAGTCCGTAAAACTGTTTTGGAGTTTTTATTAGTCAATCATCCGGTCGATTGCCCGGTTTGCGACCAGGCAGGCGAATGCAAGCTCCAGGATTATTACATGGAGCATGGGCAGTATGATAGCCGTCTGGGGGACGTGAAGGTCAAAAAAGAAAAGAAAGCTTTTTCTATTGGTCCCACGGTCATGCTTGACCAGGAACGCTGCATTCTTTGCACCCGCTGCGTGCGTTTTGCGGATACGATCACCAAAACCAGTGAATTCGGCGTATTTAATCGCGGCGATCATTCCCAACTGGATGTATATCCAGGCAAGCAATTGGATAACAGTTATTCCGGTAATGTCGTCGACATTTGCCCGGTTGGTGCTTTGACGGATACAGATTTTCGTTTTAAATGCCGTGTTTGGTATTTGTCCCAGACCAAATCCGTTTGCCCGGGCTGCAGCATGGGATGTAATATTACCGTCGAGTGGGACAAGATGCGGCCGCATCAACACAAGAAGGCACGGGTCATGCGTCTGAAGCCTCGGCACAATCCGGAAGTTAATGACTATTGGATTTGCGATAAGGGCCGTTATAATTATAAATTTATCGATGAGAATAGAATTCAGCATCCGCAGCTTAAAGATGATATTATTTCATGGGATCAGGCGATTGACACCGTGAGCACAGCCTTTAAATCTCTCAAAGATTCAAACCGTACCAACAGGATTGGCGTTATAGCTTCTGCACAATTGACCAATGAAGATCTTTTTGTGATCCGTAAATTTTTTAAAGAAACTCTTAAAGGGGCACAGGTGGATTTTAGAGTGCCTGAAAAGCCCGGGGACAGTGATAATCTTCTTATTAAAGCAGACAAGAATCCCAATACTGCAGGGGCTGTGCAAATTCTTCAGGCCGATGCGGAGGTGGCAGGGATCGCGCAAAAAGCCAAGTCTGGCGAGATTGATGTGCTGTATGTTTTTGGTCATGATTTAGTCAAGCTTTTTGGTAAAGAGACTGTCGAACAAATCGCTAAGAAAGTAAAGCTCTTTGTCTATCAAGGCAGCAATGTCAATGACACGTGCAGCTATGCCCATTTAAATCTTCCCAGCAGCGTCTATGCAGAAAAAGAAGGTACGTTTACCAATTGTCAGCAAAAAGTTCAGCGTATTTGGCCGGCATTTTTACCCATGGCTGAATCCAAAGGCGATTGGGAAATCATTTCGTTGCTAAGCGCCAAATTAGGAGCACCGTTGCCGTACCAACATTCTCAGGAAATATTTAAAGATATCGCAGCAAGCATGGCTTCATTTTCTGAAATGACCTATGAAAAGATTTCCGACCAAGGGATGATACTAAAAGCATGAGCGACATTTTAATCAAATTCATCCTCAGCGCTGGCACCTTGTTTATCATGTTTAATATCGCGGGTCTCCTGACCTGGGTTGAACGCAAGCAAAGTGCTGTCATGCAAGACCGCATTGGCGCCAATCGTGCGTCCATCCTTGGTTTTAAGGCCATGGGGATGTTTCACGCACTTGCCGACGTGATGAAGATGCTTAGCAAGGAAGAATTCATCCCTGAAGGGGCTAACAGTTTCTTATTTAATCTCGCCCCGTATTTATCTGTTACCTTTGCCCTGGTTGGTTTCGCTGCTATTCCTATCGGCGGAGAATTAATTTTAAATGGTCATTCGATCCAGCTTCAAGCGGCCAATCTTAATATTGCCCTTATTTTTATATTTGCGGCGATGTCCATGGGTGTCTATGGCGTTGTCCTGGCAGGGTTCTCGTCGAATAATAACTATGCCTTTTTAGGCGGCATGCGTGGTGCGGCACAGATGATCGCCTACGAGATCACCATGGGGGCAGCTATCATGGGTGTCATCATGGTTTTTAATACACTCGATCTTCAAGCATTAGACGTTGCCCAGGGTGCGTATATGTTTGGCGGCTGGCTTCCTAAATGGGGTGTTTTTGTTCAGCCGATCGCTTTCTTTTTATTCCTGACCGCAGCTACGGCTGAAACTAAACGTACACCTTTTGATCTTCCCGAGGGGGAATCAGAAATTATCGGGTATTTCGTGGAATATAGCGGTATGAAATTCGGCATGTTCTTTTTAGCGGACTTGGTGGAAACAGTATTGGTCGCAGCATTGATGACCACTTTATTTTTTGGCGGATGGCAAGTGCCCTATTTACACGCCGATGGATTTTATTTCCCATGGGGCGCACATATAGCCATGACTAATTTGCCGGTGGTGATCTTGGGTGTTTTGTCATTCTTTGTCAAAGTAGCTTTTTTCATCTGGGTTCTCATGGCTGTTCGCTGGACGCTGCCACGTTTCCGTTATGATCAACTGATGAATTTGGGATGGAAGATTTTGTTACCCATCTCTTTAATCAATATTGCCGTCACAGCTATTGTGATCACTCTGTTAGGGTAAAATATGGAAAATACTGAAAAACGCCGTCAGGAATTAGAAAAATATTTTGATGCCAAAGGCCCGTTTGGTTTATTGCGTGTTTCCCAAATGAAGCGTGCCTGGAAACAAACCAACCGGCGTGAATTGAATTTTTGGGAGAACACCTATCTTCCCATGCTCTTTAGCGGTATCTACCTGACTTCCAAACACTTTTTTTACAATGTGACCTTTCACATCCTCCATCTTTTTGGCCTTCGTAAAGATATCAAAGGTGCTGTGACCTATCAATACCCGGAAATGCCTCGGCCTTTAGCATCACGCTTAAGGACCCGTCATCGTCTAACCAAACGCGAGGATGGCTCTCCCAGATGTGTTGCTTGTATGATGTGTGAGACGGTCTGTCCGGCGAGATGCATTGAAATAACTGCTGCAGAACATCCAGATCCTAATATCGAAAAATATCCCGCCGAATTCATCTTGGATTTAGGCAAATGCGTTTACTGCGGCTTCTGTGTGGAAGTCTGCCCTGAAGACGCCATCCGTATGGACACCGGCAAACTAGAAATCGCCGAATATTCCCGCGAAAGCATGATCTACAACAAAAAACGCCTCATGGACGAATAGGTTCTCCGTGGTCGGCTGACATCGATATATTTTCCTGCGAGCAACTGCGAGTGTCCGGCATGAGGACCTAAAATCTGCCGTGTAGCACCGTGACATCAAGATCGAGACAGGACCCACCATCGAGTAAAACTAAGGAGATTATCATGCAAAAGAAAGCTTCAGCGGTATGGTGTGGGGATTTAAAGACAGGGACTGGGAGTATTTCTACTGAGACGGGGGTGCTTTCTAATGCGCCTTATGGATTTGTGAGCCGTTTTGAGGGTGGAGCCGGAACAAATCCTGAAGAACTTATTGCAGCAGCTCATGCAGGGTGTTTTTCCATGGCTTTATCTGCTCAGCTGGGCAATGCAGGATTGAAGGCGCAGAAGATTGAAACAAATGCGACGGTGACAATGGAAAAGTTAGAACAAGGATGGACTATCACAGAGGTTTTTTTACAAGTTAAGGCGAATATTCCAGGTGCTAATCAGGAAGCATTTGAAAAATCAGCTGCGGCAGCTAAAGCGGGTTGCCCGGTTTCCCGATTACTGAATGCTAAAATCACCATGGATGCAAAACTCGAGAACTAAGGCCTATTTGCCTTAGCAGGCGTTGAAAAGAGCAATGGGCCGCAGGGGAAAGAATCACCCGGGGTCATGTCATGGGGGTCGTATAAGAATGATTTTATTCGATGGGCAGTTGCTTTAAGGCCGCGGTAGGTTTTAAAGCGCATGTATTTCAGGTTGCTTTTGTGCTTGTCAAGGTAACCAAGGGCTCAGGCCAGGTATTTACAAAAATGAAAGTGATGCATCAATGAATGCTTCCGAAGAGAGTTTTAGCAGTATAGGCAGGCAAAGAAATTTACTTTTAGTGCTGATATCTTTATTTTTCTTATTTCCCTTTATTGAAAATATTAAAACAGAGATTTCTTTGGTGTCTTTTATATTTTTTGGGGTCATTGTCGCTACCTTTAGAACAATTAAGGTCCAACGGAAAATTATAATATGGTTTTGGATATTTAGCATTAATGCTTTTATTTTAGATGTGGCGCTGTGGCTGTATTCTCCAGGCATTGTGAGGCATATAATATTAACTGCTTCTTTATTAACATATTCAGGGTTCTTGGTATTTTCACTTGTTTTGATGATACGGGAAATATTTATAGATGATAAGGTGACGTCAGATACTATATGCGCGGGCATTAGTATTTATTTGTTAATTGGCTTTTTGTGGACGCTTTTTTATGACATTGTTAATCTTGTTGATAATAGAGCTTTCCATTATACAGCGGCAAGAGATTCAGTCTCATTGATGTATTTTAGCTTTTGTACCCTTACAACAGTTGGATATGGAGACATTTATCCTGTTAACAAAATTGCAATGTCATTGTCTAATCTTGAAGCCATCGCAGGCCAGGTATATATTGGTGTTTTTATTGCCAGATTAGTTGCCCTGCATCTTGTTAATTCTAGAAAATAGTATGAAAATTCTTCTAGTTGAAGATGATGAACAAATAGCATCGTTTATCCTCAAAGGCCTAAAGCAGGCTGGGTACACGGTTAATCATGCAGCCAATGGTGAGGATGGTTTGCATTTTGCTCAATCTGAAGATTATGATCTTGCTATTGTAGATATCATGATGCCCAAACTCGACGGGCTAAGTTTAATCGCCCGGTTGCGTCAAAAAAAGATTGTCACCCCTGTGATTGTCCTGAGTGCCAAGAATTCCGTTGATGACCGGGTCAAAGGTTTGCAGGCAGGGGGGGATGACTACCTTGTTAAGCCTTTTGCATTTACAGAACTTTTGGCCAGGATTCAGGCCATTATCCGTAGGAGCAGTTTGAATCCGGAGAGCAGTAATTTAGAAGTAGCTGACTTAAAGCTTGATCTGTTGCGCCGTAAAGTTTTTCGAGGGGATAAAGAAATAGACTTACAGCAAGGTGAGTTTGTTCTTTTGGAATACCTGATGCGCAATGCAGGTCGTGTGGTTTCAAAGACCATGATCATGGAACATGTTTGGGATTATAATTTTGATCCGCAAACCAATATCATTGAAGCGCGTGTGTGCCGGCTGCGGGATAAGATTGACCGCTCCTTTGATAAAAAGTTACTTCATACGGTCCGGGGCTTTGGTTATGTCATCGAAGAAAAAGAATAATTTCTTTCGGACCTTTGCATTTCGTCTCACCCTTTGGTATGCCGTTCTATTTATTCTTTCCTTAATTATCATATTCTTCATTAGCTATAAGATTTTGACCAATGACCTTGTGCATGTTGTTGACCGTGAATTACTGGCGACGACAGACAAGATTAATCGCGGATTGCATCAGGAAGGAGTGGATCAAGCCGAGGTGGATATACGTGAAGGTATTGAAGAAGAAGGGAAGAATAGAGTATTTTATAGAATGCTGACCGCCAATTTAAATGTTGTTGTCACCTCAGATCCTCTGAAATGGCCGTGTTTGAATTTTCCGATATTAAGCCAATGGGCAGCCATGTCAGCAGGGAATCACTTTAACTATCATACTCTTTCACCCAAGGACAGGCCGTACAAGATACGTATTCTTTCACGGAGTATTGATGACGGACGGTATATTGTACAAATCGGCAAAACCATGAAGGATGAAGAAGAGTTAGCAGGGATTTATCGCCAGGTGTTTTTAGGAGCAGTTTTTGTTTTACTTTTATGCGGCATTGCTCTGAGCTGGGCAGAGGCGCAACGGGCCATGAAGGGTGTTAAACGTATTACATCGACGGCGCAAACAATAGGTCAAGATGGTATTGGCCATAGGGTTGAATTAGGGCAAGAAGGAGAAGAAATTGAGGACCTGGCAGGGACCTTTAACCATATGCTGGACCGCATTGAAAAATTGATGGTAGGATTAAAAGAAGTGACTAACAACATTGCTCATGACCTGCGCACTCCCCTGACGCGCATTCGAGGCCTTGCGGAAGGGACATTAGGCAGGAAGGATATTGAACATTATCAGGAGTCTATCGGGACCATTGTGGAAGAATGTGACAGGCTGGCTCAGATGATCAATACCATGCTCGAGATCGCTGAGGCTGATGCAGGCCTAAAGAAACCGGAGCAGTCCTCTATGGATCTTGTCATCTTGGCCCGACAAGGGTATGAAATATTCTTACCGGTGGCCCAGGACAAAGGAATTAGCTTGGAATTTAAGGCCCCGCCGCATCCTGTGGTTGTGAAGGCCAATGCGTCACGGTTGCAGAGAGTGATGGCGAATCTTTTAGACAATGCTATTAAATTTACTGAAACAAAGGGAAAAGTCGTTTTTGAAATAGAAAAATATCAGGATGAGGCCGTTATCTTGGTCAAAGATAATGGTATTGGCATTGCTTTCAAGGATCAAACACGCATATTTGAAAAGTTTTATCGGGTAGAATCCAGTCGTGCAACACCAGGTCACGGGCTGGGTTTAAGTTTTGTTAAGTCCATGGTTTTATCTATGGGCGGAAGCATTGCCGTAGAAAGCCTGCCTGCTCAAGGCAGCACCTTCACCGTTAGAATCCCCCTGTAGTAAGCAGTTTGCCAGATTACAAAAATGTAATCTGGGGGTCATCTTCCAGTCATTATCTCCAGATATACTAAAACCAACAAGCAGTTAAACGTCATTTACATGGAGGTGAGAATGAAACAAATGATTGTCGTTTTGATGTTAGCAACAGCATCTTTTATCGGACCATTACATTTTTCTTACGCGGACGAGACAGATACTGCGGCTATGGCAAGTAACGAGAAGCCGCAGGATAAAGCAGTGGTATCGCTTTATGATCAAGGCATTGATGCAAGTCAGAAGAATGATTTTCAAAAAGCCTTGCCGCTTTTTGAGCAAGCGTTAAGACAGGACCCCAACAATCCCGACATACTCAATATGTTGGCGCATTCTCAACGAAAAATTGGTTTGCTTGACGAGGCCGTGGCCAATTATAAAAAAGCGCTTGAATTACGGCCCAGATTTCCGGAAGCAAGAGAATACCTGGGGGAAGCGTACATTCAAGCTGCTATGCGGGAAGTTGAGACTTTAAAGAATTATGGCAATGATGGTAAAGAGGAATTGGAAGATTTAAGCGATGATATTAAGGAAGCTGCTCAAAAAATATAAGAAAACCATTTTTAAGGAGAAAATACCATGATTAATAAAATATTAGATTTACAATCAGCAGTGCCGGCAGCAGTTCTTATTCGTGTCATTGTAGGGTATGTTTTTTTTGTGGAAGGTGTTCAGAAATTTCTTTTTCCAGATACCTTAGGGGTAGGCCGTTTTATAAAGATAGGTATACCGATGCCGCATCTGATGGTGAATATTTCAGGGGGGGGCGGAAATTATTTGCGGGGCCTTGTTGGTGATTGGTTTATACACAAGGCTCTCTACGATACCACTCATTATCAATATTACGGTTGCCATTATATCAACCAAGGTCATGATGTTTGTCCAAAAAGGGTTTTGGCCTGCGGTCCATGAATCCCGCCTGGATTTCACCATGTTGGTGAGTTTGATATTTTTATTGATTGTAGGAGCAGGTTATTATTCCCTGGATGAAAAATTGTCAGAAAATAAAAGTTAAAATACCAAAATTATTTTTAAAGCACAAACACCCGTGACTAAACATGTTACGGGTGTTTCTTTTGAGGGTAGTAGAAAAACTCGACGATGGGCTTCCTATGGTGTATACTTACGCATCGAGCAGTATTTTAAAAGCAATAATTAAAGAAGGAGATTGGTTTTATGTCTGAATTAAATGGGAAGGTAAAAATTATCTTGGGCGCCCTGGTCTTTGCGGGGATGTTTTTGACATTTAGCCCGGTACAGGCCAATACATTTGAGAAATTCGTTGTTTACAAGGATA
>JABDGZ010000045.1 GCA_013285735.1 Candidatus Omnitrophota bacterium | reverse complement strand
CCGTTGGTGGTCATCGCTAAATCCTCAACGCCGGGGATAACTGATAGTTGACGGATAAGCCCATCAAGGTCTGGCCTTAACAAAGGCTCTCCGCCGGTTAGTCGTAATTTGGTCACACCAAGGCCAACAAAAATCCGTGCCAAGCGTACAATTTCTTCAAAACTTAGCCATTGATTCTTATCAAGAAATTGATAAGCATGATGATACTTCTCCGACGGCATGCAATAGGGACAACGGAAATTACAGCGGTCGATTAAAGAAATACGCAAATCGCGTAGAGATCTGTTTAAGGTATCGGTGATTGGCATAATAAAGAATCATGTCTAGATTCCCGCTTTCGCGGGAATGACAATGTGTTTGAGTTATTCCGTAGAAACGGTTTTTGTTTTTTCTAGAGCACCGTGCATGGTGTGCCAGCCTAAGGAGGCGCATTTGACGCGTGCAGGATACTGCCAGATTCCGGAAAAGACGGTTAATTTATCCAGATGATTAGGCTGAGTATCAGGTTTAAGATCGCCCTTGACTAATTGATGAAATTCCTCAAAAAGAATATTTGCTTCTTCAACGCTTTTGCCCTTAATAGAGACTGTCATCATCGATGCTGAGGCCTTGGATATGGCACAACCAGAACCTTCAAAGGCAGCCTCTTCGATGATACCCTTAGGATCGACCTTAACATACACCCATAGATGGTCTCCGCATAAAGGATTATAGCCCTCTGCCACGTGCGTCGCTCCCTCGAGTTTCTTGAAATTACGGGGATTGCGGTTGTGTTCTAAGATTGTTTGTTGGTATAATTCGTCACGCATATAAATTCTTTTTCTGGATTCCCGCTTTCGCGGGAATGACAAATTTTATTTAAATATTTCCTTGGCACGATTAATAGCCCTAACCAAAATATCAAGCTCTTCTTTTGTATTATAAAACGCTAAAGAAGCTCTGGCTGTTGCTGGAATTTTAAAAAATTCCATCACCGGCTGGGTGCAGTGATGACCGGTGCGGATCGCCACACCCTCTTGATCAACCAAGGTCCCTAGATCATGAGGATGAATACCATCGACGACAAATGACAATATGGATGTTTTATCTTTGGCCGTACCAACAATACGCACACCATCAATGGATAAGAGAGCCTTGGTGCCGTAATCTAACAGCTCTTGTTTATACTGATGCATACTCTCCCAGCTATGCGTCTGAAAATATTCAAGGGCTGAGCGCAGGCCAATGACTTCAGCAATCGGTGGCGTTCCTGCCTCGAATTTATACGGTAGATCATTATAGGTCGTCTTGGCAAAGGTCACACTTTTAATCATGTCACCACCCCCTTGATAAGGCGGCATGGCAGAAAGATACTTTTCTTTACCATAAAGGACTCCAACGCCCGTGGGCCCAAAAACCTTATGTCCTGAAAAAACCAAAAAATCACAGTCTAACTCTTGAACATTAATCATCGTATGGGTCACGGCTTGGGCAGCATCGATCACGACTACAGCACCTTGGCTGTGCGCAGCCTCAATCACAGCTTTGACTGGATTAACTGTTCCCAAAGAATTCGATACCCAAACCAAGGAAACTAATTTTGTTTTATCTGATAAAAGCTTTAGATATTCTTCAAGAATAAGTTCACCACGATCATTGATAGGAATAACTTTAAGTACACACCCGATTTGCTCACAAAGCAATTGCCAGGGCACAATATTCGAATGATGTTCCATATGGGAGATGATAATCTCATCCCCTTTTTTAAGAAAATGCCTGCCGTAAGACTGGGCAACAAGATTTAGGGCTTCGGTGGCACCTTTGGTGAAAATAATTTCCTCGACCCGACGCGCATGAAGGAATTGCCGCACTACCTGACGGGAATATTCAAATGCAGCGGTCGCTTGTTCACTTAAAAAATGTACCCCACGATGCACATTGGAAACTCCGGTGACATAATACGCATTAATAGCGTCGATAACACAACGAGGTTTTAAAGTTGTGGCAGCGTTGTCCAAATAAACCAATGGCATGCCATGGACCTGGATATTCAGGTTAGGAAATTCCTGGCGGAGTTTTTGAACGTTGAAGTTCATATCAAGGCTTCCCCCATGCTGATTGGGCAAAAATTTCAAGATCATTATAATTATCAACCCAAGTGGTATACATAGCACCTTTCACATTAGCAATACCGTGTGCCTCATCTAACCAATCCCGAATCATCGTCGGTGATTCGTCATAATACCCGGCTAATATTTGCTCATGGCCTAAGCTATTAAACCATTTGAGAGTATCAACCCTGCCTTTACGATAATTCCAATTAGCAATAATCACATCTTTTGATAAACCCTTCCAGGACCCTTCAAGAGTCCCGTTGACCATGTAATAATGGTCATGGGCATTGACATTAGGGTCAAACATATCTGACCAGAGAAAAATTTTAAGCTTGGGATTGACTTTGTGCACCAGATCTAAACATCGCCTGACCTGATCTGCCAAGAGCTGCCCCGGCGTCATATGCCGTGATTGGTCTGATTGGTCCCAATTAGCTAAACGCATTTCCTCATAATCTAAAAAAATTCCTTTGGGAGCAAACAGTTTATTAACTTCATCCAGGATTTTATAAATATTTTGATCTACCCTAAGATCACTTAAGCTAATGTTCACCTGATCTTTTCCAACAATACCCGCGCAATAATAACTCACTTTTAAATGCTCTCCTTCTTTAATACGTGAATTTGGAGTTAAGTGAATGACTGGCAGCTTATGAAAAAGATCATAATTACCCTTCCAAAGATAGTTACCCATCAGCTCGTCTTTGACCGGTTGAAAATCCTGCCCTTCTTTATAAATAGTCCCATCTTCTCCTTTAACGATCAAAGGACAACCCTCGCGGCGGACAAGATTAACTAACCCGATCTCTCTCAATTGAATATCATCCCACCAAATCTTCCCCTTCATTTTGCCGTCCCATACACCGAAATAAAATGTAAGATTGGCGTTGTCCATACTATTGAATACCACGTCCAACTTTTTCCAATCCTGATTGGAAGCAAGGTCCCAATTAAAATTATTTAAACTCTCTTTGTGAGAGTCACCGATTGCCAAACCAACCCTGTATTTAAGAGCAGAAAAATCCTGAGTTTTGACCCAAACGGATAAATGATACTGGCGAAAAGGCTGTACGTCGATTTTTTGGTCGATCCGATACATCCCGTCAGCTGGGGTCTTACCCGTATCTTCCATACGTATGGATTGCTGCCCGCTGTGCTTGATGTTCCGATCAACAAAGGTCCGTTCTCCTGGTTTGTCCTGCCACCATTCTGTGAGAGCATCTCCTTGAGAAAATTCTAAATCATTATTCTTTAAAACAACCGGTGGATATGGTATCAATTCATGATGGGTAACAAGATAGCCGGTACGGTTAGGCACTGCCTCAACGAGATTAGGATCATAATAAAGAAGAGGTCCTGAATAACCCACAGGGATTGCTTCGGGGTAAATATCCAAGCCTAAATCTTTAGCTGTTTTTTTAAGTACTTCCACATTCTTAAAATAAAAAGGAGGCTGAATATCAAGGACATTAAATTTCGTATCGCCCAATAAAACTCCATTATATCCGGCGAGCTTAGCCTTCTGCATGATTGCCTGTATCCGCGGGACTTCACCATTTTTGACTAAATTAGTCCGTACATAAACCCAGCGATAACTCAACTCATTGGCTTGGGCAAAGGTGCAGATTAGGCAAAAGAATATGGTCAATACACTTAATTGTTTCATATAATTTAAAAGGGGACACTTTAAAGTGTCCCCTTTTTATAATGACACTTATAATTTAACTTCCGGGAATTTTTTTAGCAATAGACGGCTTAGTTTACCGCGGATGGAATCAGTCTTGATGGTATTGAGAATATCGTCAATGAATCCTTTTGACAATAATTGAATGGCCATCTGCTGGGTAATACAGCGGCTTTGCAGATAAAAAATTTCCTCTTGGCTTAATTGACCGATGGTCGCCCCATGCGTGCACTTGACATCATCCGCAAAAATCTCCAGCTGCGGCTTTGTATCCACCCGCGCTTCCTTGCCTAACAATAAATGTTTATTAAGCTGATACGCATTGGTTTTCTGGGCTTGTGAATGCACATAAATCTTTCCGTTAAAAATGGCCCGTGACTTGCCATTAAGCAAACCCTTATAAAGCTGATAGCTGGTGCAATGAGGATACTGGATATCCAGCAAGGTATGATTATCAACCTGCTGATTGCCGTCGAGGCCATAAAGACCGTTCATGATCGTATTAGTCCCCTCGCCTTTGATCAAAATAGACAGATTATTGCGGATCAGCTCTCCGCCATGATTAAAAGCAAAAGAATCCAGGGTACTTGCCTTTTCCTGCCAAATGCGGGTTGTACCAATATGAATGGCCTGATGGCTTTCTGCCTGGGCCTTGCAATAGCCAACCACGGCATTGGCAGCAATGCGCATATCTGTCACGGCATCGGACAAATAAGGCACCGGCTCAAAACTGATATAGCTTTCTAAAATATTCACCTGGGCTGCTTCGCCCACTGTTATAAAGGTGCGTGGAAAAAGTATGGTGTCAGGCAGAACACCGCTGGTCACATGAATAACGTGGACCAAAGGTTCTATAACGGCATTTTTAGCGACTTGGATAAAGGCCCCGTCTAAAAAAAGCGCCTGGTTCATCCACAAAAATGCTTTTGAATCATTAGGGGTTAATTTTGAAATCGTGTCCTGAATTTCGATATTGTTGTGAGCTAAGGCATCGTTTAATGAAGTAACTGCAAGGCCATGCGGCAAATGCTTAAGATCTGATAATTCACCCCATAAAACACCATTGACTAATACAATATTGATATCAGCCTTATCCCGGTAATTCTCAAATTGCTTGCTTTCAATCAATTGATGACGTGTAGCAATTTGGAAACGGCGATTGACTATATCTGCCAATGATAAATATTTCCACTCCTCATCATGCACGGTGGGCATGCTGATAGCTGCCCATTGGTCAAAACTTTTCTGACGAAAAGCCTTCAGCCAGACGCTTGAGGTGTTGGCTAACTTAGATTGATATTGTTCTAACCCTTCGATATTTAAAGGTAATTCTTGTTGTGTCATCATGGTTGTTCTTTCAATGGATTCCCGCTTTCGCGGGAATGACAAATTACGATTTAATTAACCAATCATAGCCACGGGCTTCGACTTCTAAGGCAAGCTCCTTGCCTTCGGTCTTGAGAATCTTACCATCGTGGAGGATATGGACAAAATCAGGCTGGATATAATTAAGCAGGCGCTGATAATGAGTAATTAAAATAATGGCATTATTCTTGCTGCGCAATTTATTGACCCCTTCAGCCACGATTTTCATGGAGTCGATATCAAGACCTGAATCTGTTTCATCCAAAACTGCCAAACGCGGATTTAAGACCGCCATCTGTAAAATTTCATTACGCTTCTTCTCCCCGCCGGAAAAATCCACATTGACCGGACGGTCGATAAATTTATCATCCATGCTCAATAGTTTCATTTTTGTGCGCAGGTATTTGTCAAAATCAATAGGGTCCATTTCTTCTGCCCCTTGATGACGGCAAATAGCATTAAAGGCCGCACGTAAAAATACAGAGCTTGGCACCCCGGGGATTTCAACAGGATATTGGAATGCTAAGAACACACCTTCACGGGCGCGTAAATCAGGCTCCATCCCCACCAAATTAATTTTCTTAAAATTAACCTCATAATCAATAGAGCCGCCTGTGACTTCATATTGCGGATGGCCTGCAATCACCTTGGATAAGGTGCTTTTGCCTGAACCGTTAGGCCCCATGATGGCGTGCACCTCACCAGCACCAACGCTTAAATTGATACCCTTTAATATTTCCTTGCCTTCGATACCGGCATGTAAATCTTTAATTTCTAACATTACCCGACACTCCCTTCCAATTTCATCTCCAATAATTTAACTGCCTCGACCGAAAATTCCAAAGGCAATTCTTTAAAGACATCCTTACAAAATCCGTTGATGATCAATGAGATCGACTCTTCTAAATCCAACCCGCGGGAGCGTAAATAAAACATCTGCTCGGCGTTGATTTTAGAAGTAGACGCCTCATGTTCCAGCACTGCTGTATTGTTTTTAACTTCAATGTAAGGAAAAGTATTAGCAGAACAATTATTCCCTACCAGCATGGAATCGCATTGGGAAAAATTACGCGCCCCATCTGCCGTTGGCATGATCTTGACCAGGCCCCGATAACTATTATGCGCAAAATCTGAAGAAATACCTTTGGAAACAATGGTGCTTTTGGTATTTTTTCCGATATGGATCATCTTGGTACCGGTATCTGCGGTCATATGATTATTGGTCAGGGCCACGGAATAAAATTTACCAGTAGAATTATCCCCCTGCAAAATGACACTGGGGTATTTCCAGGTGATGGCGCTGCCTGCTTCTACCTGCGTCCATGAAATTTTAGAATTCACACCCGCACATTTGCCGCGTTTGGTGACAAAATTATAGATACCGCCACGGCCTTCTTTGTCGCCGGAATACCAATTTTGCACGGTGGAATATTTGATCTCGGCATTGTCCAAGGCCACGAGTTCAACAACCGCCGCATGCAGCTGATTGGTATCGCGCGTTGGTGCGGTGCAGCCTTCCAGATAGCTGACATAACTGCTGTCTTCAGCAACGATCAAGGTGCGTTCAAATTGTCCGGTATTTTCTGAATTGATCCGAAAATAAGTAGAAAGCTCTAAAGGACAACGCACACCTTTAGGGATATAACAAAATGACCCGTCGGAAAATACCGCTGAATTTAAAGCTGCGTAGAAATTATCTGTATACGGCACCACCGACCCTAAATATTTTTTGACCAGCTCAGGATGATTAATAACAGCTTCGGAAAAAGAACAAAAAATAATCCCGTGCTTGGCGAGTTCCCCTTGATGTGTCGTTCCGACAGAAACACTGTCAAACACCGCGTCAACCGCTACACCACTTAGACGCTTCTGTTCACTCAAAGGAATGCCCAGACGGTCAAAGGTCTTAAGTAATTCTTCGTCGACCTCTGCTAAACTTGCAGGGCTGTCATTCTTCTGCTTGGGAGCAGAATAATAATAAATATCCTGGTAATCAATCGGCCCATATTCAAAATTAGGCCAAGAAGGCTCTTGCATTTTCAGCCAATTCCGAAAAGCCTTCAGGCGCCACTCGAGCATCCATTCAGGCTCTTTTTTCTTGGCAGAAATAAGGCGCACGGTATCTTCACTAAGACCCTTGGGCGGCTTGTCCTCGGCGATATCGGTGTGAAAACCATAACGGTATTCACCAGCACCTGCTAATTTATTATCTTCTAATTCTTTTTGTTCGGGCATATCTTATTCCTTTTATATTGTCATTCCCGCGAAAGCGGGAATCCATTTATAGAATTAATTCTGACTTGGATCCCCGCTTTCGCGGGGATGACAGTGTTACGGTACTTGTTGAAAAGGTTTGGAACGGATTTGTTTTTCACCTTGATTATGTGAAGAAATTAATTCACGTACATTAATGGTTTTAAACATTGCCGAAAGCCGTTCGTTCAAATTAAGCATGGGCGAGATGACATTACAGCTGGACGTCATATCGCAATGCGAATAATTACCATGGAAACAATTAACAATCTGAATCGGCCCCTCGATGATCTGGGTCAAATCAAAAAGAGTGACCTTGGATAAATCCTTAAGGATCTGGTAACCGCCATGAGCACCCTGCTCGGCACGAACGATCTCGTGTTGGGCCATGATCTGTAAAACACGTGAGGTCGGATCAAAAGGCGTATGATAAATATCACAAATTTCCTTGGCTGAGGTCAACTGGCCAGGAGACTTGCTGCTCATATGCCTTAACGAGATTAAGGCATATTCTAGTTTTCGGTTGATTTTAAACATATTTTTTACTGGATTCCCGCTTTCGCGGGAATGACAATATCTCTACGTTAGTTGGTTTATCTTGGCGGCTACGATCAGGTCATTCTCTGTAACTCCGCCAAGCGCGTGCGTATATAGAACTACTTTCAAATTTTTATACCCTGTCAAATGCAGATCCGGATGATGCATTTGGTCTTCGGCAATGTCTTTAATTTTATTGATAAAATTAACACAGGCCACAAAATTCTTTAATACATAGGCGCGTTCAATGCTCTTGCCATCTTGAGCTAAAACCCAACCAGGGATTTCACCTAGATGGGATTGGACCTCAGCAAAGGTATATGCCCGTCCAATGCCTTCACAAGGCACACATTTTTTCTTAGTAAGCTCCATGGGAATGCTCTTCCATGCTTCCTTCGGTCTGCACAACGATTTCAGGATTATACTGGTCGCGTAAAATACCTTCAATAGCTTTAAGCGTTCCCATCGTGGAACTGGGACAGGAACCGCAAGCCCCTTGATAACTAACCGTCAGATTAATACCGTCATAACCCACAATATGAAGATCTCCGCCGTCCATTTGAAGACCAGGACGAATGGTATTATCCAAGATAGTATTAATCTTGGCAATCTCAGGATCATCGGAAACTACCGTCTCTGCCTTTTTAACTTCCTCAACCTGAAAATCGGGATCATGGTTAGCCGCGTATTCCAAGATAAGTTTTTTGATCTGGTCTTCAATCGCATCCCAATCCACATTGCCATCCTGGGTCACGGTGACATAATTATCAAAGAAATACACTTCCGTAATATTAGGAATAGTAAACAAAGCTGCGGCCATGGGATTATGCTGGCATTGTGCAGCATTCTTATAGGTTACCTTACCTTGAGTTTTAACCGGTACATTTAAAACAAACTTGAGCGCGTTGGGGTTCGGCGTGCTCTGAATCATCGTTCGGATTTCCATATAACACTCCTTGGTCTATATACTTCTTCTTTTGACGTATTTAGAATAGCATAAATCAGATAGCTTGACAAGCGTGGATTAACTAGAAGAAACTCCCAATACTTCCGGCAAATTAGTCAATGATTTGATCTCAATATCCTTAATATAAAGCCCGTTGATTTCAATATTATCCAGCACTTTTAAATCCATCGGCTGGCTTACTGCAGCCTTGTCAGATTCAACATCCAGCTTCATGCGCTTGGCGTTCAGGTCGATACCACCTGGACCTGTTGCCCCCCTGTGCTCCTCTACAGCATCCATCGCCTGATCGCGAGGGGATTCGCTTAATTGAGAAAAGTCGCCGATTCTTGCTCCCTTAAATGCCCCAATAAATGTATTAAGCATTTCCTCAGGATTTTCCTGTATGGCTAAACTTAATTGAAATAAATCTTCACCGCTGAGCTTTGCTAACACCGGAACAAGCACTCTAACCATAAAATCTTTTTCATTAGCCCTCATAGACCTTCCAATTAATTCATTCAAAACTGTTTGAAATCTGTCCTGCCTACCTTGAACAAAAGAACGCTGATATTCCGGATCAACCATCGCTAAAAATAAGCCTATGATGAGCATGGCATGGAATCGCGCAGGATCATAAATAGGGTTAACGTCGGTATTTTTAAAATAACGATTAAGGCCTTTCTTAAAGTAATTATTTAAAATTTCATTCTTTTGAGGCTCAAAAAGATATTCATTTATTTGTGTGGCAATTTCAAACTTGAAATCATAAAACCCATCCCAAACCTGAGACTCCCTCCTATCAACATGCGTGCGTTCATGAACAATCGATGAAGATAAAAACACCCTTTGATCTTCGATTTGATTTATTTTGCCGCGTTTGACAGTTTCTAGAAAATGCTTCCCCAATAACGAATCCTGCCCTATATTAAGCCCGAACGTTTCATAAGCAGCCGGTACCATTCCAAACTTACCCCGAACCATCTGCAGGCAATTCAATTCATTGGACTGTTGTTGCCATGGAGCATAGCTCCTGGCTTCAACAACTGCCTGAGCCATCTGCCCTGCAGCTCTTTGCCAGTCCTCATCATTAAACATTCCTTTTAATTTGGGATCCATACCATCTGTACCTGAAAATTTAAATAAGACATGGAAATAATGCCATTGTCCCGTCTGATCTTGTATTTTAAAAATAAAGAATTTATTAGAACTATCTCGAAAAACTTTCTCCCATTCACTTTTAGATCGCCCAGCCTCAATATAGGTTACATAATCCTTCTCAATGGGAATTTTATAAAGATCTAGTCTATAGGACGTATTTTGACAAGATCGGCGTTAGAAACAGTAATCTTTT
>JABDGZ010000044.1 GCA_013285735.1 Candidatus Omnitrophota bacterium | reverse complement strand
GGCCATTCTTTTTCCATAATAGCCAATTGCTTCAAGGCATTTCTTTTGGTTAATAAATCTTGTTTGAATAAATCAGGAGGCACTAAGTCTGAACCTTTAACGGCTGCTTCAAAATTAGCCTTTAACACAGGCTGGGTTTCCCCTGCTTTTTTGATAGCAAATAAAGCAAGCCGCAAATTACCCCCATGTGGATTCTTCCCATTTGCATTAAATGCCCGGACAGCAATGTTATACCACTCTCTAGCCACGGCCATTCTCTCTATCTGTGCATGGAGAGCCCTAATTTTTCTGGTTTTTAAATCCGGCTCAGACCCGTCTGGATTTAAATCTGATATTTGGGCTACCTGCTGTTTAAAATTATTATATCTTTCTTCAAGTTCCTTTCTTTTAGCTTTAAAATCAAATTCAGTACCATTTGCCTCAGTAAATTTAAACGGATCTTCACCACCATTATCAAGAATTTTCGATAACGACGGAACTTTTGATAGATCTACGAATGGTGCGGCATCTGCTGTAAGGGCCCTATCACCAGCGGGGGCTTGTGCAGTTTGAGAATTATCGTTCTCATCATCAGTAGCGCCCCAATCCACCGTCCTGGTTCTTCTAACTCTGTTAGATGATGGTCGTACCGATGTAAAAGAAGTAGTATCCGTTAAAATCTTACCAAATCTTGCCCCACCTGAAAAATATTTACGCGGGATAATGTCTTTTACAGCAGGATCATATTCTTCCTTAATAAAATTAAAAACACCCTTTTTATAGGCACGCAAATATTGCTGATAAATTTTTTGTTTGATCTTCTTATCTGCCAAATCAATGCCATTGACCATATTTTGATTGACGTAATTGACCCCTAAAAATGTTTCAGAAAAACGTGCCTTAAACCAATTCGCCAATATTAAGGAATGGTAAATCTGACGCAACTGGGCAAAATTCTTGCCTTCATTGACTTCTTTTTCAATTTCGGGAAGAATAATTTTCTTTAAGGCATCTGAAGAAAAATCATTGACCTCTTTTTTAGTTTGACCTGGAAGAGCATTAAGTCCAAATACTTCCTTTCGTGCTGCTTTATCAAAAGCCATATAATCAACTTCCATCATCACCTTAAGATGGCTTTCAGTGATATAGGCTGTTGAACCATTTTCATAAACCACGGCCTTGTCTGGCACAATCCATACTTTATTAAATGTATTCACCGGGATATTCGTAGTCCCCAAAACAGCTTGAGCTTTTGCGTAAACCCTGCCCCAAAACTCTTTGCCTAAGCTTTTTTCTGGATATATTAGAGAAGAAGTTAATTGCTTAAGGAAGTAATCCTGGGCCAACAAATCCCTGCCTAATTCAGTAAATCCTAATTGGTCAGGAATGATACGCTTGGATTCGTAAGGCGAAAGATTGACCCATTGATCTTCCGGAGGCACTGTAAGCCCTGCCAGAAAATACTTAATCTGCTTTTTGGATTCTTCACGGAATTGCTCTTCTGAAAGCTGCTCTTCACCAGCATCCATCAAAAACTCGAAACGGAATGGATCTTTAGGATTAAGACGTATACCACGCACAAGGACTGGATGAACAGCTTGACTAATGCCTACCATCTGTCCCACTGGAGGTAAACTTAATACGGCTTGGGCAAAAACTGGAGATTTTACAGAAGTGCTAACAAAAGCTATCAAAATGACTATAGCAATCGCTTTACGTAGATTTCTAAATACAAATTTATTAGTATTTAAGGCGTTTGGGGTCATGTTTTATCGTTATCACCTTTAATTAAAGAGTGCCATATAATACCGAGAAAGTCAAGGCGTGACGCTTTAAAGATTTATGTTCTATAAATAAAGATTACGTTAAGATTTGAAAAAGTATAACACAATTTAACATGTTGTCAAATCTGTAACTATATACATATAAATGACTTATGAACAAAATAAGAAATAGATTCTTGAACGCTAAATATTCATCAAATAAACGTAAGCTCTTTCATTCCTAAGAGTGATATAAGACTAACCGGAGCAACTTCAAAAATTTGGAATTTAACACCAGAAAAATCCCCACGCTTGAATTGTGCTATCATGGCCGGATCAAAGGTAATCTTCACCTTCTGCCCCTCGCTTTCCAGGCTCAAATTCCTGGAATTAAGGTCGATACCACCTGGTTCAGCCAATACTGTTTTAGGTGGTTTAATAGATTGTTTCTGTGCCGGAGGGGTGAGACCAGGATTCGCATCAGGAATTATTTTAGACGCTACTTTAAAAACCACTGCCAGCAAAGCAACACCAACCAGCATCTGCATAACCCCCTTCCCAGTTAAATGCCTGCTGCTATACATCGCCGCGTCTGTACTGACATAAATTATCCAAGGCCGCGCGCCACGGTCAATGATAATCAATTTCCCTTTACCTTCTACAAATGCTAAATCCTCGATTTCTGATAAACTTTTCCACTCCCCGCTTGCAGTCATAATCCGTGATTTGCTATAAATTTCTTTTGGTGAATCTACAATGTGTATATCCTTGATCCCCTCTATCCCTAAGCGTTCTATAACTCTTTCAAAATAACTCCTTGAATCTTCCCCTGCTAATAACTCTGCCTTCATTGGATGTTTTTCTATACTATTTATCATACTTTTCATTTTTTCTTTAAAATCTTCATCTTTAGTCCATGGATTATCTGTAGGATATTTTTGTGTATTCTCTAAATCTCTGATCCTCTTCCACACATATGGATTAATCCCGTTTTTCTTGATATACTTAACAAGAAGAGTACCGCTATATCCAAAAACTTCTGGCAAAAGACCATAAAGATCTACCCAATCCACTTCATTTTCTTCTGTATGACCTTGACCATCCAAGTGACTTAATAAAACCCTGACAGAAAAAATATCATTTATAATCTTTTCTTTTTCCGTTGCCGTTACCGCCACGTCGCCCCCTGAGGCTTCATGCTCATCAGCTAGTGACTCCAAGTTTTTGTTAGATTCACGATCTTCCAAAAGCTCTAATGATGATGTCTCTTCAACTGTTTTCCCATTATTTTCAATCGCCCACTGAATGCCTTCCAGCGCCCCTAAAACAAATTGTTTCTTAGAAATAAACGTACCTCTGGGCAATTTGCCCCTAAAACCTTTATTATGATTCAAAAAGATTGAAATAGTCACCTCATTGGGATGACCTGTGCCAAATTTTTTCTTCATCGTATCTAAATCATTGGCATTATCTCCAATGACTAGAAAAACTGTGACCATTTTAGGGTCGTATTTAATTTTTGAATTGACAATTTGATCAACAGCTTCTGCCTTGTTGGTTTTTTGAAAATCAAAAAATTTACTTCCTGCATAGGTGTAATAAAAACCTAAAGACTCTGATAAAGGCACATCCTCTTTAACCTTCCCTTTAATCTCTTCTTGCAATCCTTGAAAAAAATCAAGATTAAAGAACGAAGGAATTTCGTCGCTCAATTTATTCAAATCAAAACCAAACTTAGCTCCAGAATCAACAATTTGGCCTGAACTGCTAAAAATATTTTCTAAAAAACGAGTTACTATTTCTTCTTTCTTACCTTCAGGTGTTTCAGGACGTCTTCCTTCCTGATACGCGTCCCTTATTGAACCTAAAACTTTTCGCTCATCGGCATCCAATTTTTCTTTGTTTAATTGAAGCCTAACGGGGTCTGACTCACTTAAGCCCGCAAGCTTCGCTCGAACCTTTTCGTAAAAAGATTTAGCTATAATTTGCATGACCTCATACCGCGCCCCAACCTTCCAATTCTCCTCCTGATGATCAATCTCATAAACTCCCTTATCGTTCAAACGTCCTATAACAGTGCCGCCTTCCCACGTTGCATATACCCTATTATAATTTCCATTCTCAGCAAAATGAATATTGACCTCTTGATGCCCTTTCTCAACTGCTTCAATACGATCACCTGTATTAAGGATAAACTGGTTTTGCAAATGACTTAAAAAATCCTTCAACGCTGCTACGATTTCAGCAGGAAGCGGTTCGCTATAAAGCATCGTAAGCGTACCGGAATTATCTGCCACAAGGACATACCTGACACGCATGCCCCGATATTCTTCAGGAATATAATCCCTTAAATCCAAAGTAGCTTTTGTCAAGTGCTCTTCTGTCACCATTGCTGTGTCTCTAAAATAAAGTTCGATGAAATGAGGGTACACCCTAGAATGTAGATCTACTCTCGTTCCTAAAAACTCAGTAATAGTATCAAAAAGATAATCTTGTGATTGTTGAGTAGAAAAATCTTCTATTTTACGAAACGGTTTGCCATTATAAAATATCTCTACCCATTGCAGATTCCCTGAGCCTATCATTCTTTGCATGGCAGGCTTCAAGACACTACCAAAATTCTCTTGGGTGACATTTTGTTCATCTACCGTCTCTGATTCACTGATGTGAATATTTAATAAAATTTGATCCCCCATGTCTACCCTATCAAAAGCGTAATCAAATCTCCTGCTGCCAACCCCATCAGGAAATACACTTCTCAATTTACGAATGATCTTAGAAATCCTATCCCCGTCTTCACCAGCATCTGAACCAGGAGACTCTTCTGAATAAAGTATATGCGCCCCCCTATCAGTATAGGTCGCAAATATTGCGTCTTCGGCGCTTGGTAATACATTTCGCCTAAGGGATATTTCCAAATCATCTATATCAAGATGGCGATAGTCATCGCCGTTCATTGCCACATCGGGTTGAAGGCTTTGATTAAAGATGGATGCTCTTTGGGTCAAACCTTTAAGCCTAAAGAATATTGCGCCGGGCACTTGTTTCATATAGGCCCAGACTTCGCTCACTGTCGCTAACTTAAGCATTCTTGCTGTAAAGGGAGTTACGCCTCCGGAGAAGTACTTGCGAGGGATTAAAGCATGTTCTGGATCCCCGACAAAAGCATTCGGGGATGACATGCTTTTTTGATTCAGGAATGACACAATAGGATCTTCCTTGATATAGTTAAACACGCCTTTTTTGTAGGCCTTCAAATATTGGTCATATATTTTTTCTTTTATAGTTGGATCATCTACATTGACGCCGTTGATCTTGGCCTTGTCTGTATATACCTGATTAAGCAAGGCTTGCTTTAGATTCTTTTTAAACCATACGGCTAAAATCATGGAATTGTAGATTTGACGTAATTGAGCAAAATTTTGGCCTTGATTAACTTCTTGTTCGATGGCCGGAAGGATGATTTGGCGGATGACTTGAGAGGCTAAGGTATGGATTCCCGCTTTCGCGGGAATGACATTGTGGGAGATCGCCAGATAATCCTCATCGAGTATTACTTTTAGATGGCTTTTGACGACGATGACGGTGTTGTTGTGTTCGAAAACTTTGGCGGTGTCTGGGAGAATCCATACTTTATTAAAAGTGTTAACAGGAATTTCGGTGGTACCGTACTCTTCACTAGCCTTGGCATAAACCTTGTCCCAAAAATTCTTGCCTAAATTCTTTTCTGGATAAATCAAGGACGCAGTTAATTGTTTCAAAATATAATCTTGGGCCAACATGTCCTGGCCTAAAACAGTTTGCCCTAAATCTTCGGGGACAATGCGTTGCTTTTCATAAGGAGAAAGATTGACCCATTGATCATTCTCAGGGATGGTCAGGCAAGCTAAAAAATATTTGATCAGACGGTCAGATTGCTTTTTGACTTGTGCTGCATTCAATCCACTGTTACCGGTGCTGACAATGAAATCCATTAATAAAGGATTCTCAGGATGGATGGTCAAGCCAGTGACCATCAAAGGCACATAGCTAGGACTTAAATCCACCATTGTTCCAGGTGCCGGCAAACCCATCACTCCGCTTTGAGCATAGGCAGCCTTTGGTGTAATCACCATACTTGTCACAAAGGTAACAATGACGCATAAGCTGATTATACGTGAAAAAAACAAATAGAAAATTTTCATAGAATTGATCAAAGCTTATCATATAAACACGGCTTGTCAAATTTGTATCTATTTGGAATATAATGATTTACAGGCTTGATAGGAAATAAATTCCTTTGAACACTAAATCTTCATCAATAATGCGGATTTTGGGGGAGACGAACTTTTTCATTAAGTGAGTGTGGCCGCCGGTCATGACTACTTTAATGGATTCCCGCTTTCGCGGGAATGACAATCGGGAAGAAAGTAAATCAATCATTCCTTTGCATAAAGAGCCATAGCCGTAAAACAAGCCACTAAGTATGCTTTCTTGGGTGGTCTTGCCTATAATATTCTTAGGAGCTTTAATTTCAATATGAGGTAAAAGTGCTGTTTTCAAGAATAAAGATTCAGCTGATAAACGAATGCCTGGAACTATAGCGCCTCCTAAATACTCGCCCTTTGGCGAAATCACATCAAAGGTAATAGCTGTACCTAAATCCACCACAATCAACGGATGGCCGTAAATTTTCATGGCCCCATAAGCGCCTACCAAACGGTCCTGCCCTACCTGTTTTGGATTTTTATAACGATTTTTGATAGGCACCAAAATATCGCGACCGATGATGTCTACAGGTACTGTCTTTTTTAAAATACCTTCTAATATTTTTGAAGCTTTAGGTACGACTGAACAAATGACAACCTTTGAAATAGCTTGAGCCCTTAATATCTTGGCTATGACTGCCTTGATCTTGCTTAACTTAGCATCAGTATCAATAACAGCAACTGACACAATATGGCCAGCCTTGTGCATGACTGCAAAGCCGATGGTTGTATTACCTATGTCGATAGCGAGTAACATCACCCCTCCCTGGCCCTCCCCATCAAGGGGAGGGAAAATCTTTTAATTTTTTAATCTTATCTCGAATTCTTGCAGCTTTTTCAAATTCCAGATTGCGCGCGGCGGATTCCATTTGTTGTTCAAGATCACTTAAGTAGGTAGCCATGGCAAATTCTTCTTCTGACTGACCGCTGGCCTCTATCACAACACTCTCTGCTTCAACAAATTCTTCAATCCCCAAATTAATAGCTTTTAAAATAGTCGTCGGTGTAATACCGTGCTTGGTATTGAACTCAATCTGTATCTTGCGCCGGCGCTCACACTCGACAATAGCTGCACTCATCGCCGGAGAAACACTGTCCGCGTACATGATGACAATGCCATTGATATTACGTGCCGCACGACCAGCGGTTTGGATCAACGCTGTCTGAGAACGTAAAAAGCCTTGTTTGTCTGCGTCAAATATAGCAACTAATGAAACTTCCGGCAAGTCCAATCCTTCGCGCAGAAGATTGACCCCGATCAGGCAATCAAATTTCTTTAAACGCAAATCCTGTAAGATTTTGGTACGGTCAATGGTCTCAATATCCGAATGCAAATATTTAACCCTCAATCCTGCTTCTTCAACATACGCACATAGATCTTCAGACATGCGTTTGGTCAAGGTGGTTACCAGTATCCGTTCATTTTTAGCGGCGCGCTGTTTACATTCTTTAATCAAATCATCAACTTGGTTCTCAGTCGAACGCACAAAAATAGGAGGATCAATGATTCCCGTTGGACGAATGATCTGTTCTACCACATGCGTCCCCACATCTTTACGTTCATATGGCCCAGGAGTGGCTGAAACATAAATACGCTGTTTTAACATCTTTTCTAATTCATGAAATTTAAGAGGACGATTATCCAGACAAGACGGCAGGCGAAAGCCATGCGCCACCAGCATTTCCTTGCGGGCGCGATCCCCTTCGTACATGCCTCCTAATTGCGGGACAGTAACATGACTTTCATCAATGATGGTCACAAAGTCCGACGGAAAATAATCCATCAGACAAAAAGGCTTACTGCCTGCGGGACGGCCGGACAGGACACGTGAATAATTCTCAATACCCTTGCACCTGCCTATTTCTTTCATCATTTCCATATCATAACGGGTACGGGACCTAAGCCGTTGAGCTTCCACTAATTTCCCTTTGGATTCTAATTCCTCAAGCTGGCCTTTCAACTCTGCCTCAATATCAATGAGTGCTTGCTCTAATCTGGGAGGTGAAATCAAAAAATGCTTGGCTGGATAAACAAAGGTCCTGTCTAAAAGCGCTATTGTATCTCCAGACACCGGATCAATTTGTTTGATCTTCTCAATTTCATCGTCAAAAAACTCAATCCTTAAGGCGTCCTGACGGTAAGCGGGATGCACCTCCAGAATGTCCCCACGAACGCGTATTTTACCGCGCGCAAATTCATAATCATTACGCTCATATTGAATTGAAATTAATTGAGCCAATACTTCATCCCGGTCAATCTTTTGGCCTACCTTCAACTGGATCATATAATTCTGATAGTCATCCGGTGAACCTAAATTATAAATACATGAAACACTGGCTACGATAATCGTATCCCGACGGGACATTAAAGAGGTGGTTGCCGCCAAACGCAGGCGGTCTAAACGATCGTTGATCGATGAATCTTTTTCAATATAAATATCTGTTTGGGGAATATAAGCTTCAGGCTGATAATAGTCGTAATAAGAGACAAAATACTCAACGGCATTGCTGGGGAAAAACTCTTTTAACTCACTGTAAAGCTGTGCTGCTAAAGTCTTGTTATGAGAAATGACCAGGGCAGGACGGTTAACATTTTTAATAACATTGGCAATCGTAAAAGTCTTGCCGCTGCCGGTGACACCCAAAAGCGCTTGGGCCGGCACACCATCATTAAGCCCCTGTGTTAGAACTTCAAAAGCTTTGCGCTGTTCCTCAACAGGCTTAAAAGGACTCTTAAGAACAAATTTTTCCATTATTATTTGTCAATCTCTTGCTCCACCGCATCCAAAATTCCTTGCACCAGCTGATCATTATGTACTGAGATAAATTGATGGACTAGTGGTGTCCGGGCTTCATAACGGATTTCCACATCACAGGTATTCCCTATAGAATGAATAAATACATTCAAATGAGTGAAGGTTGAGTATAAAACATGTCCATTCTTTTTAATACTCGTCATGATAAGCAAATTCTGATAGATACTGCTATCATAACGATCATCGCGCTCATAAACAGCAGGATCAGCCTCACTATCAATAACCCAACCCTCATTCTTTAAAACATAAACAATGGAACTAATAACCTTCTCAAAACTTGCATTAAATTTTCTATTGTACGGATGGTCAGCCCTGCTGATATACCCGGTCATTGGTGCTGAGGCGCAGCCATAAAAAATGAACATCAGTGATAAAATTAAATAACGCATTACGCAAATCCTAGACCCCCGATAAAAACATTCGGGGGTGACATTTAATTTGGTATTAACAAATTTTTCCATGCTTATACGGACGCAGCTTGTTCTTCTCGCATTTCTTGATAATTTCTGCCTGAATATCAATCCCTAATCCTCCGCATAAATCAAATAAACGGATATAGGTGTCTGCTAACTCTTCACGGAAATTATCGTGATCTTGATGACGATAGCCTTCCATAGCCTCGGCCAATTCTGTGACAACTAACATCAAGGCTTCGCCTATATTACGGTCCTTTTCCCAAAAACCTTTTTCTTTGGCAATGCCATGACAAAGATCACACCATTCTTTAAGACTTAACTTTTCGTAGTTCATGCATTCTCTCCTTTAGATTATCCTTGTCGTTCTAAAAATTCAACCATGTCCGTTGCTAACGACGATTCTACGGTGATTGTGCCTGCTCCAGTCATCTTCGGCCATTCTAAACGCATGGCATGTAACGCTGTACGCCTGAATCGCAACGCAAAATCTTTTCTAAAGGCATACTTGTCTTCACCCACCAAAGGATGACCGATCTTGGTAAAATGAATACGGATCTGATTGGTCCTTCCGGTGATAGGCATAACTTTAACTACTGTAAAATCCTTATGATAATCCTTAACCTCATAATGCGTCAAGGCAGATTGTGCCGGTAAATGACTTTGAAATTTACGCTGATGAAAATCTTTGATCGGGATGCGGATTTTTCCTCGAGGCTCTGCCACACGGCCATGCACAAAGGCAATATAGGTTTTATTGACCTGCTTGTCCTTAAAAAACTGCATCAGCTTTTGTTGATTATCTTTGCCTTTAGCAAAAAGGATAACACCCGTGGTGTCGCGGTCAAGCCTATGCGCCGGGTATAAATCTCCGCCCTGCTGCTGATTGACAATGTTAACAAGCGTACGATCTTCGTTCTTATCAGTAGGAATAACCAGAAGCCCGGAGGGTTTATTAAACACCAGGCAATTCTCGTCTTCGTAAAGAACCGGAATTTGAATTTTAAGGGGTTGGGGGTTCTGGCTTATGTTCATCCAAATGCTCGTGCAGCAAATCCGTTAAATAATTAATTTTGCGGATCAGCAGGATGGGAAACACAATCATCCATACCTGAAAAGCTAAAGCCAAAATTGCCTGAAAAGGAGTTACAGATAAATTAATTGAATTTTCCATGATCGTTTTTCTCCGCCATCATGTTTTCTATAAACTCATTGATGGTGCGAGCATCTTTAGGCGCTATATCACTAAAGAAAATAGCCATGTCATAATAATTTCCTTCCGCTACTATTTGAACGCGCACAATAACACCCTGGCATGTAATTTTCTTAGCTGTCACCTTATCATTTTTGCGCAAAGGCAAAAGCAGATGGACCTTCAGCTTGGTCATGGGGTCAAGACGCTGGCTCACCCGGAAAAACGCACCGGAACAGCTTAAATTCCGCGTCTCGGTGAGAATATCACCAAGGTCGCTGGAAATCTTGACCGGTATATTACTCTCTAG
>JABDGZ010000043.1 GCA_013285735.1 Candidatus Omnitrophota bacterium | reverse complement strand
TATGGACCAAGGAAGTTTTAGAAAAGCGAGCTCATCATTACGGTCTTACCGTTGAAGAATACAAAACAAATAATATCCTGCATACAGAAATCACTTCAAAGGACGTGGCGGATTTAGTTTGCGCTTTGAGCGGGAATGTCTTTCTCAAGACTACCGGTGCTCAAATCCCTATCGACGGTGGTAATGAGCGGGTTATTTAGTCTGGGCAGCGCTAGCGGGGTAGATCAATGAGCGATGTCATTGTTTTGGTCTGGGTCGGCTTTATATTTTTTGGCGCAGTATTCTTCACAAGTATTTCCATTCTCCATTTAGTTCAACAAAATAAAATTGGATTTGATAAAGGTTTTTTATTTTCTCTTTCTGCCTGTTTGCTTTCAGTCCTGCTTTGTTTATCCATATGGCCTCCGGTCCATCGCGTTTATCAAGATGAATTTACCTATATTTCTCAGTCTGTAAATATTCTTTATTTTGGAAAGGCAAGCATAACAACTATAGGAAGTCTACATCAGCCAGAGGCTTTTTTTTCGTGGACGGCGAATCCTAAGCTTCCAGGATTCGCCTGGCTTGAGGCGGTTATATTATTTCTTACTAAAGATTTTGAGCACAGCTACTTTTTATTAAATATTGTTTTGGGTGCTCTGTCGGTTGTGGTGGTTTATAGGATTGCTTGGGCTTTAAGCGCGAGCCATGCTGTAGCATGGTGGTCAGCTGTTTTTTTGGCCTGTTTACCCGCACGCATTACTTACTCGATGTCAGATGCATCTGATACTGCAGGGTTATTTTTCTTTCTTCTTTATTATTTTTTCATCATTGAATTTAAAACTATTCCATCCAAACGTATTTTGTATGCTGCGCTTTTTTGCGGTATATATAGTATTTGTATAAAGCCATTTTATGCCGTTCTTATGCTGGGTGGGACGGGGATGGCTTTGCGTATGTATCAACGTGAAGGTTTGCTGGACAAAAAATTATTCCAGCGAATATTATTAGATATCGTTTGTTTATTTTTGCCAATCCTAAGCGCGGCACCTGTTTTTATTTGGTCTGATTCCAAAGCAGGGGCATATTCTTTTTCATTTATGCTTAATAATTTTTATGTTAGTGCATCATATTTGTTTCAGTGTAAACAAAACACACTGTTAACATCCTTATTGGTATTTTATGAAGTTGGACGAAATATGTTTTATAAGAAAGACAATTTGATGACTTGGCTTGCAGGATGGTTTTTTATGGGACTATTGATGTTCTCAGTCTTTTTTTCAGGCGGTATTTCTTATCCAGGGCACGCTTATTCGGATCGTTATTTTCTTTTTTTAGCATTTCCATTTGTGTTTTTAGCGGCAAAGGGGATGGTAGATATCCTAACAGGAGTTTGGAGGCCTATTTTAGGGGGGCTGTTTTTTATTATCTTGGTTGTAAATGCCGTTTCTGCTTCAAATCATCTTAATTACGAAGCAAGGTATAACTTCCATTATCAAAAGACACTATTATTAAAACAGATTTATCAACTGGTTCCCAATGAAGCTTATATTTTGGATGAATGTGCAGCGTTAGTTACGACGATAGGTCCTAAAAAAGCAATTAATACGGATATTTTTTTAGACGGAAATTATCCTCAGAAGCTTGTTTATTTAAAGGGTATACCGGAGGATTTATATAATTCCGATGATCCAAAAAGAATGATTTTGGTTAACAATGTATTGAATGCTTTCTATCGCTGCAAGCCATTAACTGACCTGCCTATAAAAGAGGCGTATTTGTCAGCAACGCCCTTTCTTTGCACACGCAAATGACAATTATCTTCGACGTCCTGGACGCATGCGCATGCGGCGTGGGGTGGAGAAGGCCATCACCGGAGATTTGGGATGATGGAATTTTTCCAAAGGTATCGTTGGATGGCTGTCAGCAACAGGTAATTGCTGATTAATTGTTTTTTCAATATTTTTGACGTCCAAACGTTGGTCTGGGGTCGCAAAAGATACCGCATGCCCTGCAAATCCAGCACGGCCGGTACGGCCGATACGGTGCACATAATTATCAGGATCATCAGGTAAATCATAATTAATAACTAATTCAATACCTTTGACATCAATCCCGCGTGCGGCAATATCAGTGGCCACTAAAACACGGTATTTACCTCGTTTAAAACCTTCCAAAGCTTCTTTACGTTGACTGAGTGAACGATCTGAATGAGTTTCCGATGCATTATGTTTCATGCCGCGTAATTGTTTTGTCAAGCGGGCCACGGAAAATTTGGTGCGGCAGAAGATCAGGACGGATCCTTTATATTTAGCCAGCATGCTCTCTAATAATTCATTTTTTAATTCTTTTTTGACGATAAATAGTTCTTGGGTAATCTTGTCCGCCATTGTACCGGTGGGGGCTACTTCTATGCGCACGGGCAGTTTCATATAACTTTTAGCGATGTTCATGATAGCATCAGGCATGGTCGCAGAAAATAACATTGTTTGCCGGTCGTGGGGAACCTGTTTTAACAGTTGGGCGATTTGTGGGCCAAAACCCATATCAAGCATGCGGTCAGCTTCATCTAAAACTAAAATATGAGCATCGTTGAAATTGAGTGTTCTTTGCTGCATATGATCAATCAAACGGCCTGGTGTGCCAATCAAAATACGCGGATGAGTTTTTAAGGTTTGAAGCTGTTTACCCATGGAATCTCCACCGATCAAAACAGCGGTCTTGAGTCCCATAGCCGTCGCTATTTTGCGAAGGCTTTCATCAACTTGGATGGCTAATTCACGGGTGGGAACAACTATCAAGGCGCGGCCTTTGACCTGGGCCAAACGTTGTATAATTGGAATACCAAAGGCCATGGTCTTGCCGGTTCCAGTTTGTGCGATACCCATGACATCCTGGCCTTGCAAACCTATAGGAATAGCTTGGTATTGAATTTTAGTGGGAACGGTAAATTTTAAACGTTCAATGACGCCAAGGATAGCAGGAGCAATACCCAGCCCGTAAAAGTTTAGTTCTGATTGTGACATAAATTCCTTTTCTTAAAATAGGGAAAACTCCCTTTTTGGTTTTCCTTCTTTATTTTAAAGAAGGTTTAGGGAGTTCGGTATTGAGCGACTTCCCTATTTACAAGTTCTCCAGACTAGCACTATTTGAGTAAATTAGCAAGTTAAAGGAATCTCTTTGGTTTTCCTGGGGGCTTGTGCTATAATTTCGGCCTTATGATTTCTGCTAATAATGTATCACTTCAGTTTGGTAAGCGTATCCTTTTTGACGGGGTTAATATCACTTTTAATCCTGGCAACTGCTACGGCATTATTGGGGCCAATGGTTCGGGTAAATCCACGTTTTTAAAAATCCTCTCCGGTGATTTAGATACAACTTCAGGCAGCGTCAGTGTTGCCGGTGGGAAACGTATCTCTGTACTTAAGCAAGATCAATTCGCCTTTGATGAAATCACGGTCCTTATGACCGTGGTCATGGGGCATAAAGAACTTTATAAGGTAATGAAGGAAAAGGATGAGCTCTACAGTAAGCCGGATTTTAGCGATGCGGATGGCTTGCGTGCTTCCGAGCTTGAGGGTAAATTCGCTGAGATGAACGGTTGGGATGCGGATTCAGAAGCTGGCAAACTTTTAAGTGATTTAGGTATTAGTGAAGATTTACATCAGCAGCAAATGAAGCAATTGGAAGGTTCCCAAAAAGTACGCGTCCTTTTGGCACAAGCTTTGTTTGGCAATCCGGATATTTTGATCCTTGATGAACCGACCAACTCCCTAGACGTTGATACCTGTAACTGGCTGGAAGAGTTTCTTATTAATTTTGAGAATACGGCTATTGTGGTTTCGCATGACCGTCATTTTCTGGATAAGGTCTGCACCTATGTTTGCGATATTGATTTCGGTAAAATACAGATGTTTTCAGGTAATTACAGTTTTTGGGTTGAGGCTAGCCAATTAGCTTTAAGGCAGCGTTCTGATGCAAATAAAAAGACAGAAGACAAGCGCAAAGAATTACAGGATTTTATCGCCCGATTTTCGGCTAATGCGTCCAAAGCCCGTCAGGCAACATCCCGTAAAAAGATCTTGGAAAAGTTGACCTTGGATGAAATTAAACCGTCGACCCGTAAATACCCGTTTATTAATTTCAAACCCGAGCGCGAAGCTGGCAACGATGTTTTGCATATTGAGAATTTGACTAAAGCGATTGACGGCCAATTGATGTTTAAGAATTTTTCTTTGCATGCGCATAAGGGTGACAAGATTGCATTTGTAGGTCCTAATGACTTGGTTAAAACGGTTTTGTTTCAAATTTTGATGGGAGAAGTTAAGCCCGATAGTGGTTCTTTTAAATGGGGGGTTTCTACAACTCAAACGTATTTCCCCAAGGATAATCAAAAATATTTTGATGTGGACCTTAATGTTGTCGACTGGCTGCGTCAGTATTCTGAAGAGAAGGACGAGAATTTTGTGCGCGGGTTTTTAGGACGGATGCTTTTTACCGGTGAAGAAAGTTTAAAGAAGGTGAAGGTTCTTTCTGGTGGGGAAAAAGTACGTTGCATGTTATCCCGCATGATGTTGACCGGAGCGAATGTGGTGATCCTTGATGAGCCCACCAATCATCTGGATTTGGAAGCGATCACTTCTTTGAATAAGGGGATGGAAACATTTCCCGGAACAATTTTATTTTCATCGCACGATCATCAGTTAGTCCAGACGGCAGCTAATCGCATCATTGAATTAACCCCGAGTGGGTATATTGATAAGATAGGTCTTCCTTATGATCAATATTTGGAAGATAGTCGCATCAAAGAGCAACGGCATCAGTTGTACAGCAGTTTAGCAAATTCATAAGTTGACGGAGAGGTGGCCGAGTGGTTGAAGGCGCACGCCTGGAAAGCGTGTGGACGTGAAAGCGTCTCGCGAGTTCGAATCTCGCCTTCTCCGCCAGTTTTTATTATTCCGCATTAGGAATGTAATGAAAATTGAGAAATACATTGTTTGGCTGATTGCTGCAGCTGTTAGCATTAAGCTTGTTTTGTTCCTTTATATCGCAGGCGTTAACCCGGCATCAATCATGGAGGCTGATTCTTCCGGCTATCTTAGAGATGCCGCCGCCTGGATGCAATATTTCCACACGCCATCAGAAGGCCTGCAGCATAGCCTTTACCGAACCCCTGGTTATACGTTCTTTCTTGCCATTTTCCATCTTTGGCTTAATTTGCCGCTTTTAAGTATTATTTTGCTGCAGTTTATATTGAATATTTTTACAGCCATTGTTGTCTTTAAGACAATTCCTTCGATTGACCGGCGGATTGCTTTGTTAAGTGCAGCTATCGTTTTGTTGGATCTTCCCATGACAATTTTTTCAAGCATGATTATGACCGAATCCTTGCATGTGTTCGTTCTTTCGCTTTTCATTTTTTCCTTCGTGAAATACATTAATAACCGGCAGCTTGGATGGTTGGCCGGGGCCGCGGTTTTTTTGATGGTCTCTGTGTACATTCGTCCGGTGGGTTATTTTTTGGGGTTTGCTATGGGAGCATTTGTTTTGTATTTATGGGGAAAAAATATCCTTGTTGGCGTAGCCCATGCTCTTGTTGCCCTTGTTCTTGTTTATGGTTTCTTGGGAATATGGCAATATCATAATTTAAAAACTTTTAATGATTTTACATTTACCAATATTGATCATGCCACCTTGGACCAAAATGGGATTATAGGACGGTATTCCAGAGAAATTGATCCATCATTAAAAGCCATGCCGCCGGTTTTGTATTATGTTTATTCGGTGGGACGGAATATTATAAATTTAATGACCACTCCCGGTGATATGAAATACCTTCATTCTGGCGCGTGGAGAATTTTTGGCGCAGCGTTCGGGTATCTTTTTGTTATTTTTTGGTGGATCGGTTTGATCGTTGCTGTAAGGCGGTTCAGGGGAGATATAGTGGAACAGTTTTTGCTTTTGGTCTTGGTGTATTTTATTTCCGTTGCTATTGTTTCTACGGGGTGGCATGTGACGCCCCGGTTCCGCGTTCCCATGGTGCCCATGATCGCGATCCTGTCTGCCCGAGGCTGGATGGTTTTATTGGGACTACTTTAATTCCACTTTGATTAGACCCCATTCACAATAACTTACGTCGAAAGGCGTACCATACCATAGTTCTAAAGGCATCTGTCCGACCAGGATCAGGCGGTAGTTTTGGTGCATAAATCTTCTAAATTCTTGATAATGATCATTTTGAACAAATGTTATTTCAGTCATATACACCGTTTTTCGTCTTTTTAAAGTCTCATCTAATTTTTTCTTAAAATTAATCAGGTCTTTTGGTAATAAGTGTCCAGCAGGGGAAAAAGGTTTTATTAATGTATGACGTTTGGAATAAAAAGAGAGAAACAATTCATCATCAGAACATATTAAGGTAGCATCCGGTTCTGTAGATTTGCCCACCCAACGGTAGAAATCTGAAATCAAAGCGTCATGATGCCTGCGGGTAAATGTTTTTTGGGTTTCTAATAAGGGTGTCAAAATGATAATTAAGAAACAAATCAGAGTAACCAAGCTAGAGAGATTATTTTTATATTTTAACATACGCGCCAAGTAAATACTTATCGGTATGATGATGGCGGGAAGTAAAATATTAAAGTAACGTGGTGAACTTGTGATGATATTGCCAAATAAACTTAGCGGAATTATCCACCATAGAATCGTAAAGATTAAGATTTTTTTATTAAGTACAGCGGTATAGTAAAGACCAGCACAAAAGCAAACAATGCCCACCATGCTAAATGCTTGGGTTAGATAGGACAGGCTGCGTATAAAATATCGAGACAATAATCCTTGAAAACTTCCTGTTAGATTTAATTGCCAGTTGCTTTTAGCTTGAGAGAAAAAATTAGAGTGGTCGAATATAAAATAAGGCAGGTGAAGCAATATAATGATAAAGCTGATTATCGTGATAAATAAAAAGAAGAAATAAAATTTGTTTTTATGGTTTTGTGGAGAGTTTTCTTTTAAACCAAAAATGAACATGAAACCTATGCTGGGGAGTATAGCGATAAAGTCTTGCAGGCGTGTGGCGCCCATCAAACCAAAATATAAAGCGCTTAAGCATAGATAGGGAAGGTTTCCGGTGTTTTGAAAACGCAGCAGGGACAGCAGGCCTAAAAAAAGAAAGCAAAGAGCAGGTGCGTGATTGATGCCATAGGTTGAAACATCCAGGAAAATCGGGTTTAATAGTAAAATGAAGGAAGCCAGGATGGCGGTGAGGGTGTCAGCAATTTCTTGAAGCAGAAGATAGAAAACAAGAACGGCTATTGAGCTAAAAATAACGCTAATAAAATTAACTGCAGTAATGCTGTCGGTGATTCCAACACATTTTCCTATAGAAATAAAAACAGATCCCAGCAAGACCATTAACGGGTAACCAGAGCCATATAGGTAATGAAGGTGATGGGTTTGGATGGTGGATTGGGACTCGACGACAAGGCCTAAACAATCTATCGTGACAGGTCCTTTGCTTATTAAGGACAGGTGAAGGCAAAGGCTGATGAGGAAAATGGCAATCGGAATCCAATAATGAGTACGGATTTCCATGAAGAATTTTTATTCACCAAGCAGCGATTTTATGGTCGACAATAATTTGTTCGGCTCAAAGGGTTTAGAAATAGCTGGATAAAAATTACCGTCAACGTTGACTTGACTGATCTCGGCGTTATTGGACAAGTAGGCATTGATTGCGCTAAAAAAAAGAATAGGTATATTTTTAGTTGATTCATTCAATTTTAAGATTTTAACAGCTTCACCACCGGGCATGCGCGGCATCATGATGTCCATAATGATTAAATCAGGCTGTTCTTCAAGGGCTTTTTGGACCCCATTGTCGCCATCATTGGTAAATATGACGTTATAATTGTTTTGTTTCAATCTGTTGACAACCAATTCAATGATGTCCACATCATCGTCCACGATTAATATTTTTTTCACGGTGTTCTTCCTTTCAGTTAGGTCCTGTTGATAGCTTGGGTAGTGTAAAGGTAAATTGAGTGCCGGAACCTTCTGTGCTTTCTACGTAGATTTGTCCGTTATGCAGTTCAATAATGAGCTTGGAAATAACCAGTCCTAAGCCTGTTCCTTTTTCCTGATGGCCTTCCCGCTGGCCAATTTGATGGAATTTTGAAAATAGATGGGGAAGGTTTTGGGGAGCGATCCCAACCCCTGAGTCTTTGACAGTGCATTCAATAAATTTTTCGTTTTCCACAAGAGATATCTCAATGCTTCCTTTTTCGGTGAATTTATAAGCATTGCCTACCAGGTTTAATAAAACCTGGGTGATTTTATCTTTATCAACAGGGATTTCTATGCTGTGTGCTGGTAAATTAGATTTGATGTTCAGGCCTTTTTTTTCAATCCTTTGCGAAAAATCAGAGATGACCTCTTCGATGATTTCTTTAAGGTCAACGTTCTTTTTGACGATTTCTAATTTACCTTTTTCGATTTTGGAAATATCCAGCATATTATCAATAAGGGCTTTTAAGCGGTTGATGTTCCGTAACGACATGTTGCAATATTTTTGTTGGGATGCGTTTATTTCTCCTAACATCCCTTCAGCCATTTGACGGGTACTTTCCTGGATAATGGTCAATGGCAAACGGAATTCATGGGAAACAGTATTAACAAAATCATCTTTGAGTTGATCCAGCGTTTTAAGTTCTTCATTTTTTATTTTTAATTCGTTGATGTTAGCTTCTAATTGTTTTGTCACCGCAGAAAAAGTGCGGCTTAAAACGACCAATTCGTTTTCTCCCTGATTGAGTTCTTTGACGGTTTCAGGACTCAAAAAAGGCTCAATGGCTTTGCGGTTTTCGTTAGCAATGGTGATGGCCTTGTTCAATAGTGAGCGGATGGAAAAGTATCCAATTAAAATACCGATGGCCATCAGGAACATGGCAATGGTTCCGATATTTGTCTTTTTAAAATAGGCATAATAGAGAAGGACCATCGGAATAATGGAGGATATGAGAAAGAGGATGGCAAATTTACGCAGGACGGAAACATCCTCAAGAGAGGCGATGAAGAATAATTTTTTATCTTTTAAGTTCATGATATCTTTTAGATTTATATTTTTGATATGTTAATTTTCTTAGGAACATATTATACTATAAACATGGGCGATCAAAGCAATCAAAAAAATAAAGAAAATACTTTTTTACGCACCGTCATCATATCTGTTATTTGTCTCCCCATTATTGGGTGGTTGCTGTATAACGCTTACCAAAAAAGCCAAGAGTCCGGTATTGAAACCACCGCCTGTCAGGAAAAATGCACAGGGCAAGGGTATTCCGGGTATGATTTTCAATGGCCTATGTTTTCCGGTCCGAAATGCGCCTGTATAGGATCCCGCCAGTAAACTATTTCTTTGCAAATTCAGGAGGATTGCTATGGATCAAATTAAAGCTTATGGTGTTTTAAATGCCACCCAACCTTTAGGACCTTTGCAAATTATCCGTCGATTGATAGGTGCCAATGATGTGGCCATTAACATTACTTATTGCGGTGTCTGCCACTCTGATATCCATCAAGCGCGTAATGAATGGCGTAATTCTCTTTATCCCATGGTCCCGGGGCATGAAATTGTAGGGATAGTTGCTGATGTAGGGACAAACGTGAAAAAATTTAAAATAGGAGATAAGGTAGGTGTTGGCTGTTTGGTTGATTCTTGCCGTGACTGTCTTGATTGCAGGGAAGGTTTAGAGCAGTTTTGCCTAAAGCCTATTTTTACGTACAATTGTCTTGAAAAAGATAATAAGACTTTAGCCCAAGGTGGTTATTCTACCAAGATTGTCGTCGATCAGGATTTTGTGCTTCGCATTCCTGATAATCTTCCCCTTGATCAGGCAGCACCGCTTCTTTGTGCTGGTATTACGACCTATTCGCCTTTGCACCATTGGAATGTCGGACCGGGAAAACGAGTGGCCATTATTGGTTTAGGAGGTTTAGGCCATATGGCTGTTAAAATAGCCCATGCCATGAAGGCAGAGGTTACGGTTTTAAGTAGGACCTTGGACAAAGGGGACGATGCCAAGCGTCTGGGGTCGGATCATGTGTATGCCACTAATGACCCAAAGACTTTTGAGAAATTATCCCGCCATTTTGATTTAATCATTAATACTGTATCCGTTAAGTTGGATTGGGGGGCGTATTTGGGTTTACTTAAGCGCGATGGCTGCATGGTGCTTTTGGGGGTTCCCACTGACGCGCCTGAGCTTCAGGCTTCTCCTTTGATCATGGCCCGTCGTAGTCTGGCAGGATCCCTGATTGGCGGTATCAAAGAAACCCAGGAGATGCTGAATTTTTGCGGTCAGCATAATATTACATCGGATATTGAATTGATATCTATAGATAAAATCAACGAAGCCTATGAACGGATTATCAAAGCAGATGTGAAATATCGCTTTGTTATTGATATAGCTTCTTTAAAGTAATATATGAATAATTTTAGTCGTGGGTTAGTTTTTCGGATTTTATTTTTTATCTTTATCAGTGTTTCCCTGCCTTTATGTTATCAACCGGATCTTGTTGCTTGGGATTCTATTGGTGTTAGGGCAACTCATTTTGCTCCGGGGCAATTAGAAGAGCATTATTTGAAACATGGGTATCAATTTGGCGGGATTACGAAGGAACAATATTTACAAGATGCCCAAGCGCTGTTAGATGCTGATCCCGGAGGTGATGTTTTAGAGAAAATCAGGGATAATGGTGATATTGAGCATTTTAGGGTTAGTACGGGTGAATTCGCGGTAATGACTAAAAGGGGCCGGATTCGTACCTATTTTAAGACGGATTATATTTATTGGATTAGGCATTGAAAGGTAGTTTTTAAAGAATAAGGAGGGTTGTATGATCCGCAAGTCTTTAACATGTGCCATGTTTCTATTTTTAGCACTGAGTTCAGGTGTCTTTGCTCAAGATGAGGATGTGCAGTCAGCGGTGGATTATAAGATTGACAAGATGAAAAAAGTATTAAATTTAACCGACAGCCAGGTCTATGCTATTGAGCCTATCGTTAAGAATTATTTAACCAAACGTGCGGCAATCCTAGATGAAGTAGCGGGCGAGGGGATTGTTGATCATACTGCTGTAAAAAGTACCTTGAAGGGGTTAAAAGAGGAGGAGTATCAGCAATTGAGTAAGATTTTAAGTGCAGATCAAATGACTAAATGGATCAATAAAGAGAATTTAATGGCATCGCTCAATCCGGATGGCGGGGAATCGGTGGTTGATGATGGGCCAACCTTAGGGGCAAATAGGGCAA
>JABDGZ010000042.1 GCA_013285735.1 Candidatus Omnitrophota bacterium | reverse complement strand
AGATAGGCTGGAAATTTCTGTTTATCACCTAATTTAACTAAAAAATTTATGTCCCGGGCAAGAGTGCCTCCAGAAAAAGCCACCCCTGGTTTAAGATACGCTTTGGGACCGATACGTGATTCAGTTTTAAGACCCCTCTCAACCTCTTTTGCGTCGGCACCAGTATGTTCACAGATGCAGGCAATTTCATTGGCAAAACAAACTGAAATAGCTAAAAAAGAATTGATCGCGTGCTTGGTCATTTCAGCAGATTCAACCTTCATCCATTCTAATCGATCGGTAATCGAAGAAAATAACGGAGAAAGAATTTCTTTTGACTGCTGATCCCTGATCCCAACGACAATCCTGTCCGGATTTAAAAAGGCATCTAAAGCTTTTCCTAATTTTAAATTTTCAGGTGAGGAGGCAAAATAACATTTTTTATGCGGATATTTCTTTATAAATTCCTTTTCAAGCTTACTGACAAATCCGACCGGTGCCTGCGAAGAAACAACTATGGCGGTCCCATTATTTAAATACGGCATTACTTTCTTAAAATTATTTTCAAGAAATAAAAGATCAGCCACATCCTTTTCATTAACCGGAGTATCGAAGGCAATCCAAAGCACTTGTGCTTTTTTTAAGGCCTCGCGTGCATCATAGGAGAAAGACAATCTTCCGGCCTTCAGCTGTTCTGAAATAAGCTCATTTAACCCCTGTTCAAATAAAGGAGCTTCTGACCGTTGAAGTCCTTTAACCACTTCACGGTCAAAATCAAGACCAGTGACGTTGTGCCCCAGCTTAGCCAAACAAGCACTCGTCACAGCCCCCAGATGCCACAAACCAAAAACGCAAACGTTCATTCCCTATTCTCCAACACCCATTGATTCGCGACCAGATACTCTAATGTTTTGATCACTGATTCTTTGATACCTAATTTCGGTTTAAATCCAGCATTGTTTAACTTAGCGGTATCAAGAAAAATGAAGGGGTTATCTCCGATCCATCCACGCTCTCCTCCACTAAATTTAAGTGTTGGCTTAAGACCAAGATGCCCACAAATCCAGCCAATGGAATCCTTTACCTGGCAATATTCATTGGTTCCCAAATTAATAACATTAACTTTATCTTTAAAATTGTCCATAGAAAAAAGCATTGCATCCAAACAATCCTGTATGTAAAGATACGACTTTTTCTGAAGGCCATTACCTAAAACCAATAGTTCATCAGGATTATCCAGAAGTTTCTTATAAAAATCAAATACATGCCCATGCGTGTAGCGTTCCCCTAATATTGAAACAAAACGGAATATCCATGACTGAAATCCAAAGCCTTCGCAGTACGCTTGTATCAACCCTTCGCCCGCTAATTTAGACGCCCCGTATAATGAGGTTTGGATCGGAAATGCAGCATTTTCCGGGGTTGGGATAATCTCCGCTTCTCCATAGATCGAACCCGTGGAAGAAAAAGCAATATCCTTAATTTTGTTGGCCCTCATCGCTTCTAACACATTAAAGGTAGCAATCGTATTCTGCTGTAAATCTTTCTCGGGATGATTAACACCAAAACGCACGTCGGCATTGGCAGCCAAATGAAAAACCTTCTGCCCACCGGCAAATGCCTGCTTTAATGCACCCAGATCAAGCAAATCAATCTCGACGATCTTAAAATTCGGATGCACCAAAGCTCCTTCAAGGAACCGACGCTGACCTGTAGAAAAATTATCAACGCCTATGACCTTATGCCCTTGAGCTAAAAGTCTGTCCGTAAGACTGCTGCCTATAAAACCAGCGCAGCCAGTAACAACATAGGTACACCTCACAAATAATCCTCCTTAAATAAAAAAACCGTATATAGGGCCATCCACCCAAACAATATGACCCAGGATAAAAAATTTAAAATTTTCCAAACGCCATCAACCTTGGTCACGTACTGCAGGCGATGACTACCTTGGGACAATAAAACAGCCTCTCGTCCTGCAGGAGGAACTTCAAGATACGATGAACCAGGAGAGAATGAAGCTACAATAATATCCGATTGAGGTCGTGGTACGCTATCAACAATTATTTGGTTCCATGGAAACGGCTGAACATTCGTCACCACCAGAGAAGGTCTTGTGAGATTAACGTCTAGTCCTTGAACCTGGCCTAACCTGGCCCCATCTAAAACATTAAAATTCTGATAAACAACAGGCACAAGACCTGCTCTTGTATCTTTTGCAAAACCGTCAATAACGGAAAAGGACCCATACCAATAAAATCCCCATGGTTTTTCATTTAAATGACTATTAGATCTATGCGGCAATGGTACCCATGGCTCTTTATCTGGCGGCGGCAAATAATGATTCTCGACGTATGCGCTTGAGCCTTGCGTATTTACACCCGTTAATTTTTGTGAAGTCGCCCGTACATGAACAAGCTTCTCCATCACCGCAGAAAACGATATACCGATACAAAAGGCAAGACAGACATTAATGACTTGTTTATTATTGACGTTTGCCCCGCCAATACGGCCGGCAAGTATAATAAGAACTGCCAGGGCTGATAGATTTATATAATTCGTTAACCGGTACGGAGCATCCATGATATCAAAAAAACCACCAAACCAACTAGAAGCTTTAGAGTAAACTGACACAATAAAAACTATCATCAGCATAACAGCAGAACTCCAAACGATTGCCCGTTCACATGCACTTAGACAATTTTTCGTATTTTTTTCCCGCCATCCAATATAAATAAATACCCCTATTAATATAATCAAAGGCAAAGCTATCTGGGCGTCGAGATACGGAGTGGGTACATTTTGTACGCCTTGCATCGTTGCCCTGAGATCTAATGGAAAGGGAGATAACCTGGACATGATATTATCTATGCTATGCGGGTAAAACCCGCCGCCGTGAAAAACCGATTCATGCGCTTCACGCGAAGCAACGGGTAATTTATGCTGAAATTGACAGAGCGTATAAATCCAGGGTGATAAAACCAAAAAAATAAGCAGTGCGGTGGCAGAAAAGATTTTAAGAAGACCTGGCCTTCTCTCTTTTTCACAAAAAAACAAAGCTGTTACCCCTAAAATGAAAAGCAGCGTCCCACCAAATTCTGCTGTCAATGGATGGGTCATGGCTGCGGCAACATAGAACAATCCCATGGCAATTACATCATATTTCTCAGGATGCTTCTTTGGATTGATAATGACACATAATAAAGATGCTAATGAGCAAGTCAAAAAAGCGACTGCAAAGAATTCAGCATGATCACTGCGATTGTAAAGATTTGTTAAAGGATAAATGGCCCAGGTCACTATAACCGCTATGCCAGTAGCAACATTCTTAGCTGACCCAAGTTTCATCGCGGCACGATAAACCTGAAAAAACTGAAGTAGGAACACCATGAACACGGCCACTCTTATCGTAATAGCAGACCCTAAGAACGCACTCAAAATGCCCAAAAGAGCATAGAATTTTTGGCCATAAAACAACGTGACCGGTATGCCGACAACTTGATTGGTATTAATCACCACTGGTAAGGTCAAATGCCTGAAGCACTCCCCAAAATATTCAATAAACCACAGGCGATAGTTCCAGTCACCATAAAATACATTATGAAGATTAACTAACGGAGCTGAGGCTAAAAGGCAAACAAATAGACCGATAATGATCATAAACTACCTATTTTTTTGACTGCAACTGCAAGTATTCTTATCCCATAAGGCAATGAAAAATTAGACAGCCATCTGGATTCGAATCCCATTGCCCATTTAACCAAGGCATTAGTAGACGTGCTGCTTGCCTGCTTAAGTACAACTGATTTTTTTCTACGCAAAAACCACTTATTCAACAACTTGACTATTGCAAACGCCGGAAAAATGATAAAACCAAGATGCGATTTTCTGCTTACTGTAAAACCTGCGGCGGTCAATTTCTTATTTAAGCCCGTTGCTGAATAACGCCTGAAATGGCACAACTCCATATCGTAAGCGCCATGAAGACCGGGTGATGCTGGAACTTCAATAATCAGAACTCCCCCAGGCTTCAAAATATTGAATGCCTTTTGTAGAGCACCCATTTCATCTTTAATATGCTCCAGTACATTTAACATAACCAACACATCAACACTTTGGTCTGGCAAAGGGCAATGCAGTAAATCAAAACGAATCAAAGGGATCCCCGGCAATTTCTTGGCAAGGCGGTAAAGCGGATCCTTAACAACATCTGCACCTATAATTGCCGCTTCTGGGAAAGACCTTGCCAAATCCTGGATGAAATAACCGTTGGAACAACCAATCTCCACGATAACGGCACGAGCAGACGGCATAAACTTTTTCACTTGCCGTAAAGCATCGTTGCGTGAAGCAAGTTCAATAGGATGGCTTTCTATCAAAGCTTTATTGTGAAGCTCGCTCAACTCATCTGACCAGCCGGCATAATTCTCGCTGTATTCAAGCACCGGGGAGTTCTTGTCACCCATCACAAAATTCCGGCCGTCCCACTTAGGAGAAACCGAATATCCCGCTGGTGCAGGCAAATCAAATGGAAACATCTTTTTTATCCTGAAGTCTGCTTTGGTTTGAATGTTGCCCCTATACAAAGATTACAAAATTCAACCTTTAGCGGAATAGGAAAATAAGTTGTAGAAACTAACGTAAAATAGGGAGCTAATTCTTCAAAAATTTCATAAGGACGATTGATATGCTCATGCTCCATGAGCCAGCGGAGATTTTGATTATAGCGTTTCTTGAATATCCGCTCGGTAGATATTTTACGCGCCAGGGAATAAGCCATACTGCCCTCACAAGGGATCACAATAGACAATGCGCCGCGAGTCTTATCACAAAGCCGGTACATTTCCCTGATCGCCGCCGGGAGATTGGGAAGATGTTCCAGGACGTGGACAGCAAAAATACGGTCAAAATAGCCGTCTTCAAAATCCATACGTTTTTGGCAATCACCGATAATGGCATGATATTCCGGAAATCGTTTACGTAATTCTGCAACCATGTTTTCCCGTATATCGACGCCAAAATAATTTTCTTTCTGCTTCTGATCAAGATCTTCATATTTGAGATGTTCCCCGATCCCGGAACCAATCTCTAATGTTCGGGTAAATTCCCGGGGCGCTGTCTTGACCACATAGTTATGGCCAAACTCATCGACAATCCCATAACGGCGCGGCAAAACCTCATGCCAATATTTCATAAAATCATCGCTGATAGCTGTTTGTTCTGGTGTAAGCGAAGAACGCATTTTAGGCCATTTTTGATCCGTGTTTATACTCATAGCTTGACCGTTTCCCATTTATCAGAAACCTGGGTGATCCCCATCTTGCAATCAGTGACGATTGGCAATTGGCGCCCCACCTGGTCCCCTTGGTTATAATAAGACATGACTGGTAATGAAGAAAAATAGGGTATCTGTAAATAGATAAACTTTTGTTTCATGTATTCCAAATAAAAAGAGGCCTCTTGCAAAATGGCATAAATCTGTTCTTTCTGAGAATCATACATCCTGGACAAGATCATATCTGAAGAATCTTTAAGTCCTTCAAATTTAGCTTGAATTACGCCCTGTGGATCAATGTATCCTCTTTCTATCAATTCACCCCAAACTGCGTCTGCATCCAGATGATCATCTGAAAATGCTTTTTTCGTAACAGCTCCTAAAGGAGAAATCCCCCCATCAAGATCAATACCCTGGCAATGTGTATACATGCCAGGATCCCTGTCCCATCGATAGGTGGTTTTCATCGCCGTATCCTCAATAGAAGGATACGTTAAATTGTCATAAGCTATGCCGTTGGGGTCCCGAGCAGACCATAGGCGATACATGCCGAAAACAATTTGAAATATAATGAAGACAATTATAAACATTTTTATTAGCCTGTCACCAAAAGAATTACTCCTTACGAATAACCCTAAACACAAGACCAGAAACAAATAAGGTGACAGGAAGGACAATGCCTTGCCAAAGGTCCATAACGCCTTTTTTTTGAGTAAGTAAAGAAGAAATAGAATGCCTGATAAAAAAAATCCCTTCAAAAAAACAGCCGTTTGATTATCTTTGAAACGAGGCAAGAAATTAACTGCTAAATGATATACAGCTGCTATTGCCAAAATAATGGTGATGAAAATCCAGCTGTATCGAAGCAAAAACGGCACATCGTAGTTTGGGGTAATAAAAAACATTCCTGTTAAGGCAAGGATAAAATTAGCACCCGTACTGATGTAGCCAAGCCATCGAGGGATATGCACACCCGCCCAGTAGTGGTCAAAACAAGTGCGCACGCTAAGGCCATGGACAACAGCTGGTTTGATCTGACTAAAAAGAACATTGCCGTGTATCCCCAGCCAATACCTGTCAAAATATCGCCAGTAATTAGTACCCTGTCCAGCGGATACGTTTTTGACCTGAAACATCAGGAATCCCGCAGTCCCGTTCCAGTAAGGAAGAGATGAAATTAATAACACGGCTATAGAAAAAACCACCAGTGAAACAAAAACCGTAAATTGAGGGACCTTACGGGTAATCACGTACCACAAAACTGTCGCGCCCAACAAAAGCCCTGTATGGATCACTGTGTTTTCCGGATAGAAAAGAAACGCGCCTGCAACCAATAACCCTGTCACTATATACTGGGAGGCAATGGATTTACCTTTGTACGCCGATGGATCGACTAAATATTGCAGCAATCTTATGTACTGAAAAACAAAGGCCAAGAGCAACGGCAAAGAAGCCACCTGTGACCAGGCATTGATGTCAAAAATATATTGTCCCCAAAAACCTATCGTGTACGCAAAAGCAGGGCCTATTAAAATTAAAAAATGATCCGTCCCTCTATCATAGGCTTCAAGAACCCGTTTCCAGGCAAAACAGAGTGCAGGAAAAACTAATGCCCAGAGTGCTGTCACATAAAGAAATGCCAGTAAATGAATATTGCCTTGACCACCAGGCAATAACAATGCCAATACCAACCCAACCGCAGGCCGGTATTGTATAAACGGCATGCCATGGACCAAAATATCCTTAGCCAAAAAATGACTTGCTAGGGCATGATGATAAACCGAAAAAGGGTTGTCCCAAAGAGTCAAAGCTTGGTTGATATAATTGAACTGGTCCCAGTGATTGCCGCGAAATACGTAATACTGCTCGCCGCCAATAAATGCCGGAAGGGCCAGTAATAAAAAAACACCCAGCACCGACAAAAGGCGGCTCCACTCGCAACGGGGAACGCCTCGCTGCAAAACCATCACCAGACAGGGAATCAAAATACTCAAAAATACCAGCTGTATTAGTTGAGCGCTTAAACCAACCGTAAAATACAAGATATTGCTGACTAAGCCAACAAGGCAAAGCCCTATGGGCATAGCAAGCCAGTCACTATCGTCTAGACGACAGGCAAGGATTAGACTACGACCGAACACCCACAAGGAGAATAAAAAGATTAGAACAACGGGGACTTCAATCATCATGCTTTTTTCTCGAAATTAACCTGCCGATCCACAATATACATTGGCCGCCCTTTGACTTCGTCATAGATCCGGCCAACGTATTCACCAATCAGTCCTAAGCCCAGCAACTGCACACCGGCAAAAAAACTTACCACTAATACCGTCGTCGAAAGCCCTGGAGTTAAATCAATCCCTATAATTTTCTGGACCACATACCAGGCCCCCAGCAAAAAGCTTAATCCCGCAATCACAAATCCGACTATGGACATCATGAATAAAGGCTTGGAACTAAAGCTGATCAGCCCATTCAAACCTATTTTGAGTGAACCTGTCAGGCGGTTATAATTTCCTTTACCCGAGTACCGTTCATCTCGGTCATACTCAATAAATGTTTGCTTAAAACCCACGTAAGCCACCAAACCGCGCAGAAAACCATGACTCTCATTTAATCGGCGCAACTCTTCAATGACCCGCCGCGTCATGATCCTAAAATCCCCCGTGTTACGCGGGATCTGGACATCGCTAAAACGATTAATCAAGGAATAGCCGACATGAGAGATCACACGCTTGATAAATGTCTCCCCCTTGCGCGAGCGCCGCTTGGCATAAACCACTTCATAGCCTTCGCTTAACTTGACATACATCTTTTCGATGAGTTCCGGTTGGTCCTGAAGATCAACATCAATGGCAACACAGGTTTCGCCAGAGCAGCCAAGAATACCTGCCATGGTGGCAGCAGGCTGGCCAAATCGACGGGAAAATACCATGAGCTTAATATTAGGATTCCGGTTGATCTCTTCAATGATAACTTCCTCTGTCCGGTCCGGGGATGGATCAAGCGCAAAGATAATCTCATAGCTCTTGGCCATCTGCTCGAAAACTTTTTCTATACGGGCCAAAAACGGACGGATATTTAATTCTTCTTTATAAACAGGAACAACTACGGAAATCTTTGGTTTATTATTTTCCATTTTTATTTTCCTTCCATAGCGCTTCTTTTTCAAATGATACAAGATTGGTGCCGTTTCCTTATAAAACATATTAGAAAGTCGGCCTTGAATTTAGTTTATAACTTAACCGTTACCCATTTATCCATAACCTTCTCAATCCCCATCCTGCAATCAGTCACCATGGGCGGCTGAGCTCCCACTTCGACTCCTGCCTGATGATAAAAAGTCCTGACAGGCATAGAAGAAAAATATGGAATCCTAAGATAAGTGAACTTCTGTTTTATATACTCCATATAATAAGGACTCGCGGCATTGGGCAACTCAACGCCCTGGCAATGTGCGTATACATGAGGATCCATATCCAAAAAATATTGAGTTTTGATCTCAGCGCCTCCCCGCAGGGAAGGATACGTTGAATTATCATAGCCTATACCATTGGGATCACGCGCAGAGCATAGGCGAGCCATACCAAAAGCCATCTGAGAGATGATAAGAACAATGACAAATATTCTTATTGCCCTGTGACCAAAACCATTTTCAACAAGCCCCAGGCAAAGCACCAAAAATAAATAAGCTGACAAATAGGATACTCCCTTTCCAAAACCCCATAATGAGCCTCTCATCAATAAAAATAGAAGGAAAAAAAATCCCAAAAGAAAAAATGCTTTCAAAAAAATAACTTTTTGATTACTCTTAAAACGAACGAATAAAATAACCACTAAACTATAAACAGCCGCCCCTGCCAAAATAACAGTGATGAAAATCCAACCCGACCTAAGCCAAAGTGATGTCGCATAGTCCGGTGTCACGAAAAACATCCCTGTTAAAGCAAGAATAAAATTGGACAATGTACTGATACAGCCAATCACCGGCGACACATGATCTCCAAACCAATACACATCAAAACTCTTGAGCAGCTTAAAGCCATGCACTAGATGACTAAAGAAAACATGGACAGGAGGTATACCTAATTTATAGCTGTGGAAACTCTTGAGCACGCCTAAGCCATGAAATACGGCTGGCAAAGTATGGTTAAAATAAACATTACCATGTATCCCAAGCCAATAACTGTCGAAATACATCCACTCGGGAATCTGTTCCATGCCGTCATACATCTGATGCACTATAAATGGCGCTCCTGTCCCCTTCCAATTGGGAACAGATGATATTAATAAAACTCCAACCCAAAAAAATGCAAGCGAGGCCACTGCTGTGAATCGAAGAATTTTACGCGTGGCCATACACCACCAAACCGTTGCTGCCACAATAAATACCGCATGCGGCAATGAATTTTCTGGATAGAAAAGATACGCACCTGCGGCCAACAATAATGTCACCAGATACTGAGAGACAATGGACTTACCTTCGTGCTTTGATGGATCGGATAAATATTGCAGTAATTGCGCATACTCAAAGACAAATGCCAACAGCAACGATATTGATGCAATTTCCGACCAGGAATTGATGTCAAAAATGTACTGCCCCCAAAAACCTACTGTGTAGGCCAACGGCGGCCCCATTAAAAGCAGCAAACTCTTACTAATTTCATATGCTTCAAGGACCCGCTTCCAGGCAAAACACATTGCTGCAAAGATCAAGGACCAGATTGCTGTCACATAAAGAAACGCCAGCCAATGAATATTACCCCGACCATCCGGCAATAGCGTAGCAAGCACCAGCCCAACTGCAGGCCGAATGTATATATATTCCATGCCATGAAGCAATACATCATGGGACAGAAATTTGTGAGCAAATAAAGCCTTTTGAGGAAGGGTTAATGGATAATTACAAATCGCAAGAGGATTGTTTTTATAAGCAGCGTAAGGATTACCCCACATCGCAAGGCTTTCGTCGATATAATTAAAATGATCCTCGCCGTTACCACGAAATACACCATACTGTTCGCCACGGATAAATAACGGAAGAGCAAGGAATAAAAAAATACCCATCACTGCTAACATACGGACCCATGCGCTGCGATCAACACCCCGGTAAAGAATCATGACGAGGCAGGGAACCAGCGCGCACAAAAATAAAAGCTGCATTGATTGAACGGATAAACCGCAGATAAAATACAGCACATTACCGATCAATCCGACAAGGCAAAAACCGATGGGCATCGCCAGCCAATCGCAGTCTTCTTTATGGCAGGCCAAAAGCCAGCTGCGGCCAAATACCCACAAAGAGAACAAAAAAATCAGCACGACCAAGACTTCAAGCATCATTCGCCTCTTTTTTTAGAGCTTCTCTTCTTTATTAGTTTCTGTATTAAATACAGGTAAATTCTTAATCACAGCCACTCTGTCTTTATCTCTTTTTAAAGTCAGCTGGCCTTTTTCATCCCGACTCTCTCTAAACTTACATTCAACATACCCTTCTTTAACACTGGCAGGATGCAAATCATTTAATCGATCCTTCTTCACAAAATAGGCATTATTACCTGCCGTGTTGCATCCAACAAAAACATATTCTTTGCTTTCAGATAAATGAACCAAGGCCCTGAATGAAGCACCCCAATATAAATTGGAAAAATGAGCGGTGGTCCGGTTAAAATCTTCCTTGTAGGGTATTGTTAATGCTTTATCCCCGCCAAATAAACTGTTGTACTCTAAAACAACGATGGTCGGTCTCAATTTTGAAATATCTATTTCTTGCCAAATCCAATAATCATTGCCGTCGATATCGATACTTAATAAGCCAATATCTTCCCAACCTGCCTCATGTAATAACGCATTGATGTTTTTTTTGGTAATAAATGCCTGTATGGCCCGTAGATCATACTTCCAGAAATAGGGTTGTTTTGTTATTTTATTCACTGATTCCTCAGATCCATCCATCACCAAACCTGACCAATTATTGTTCATTAATAAAAATCGCGTATTGCTTTCGCTATAGTCTTCAACCCCAAACTCAATAAAACATTTATTAATTATTTTTGCCTTTCTGGTCAAAAATTGGATGATTCCATCGTCACCGAATTGAGAAAAAACTTTAAACTCATAGTCCTGGATATTTTTTGATTGTAATTGCATCTGCTGGGATAATATTCCTTTGGCTACAAGGATCCTGTCATTATCCGTAAACTCTTCCTTTGTACCCAACATATTATCCAACACTTTTTTTGCTAACTTTTTGGTTTTGTTATACATATGTTTTCTCTCTTGAAGGTGCTGATAAAACATCCTCGATCAATCGCTGATAACTGGCTCCAAAAATTTGAGTACGCTCGTTCAAATCTTTTTGCAAATCATCAACAACACCAAACGATGCACTTGTATCTTCTATGGCTAATGCCGCCCGCAATTGCTTGGCCAGATCACGGGGGTCATGCGGATTAAAATACACCCCTCCCCGAGGTGATTGTTCCCGATGCACCGGAATATCCGAAAGCAGGATTTTTTTGCCTATACTCTTAGATTCCTCAACGCTGGTGCTCCAGCCTTCAAACAATGAAGGATTGATAACAATCGAAGCCGCTGCATAAAGTAACCCCACGTCCTCATAAGGTAACTGGCCCAGCAAAAAAATATTCTCTTGCAGGTGGTGATCAGCAATAAATTTCTTGAGAGTTTCAACATGCTCCGGGTTTCGATAATCATCCAATGACCCGCTGCAAACGACAAAAACCCCAAAACCCTCTTGCTTTAATTGACTCAACGCTTCAAAAACCACGATATGATTTTTATGCTTCCAAAATTGATTTGGCAAAAAACAAAATCTTTCCGGCAGATTGTATTTTTGTTTTATTTGCTGAACATCTTCTTTCTTCATCCGAAAAACCTTAGGATCTGGCTGAGCAACGAATGGTAAAACTGAAATTCTAGAAACAGCCTCAGGAACAAAGGCGATGGCATCTTTAAAAGCATCCTGACTGCTCACGATAACTCGATCGCTCTTTTCCAACAATATCCTGTAATGATTATCCCTCTTGGCGATCTCTGGAGCATCAAACATCGCCTGCAAGTGTCTATGTTGAAAATCTGGTATCCAATTAACAGATCTTATTTTCTTAAATCCAACCTTATCTGAATGCGAAAGAACTTGAATGCCTTGGCTTAACAAAAACGGTTCAAAGACCAAATTGCCCAAGCCCAAAAATTCAAATCCTTTCCACAAAAACCAAACCAACGAATATTGGTCCAAGAACGGAGTTCGGACAATTTGGGCATAGTCAAAAAACATATCCTCAATGTTCTTATGCCCTTTGGTGCCTAGAAAAATGACTGTCTCAATGTTACGATCCTTGAGCAGAGAAACGGCATACAAAAGATTTTTTAAATAATTGATGCCTCCAAGCCATTTGTCGGTTTTGACAATAAAACCAACCCGGATCATAGCTCTACTTTCTTAAACCAGTCGACATAACGACCAATACCTTCTTGCAAAGAAATATCCGGGATCCAGCCAAGTTTTAATGTTCCCTTTATATCAGCGTGATAAAAACGAGGGTCACCAGGACGGCCCTGGCCATTAAATGTTATTTTAGTGGTATGACCAAAGGCCTCCGCCACCTTTAAAAG
>JABDGZ010000041.1 GCA_013285735.1 Candidatus Omnitrophota bacterium | reverse complement strand
GACTTCACTAAATCCTTTTACTTGCTGTCTAAGACGATATATCCCCGGAAAATCTTGATACATCTCAGGTTCGCCATATGCAAACTCATTATTTACGATGGCAATGATGTCTCGTTTCCTATTTCTAAGAATATTCTTTCTAAAATAATCAGAATTAGGCTTATAAATATAAATGGGCATTCTTCGAGCTGCTTTTTTAGGAGCGGTTTGCATTGTTGGGACAGTAGGTTTCGGCTCTGGATTTTTATTCCTTTTTTTATAATAAACTTTTAATTTTTCTGTTAAAGGTCCACCATCCCAGAATTCTTTAGCTAGGTGTCCGTTTCTAGATAATCCTGCTACGGTTCTAATAAAATCTTCTGGAGTTCTTGATTTCTCTAACATGATTCGTAATTCCTCTCCTTGGGGAATATAAACACGCCTATTCTCTTCATTAGGATCTGTTTTTCTTTTTTTGGCTTTTTTAACTTCTGATGCGGCAGGGATTATTGGAGCAGCCTTTTCGGGCTCAACCTTTGTTGAAATTGGAGTTAATTCTTTTGAAATTATTTCTACCGGTGTTATTTCGATTGGAATTGTTACTGTTGGTTCTGTTGAAGGGGACGTTTGTTGAGGCAATTGATCTTCTCTTTGAGTCTGTTGCTGTATTCCTGGAATGAATCTACCAAAGACAGCACCTATACTAATTGCTTGTTTTATTAAAAAGGTAACGGGACTTATTAATTGATCTTTTTTTCTTTGCCTTTCTTCCTCTAATTGACGGAGAGCTTTTTCTTCATTTTCTTTTTTAATACGCGCATGTTCTATTTCCTTTTCTTCAAGTTCTTTTATTCTTTCATCAAGATAATCTAACATTATTCTACTTTCTATAACATTTTCTTTCTCAATATCTATAAATTCAGATAATCTTCTGGTCATTTCAGTTTTTAATTGAATACTCGGTGGGCGTTTCCCTAATTTAGCGCCAATATTTAAAAATGAACCATCAGCAAGTATTAGTTCTATATAATCTTTAAGAAATTGGTGACTTAATATTTCTGCAGCAGGACCGTCTTTTTTTGTAACTCCGTAATAAAAGTTTGTATATATAGTGCACCTATATATATAGTCGGCAATTTGCGTGCCGCTCATTTTAAGGAATTTACCTTTGTAGCCATTTAATATTACAATAAGACTATCTAGTTGCTCGTCAGATAAAGTATGCCTATTATTACGAATTAAAGTCGGAAAAGTCTTCTCTAAATCATCCAAAATTCCTTTTCTTTCTGCAGGTGTCCGCATGGCTTTATCTGAATTTTCCAAAGCGCTTACCTCAGCGCTAATCATGGCGAAGTCTGAGAAGTTTGTTGTTGCTAAAAAATTGCTTTTATTTGTAAAAGTTTCTGAAAATTCCTCGGTTGTAAAACCCATCCCTCCTGAGAAATATTTCCGCGGGATGGTTGCTTGAGTTAAGGGATCCGCATCCTCTTTAATATAGTTATAGACCCCTTTCTTAAAAGCTTGTAAATACCTCTGATAAATTCTTTGCGTTTCTTTTGGATTATCAATGTTGATACCTACCACCTTATCTTTATCCGCATATACCTCTGTTAAAATACTCCCCTTGATTTTCTTCTTATACCAAATTGCTAAAATAAGCGAGTTGTAGACTTGACGGAGTTGAAAGAAATTCTTGTCTTCATTGACTTCCTTGGTTAATTCGGGAATGATGATTTCGCGGACGATTTGGCTGCCCAGAGCGTTGGTATTTTCGCTTGTCAAACCGTTGTTTATCTGGGGTACTTTTACATTCAACGCTTTACTTGCTTGGTGTTTGAACAAAGACAAATAATCTTCCTCAAGCATAACTTTTAATTTGCTTTCAACCACATAGGCTGCCCCGACTTTAGCGTTCTCATACACCACTGCCTTATCAGGCACTATCCAAACTTTGTTGAATGTGTTAACAGAAATATTCGTCGTGCCAAATTTTCTTGCTGTTTCTTCATAAATACGTTTCCAAAATCTTTTGCCCGTCTCCCCTTCGGGATAAATCAAAGATGCGGTTATTTGTTTGAGCATATAATCTTCAGCCAACAGGTCACGCCCCATTTCCGTTAAGCCAAAGCTGTTAGGAATAATGCGGTCTTTTTCGTAAGGGGAAAGGTTAACCCAAAGATCTTTTTCAGGTGTGGTTAAAGAGGCAAGGAAATATTTAATCAATTTTCTGGATTCGTCTTTTAATACATTGCTGGATAACTGGCTGTCCCCTTTATCAAGAATGAAATCAAACTTGAACGGATTCTCGGGATGGACTTTGATCCCCTTTAAAATCGGAGGGTTAAATTCTGGACTTAGGCGCACCATCACACCAGGAGCAGGCAGACGGAAATCATCTGCTTGGGCTTGAGGCAGAGGGCCAATGGTATTAATAAAAAATAGAGATAAAATAAAAAATGAAATATAGCTCCGCATAATCAAAGTATGCCACTTATCTATATTAAAAGCAAGCTAGCGGAGCTTTGAGAAACTACGAGAGAAATTGCGATACCTTGACTAAGGTTGTGATAGCTGGTAGCCCCAACCGGATAATACAGAGAACTTTTAACCTAAAAGCAGTAATACCAGTCTAAAATTACCAATTTTTTGAAAAATCCCAACTAGAATTTAGGATATTGGAAGCATTATCGGGGGTTATTAAGAACACCTAGTATTTTTTGTATATACTACGCTTGATTACTTCTACCAAGGAGAATTAACTGCTATTGGAGTAGCTTGTGGATGATTGTCCCCCACTTTTGGATTCCAAGTATCAGCTAAGAATCTTTCAATTCCATTCCTATATTGAACATCCACTTTTGCACATGTCACATACAACCCATGAATCTGATAGGCTAAAATTGCTTGGTTTTGTCGATGCTCAGTTATCCTTTCTCTAATATTGCCCTGCCCAACATAAACGACCGCTGGATTCGGTTGTCCATGCCAAATTATATAAACTCCATCAAATCCATTAAAATAAGGATGCTGTAAATTTAATGTCAAAAAAGGACACCACTGTGCGCCTTCACATTTCGTCCAAACTAAATTCATAACCTATCTTCTTTTTATTTTCTTTTTCCTTATTTGTTTTGCCACAACTACTATTTGAGGATCATCAGTACCAGGCTCTTTAATGATGAGTTGCTTTTGCTTAAAATCGACTGTAAGTACATAGCCATGCAATAGCCCCCCTCCTATTAAAACATCCTTTATATTATCCATCACACTCACTGTTACTAGCCGTGTTTGCGTTCCCCAATTTATAGAAGCTACAAAAATCTTTTGTTTAGATATGGAACCGTCAGCTAATTCACATTTACCTACACCGGCAGGAATTAAATCAAGGGTTGATGCTATACTAAGGGGGAGCAATATTTCGCCTGTAAAACCAGTGTCCAATATCGCACGGGCTTCTGTTTGTTTTTGATTTCCAGCTACGGTGATTGTTACCCAAAGCTGATTTTTATCATCAATGAGACCGTGCAAAATCATATTTTGGGTGTTGACGGATTGTTATGGATTGGATATTAAAAGGTGCTGGTGAGCCAATCTGAATTAGATAAAATAATTTCTGTGGGGGAGAGTTTTCTCTCGCTTTAGTAAGAGCTTCTGTTGCAGTTTCGCCAAGCCAATATTTTTTTGTTTCAAAATCTAAAGCAACATACTTTCCCTTATATTTATTTTCAAGTGTAGCTTTTATCTGATTATAATATTCCTCAGATTTTCTACCGAACTCTTCCATATCAAATTGATTTTCATTATTCATAGCCATGCCTCAATATTATTGTAATAATTTAGTCAAATTTTGTCATTAAGTTTTATTGGCTCCTAATATGCGCACCATAAATTTATACCTGGAATTTGCTTAAAATCAGCAACATCAAAAGAGGCAAAGTCTTTTTCATTAGCAAAAAACATCGTACCCAAATGAAACGCATCAGCATATTGAAGACGATAGTTTGTTTGTGTCTCTAATATTTTTTCCATTAATTTGCCATCCTTTAAGCTAATTTCCACCTTTCTTAAACCTTTTAATATTTCCAAAAATAAATCATACTGTCTTTTTATAGTAGCAATATAGGGTTTGAGTTTTTGGGGATCAGATATCATAATATTTTTACTCATCCCATGCTTTTTTAATTGATGATGAGCTAAAGCAATATACATTTCGTAATATATAACGGTATTAAAGCCAATTAAAAACTTGGGATTATTCTCCGTTTCATCTCTAAGCCTCTTCAGAAAATATTTACAAGCACTCTCTTTAGCGGGATTATTTGCAAAAATCATAGACTTAAAGAAGTTTGTGTCTACAAATAACTTGCCGGGAAGAGGATCTCTTAAAATATTGCGAACGGTAGCGATACTAGAGGAAGTCACTTCGTTGATTTCTTTACAGTTATTTTTGAACTCAAATGAACACAACGAAAAATTCTGTCAATTTTCTTATCCGTTAACTTTTCTTTGGGTTCAGAAAACACAGCTGCCCCATTAAGCCTTTTAAAAAAACGATTTAAAGACTTATTTTTTGTTATATGTTTCTTATTATGAGTAGTTTGCATACAAGTCCCCTTGCTAAAGTATAGCATTTCGTAAGCTCAGAAACAACCATTTGAATGACTATTTTGGAGTCTTTAGCGTATCATTCATTCTCTAAAATGTCAAATTATTGTGAATACCCTGTTTAATCAGCTAAGCCTAAGACTTAAGCTTCCAATTCAATCAAAATAATCAATTAAATCTCTATTTATAGTTTTTCCTTTATAGTAATTATCAAAACGAAATCCCTCTTCATAATAATCTTTATTGTGCGGGAGGTTCGATGCAGTAGTTTCAAAGTCTTTCCACTTTGCAATAACACTCTGCACTGTTAAAGCTAATTCGCTATCCCCATCCTTCTCTAACCTGCTGAAAATTGCTCCAGTGATTGCAAATTTCCCATATTTTAAGCCAGACCCAAATTCATCTGTTCTAAATTTCTTATCGTGTTTTTTTGTTCTTTGTTCCAATCCGTCTACCATCCTATAAATATTTACAATCATAAAAACTTTCTCAAATTCGTCTGACTTTATATTTTTGAGGGGATAGTGTTCAAAAAGTTTCTCGCCCGCATAGCTCCTAGCCTCAGCAACCTTACCGTTCATCACGAAAATCAGCCTCATTAATAACTCTTTGGTTACTATCGCTTCCTTCGCGACAATCCTTTTTTCTGTTGCCTCATAAAATTCCCCTGTCTTTCTCTCCAATAGCAACCCATGGGTTTCAAATAAATATTTTTGCAAGTCTACCAATTTGTCGTCATTGGACATTCTATCCGATAAATAAACTGGTGTTTGATTGTTGGTTGCCTCAGATATCTTTTCTATAAGCGCAACCTGTTCTGGGGACTGTTCTTGATTTAAGGATATAAACTTCACTAAAACTTCTTTACTGTCAAAAATACTGGGGTTTCCGACATCCAATATCTTTGCCAATGTAAAAGCAGTTTGTCCACCATTTACAATTTGCGGGTTTGTGACTAAAAGTGTTGCGGTGTTCGGCTCGGCATTCCGCTCGGTATACTGAAAATCCGTGCATATTACAGTGATCCCATTATTTAATAGAGAGAACTCATTTGAAGTGGTATTCGAGATGGAACTCTGTATTTGCTGGTTCACGCCGCCCTTCTTAATCCCTACATAGCAACGTGGATTATATTTCAATAGGGAATTCTTATATTCACGCATCATCTGCGCTACCTCAAAGGTCGGGATAAAAGACAAATTAATGTTTACCGCTTGTCCATTGATTTTGACGGAATAATTGATTCTGTTGGACTGATTCTGGTTAATCCTGATTTTTAAAACAAATTCCCGCTTGTTATAAAAATCTGATTGCAAATACGGTAATAAAAGCTTGTTATACGTATCTTTACCGTTGATGATCTCAACTTCATCACAAACATTCCCGGAAACCTCATTAAGCTTGGAGGAATTCAAATTTGCGGGAACGTTGCCGAGAAAAACAAGACACCATTTATATTTACCAATTGTACCCGATATCTCTTTAATTTCCCTTTGAAACCCTAAGACTTTACCATTAAATTTGTTACCTTTTGAATCGGTGTCATACCCTTTAGTGATCCGCCCCAATTCCATTTTGAATAGCTCGTAACCATCAACCGATTTCTTCTCGAAATTTTCCTCTTTCGTGCGAAATTTTGACTGGATCAAATAGATATACTTACTGTCTTGGTCTATAAAATAAGCATCAAGACCACCATCGCCATCGTCGTCAGTAATAAGTTTCTCCGCGTGAGAAAAATCGATCATTCCAAATCTCGTTCTAAGAAATAAATGGATTAGTGCTCGTGCCCGGGCTTGATTGGTTTTCTCTTCATCAGAAGTATCGTATTTCTTCGATGGATCAGGAGCCTCGTCAATTAGCGAATCAAGTGTACTAATTAAGAGCTGATATTTATTCTTTTTATCCATAACTATTCGCTCCACAACTTTGAAAGAACGTCCTTTGTCTTCTGCTCGTAAATCTCAATCAATTTCTTGGCTGACTCAACCAATGACTGTTCGGCCTCAATCTTTTCAACGATTTTCTTTTGAATTTCGAGAGATGGAAATGGGATTTCAATTGATTCTATTTGTTTATTGCTAATATTGCCTTGTCTGACGCCACCAGTTGCATTCAAATAAAATTGATCTTTCGTTCCTTCCTGATTAAGAATAAAAAATAAGTATTTGGCGATTACCTTAGAAGTTGGGACTATTCTTCCCACTCTTTGATTTAATAGATATTTTCCATCAACATCAACTATACAAACATTTCCATAATCCCTTTTTCCAGCAGTGCCTGTCATAGATATCAAAATATCACCAACCTTTAGTTGATAATCAGAATAGTCATTGTAAGAACTTGCACTGATGAAAGAAGGGTTGTTTTTATAATCAAACTTTTGATCTTTAACATTCCCGATCTTGATAATTTGTACCCCATCTTTCTCGATCATATCTTCACTTTTAAAAGCAAAACCACCATGCACCTTTGCAATACTACCGATAGGCACTTTATTCCAAGTTGAATCTATTCCGATTTTAGGCTTCCAGTTGTCAGCAATCTGCCGGGCCCCGAATATGATGTTTTGATAGCCGTCTAACTCGGTCACGATCTGATCTTGAACTTCAAGCGGCGGGAGAGGGATTTTGATTGGCTCTAAATCTTTAGGATAAACGTGAGGTTGCCCTCCGCCTCTTTGAAATTTATAAATATCATTCTGCTTACCTTTGAGAATCTGATAAACAAATTCTATCAGCACTTTGGCATCATTTTTTACTTGAATGGTCGAACAATCAGAGGCAAATATCGGAATCTTAAAATAGTTTACAAATCCAGCATATGCGCCAGATGCGCTTACAGTAATAGTCTTTCCTGTTCTATTTGACTCATTATGATAATAAGCGGGTTGTTGTCCCCCAGCGATTACTGGCACATTACCCCCTATTACATCTTTCTGTGTAATTGCTGAACCTTTTTTGATTTCACAAACTTCCCCCAGATCCACCATCGGCCATTTAGCGTTGGTGTAATCCGTCGTTACGCGGTAACGATCTCCAGAAAGGTTATAATCACCGCTTTCGACAACCTTTGTTTTTTCAACATAAACCGCAAGCTTGCTTACCAACTTCTTGCAATCTTTCCATGCTTTAATGATTTCCAAGGCTTGCGGCAAATCGTTTTTATTAATCGGTCGCTTACTTGCGCCCAAATCAAAACCGTCATTCTCAATCTTTATAAAAAGAATCTCTGCGTTTTGCCTTGCAAGCTCGTTATTAAACAATAAAATACTCGTCTTAACTCCGCTATAGGGCTGAAATACACCTGACGGTAAACTAACCACGGCGTAGAGGCCATCTTCAACCAGATTCTTTCGAAGCTGTTTATGAGCTGAGCCAGATTGAAAAATAATCCCTTCAGGAACAATGATGCCCGCCCGGCCTTTGGGGCGAAGGTGATTCATTATGTAGTCCACAAAAAGAACTTCTGACCGGCTGGATGGGACGCTGAATTTATTATGCGTACTTACACCGCCTTTTGGTGACATAAACGGTGGATTTGCGAGGATCACATCAAATTTATCTGCCCAGCGCTCATCTTGTGAAAGCGTATTGTAGTTGAATATTTTTGGGTTCCTGAATTGATGCAGATACATATTGACCTGAGAAATACGCACCATTCCTGGGTCAACATCATACCCTTCAAAATTATTCATAATCGCTTTACGCTGGTCTGGCGTTAGCGGCTTTTCATCATTCTTTGAGCCATCAGGGTTCTTGCCATCGTGTTGTTCTAAAATATGCTTGTAGGCGCTTACTAAGAATCCGGCTGTACCGCAGGCAGGATCAAGTACTTTATCGTCTTTAGTCGGATTTACTGCCTCAACGATAAAGTCAATGATATGTCGGGGTGTGCGAAACTGGCCAGCATCACCTTGACTACCCATGATAGAAAGCAAATACTCATAGGCATTGCCCAACTCTTCAGAATGGGAGTAATCAAAATACTCAATTTCCTTTAAGAAAAGCCCAAGCACTTCCGGTGAACGGTAGGGCAAAAAAGCGGATTTAAAAATACCCCTGAAAAGATCGGGGAGCTGTTTTGCCTCAGAGAACTTTATCAGCGCTTCCGAATAAAGGTTCATGCGCTCTTGATTGCCCAAACGGGAATCCATAAGACGCGTCCATGCGTAGTGCTCAAGATTACCCACAAAAAATGATGGATCACCTCCAGCCTTGATAGCTGATTGATCCATGTCATCCATAAACTTATAAATCAACGCATTAGTAATCTGGTCTATTTGCGAGGATGGATTCGGCACAACACCAACCAGCACTTGGCGGGCGGCATCAATATGGCGCTTGGTTTCTTGTGTAAGCATATACTCCTTTTTAAGTCATAAAGGTGTTCAAGGACACATAGTCCTTAACGTAGCTCGGCACGACTATTTTATAACCATTCAGTTTCCGATATTCGTCAAATCCAAAAGACGGACAGAAATTAAACTGCGCAGGAGTATTATTCTTAACGATCTCCCGAACTTCGTCATCAACGATATATGCCTTAAAGAAGCTTTTGACTGCGGCGTAATGCGCCATATCAACGGGATGAACGGCCTGAAACTTAAGCCATTCTGACTCAAGGAGGTCATCTTTCATCTCAAAGCCATCTTTCTGCCCAAACGCAACTAAAAGAAACTCTCTAATAGAAATGCGACGATCAATATGAAATGCCTTACGAATCTTTTCCAGATTAAGAAAAAACTTAGGTTTGTCAAAAATGTGTTTCTTTGTATATTCTTCTGCGCCGGCAATATCACCATTATCCCAGAGGTTTTTTAATGTCGGATTACCAACCACATCTTCTGCCACAGCGCTTTTAAAACCTTCGCGGTCAATCCGCATCCCTTGTACGCCTATTGGTGTTTCTTCAATGGTCTCAACAGTATCTGGGGCAGCCAAATTGATTATTTCAATCCCGCCACCCTCTCCTCCACCGCCGCCTGTAGAACCGGTCGGAGGAAGAGCAATCTTTTCATCGTATGGAAAGTCCTGTTCAAAATACTCACAGACCGCAAAGAAATCAAAGAATTTAAATCGCTCTTTGGATACCGTACGTGTTTCTTTTGCCGAATAGTCTATGTATTCGAAAAGGTACTTACGAGTCCCCCGGCCTTTAATCTGGACAAACTCCGAGGGACTAAAAACCGGACGCATTAATGCGAGATTAAGGATGTCCTGACAATCATAACCGGTGGTCATCATGCCGACCGTCACGCAGACACGCGTCTTGCAAGTATCATATCCTTCCGGACTTTTCACCTTGCCGCTAAGAAGATTATTGGCAAAGTTTATGGTCATCTGTTGCGCACCTTGCACGAGGGATGTGACCTGTATGGCAAAATCAGACTCACCATACTGCCCCGGCCATTTCTCAAAGGCCAATTTATTCAAAATATTGGTAATGCGGGCGGCGTGACTTTGTGAAACGCAGAAAACCAATGATTTCCCGTAAAGCTGAATACCGAGCTCTTTCGCAATCGGATCAAATAGCCCATTCTCAAGAAACGCCCTGCACATGGCGACGTTGGTTTCTTCATTAAAGAACTTTCGCTCAAAATCCTTGGCTTTATAAACTTCTGTTACTTCCTCGCCATCCTCGTTTGAAGTGTGGACTGAGTAACCCTGATCCGCAAGGAGCTGCGTTGTGATTTCAGTGCGAATATCTACGACAAGCGGATTGACTAAATATTTTGGGACGCCATCTAATAATGAAAACCGAAATGTCGGCTCACCGGAAGGGCAACCAAATGTTTTATACGTATCCAGAAGCTGTCGCCGCTCAAACTCACGCTCTGTGTCCGGGCCATCCACATCAAAACCCTTCAGATAGTCTTTTGGTGTAGCAGTAAGCCCAAGCTTATAGCCAACAAAATATTCAAATACGGCACGGCTGTTTCCGCCAATAGAGCGGTGAGCTTCATCAGAAATAACAAGCTCAAAATCAGTCGGTGAAAATTCTTTTCTATACCGATCTCCAGCAAGGAATGTCTGAATAGTTGAAACGACGATCTGAGCGTTAGCCCATGAGTCCCGATTATCCTTGTAAATCATCGAAGTATAGTCACGCCCAAGGTAAGCCTTAAATGCCTTTTGGGCCTGTTCTTCTAATTCAAGACGATCGACCAAAAACAAGACTCGCCGAGCGTTACCTGATTTTAAAAAAAGCTTAATAACAGCCGCAGATATAAGCGTCTTACCTGTTCCTGTTGCCATTTCAAAAAGAAAGCGGGCTTTGCCCTCCCGAGCGGCGGACTGCAAACTCTTGATTGCCTGCACCTGATATGGGCGCATTTGTTTAAGATTATTATTCCTAAGGAAGGTTGTCCGCTGCGCCTCATCCTGAAACGCCGGGTCTCGAGCAAATCCGGGCAACTGCGATTCCATAATATAATTTTCATCAACCGACGTATCAGCCAACTCATTGGGGTTTGGAGTGTATGATTGATATTGCGTTATCGAGTCCTGGGTCGGAAATCGGGAGATGGTTTCAGGATTCCCGTGTTTGGTATCCCAAAGATAATGAATGTTCCCGTTTGAAAGGATGATGAACCGGGCGTTTACATTGCGGGCATAATTTCTGGCTTGTTCTTTAGCCGAGAGTGGATCAATGGATTCTTTTTTCGCCTCAACGACTACAAGAGCACGGCCATCTTTATCAAGCAAAAGGAAATCGATCGCACCTCGGCGTTTATCATGAGTTTCGGCATTTTCAAAGTCATCGCCTAAATCAGAAAATTTAACACCAGCTTCAAGCCTAATATTGGCCGAGCCATTTTTATCGGCATCGAACCGCCAGCCGGATTCTTCCAGCTTCCTATTTATTTTTATTCTTGCTTGGGCCTCTTTTTCCATTATCTTGCCATTGTACCAAAATAAAAAAACCCTGCAATTCATTAAATCACAGGGGGCTGATTAAATGTCCTTTGATTCAATAGCACAAACCCAATCCAACCGTATTGATTATCAAGAATTATTGATCTTTCAATATATCATAATGAGTTTGTAAATCTAAAGCTCTGGCTTTTACTACCTCCATAGCTTCGTCCGCTGCAATAGTTTGATACAGCGCTCCCTCAAAAGGCTCAAGATACCTTGTATTGATAAATTCAAATTCTTTGTCCCTAAACTTAATCCAAGCTCTTTGGGCTTCTTTTAATTTCAAGCCCTCTTCTTTATTTAGTTTCTTTATTAAAAGCAAGTAATACTTGTTCATCTCTTCATCCCATTTAACCTGCGCAGCATAAGTACAATTACACATTCCTGCCGTTGTAGAATTTTTACTTAAACATTGTTCTTCTGCCTTGTCAATTGGATGCTGCCCCTTATCAGCAAAAGAGATAGCTGGTGCTGACAAAAAGGAAAGACTGACTACTAAAGTTAGAATATTTTTAAGAATCATGCTTACCTATCCTCCTATGTATATCCAAAATATTATCTTTTCTGTTCAACTATTCTTTAGGAATCTTCTTATTTTTAAATTAAAATCAACCATTTCTTGTTCACATCTAAAATCCCTGAGAAATTTTTCTATCACAGGCATCGCTTCGATCTTAGCAATTATTCCAGCAATATTATTTCTTTTCTGTAACCCTTCCTTTTCATCATGAACTGTGCAAGCATATCGTTTAATCAAAGGTAAAATTGATTTCACCTTATCCTTAAATGAAATAAAATACTCCTCTTCAGCCTTGGCCTGATCACACAACGCGGCAAGTATTCTAACAAAATCATCCTCAGACACTTTCCCGATTAGCTGAATAACATTATATATCGTTTTCCAAGGGTCAAATCGATTGTCATCGAAATTTATATCCCGCCAATCTTCATAATATAAGAACCCTGCAACAAGAATACCAATAAAGGACAGTTCCCACGTTCTATAGGCTTCCCCCCGCGTAAATTTTAACAACCCTTGATCGCGTAACCCCTTAGCTGCAAAACGTGTATTCGTAAAGCATCGGATCACCCCTGTTTGAGTCTTTTCAAAATCAAGAGGTGTTAAGTGCGTTCTAATTTCATCAATAAAAGATTCAATAATGTTGTATATGGACTTATTTTTACCATGGTTAACAAGAAGATGTACCGCTAATGGGATTTGAAGTTCTGGAGGCTTATGCGGTTCAATTAAAACATTAGTAACCGGCTCAGCAGTTGAAAGGAATATGATCTTCTCATTACCAAAACGTATGCTTAGTTTAAGAAAATCCCTATACCCTAACTGATTTTCATTCTCACCTAAATTAAATCTAGCTAACTGTATGGCTCTTTCAATCAGATCAAGTTTTGCTCTAAAATCATTTCTTACCCCAATTGAATGATCGTAACTAACGATTGAGTCAACCCAAAGACTAAATTGTTCATTAAAAACATTCTTTTCTTCGGGGCTCATCTACTTCCCTCTATTGTTTGGACTAGTTTTTTTAGTTGTTCGATTATAAGATGCCCTTCCTCCCCCTTTAAAAATAAAAAAGGGGCAAGCATTTTTAAGTCTAACGCCCAACTTGTCAGTAAAAGCGAAAGACCGCTCGCCCCGAACGCACGCAAGTGCGTCGGGACACAGTCTTTTCCTCTGACAAGTTGGTTTTTTATAG
>JABDGZ010000040.1 GCA_013285735.1 Candidatus Omnitrophota bacterium | reverse complement strand
GATATTCACACTTTATGACATGACCAAGGAGATCACCCGGCATTTTAATGAACAAGAGGCGTTCAACATATTTTACAGGAAATTAAAAGAAAATGTGGACGTGGAAGATTGCCAGCTAGTCCATGATATCGGGGAAGGTTTTAGGAGTGGAGTCTTGCCCAGCGAATACGCGGTTTTTGTTCTCAAGAGTAAAGAAAAAAAATTGGGAGTATTATTGTACAAAGGCCTGGAGCCTAAAGACAAAGAGAAGTTCGTGATTTTGGCGCATCAGTTTGCGTTAGCCTTGCGGCGTTTGAAATTGTATAAAGACATCGAGACCCTGGCTATTACCGACGGATTGACCGGTGTCTATACCCGGCGTTATTTCACCGAGCGTTTTGACGAAGAAATAAAACGCTCAGCCCTGCGTCATAGCAGCCTTGCTTTTTTAATGCTTGATGCGGATCATTTTAAAAAGATCAATGACCAGCACGGGCATTTGACAGGAGACCAGGTCCTTAAAGAAGTTTCTAATATTATCCGGGAAAATGTCCGTGAGATTGATATTGTGGGACGTTTTGGCGGCGAAGAATTCTGCGTGGTATTGCCGGATACAGATATGGAGGGGGCACGCGTGGTATCTGAACGTATCCGTAAATCTGCTGAGAAGCGATTGATCAAGGCGTACGATAACACCATACGCGTGACCTTAAGTATTGGGGTCGCCGTTTATCCCTCTGACGGCAAATTTCTAGAAGAACTGATGGATAAGGCAGACTGGGCCTTATACCGTGCCAAATCTCAAGGACGCAACTGTGTAGTGGTTTTTGGACTTTATCAACAATGAGAACTCCTTCTAAAATTTTTATTTTGGTTTTGGTATTGCTGGCTTTTTTAGCCAGCTTGGCCTGGGTTGGCGTGCGGCATTTAGCGGATGTGCTGCGTGAATTTGATCATGTGGCACAGGTGGATCTGGTACTGATGGAGTCAGCCACTGCTTTTAATGACATTCAATTGGAGAAAGAAATTATTTTTACAAAACTTTCTTCAGCTGCCGAAGAATTAGCCTTTGGGCAGGTCAATGCCGCCCGGAGTGAATATTTGACAGATTATGTTAAAGGGCTTGGTGAACAATTCGATCATTACACTCACCTGGCGGATGAACAGATGCAAAAGATTGATGAACTTTCCGGAGTACCTGCGAGTTTGCGGGTCTCTTTTGAAAATATGGCCCAACAAACGCAGGATTATGACAAAACAGTGGAGGACATGTTCGCCGCAGTTGAAAAAGGCGGATTTCAATTGTCACTGGACGATTTGGATATCACCGACCGCCGGCAAAAGGCATTGTCTGATAACACCAAGGATATCGTTTTTCAGGTGTGGGGGCTGGTGCACGGATCCGTGCACCGATCTCAGCGCTGGCATCAGCAGTCTAAAATCATATTTGGTTTTAGTTTATTGCTCACCGTGACCTTGGGATTGTTATTGTTTGCCTTTAAAGAGAATTTGGATGAGATAAGCCGGCAAAAACGTGATTTAGAAAAATTAAACCAGGAACTAGACAGGTTCGTACATACGGTCAGCCATGATATCGCAGGCCCCTTGACAACCATTGTTGGTTACGCGGCTTATCTGGAGGGGCAGTATGCCCAGCAGCTTGATAAACGGGGGCGGGATTGCATCAATGGCGTACGCAAAGGGGCTATCAGGCTTAATCTTCTGATTAAGGATATGCTGGAATTGACAAAAATGTCACGTGTTAAGAATCCTTATTCGCGGGTTTTGATCCAGGAGATCGTCAATACGGCTATGGCCAATTGTGATTTTATGATTCGCCAAACAAACGCTGAAATCAAGGTTGAGGGGGCATTGCCTGAGATTGTTTGTGACCGTATCAAAACCACGGCGATATTCTTTAATTTAATCAATAACGCGCTTAAGTTCGCCAAAGCGGATGAGCGTCCGAAGGTTCAGATCGCTTGGAATGAAACTCCTAGGGAATATGAATTTTACATCCAGGACAATGGCATAGGGATTGACGCACAGCACCATCAGGAAATTTTTAATATTTTTAAACGATTGAATCCAGCGGATAAATATGACGGCTCAGGTGTCGGATTGGCCATTGTCAAAGCTGCTGTGGAAGATCAGGGAGGAGCTGTGCGTGTGGAATCAAGTTTTGGGTCAGGCTCTAAATTCATCTTTACCATCCCCAAAAATCTTACCGAGTACAAATCATTGTATTGATTTAAAATGATTTTTATTTAAATCAATGGTGGACTCTATACTCACCGACGATAAATTCCCCAAAAAACGTTTTCTTAAAAATCCTTCCAACGCCTTGAAAATTTATATATATATGCTTTACTTGATATAGTTATGAAACGAGCCCCGTTTGTCCACATAATGATCCTGACAGCCTTTTTGGCGAATACCTTTGGCTTTATGCCTTTGGCTGAAGCCCAAGAAGATTCCCTATTGCTTGCTGGGCAACGGGATTTTTTCTTGCCGGCGCCTGGTGTGATGGTTCATCTAAGTCCCCCTCTCGATCCTCCCATGCTTAAAGGAATCAAGGTCCATCCGGATAATCCATTCAAATTTGAATTTATTCTTGATAAAGGTGATAGCCAATTATCCAATGATGCTCTTAAGAATGAATCCAGTAAGCTGATTAAATATTTTTTGGCTAGTTTGACCATTCCAGAGAAAGATTTGTGGGTGAATTTAAGTCCGTATGAAAAAGACCGGATCATCCCACAAAGCTTTGGTTTGACCGAAATGGGCCGGGACTTATTGGCAGAAGATTATATGCTCAAGCAAATAACAGCATCTTTGATTTATCCGGAAGATGAAATAGGTAAAAAATTCTGGAAACGTATTTACGAAGAAGCCGCCAAGAAATATGGGACAACAAATATTCCAGTGAACACCTTTAACAAGGTCTGGATAATGCCGCAAAAGGCAGCTGTTTATGAAAATGTCAAGGCAGGGACAGCGTATGTGGTGGAATCAAAACTTAAGGTCATGCTGGAACAAGATTACCTTTCTCTTGAAAAGCACGAAGGCATCCAATCACTTCCCAAGAACGACATCAATGCCCTCGGCTCCCAAGTCGTCCGCGAAATCGTCATCCCTGAATTAACTATAGAAGTCAATGAAAACAAGAATTTCGCCCAGCTTCGGCAAGTATACAATTCACTGATTTTAGCGACGTGGTACAAGAAGAAAATCAAGGACAGTATTTTAGAACAAGTTTATGCAGATAAAAATAAAGTGGCAGGCGTTAATATTGATGACCCGAAAGAAAAAGAAAGAATTTATCAGAAATACTTAAGGGCCTTTAAAAAAGGTGTTTTCAATTATATTAAAGAAGACATTGACCCAGCAACACAAGAAACAATACCAAGGAAATATTTTTCTGGTGGAGTTGAGATTGGTTTTAAAATAGTTGATGAGTTGGCTGGCAAGACAATTATGCGGGTGGGAGAAAATACTTTAGTGGTTATTCATAATTCAAACAGAGTTCAGGATCCCACCAACCCTGATCATATAGTTTCAGTGGGCAGTATGTTCATTACAGTAGGACCTAACACTTCTTTTAGTTTTAGTACAGCCCACACCGTTCATGTCTCGGGAAATACAGTTAAAAAAGACACAGCCATGTTAAGCAGCAGAGATATTTCAGAATTGATTAATAGACGACGTTCAGAAAATGTACCGGAAGCATCGTTAATGAGCAGGCTTTTTTTAGCAACAGTACGAGAGGATCGGACTTGGTTAAATGTGAATGATGGCAGGGATCCCATGAGAGTCATAGATGAGGATCTTATTGTTCTTTATCCTCAATTCGATATTGATAGAGCCAAAGCTCTGGCAGGTCAAAATACATTGTATGATCCCATCATTAGCGAATTTTTCATGTTATCGCAGATAAGAGTAAACTCTGCTCAAATACCAGTTACGGCAATTGGGGCATATTTGACAAGATTATCTCATATTCAGGACACTGTAACATTAGCTTGTGTTCTCAAGTTATTAGCAGCAATTTTGGGCGATCCAGATATTTTAAATCGTAGAGGAGAATTGCCTGATATTGAGAGTTTATTAAGAAGATTGGATGGTGTATCAACTGTTTCTTTAGAAGATATTCGACGAGTTATCCCTGTAGATAGAACTGCAGATTATCATAAGGCTTTGAATGGTCTTACCGCATTGGCTATTGAAGAACCTGATTTAAAAGCTCACAATGCAGAGGCAAAAGGGCCTGCTCAATTTGAATTTTTGGGAGGTGAGAGGCATGGTGGCGAAATGACAGAACCTTTCACTGGAGATGTGTGGATTTATGCAGGTTCGGCGTCATATCGAGTGAGGATCGATCAAAATAATGTAATGTTTCAGCCGTATAAACTTGATAGCTCAAAGTTAGATTCAGAAGAAGCAATACCAATGGATGTTGGTACTAATACTACAAAGTTTTTTTTCGTTGGTGCTTCAACGGCGAGTGATTATTCATTTTCTGAGGACCCGTTACTTTCAAGAAAACATTTTTCTATCAATGTAACAGTGGAAGGGAATGGTCAGGGGACTATTCATGTGCGGGATTGGGATTCTTTAAATGGGACAAGAGTTGTATGGACAACTCCCCATTCATTAGCTTCCGGGGAACGTAAAGCTCTTGAAGCGAAGACTGCCCAAGCATGGGCGCATCAATTGGAGAGTCACTTTACAGGGGATGAAAAACGGTTGATAGTGGCTATGTGTGAGGTGTTAAATCCTAATGACCCTATAGCTCTACAACGTGCACTATATACTTTGGAATCAGTAGATATAGTCCCAGAACTGACCTTGGAAATGGTTAGGGAATATGCGCAACTTAGAAAATCATATGACGAGGCTCGAAAAACTGGAGCAACTAATGTTGCTCATAGGGACCCATTTTTTCAGGCAAGGGGTATTTTAATGGGAGAATTAAGAACGAAGACAGCAACAAGATATTTTACTACTTCTCAATCAGCGATGAATATGCTCAAAGGTAACAATGCTTTGGCCGCGTTCCAAAAATTTGTTGAAGCTGATCAGGCGATGACGACGCCAAAGATTATAGAGTCTTTTAAAAATATGAAAAAGAATGTTAGAACAGCTATTTTATTATCTCTTGCTTTAGATGCATTTGGTGTGGGAGCGCTTCTTGCATACCGAGCATATGAAGGTAAGGTTGAATTTTTAGAAATGGATTATGGGCAAATGCATGCATTTTCGTTGGAAAGGCTGGGTGAGCTTGAACTTTATTTATCACGTCCTGCCGTAGGTACCCCGTATTATCCCTATGCAGAAAATTATTTGAGAGATATAGAAGGAGCTGGTGATTCTAAAGTGTTGTTGCAGGCCCGCCGAGAATACTGGGAGAGAGAAAAGAAAATGGTTTCAGAACTTTTAGATGAAGGGGATTTTATTGGTGCAATCGAAGTATTCCGTCACTTAAAGGACAATCGTGATGTAATAAAAGATAAGAACATTATTTCTGAGGCATGGAATACCATTGTAGGTACACTAAAGGGTGTTATCAAGCATTACCAGGATGATCAGGATAAGGTTGAGGTAGAGAAATATTCAAAAATGCTCTCCAAATTTAATAATGATTATCCTCAAGAAAGAATTGTAGCTATATCTCGGCAGCCAACCCGAGGTGGTATCGATTTAACTTCTGTTAATATGAATTTACAGACTAAAGTAATAGATTTCCGTGACAGTCAAGGTATTAAATTTTACCTTACTCCTGCCATGCTGCTGCAGTTCCAAAATGCCCCTGGTTTTGTGCCGGTGATTATTTATATCCAACCTGTACGCAATCTTAAAAAGTTTTTGGGTATTGATGTAACTGTTTAGAACAGTAGCAGATAAATCTCTGTAAAATTCATTTAAAACAGCAGTTGATGGCCTACCTTTTTTAAGATAAAATAAAAAATAATATTAAGAATTAAATATGTTCCTCTTCCAATCCCCTTAAACAGCAAGGATTTTAATGAAGCAGTATGTCGTTGGTGTGGACGTCGGCGGTACCAATATCAAATTGGGAGTCGTAGGCCCTTCGGGACTAGTTTTAGTCAGAAACAGTTTTGCCACAAAGCCTTTTGCTTCTAGCCGAATTAAATTGATCTCAGCTTTAGCCCATGAGATCGAGGCCAGCATTATAAGTGCCGGTTTAACCAAGAAACAAATTGTTGGCGTGGGTATTGGTTTGCCGGGGCTTGTTGATTATGAAAAAGGGGTTGTACGGTTCCTGCCGAATATCCCAGGCTGGAGCAACGTGCATTTAAAATCCATTCTTCAAAATAAAATTAAACTGTCTGTTTTTGTTGATAATGATGTCAAAATAATTACTTTAGCAGAGTCTACATTCGGTGCAGGCCGTGGGGTTAAGAATTTAATCTGCATGACGTTAGGTACAGGGGTAGGGGCTGGTTTGATTTTAAACGGTCAGCTTTACCGCGGGGAAGATAATGCTGCAGGTGAGCTGGGACATATGCCGCTTAATGAACATGGTCCCAAATGCAATTGCGGCGGTTATGGCTGTTTTGAACGTTATGTGGGTAACCGTGCTTTGTTAGATTTGTCTTCCCGGGTGATGGGTATACCCATGACCACTGAAGCAATTTTTGCCTTGGCCAAAAAAGGAAACAAGAAAGCCTTATTTTTTTGGAAAACAGCCGCAGAGCATATCGGCAATGGATTGGTAGGTATTGTTAATTTATTAAATCCTCGCCTGATCATTATTGGCGGCGGTGTTTCTCATAATGAAAAGTTTTTGTTTAAGACAGTCACAGATACTATTCGCCGCAGGGCTATGAGTTTGCAGGGATCAGCATTTAAGATCAAGCGTGCTAAGTTTAAAGATGATGCCGGAATTATCGGTGCGTATGTATTGGTGACGAATGCGCAAAGGTAGTCTTTACATTTTAAGTATCGTAGTCAGCCTTTGGGCAGGTACCCTTTTTTTATTTTTGACTCAGGAAGCGTCTGCAACACAATTTCAGATGCCGGATCTTAAAGGACAATTTAATAAAACAGATACTAAGACCACTTCGCAAGTAACCATGCAGGCAGATCAGGTCAGTTTTTCTACCCAAGACAACAAAGCTCACGCTAAGGGTAATGTGGTGGTCAATACTAAGACCCAGCATTTGTATTGTGATCAACTTCAATTAGACCGTGTTATCCAGGAAGTCGTGGCCGAGGGGAATGTGTATCTGGATACGCCCCAAGAGAATGTCATAGCCCAGGGGCTGACATATAATTTTAATGATGGCACCGGAGAATTCCGGAATGCAAGGGTGTACGCTGATCCTTATCAGATCAAGGGTCAGAAGATCGATAAGGTTTCTGAAAATTATATGACCATGGATGAAGGTTACCTGACCACCTGCGATTTGGATGAACCTCATTACCGTATGGGGGCTCACCGGATGGATATTTACCAGCATGATAGGGCTGTTGTCCATGGTATGAAGATATATTTAGGCAATATGCCGGTGATGTATTTGCCCTATTATGTACAGGACCTTAAGAATCGTCCGATCGTCACATTTATACCTGGAGAAAAGAAAGATTTCGGTTTGTTTTTATTGACTACCGCACGTTTTTCAGTGGGGTCTCGTGTGAAATTGACCCTGCATTTAGACACTCGCGAGCGCGATGGTTTGGGGGAAGGGTTTGATGTTACTTACAATACTCCCAATTTTGGCCGCGGCCTTGTGAGTGCCTACTATACCGATGAAAATCAAATTGCCAGCCATCATTTATGGGATTTGTATAACAGCGAAGGAGTTAAAAGAGGGCCTACGACCCATCATGAACGCTATCGCATCATCTGGCGCCATCGATGGCAAATTGACCCTAACACTAACGCTGTTTTACAGTATTATAAAATCCATGATTATGACATCGTTAATAACGGTTTTTTAAAAACATATTTTCCTCGGGAATATCAACAAAATGCCCAGAATACGAATCTGGATACGTATTTCTTCCTGACGCACAATATGCCGCATGGTACTTTGACTTTTAATGTCGACACCAGCCGTGAGAACCGTCCGATACGGGGCATTGAACGTATTCCGGAAGTTCAGTACATACTTAACAATCAGCAAATCGGTAAAAGTGGTTTTTACGCCAAAAGCACGGATACATTTTCGGATTTGAGTTATCAGGATTACCCCAAGACATTTAATGAGAAAACCCTTCGTTTTGACTCGAACAATGATGTATCGCATCCTTTTAAAGTTGGATTTATTCAATTTAATCCTCATCTGGGAGGAGAAGAAACGTATTACAGCCGTACCACGGACGTAGAACAAAACAATGTCCTGCGGGGCATGTTTCGCGGCAGCCTGGATATGAGTACCAAGTTTTACAGGGTTTGGGATTATCATACAAATTTCGCAGGCCTTAATATTAATGGCCTGCGCCATGTTATCACTCCGACGATTACGTACCTGTATCAGGCCAGGCCTACCTACCCCGCGACTAGTTTTAATCAATTTGATCCTGCTATTGATGATTTATATAGAATCCATCAATTTGAATTAGGACTGGAAAATAAATTACAGACCAAACGTAACGGGCAAGTCGTGGATTTGGTAAGATTTTTACTCACGACCAATTATGGCCTCAAGGGAACAACTGGTCATAGAGGATTCAATCCGTATGATTCCGTCCTTGATTTTAATGCTACCGACTGGCTGACCTTGCATAATGACAATGAATACGATTTTCATGAAGGCCATTGGAATTCCCAAAATACTGATGTTGAATTTCATAATGCAGGTTGGTCGTTTTCTTTGGGCAATCGTTATACCCGTACTCAAAGTGATCAGGTGACTACCGAGTGGGATTACACGATTAATCCTAAATGGAAATTTAAAATATATAATAGTTTTCCGGTGGTCAATGCAACGGATGGGAATATTACCAGTGCCCGGGAGAATGAGTACATCCTTACGCGTGATATGCATGAATGGGAAATGGATTTAGCCATTGATCAGCAAGAAGGCCAGGGCACGACATTTTATGTGCTTTTCCGTCTAAAGGCATCTCCAGACATGAAGTTTAATTTGTTGCAATCTTCTTTCCAGCCGTCGAGGCCGGGGTCACAAAATTAGTTAAACAGGGGGAATAATGAAAATTGCTATTATCGGTTCAGGTTATGTGGGGTTGGTATCAGGTGTTTGTCTGGCCAATATCGGCCATCATGTGATTTGTGTGGACAATAATCTCGAGAAGATTAAAACTCTTAAAAAGGGACGTTTACCGATTTATGAGCCTGGTTTGCTTGAGTTGATGAAAATAAACGTGGCCAAAAAGAGGCTTACCTTTACAAGTTCCATTGGTGAGGCGACTAAAAAATCCCAGGTCATTTTTTTGGCTGTTCCTACACCCCCTAAGCCTAATGGGGATGCGGATTTGACCTATGTAGAAAATGTGGCACGTCAAATTGCCCAGCACATGGATTCGTATAAACTCATCGTCGAGAAATCAACGGTGCCGGCAGAGACAGGCAAGAAAATCAGGCGTACGATCCATTTGAATTTAGCCAAGAAATATAAAAGTGGCAACAAACTTTTATTAGATTTTGATGTGGCTTCTAATCCGGAATTTCTTAAGGAAGGGACGGCGGTATATGATTTCATGAACCCTGACCGCATTGTGATTGGGGTCGAATCAAGAAAAGCGGAACAGCTTTTGCGGGAAATTTATAAGCCGTTAAAGCCAAAAATTTTAGTGACTAATATTGCTTCCGCAGAAATGATCAAACATGCTTCTAATTCATTTTTGGCCACCAAAATTTCTTTCATCAATGCGGTTGCCCAAATTTGTGACAGGGTGGGTGCTGATGTCCTCAAGGTGGCTGAAGGTATGGGATTAGACAAGCGCATCGGCCGCCAGTTTTTAGATGCGGGTGTGGGTTACGGGGGCTCTTGTTTTCCTAAAGATGTGGATGCGTTTATCCGTTTGAGTGAACGCAGCGGGTATGAATTTTCTTTGTTAAAAGAAGTACGAGCCATCAATGAAAATCAGCGCCATTGGTTTGTACGGTTGGTTGAGGAAAAATTATGGAATATCAAGGATAAGACTATCGGCGTTTGGGGACTGGCTTTTAAACCAAATACCGACGATATCCGTAATGCCGCGGCCCTGGAAATCATTCAGCTTCTGCAGGCTGAGGGTGCTAAAATTAGGGTCTATGATCCTAAAGCCCTGGACAATGCTAAAAAATCACTGCGTGGAGTCACTTTTTGCGAGAGTGCGTATACTGTTGCCGAGGGCTGCGACTGCCTTTTGCTTCTGACCGAGTGGCCGGAATTTAAAGACATTGATTTTGTGCAGATCCGTGATGCCATGGCTCAAACCGTGATCTTTGACGGACGTAATTTTCTGGATGGGGTATATCTAAAGGACATTGGTTTCGAATATTTCGGCGCAGGTAGGGGAAAGTCTTTGTAAATAAATAGAAAGGGTTTCACATGTCTAAGAAAACAGTATTAATTTCCGGCGGGGCTGGGTTTTTGGGGAGTCATTTATGTGATTGGTTCATTGGTCATGGTTTTCGTGTGATCGCGGTGGATAATCTAATTACGGGTTCCTTACGTAATGTGGCGCATTTGAAGGCGAACAAAGATTTTAAGTTTATCAAGCAGGACGTTTCCAAGCCTTTTAAAGTTACTGGCAAGATAGATTATGTGATGCATTTTGCCTCACCTGCATCACCGGTGGATTATATGAATCATCCCATTGCCACTATGCTGGTTGGCAGCTATGGCACGCATAATTTACTCGAAATCGCCCGCATCAAGAAAGCTGTTTTTTTGATGGCATCTACGTCGGAAATTTATGGAGACCCTTTGGTTCATCCTCAAGTGGAGAGTTATTGGGGCAATGTTAACCCCAACGGGCCGCGCAGCATTTACGATGAAGCTAAGCGTTATGCTGAGGCTGCGGCCTTTGCTTACAAGCGTGTTTATAAGATGGATGTAAAAGTAGTCAGGATTTTTAACACCTACGGGCCTCGTATGCAGATTAAAGATGGACGGGTGGTACCTAATTTCATCGACCAGATTCTAAATGACCAACCATTGACTGTTTATGGGAATGGTCAACAAACACGTTCTTTTTGTTACGTGGATGATTTGGTGGACGGCATAACCCGATTGCTTTTATCTAAAATATCCGGACCCGTGAATATTGGTAACCCTAAAGAATTTACAATTTTAGAATTTGCAAATCTTATCCGTAAGAAATATAATCCCAAAGCTCAGATTATTTATAAGCCATTGCCCCAAGATGATCCACAACAGCGACAGCCCAATATTTCCCTGGCCCGCAAAGAATTAGGGTGGGAGCCGAAGGTTCCATTAGAAGACGGCATTGGGCGAACCATGGACTGGTTTGCCAAGAATTATCGTTGAAGGTTGATTTTAATTTGCTATACTGAAACGCTTTTAGAATAAATTTATTTAAGGAAATACAATGGTTACTAAAGAAGAAATCATAGCTTTTGAAAAGGAGATAGCAGATATCTTTGCGACAGGTGTCATCCGTGCTCCGGTGCATTTACGCGCTGGACGTGAAGATGCCTTGATTAATATTTTTAAAGAACACCAAATAGGTGATGATGATTACGTTTTTGGTTTTTGGGATTCTCATGAACTGGCCCTTTTAAAAGGTGTGCCTCGCGAGGAATTAAAGCAGGCGATCATTGATGGCAAAAGTATTTCCCTTTGTTTTCCAAAACAAAATGTACTTTGTTCAGGGATTGTGGGAAGCCTTATGGGAACAGCAGCAGGTACGGCCTGGGCTTTGAAAAATCAGGGTAAAAAAGGACGGGCGTTTTTGTTTTGCGGGGACATGTCCGCTGAAACAGGTATTTTTCACGAGGCTGTTAAGTACGTTTATAATTTTGATCTGCCAGCTATCTTTATTGTTTGTGATAATGGGGTGAGCGTCATGACAGATACCAGGGCCACTTGGGGAAGTCCAGAGCCTTGGTTTGTTGGAACTAAATATGAAAGTAAGATTATTTATTTTAAATACACCAATGGCTATCCGCATTCCGGCCTTGGCAAACTGATTAAATTCTAATATGACGACAACTACTCAGCTGAAATATTTTGATGAATTAAAGCGGACCATGGAATGGCTCGCCCAACAACCCAAGGTGATGTTTGTGGGACAAACAGTGGCGGGCCCAGGGACATTCATGTTCCAAACCCTGCGTGACTGCCCCAAGGAACGCTGCCTGGAGATGCCGATCAATGAAAGTTTTCAAATGCAATTTACCATTGGAATTGCGTTGACCGGTGTCGTGCCAGTTTCAGTGTATCCACGGCAGAATTTTTTATTATTGGCCACTGCTGATATGGCTAATATGCTAGATAAACTCCCTATGATTTCCGGCGGCAAGTGGCCTGTAAAGGTCATCATCCGTGTAGCCACAGGTCCTGACGCTCCGGTGCATCCAGGGCATCAGCATATTGGTAATTATGCAAAAGCCTTGCGTGAACTATTTGCCTGGATTGATGTGGTGGAACTAAATTCGGCCGAGGAAATCTTTCCAGCGTACGAACACGCATTGACCCGTACTGACGGCAAATCTACACTTGTTATTGAGCATGGTAATTTTTATAACGAGGAGTATTACGCCAAACGGATGATTACAACCCCATCATCGCACTAATTAGCCCATGCGTCGCAACTCCAAGATTTTTATTGTCGGACACAACGATAGCGTTGAAAACTCTTTGCGGGGATATTTTCAGGCAGAGGGTTTTGCACAAGTTATCTCCAACACCAAAGACCAAATCAATGTCTTAGATCAAGTAAAGGTTGCAGATTTCTTTAAGAAATTCAAACCAGAGTATATTTTTCTAGGCTCCCTGCGTTCAGGCGGTATCGCGGCCAATCAAAAGTTTCCAGCAGAATTTATTTACGAAAACACCCAATCTCAAAATTTGGTGATTGAAGCTGCTCATCGAAATGGTGTTAAAAAGTTGCTGTATTTTTCCAGTTCCTGTGTTTATCCCAAAGAAGCCAAACAGCCGATTAAAGAAAATTCACTACTGACAGGTCCGCTTGAACAAACAAGTGAGCCTTACGCCGTCGCTAAAATAGCCGGGACTAGAATATGCCAAGCTTACAAGGCACAATACGGTTTTAACGCCATTGTTGCCGTACCTGCAACCCTCTATGGTCCAGGCAGTGATACCGATATGGAAAACGCCCATGTTTTGGGGGCATTGATTGCCAAATTTCATAAAGCAGTTAAAGAGAAGGCAGATGAAGTTGTCCTATGGGGCAGCGGAAAACCCAAACGTGAATTTTTATATGTCGACGATTTCGTCAGCGCCTGTCTCTTTTTGATGGAAAAGTATGATGGCGCAGAAGTAATCAATGCCGGCTGCGGTGCAGACGTAACAATCAAACAATTAGCCGCCATGATTAAAAAAACAAGCGGCTATAAAGGTAAAATCATTTTTGATACAACCAAACCCGATGGCACCATGCGCAAACTAATGGACAACACCCGTATGCGCAAATTAGGCTGGAAGCCAAAGGTAGGTTTAGAAGAAGGTATCGAAAAGACGTATCAGTGGTATGTTCGTCAACAATAAAGAAGGGTCGCATTTCTGCGACCCCTTTTGGATAATGCTTTGCTCTGACGTAGTTGCGTATTTTAAATATACCAGATCTAATTGCTCTTTGCAATAAAAAAGCGGCCTTAAAAACGGCTCTGACTCCATTTTTAAGGCCTTTAGTACCCTGGACGGGATTCGAACCCGTACCGCAACTTCCGTCAGAGCTGTGTGCTATCCATTACACCATCGGGGTACTAATTGATGAATATACTAACATATTTTGATT
>JABDGZ010000039.1 GCA_013285735.1 Candidatus Omnitrophota bacterium | reverse complement strand
TTTTCTTTATGTGATGCCGCAACGCTTGATATTGCCGGGAAATTAAATGTGCTTGGCGCATTTGATACGATTTGGACAGGCAAGATGCCGACGGTATATCCGCAATGTGCCATAGCCCTTAGGATCAGATTTGAGGGGATTGAAAGAGGAGAGCATCGGGTCGCTGTCAATTTTGTTGATTTGGATGGCAAGCATATCATCCCGGCGGCTAGCGGCACCATTAATATTAATTTTCCAGACGAACAAAGATCAGGTTCAGCTAATCTGGTTTTTAATATTCAAATGTTAAAACTTGAAAACTATGGCGAATACTCGATTGATTTGGCTGTTGATACCAGAAAAGAAGCATCCTTGCCTCTTTTTGTAAGGGAAAAGAAGAAGGCATAAGCAGGATGAAGAATTTTTTCATTTTACAAATGTTGCTGATTTTGACAGCGCTTGGGGTCCCTGCCCAATCTGCAGTAAATCCATCCAGGGGTATTTTTTATATTTCTCCGAACGGTAAAGATTCCAATAGTGGTACCTCACCATCAGACCCGTTTCGCAGTTTCGAAAGGGCACAATCGGCAATGCAACATTCATCTGCTGATAAGAAGATCGCCTATGTCATGGGAGGGGTCTATCAACTTAGTGCAGGGCTTAGGCTGACACCTAAAGATGAGGGGGAATCATGGCTTGGTTATCCAGGACAAACCCCCATTCTTGACGGAGGCAACGCTGTAGAAAAAGCGATTTCAATCAATGGCAAGAATATTACTATCCGTTGGCTCACCATACAGAATTTCACTCACATGGGGATATTTTCTCAAAGTAGCCAAAATATATTGATCGATAGTGAAGCGATCAAAAACATTAAAGGTAATGGCTGGAATCAGGGAGGCATAGTAACATTTAATAATTTCGAAAATGGTATTATATCCCATAATCGAATAGAAAATTCAGGCTATGCGGGCATCATGTGTGCTACCTCCGCAAGTGATGATATCAGTAACCTCAAAATTGATAGCAATGTTGTTTATAATACCTGTTTTCGCGTTAATGATTGCGGCGGTATTTACGCAGATGACAGGGGCCACCGAAGTAAAAACATAACAATTTCGAATAATATTATTGGCAATTATGGCAATAAAAGCACCCCCTGGGCCAAAGCCATTTATCTTGATGATCACCTGTCCAATACGATTGTTAAGAATAACATTGTTTTTGGCAGCGGCGGCAATTGGGCCATACAGTTCCATGGGGGGAATCATAATACAGTAGAGAACAATATTTTTGACATCAGTGGAGCGGGTACGCTAGGGATATATCAAGATGATGGAAGGAATGTCATCAACCACGGAATGACTGGCAATGTATTTGCATGCAATATCGTATACTCATCTGCTGTTCCTCCGTCTGTGTTATGGAGATTTTCTAAAACGGTAGAGTTGCCGGATGTTAATGATAATCTGTATTGGGACACGCAAGGTGCTATGCCTAACTCAGGAGACATTGTAGACAGGCATCCAATTTTTTTAGACCCCCAATTTGTAAATCCCGGACAGGGGAATTACAATTTGACAGATCCATCAATGATGGAAAAGCTGGAATTCTGCCATGATTTTAAGCCTATTGATGTACGTCATGTAGGGCCATTACCCAATCTAAAAGAGAAGGCGTGAATATTATGGTTTTTTTAGAGGATTTTGTGATAACATATATCCCATGAATAAAAAACTTCGAGAGACGCTTAACGCGATTGGCATGGTTTTATGTGCCGTTGCCATGATGATGGTGGGTGTCGCATTCATCTTTTTATTTACTAAGATTTTTCATACCAATCTTAAATAATTCCTCCATTAATGCAGGTATTTTTTTAGAAATGAGAGCGTGCGACTCCAGCTATCCCGGGCCGCAGGCACGTGCAATGATTCACCGCGATCAAAACGATGACGGGCGTTAGGGTAGATGTGCAATTCATAGGTACAGAATTTGCCCTTAAGCATACCGGCTAATTGTTGAGCAAATTTCACATCTACAATCATATCATCTTCACCGTGCAGGATTAGTACAGGGCTGCTGTGTTTATTAAATACATCCTCAAAATGATACCGTATCTCGGAATTGATAGCCCCACCGCTCAAAGCCCCGTAATAAGACACGCCTGCCTGCACCTTTTTCATTCCTGCTAAAATCAAGGCCCAGTATCCACCCATAGAAAATCCAACGGCCCCAATTTTTTCTTTATTGATTTTAGGTTGGTCTTTTAAATATTGAATCTCTGCCGTAAAGTCGGACAGGATATTTTCCGCATACACAGTTGTTGCCCAATTGCGCGTTGCATAAGAAATACTGTACGCATCGAAATAATAAGGGATAAGACAGGCGTATCCTTCTTGGGCGAGTTTTTGAGCATAGGCGATGTCATACTTTTTAACGCCACCACTGGTGTGTAAAATCAAAACTGCTGGAAAAGGGCCTTTTCCGTCGGGCATGAATAATTCAGCATGGACCATTTTGGTTGATCCCAATCCTGAAATACTTGTTTGTTCAAATGCAGATACTGGTGAAGCTGGCATGAATAAAGGAATAATCATGAAGCAGACTATAAGTAATCTAATTTTTTTCATAACCAGTTGCTTTTATAAATGGGAGAGATACATTCCCTGGACAGCAGCCATGGCAGCATCCAGGAATGGGCCTTGGAAGATCCCGATAATAACGATTCCCAAAATAGCAATCACCAGGAGTAATCGAATTTTTGAGGGAACAATGATCTTTGCCGTGTGGCGCGGGGGATCGACATAGATACGTTTAGCAACCATCAGGTAGTAATATAGTGAGATAACAATATTAACGCCGGCAATTAAGGCCAGCCAGATGTAGCCGCTTTTAATCACAGCCATCAGTAAGGTGAATTTCCCAAAGAATCCGACTAAGGGCGGCATACCAGCCAAGGACACCAACGCTAAAAGCATGGTGCAAGCCAAAAGACTTGAACGTTGGGAAAGTCCTGCGTAGTCTGCGATTTCATCACTCTTGGTTGCGATTGAAAAAACAATAATAACCAGAAAGGCTGCAAGATTTGTAAACAAGTATCCTAAAAGATAGAAATTGATCCCCGAAGCCCCCAGAGCTGTACCTGCTGCCGCACCCATCAAAAGGTAACCTGCGTGGCTGATACTGGAGTAACCCAGCAATCGTTTGATATTGGTTTGGAACATGGCCACCAAATTGCCGTAGGTCATCGTGATGGCTGAAAGAATGGCCAGTGCTAGCCCCCATTCAGCATGCCATGCACCAAAAATACTAAAGAAAAGACGGATTAAAATAATAAATCCAGCAGCTTTAGACCCAACGGACAAAAGGGCTGTGACCGGTGTAGGGGCACCCTGATAAACATCAGCCACCCACATATGAAAGGGTACTGCTGCGATCTTAAAGCCAACTGCGGCGAAGATAAGGACCAAGGCAAAGAGTGTCATGGGAGACATGGCATGAATCTGGCAATAGCTTTGGATCACGCTGAAATGTGTTGAGTGGGTGGTGCCATAAAGGAAACTGATGCCGTAAAGAAAGAAACCTGAAGCTAGCGCGCCTAAGATTAAATATTTCATCCCAGCTTCAATGGAGAGCGCATCACTTTTAAGATAAGCGGTCATGACGTAGAGAGAAATGGTCAGGATTTCGATGGAAATAAATAGAAGGAGAAAATCTGCACTCGAGGCAACAAGGCACATGCCGATTAAAGCCAGCCACAAGAGTAGATAAAATTCATTGCGCCGCTCGCCTAAGGATTTAAAGAATTCCTGGGTCATGGCAAAGACAAAAACCATGGCAATTAGGAAAAATGTTTTGAAGAACCAGGCCAAAGAATCCATGACGAACATGCCGCTAAAGGTGGTGCCAGAAAGACTGCCTTGGGTGAGCCAAAAAATAATGAGACCTGCGAGGGCAATAAAACTAAAAATACCAATCCAATCTTTGTCAGCGTTCTTGGGCAAAACAATATCAACCACCACCAGGGAAACCAGGATGATGGAAATAAGCACCTCTAATGAAACTAAACTCCAATCAATAACGGGAAACATAGTTTATTTTATGCTTTCTACAATCGTCTTTGTGCTTGACCCAATATGCGTCAAAATGACTGTTGGCAAGCAGCCGACGAGGATTAATAACGCTAATAAGAGTACGTAAGGAAATTTCGCTGTTAGTGTTGAAGCGTCCGAAAGCTGGGCAAATTTTGGATTAAGAGGTCCTTGAAAACCAAGACGGATTGCCTTAAGCAAGTAGATGGCAGTGATCACGAGTCCCAAGACAGCGAATACTGTCAGGATACGGTATTGATCCCATGCACCTAAAAGGACCAGTATTTCAGCGACAAAATTAGCAAATCCAGGAACACCAGCAGAAGCAAAAGCAGCCATCATGAAACAGGTGCCAATAAACGGCATGCATTTAAGAAGGCCGCCCAGTTCATTTAAATCACGAGTCTTGGTTTGGTTTTCGACGAAACCAACCAGGGCAAAGGACAGGGCTGCCATAATGCCATGAGCGAACATTAAGTAGACGACACCATTAAGTCCGATGGTATTAAAGCACGCAAGACCAAGCATGATATATCCCATGTGGCTGCAGCTGGAATATCCCAAGATATATTTCAGATCACGCTGGGTCAGCGCCACAAGGCCGCAGTAAACGATATTAACAATGGCTAAGCCTGCAACAAGGGGCATCCAGGCGTGAGCTGCTTGAGGCATTAATTGGATGGCAAAACGGATGATGGCATAAGCAGCCATTTTTTTGAGTACGCCGGCATGCAGCATGCTGATGGCCGTCGGTGCTTCGGCATAACCCACCGGCGCCCAGGTATAAAAAGGCCAGAGCGTAAGAGTAATGCCAAAGCCAAGGACAATAAGAGGGAAAATCCAATTTTGCACCGCTATAGGCAAAGGGTGCTGTGCTAATTGCTGTTGGATGGTAACGAGATCAAAGGTCTGAAGTCCTGTAGACAAATAAAGGGCGATTAATCCAATTAGGGCAATGGCAGCACCTGCCACTAAAAATAAGGTCAACTTCATGGCAGCGAATTCCCGACGCTCAGATCCCCAGATGGCGATCATCAAAAAGACCGGGACAGCAGCCACTTCATGGAAGAAATAGAAAAAGAAAATATCCAAGGAGAGAAAAGCACCATAGGTACCAATAATCGTGATGAGCAGCAGGATGTAATATTCTTTGACGCGTTCTTTGATAGACTCGGATATTAAGACAGCAGCAAGAGAAGTTGCTCCTAAAAGTAGTAACATCAATGAATTGATCCCGTCAACGCCCAGATGATAAGAGATCCCAAAAGGAACGACCCAGGGAGTGTTCTGAACAAATTGAAACCCACCAGCTACATGATCGTAAGCCGCAAAAACCCAAACAGACAAGATGAAAGGCAATAAAACAGTTATGCCAGCAATCCGTCGGATAAGGCGGGTTTTATCAGCCGGGACTAGGCAGACAAACCCCAGCCCAAGCAGGGGCAATAAAAGTATTAACGAAAGATTAGGAGTGAACATAAATTTAAGCCAACATTAAAAATAGAAACAAGGGAACAAGGCCAAGAGCAAAAATTAAAGCAAAAGAATGAATTAAGAACAGGAATAATAAAACAATGCCAAGGATAAAAATCATCGCATAGAACTGAACGATGCCGTTCTGTAGATAACGTAAGGCTTTGCCGCCGGCACGGGCCAGCTTCGCAAGACCATCAACGCACCAACGGTCAAGGATATCTGTTTCAAATCGTGATAAAATCAGGGCTACGTTTTGCTGGATCTTATCGACGTACCATGCATAAGCCGCATCGAAATAGAATTTGTTTTGTAAGACGGTATAGAAGCTGCCAAGTTTTGTTACCAAAGGATCATTTTCAGTGCGTTTACCGTAGATCATATAGGAGAAACCTAAACCTAAAAGGGCAACAACAGAAGAAATAATGGCAACACGCATGTTAAGTTCTTCAGGCGCTTCTTGCGGGAACAGGTAATGAGGGATGCCGATGAATCCGCCGATAGTGGAAAGGATGGCCAGGAAGATCAAAGGAATGGTCATTACCGCCGGAGATTCGTGAATTTCGTGAGCATGCGCCTCATGGTGAACATGATGAGTGTCAGAAGCATTGCCCCAAAATACCACAAAGAAAAGACGTCCCATGTAAAAGGCGGTTAATCCGCTGGCTGTTGCAGCGATCAAATAAAGCACCGTATTGTTTTCAAAGGCCAGGGCTAAGATCGCATCCTTGCTCCAAAAACCACTCAAGGGAAAAATACCGCAAAGGGCCAGGGTCCCGATGAGAAAGGTAAAACCTGTAATAGGCATTTTCTTTAAAAGCCCGTGCATATTCCAAATGTTTTGTTCATGATGTAAAGCATAAATCACAGAGCCTGCTCCCAAGAATAAAAGCGCTTTAAAAAAGGCGTGAGTTGTCAGGTGATACATGCCTTGCATGGGGCCGCCTAAACCTAGGGCCATGACCATCAAACCTAATTGACTGAGCGTTGAATAGGCCAAAATCCTTTTGATATCATTTTCAGCGACTGCTAGGATCGCTGCCATCAGCGCGGTGATGGCACCTGTAAAAGCAATGAAGGTCAGTGCTGTTGCAGAAGGTTCAAAGATAAAAAAGGTGCGTGCTAAAAGATAGATACCAGCAGCCACCATGGTTGCCGCGTGGATCAAGGCGCTGACAGGTGTGGGGCCTTCCATGGCATCAATAAGCCAAACGTGCAAAGGAATTTGAGCAGATTTACCGATCACTCCGCAGAAAAGTAACAAGGCTATAATGGTTAATAGATGAGGGGCAACATGAGGAACCACGGCGACAAGATCAGTAAATTGAAAACTGCGCCCCATACCAATATCAGAAACGCTCCATAGTAAAATGATCCCGCAAAGAAATCCGAAATCAGATAAACGATTGACCATGAATGCCTTGACCCCTGCGTCTGCGGCAGAAGGCTTGGCATACCAGAAACCGATAAGTAAATAGGAACTTAAGCCCACTAGCTCCCAGAATATGAAAAGCTGGATAAAATTATTAGACAAGACAATGCCTATCATAGAGAAGGCAAAAAGACTTAAATACGCGAAGAACCTGGGGGAGCTTGGATCTTCATTCATGTACCCACGGGAATAGATAAAGATAGCAGAGCCGACACCAGTGACGATTAAGAGCATCATGATAGCTAGCGGATTCATCAGAAAACCAAAATTAATGGTCAGGGTGTCAATATTAATCCAGGTTAAGGATTGCTGCAATTGGGCCGGAGGATTGGTTTGGAATATTTGTGTAAAGACTAAACAGCTGCAGACGAAAGATGTTAGAATTCCGGCGATAGCGATGAGGGAGCTGATTGCTTTGCTCCGCAGGAAAAAAAGCGTAATTAAAACGCAGGCAACGAGCGGCGCAAAAAAAGCTATCCAAACTAAACTAGGGGCTACCATTTCATTGTCCTTAATTCATCAGCCTGTATCGTCGATAAGCGGCGGTACATTAATACAACGATGGCGAGGCCTATGGCTACTTCTGCCGCGGCAACAAGGATGACAAAAAATACAATTAACTGTCCTGCGTAATCGCCATTAAATTTTGAAAAAGCTACAAAAGAAATATTGGAAGCAGCTAAAAGAAGCTCAAGGGATAAAAGGACTTTTAGCACATTGCGGCTGGTCACGACACCCATCAGTCCAATGGAGAAAATAATACCGCTTAAGGCCAGATAATTTCCAAGTGTGATCATGAGTTGTCCGTGTCCTTGCCAGTGCTTAATGCGCCTTGAGCCAAAGAAACAATCCCGAAAATGGCAATCATTAAAAGAAGGGACGTTAATTCAAAGGGCAGTAAATAATCTGTAAAAAGAATTTTGCCAATAGCTTCAATTGTCCCGCGGATCGAAGAAGCATCCATGGTCTGGGCCTTGATGAAACTTTTGAAGGCTAAAAAAAATGAGGAGGTGAACATTAATCCCGCCAAAGCCCCCAGCCAACGGAAGCGGCTTTGCGCGGCAGTAGTAAGAGTGAGGGAATTAAGGTTCAGGCACATGACTACAAAGAGGAAGAAAACCAGCACAGCGCCTGCATAGACCAACAGGAGAATCATGCCCACAAAAAAAGCTTCGAGGATCACAAAGAGGCAGGATAATGCAAAAATAGCGACGACCAGGGACAAGACGTTATATAAAGGATTTCGTGCCAGTACAACCGAAAGGCTTGCAAAGATCAGGATAGCTGCAAATAGATAAAAGAAAAAAGGAGACATGCTTTTTTAAATAAAAAGGCTTTCATTAATTATTTGAGGACGACCTGTATTCTTTAATCATAGAAATAAACAAAATATTGTCAAGAGGTTACTGCATTTTTGATGGACTCCTCTTTAAAGTGCTTGAGAGAACAGCCCCCTTGTGGTATCTTAATCAAATATAATTTTTGAGCAGGAGCCTAATGGTAGAAAAAACAAAAAATAAGAAATTAAGTGTGACCGCAGACCAAGAGCTGCAGATTTTACGCAACGTGGTTGATATCGCTTCTTCCGAGCTGGACTTAAACCTTACCCTGCAGTTAATTGTCAAGATCGTTACAGAGATGACGGACGCGGATTCTGTTTTTATCTATCTCTTTGATGAGAGCAAGCAGAATCTGGTCTTGATGGCTTCCAAGACCGCCCACAAAAAAGAATTGGGCAAGGTGGTTTTGAAAACCGGCGAAGGTATTACCGGGTGGGTGGCCCGTGAAAACAAAATGGTGGCCATCAAGGCACGCGCCTACCGTGACCCGCGTTTTAAGAGTTTTGACGTTCTTCCCGAGGACCGTTATGAGGCTTTTCTATCTGTTCCGGTTATCTATAAGGGCAAGGCCATTGGTGTTGTTAATGTCCAGCACAAAAGCCAGCAGGATTATTCGACGGAGACAGTCAATTTGATTGAAATGATTGCCAAACAAGTCGGCGGCATTATTGAACATGCCAGGCTTTTTGAAGAGACAAAGAAAAAGGCCCTGCAGTTTGACTCATTAATCAAGGTCAGCCGTTCGATCACCAGCGAAGATTATTTAGATGAGATCCTGAATTTGATCGTGGTGGTCACTGCTGAGATGCTAAATTCTAAAATTTGTTCCATCATGCTCCTGGATGAAAAAGGAATAGAACTTTCGATCAAAGCCACTCAATCCTTAAGTGCCGAGTATAAATTAAAGCCAAATATTAAGGTAGAGAACAGTCTGACTGGCTCTGTGATCAAGTCCAAAAAGCATGCGGTTGTCTACGATGTCAGCAAGGATGAAAAATATGCTTACCGTGACCTGGCCCTTAAAGAAGGACTGACCTCCATGGTGGCAGTGCCGATGATCGTTAAAGACAAGGCTATTGGAGTTATTAATGTATACACCAAGCAGCCGCATGATTTTGATAATGAAGAGATTAATGTATTACAGATTGTTGCTAATCAGGCCGCGGTGGCGGTTGAGAATACCAAATTGATGCAGGAGGCCTTAAAAGCCCGTGAAGCCTTGGAAACCCGCAAACTCATTGAGCGGGCCAAAGGCATATTAATGAAGATGAACAATCTTACCGAAGAAGCAGCTTATCGCCTGATCCATAAAAAAAGTATGGACACCTGCCGCTCCATGAAAGACATTGCAGAGTCGGTTATTTTAATGGCAGAATTACAAAAATAGATTTTAATTTTAATAAGAAGCAAACATTTTTTTAATGAAATACATAAATATATATATTCCAATACTTTATACGCCAATCATTTTTTCTAAAAATTTGACAAGTCCTTCATATATGGTATTCTTGTTCTAGGTAACGCTTTCCCTGAAAACTATTCACTATGTTTAAAAAAATTCTAAGTGCAGCCATCATCGTTTGCTTTTTTCTGACAAGCTTAGGCCCGTTACCTCAAGCCCATGCTGACTCTGTTTTAAATTTGCCAGCACCAGGCACCATGATCAATTTGAGCCCTGCGTATCAGCCAGTGATGATCAAAGGCCTGACCGTCCACAAAGACAATCCCTTTTTGTTTGATTTTATTGTAGATGTAGGTCAAGACAAGATGAGTGGTGAGCCGCTTAAGAAAGAAGGTGAAAAGCTCATCAAGTATTTCTTGGCCAGCCTTGCCATTCCGGATAAAGATCTTTGGGTCAACCTAAGTCCTTATGAAAAAAATAGAATTATCCCTGAAGTTTTAGGCCAGACGGATATGGGCCGTGATCTTTTAGAACAGGATTATATTTTGAAACAGGTCACGGCTTCATTAATTTACCCTGAAAAGAATTTAGGAAAGAAATTTTGGGACCGTGTTTATGCAAAATCCCGAGAGGTGTACGGCTCAACCCAAATACCAGTCAATACTTTTAATAAAGTATGGATCACGGCAGACCGGGCAGAAGTCTTGGAACATAATCAAACAGCCTTTGTCGTAGACAGCCATTTAAAGGTGATGCTGGAAGAAGATTATTTGGCACTCAAGAAACACACGTTCGTACGGAACAACACGGATTCAATAGGGGCTAATATTGTGCGTGAAATTGTCCTTCCTGAACTGGAGAGAGAAGTAAACACAGGGAAAAATTTTGCTAATGTACGTCAAATATTCAATGCGGTTATTCTTTCTAGCTGGTACAAGAAAAATCTTAAAGAAGCATTGTTGAATCAAGTGTATTCAAATAAATCCAGGGTCAAGGGGATTAATTTAAATGATCCAAACGTGAAAGAGGAAATTTATCAGCAGTATCTACGAGCCTATAAAAAGGGTGTGTTTAACTATATAAAGGAAGATATCAATACGGCAAATGGTACAACAATTCCCCGTAAATACTTTTCGGGTGGTGTGGCGCCTGGGAAAGCGACTACACCATTGGTTGAACAGATTCGTCGACATTTGGGTCAATTTAGCCGAGCATTCAGGCCGGGCATAGCCTTGGTCACTATGTTCGCTGGCTTGGCGTTTAGTTCTGTCTCTGCCGTTGCACATAATCCCCTGCCAGTAGCATCTGTTGTCAGGCAATCTTCAGACGTAGCGATGAGAGCATCAATTAATGCTTCATCAGAATTGTTAACAGATCATCCGGTAGAATTTCTTTTTAGTCAAGGGGCCGTTGTTTCATTATCATTTTCATTGACACCTTCCCAAGACCATAAAGAATCCCTGTATTTATCGATTAAGAACGAAAAGCTATTAATAGTGTCGAAAGAATTACAGGTTAGAGAGACGGATCCCGTTGTGTCTCCGCCAGGGGTATACCCTATGTATTTGGGTAGTGAAAAAGTTGCGCAGATTACTTGGGACGGTCATCAGGTGGTGCTGCAAAAAATATTGGGTTTTACGGAGCAAGTATTTGTTAGCAGGAGTGTTTTTTTTCCAGAACACCTTGTTGCCGCTGAACCCAAGGTATTCGCCAGACAGGGGGAAACTGTTGAAAGAACAACCCTTGGCACACAGTTTAGAAATGATGGACGTGTGAGGTTACTCGTAGGTAAGAGTAATGTTATCTTTAGCAGAGATGTTATAGGAGATAAGCCTGCGATTAGGGTAAAAGTAAAATCAGGTGAAGGCGTTACAGCACACGAACAGGTAAATATTAGGGTTGATGACAGGGATGCTTCAATGACATCGACAGCGAGAAGTATTATTGGGATAGCGACAGTTTTTAGTGTTTTTGTTGTGGCAGCATATTCTGGGAAAATGGCAAATAATGTCCCACAGGCTGCCCCAGCGGTTTCACATAGGGCGGCTACTGATGGTGGTATTGACTTAAATACTTCTAATATGTTCTGGAAGGTCAATAAAGATGGCAAGGGTGTTGAAATGATTGTTGATCCCGACATGATCGAACGTATTCGACATATAGATATTGACAGTCTTTCACCGATTATTTTTAAAATCACACCAGCCACCAACATTTGGCTTTTAGCAGGGCTTCAAGCGCCTTTATAATAAAAGATATCGACAACAAAATAAATATTTAATTATTTATAAATAAGAATTATTTTTTATCTTACGCATAAAGTATTAAGATTCAATTGTTTATATATGTTCTATCTGCCTTACCAGATTTGACAAGCCTCCCACATATGTTATCCTTATTTAAGGTAACGCTTCCCCTAGATTAAATTAATTGAGATGTTCAAAAAACTTTTAAGCACAATTGTCATTGGTTCTTTTTTTCTGACAAGCTTAGGCCCTCTACCCAAAGCCCATGCCGACTCCATTTTAAATCTACCCGCACCAGGAACGATGATCAATTTAAGCCCTGCGTATCAGCCGGTGATGATCAAAGGCTTAACGGTGCACAAAGATAATCCCTTTCTGTTTGATTTCATTGTAGATGTAGGCCAAGACAAGATGAGCGGAGAGCCTCTTAAAAAAGAAGGCGAAAAGCTCATCAAGTATTTTCTAGCCTCTTTAGCCATCCCTGATCGTGATATGTGGGTTAATTTATCTCCCTATGAAAAGACCAGAATGATCCCAGAAGCCTTAGGCCAGACTGATATGGGGAGAGATCTTCTGGAGCAAGACTATATCTTAAAACAAATCACCGCTTCACTAATATATCCTGAGAAGAATTTAGGCAAGAGATTCTGGGACAGGGTCTATGCCAAAGCCCAAGAGATGTATGGAACAACCCAGATACCGGTGAATACGTTTAATAAGGTATGGATCAAGGCCGACCGAGCAGAAGTATACGAACACAATCAAACGGTGTTTGTGGTGGCCAGCCATCTTAAGGTAATGCTGGAAGAAGATTACTTGGCGCTTAGTCGTCATTCTGAAGGAGTGCGTAGCACGACTGAAGAATCTAAAGGTGTTTTAAGATCCTTCGCTAACGCTCAGGATGACAAAAGTCATACCATCGCCTCCCAAATAATCCGTGAAATCGTCCTTCCCGAGCTTGAGAAAGAAGTCAATACAGGCAAAAACTTCGCTAATCTACGTCAGATGTTTCATTCGATTATCTTAGCCAGCTGGTACAAGAAGAATCTTAAAGAAGCCTTACTCAATCAAGTATACGCCAATAAATCCAAGATCAAGGGCATCAATTTAAATGATCCAACGGTCAAAGAGGCCATTTACCAGCAGTATATCAAGGCCTATAAGAAGGGCGTGTTTAACTATATAAAGGAAGACATCAATACAGCCAACGGCCAAACAGAGCCTAGGAAGTATTTTTCTGGGGGGGTATTGGCAATCGAAACAGATGTAAAAGAAGACGATCCTGTTGAGGCTGCTTCGTTATTGGCAGCAGATACTGGAAGTTCTAATTTAGTAAGTCTAAGAACTGGCTTTGCATTCCATCAACCCGCGTCTGCCGACCAGCAGATGCAAGCAGAGCCTACGCCACCTCGAGGTCTTTCCACGATCACTGGTAAGAAATTTCATTTTGGAGAATGGGTTGATGTAGAAAAAAATAAGCTGGTTGTAGTTAGAGTTGGAACTGAGGGGGATTACTTTAGACATTCGCATTGGTTTAAGGTACGTAATGAAGAGGGTCGAGTCACTGTTCTTAGCGAGGATGGGACAGAGTTAGGTGAAGTTACGGCTGATCATCCGGTGAGCTATTTTAAGGATGGAGAGAAAATAGCCACGGTATATTTTGAGAGAGGGAAAGTTTACATTCTAAATAACAATCCTGAAAGTGAAATGATGCCCTACACATACGATGCAGCAGCGACCGCAGAGGTAGCAATCAGGCATGAATTTGAGGGCACCGAACTTATGTACATGAAACAAATTCCTGAACCTGTGAAAGATAGTCTTTTAGTGGGCAGTGATGGGAGGGCAGTTTTAGTAGAATTGAAGACAACTCCCAGCAAAGTTTTTCATAGATTTTATGTCAACGGTATTGGACGCTCGGTAAGTGCAGGAGACTTTTTTGGAGTGGTGGGGTCTTTTGTTTTTATAATAACCAAACAAGCTTGGGGAAATTCTTTATCTCACCACTTGTTTGTTGAACATTTTAAAGATGACGGCTCTCTTCAAGCGGTACCTACTCATCTTCTTAACCAAGCGACTACTGGCGCAATAAAGAGTGAAAACACGCCTGATTTTTTTCTTGAAAATCCACATTTGGACAAGGAAACAGGCGATCTTGTATTTAATGCAGGACAGAGATTGTCGTTTGTGGCATTGCTGGGGTTGGTTCAAAAAGCAGTAGCACAGGAGTTAATTGCGGCTTTAGAAGGCAAGGTGAATAGCCGAGAAGAGGCTCAGCAAGCACTGGACAGGATGGGGAAGAGTAATGTCATGCTTCTTTCAGAAGATCAAACCATTCCTTTAAATTTAAATGTACGAACATCTTTGGCAGTAGCATCTTCTGGAGAAATTCCCGGACAAGAGGCGCATGAAAGAGTTGTATCAGGAGAAGCGTTGGAATTTTGGGCGGACGGGGTATATTTTTTAATTAAGATAGACAGGGCGATGGCGGCTCATAATAGTGCGAAGAGAATGACGTTTCGGGAGATTGGGGTATTGGGAGAGGTGGGCGCTGGAAAATCATTAGAAAATGGGATAACATTTCCAGTGCCAAGCGATAGTGACGAAGTTGTTTTTGGAACTTCAAAGTTGAGATATTCGTTCAAGGTATATAACGATGGCATGCAGTGGAAGATAGCCAAGGATGGCAAGGGTGTTGAAATGAATATTGATCCGGCCATGATTGAACGCATCAGGC
>JABDGZ010000038.1 GCA_013285735.1 Candidatus Omnitrophota bacterium | reverse complement strand
ATGGACAATGAGCGTCAAATCCGTGTTCACTTTTATGAATCGAAACGGGATATTTCATAATTAAAAACCTCCTTTGATTAAAATAATAATCTTAATTTAAAGATACTCTACGAGGCGACCATTGTCAAGTTATCGCTATGGTTAAAATTCTTAGTAACGTGAAATAAAAAGCTGTGGTACAATGCGTTTTCTAAAGAAAGGAAAACTTTGATGAAAATTACCGAACAGTCTGAAAATCTTCGAGTGCATATAGCTGAACATGCTAAAACTTTTAAATTGTCCTGGGTGCAGTTAGGACAGGGCCTTTATAGCGTTTGGCGTGATAAATTATATCAATCCTGGGAATTTGACAAATTTGAAGATTACGTGGTCCGGGAATTGGGTTTAAAGAAACCATTGGCTTTGAAGTTGGTGAAAACCTATTTTTTTGTTGAACAGGATGAGCCGGTTTATTTAAAGAAAGAATTTGCAGAAGCCCGTGAAACAGTCAATATCCCGAGTTACGAAGGCCTCGATGTTTTGCGTCTGGCCCGCAGCAAAAAAGAATTGACCCGTGAAGATTACACCAAATTGCGTAAAGATATTTTTGAAAAAGGCAAAGAAGCTTCTGTCGTCAGAAAAGATTTGACCACGATCATTAAAGAGCGCAAAAAGATTGACCCTGAAGAGGCACGCGATGCCCGTCTGAACACAAGCGTTCGCCGTCTGGCGGCTGCTTTAAGAAGTTTTAAGAAAGACATGGAAACTTTAAAATTAGCTGATCCTGATATTATAGAAGAGGCTGAAGGATTACTTAAGCGTTTGGAAGAACAGCATTCTAATGACCCCCAAGCCCATTGATTTAAATCTGCTTACCGAAGAACAACTGCTTTCAACACGCATCAAGGATCTTCCTATTGCCATCGAAGGCACCTGGCTTGAGGAATGTGTCAAAGAGTTATATGCCCAACTGGATGCCAAGGGTTTGGTTTTTCATCCGGATTGTTATCTGGCGGATGAATGGCTGACCCCCGAGGGGGAAGTAGCCATAGGCATCCCTTTTTATCTGGCCCATCCGGCATTGATCAGGCTTGAGCGCCGCATGATGCTGGAAGCTGAAGGAGAAGGCAAGTTATGGTGCATGCAGCTTTTGCGCCATGAGGCGGGCCACGCATTTTCCTACGCCTACGATCTGCATAAAAAGAGTGAGTGGCAAAAAGTGTTTGGTTCTTCCACGGAAGAGTACGGCGACACCTACAAGTTCAAACCTTACAGTAAGAGTTATGTCCATCATCTTGACGGGTTTTATGCCCAGTATCATCCCGATGAGGATTTTGTCGAAACCTTTGCTGTTTGGCTGACCCCCGATTCTGATTGGCAGCATAAATATCAGGGTTGGAAGGCCTTGGATAAGCTTCAATTTGTAGATGGACTGATGTCGTCGATCAAAGGGGTAAAGCCCCTTAAAGCCCGCGGGAAAAAACTTTGGCATCAGAAAAATCTCACCATTACCCTGGATAAATATTATAAAAAGAAATACCAGCATGAGCAGGAAGAGCTGCCGGGTTTTCATGATGTTCAACTGGGAAAAATATTCACAGCCCTGACAGATGAAGAATGGTGGGCTTTTAAGAAAGATCGTCGTAAGAATCCGCAGATGCTGACAGCAGAAGAACTGATACGGATGCATTCTAAAAATCTTTTAAATAGTATTGACCGATGCACCGGAGAGCGTAAATATATCATTAGTGATTTATTAAAGAATATAGCTTTAAGGGCCAGACAATTACATATGATTGTCTCTCAGCCTCAAGCCGTGGCCTTGATGCAGTTATCAGTCTACGTGACAAGTATTACGATGAACTATATTCATACAGGTTTGCTGCGGGGAACGAGAAAAAGAACATAATAAAGCTAATGAAGAAAAAACTTAAAGTCTTGATGCTTTTTTATAGTCCGTATCAGAAGCCGCGCGGCTATGATTACAAGGAAGAGTTTTCTGATCCGGACAATATGTATACGGAGAAGGATGTGCAGGGGGCTCTTTTAAGTTTGGGGCATGAGGTATCGTTATTGGGTATTTATAATGATATCACGCCCTTGTTTGAAGAGATCAAGGAAAACCGGCCGGATATTATTTTTAATATGATGGAGGTTTTTAACGACCAGACCCAGCTGGAAAAGAATATGGCCGCGGTCCTGGAGATCCTGGATATTCCTTACACAGGCGCCTCTTCAGGGAATATGTTTGTCTGCAACAATAAAGCCTTAAGTAAAAAGATTTTTACCTTTCATCATATTAAAGTTTCCCATTTTCATTCGTATTACCGCGGCAAGCGCGTGGGGCTTATCGCCAAACTGAAATTACCGGCGGTGATCAAGCCTTTGTGTGAGGAAGCCTCCCGTGGTATCTCACAGGCGTCCATCGTTGATAATCCTGAAAGCTTTGTGGAGAGGATCAAATTCATTCATGATAATATGCAGATGGATGCGATCGCTGAAGAATACATTGAAGGCCGTGAATTGTACGCGGGCGTACTTGGCTACAAACAGGTCACAGTATTGCCAGCGAGGGAAATGAGTTTTGGGGATTTACCAGAAGGGGAACCCAGGATTGCCACCTACAAGGCCAAGTGGGATGATGCGTATCGAAAAAAATGGGGGATCAAGAGTACAATTGCCAAATTACCCGAAGGCTGGCAGGAGAATATTGACGATGTTTGCCGCCGGGCTTACCGGGCTTTGGATTTGGACAGCTATGTCCGTTTTGATATACGTGTCACCGAGGCAGGTGAGGTATATATTATTGAACCTAATGCCAATCCTTGCATTGCTAAAATTGATGAAGTAGCCCAGGCCGCCCTTAAGGCGGGAATAAGTTATGAAGACCTGATCCAGAAGATACTGGATTTAGGTTTAATGCGGCATGATCGTTAAGAAATGAGTGTATTTATGAAGTTGACTAAACCTTTGGTGGTTTTGGATCTGGAAACCACGGGCATCTGGATTGAAAAAGACAGGATCATTGAAATCGGGATGGTTAAATTGACTCCCGACGGGAAAGAGGAGATTTATTCAACCAGGGTCAATCCGTGCATGCCTATCCCTGCCGTAGTCACTGAACTGACGGGTATATCTGATGACGATGTAAAAAGCGCGCCAGCTTTTGGCACGGTGGCAGGCAAGGTATTGTCTTTTTTAGAGGGAGCGGATATAGGTGGTTTTAATGTGGAACGTTTTGAGGTTGAGGTCAAAGTGTAATGCTCTTTACGGATCTATCCTCTGATCGTATTGTTAAAGCCTTGACAAAAGCAGGATTTAAAGTGATCCGTCAAGGCAAACACATTGGAATATCGGATGGACAAAAATTTATAGTAAATTCCCCGTCATAAACGTATCAATCCTTACACGCTTAAAGGTATTATTAAAGATGCCGGTTTGACAGATGATCAATTTAAGGCCCTAGTTTGAATCGAAACCCCAACTCCAAACAATGCCTTTATATCCGCCGGCCGCATACCGATAATCACAGGATCAACTTCAGATAAACCATAACGCTCAACACGGGCAATTTCAGCTTGATCAACGTCAACCTTCACCCCGCCGTTGGCATCTTTGGTAACGCGCATGGCAGCATCCTGCTGAGTTAAATCGATACCACCGAGCGCCGAATCTTCTTTTAAAGTAACCAAGGCCTTGTCATTAAGAAAATCCTTGGCTATTTTTGATGCTTGTTCTGAATTTAGTTTTTCAAAACCATTTATTAAAAGAAACACAGTTTCAAAATCAACAGCACCCATGAATTTCTTTTTATCAAAACTCTTAAATTCTGGAAAAGTATTAGGATATAAAGTGTAGGCTGCATGTGCCATATAAGATGCAAATTCCCGAAAAGCTACATCATAAAGATCTCCATAATTCCCTAATTTTTGATTGTAGCGCTGGGCCCATACAATAAATGAATAATGAGGTATCCCACCTGAAATTATTTCCTGGGCAAAGGCCCTGGCTTCTGTTGGCTTTATATTTCTTCTGTTATCAATTTGGTGTCGAGCTTCATGTTCACAAGTTTTCGTTAAAAGATGTTCATAAATTTGTTGTTCTGTCATTCCAGAGAAAGTTCTTCGCATTATATCTGACATTTTGCTTCGAATTTTATCAATAGCGGTGTTCTCTCGCTCAGATTCTTGATATTGAAATACAGGAGCTATTTTTCCATTTAAATAAGGCGTCATCTGATTAGCCCTTGAAGCGATTGTATCGGAATATACATAAGAATGTAGTCCATCAGACGTATCTGCCTGATTTTGTTTTTTTAAGAAAATATTACCAATGCTATGAAGGATATAGACTTGAGCAATCTCCCCATCGATGGTCACTTGACGAACTTCCGGTATAGAATAAGGCTTGAAAACCAAATTATGGTCTTCATTCGTTCCCATATACAAGTAATACCCTTTAGGGACTAAATAATTCCTCAGATCACTTTCAGGTGTCTTAAGGCTAGCCATCAATTGCTCAAATGTTGAACCCCCATTAATAGCTGCATTTAATAAAATCTTTATTTTATCTTTTAAAACCGGATCGGCAGCTTCTGCCAACTCAAACAATTCATCTTGCTTGGTTGGACCAATTTCACCTTTCGGCCCAAGCACCCGAAGCAATGAATGTTCAAAGAAATATCCTACCCGTTGATCAATTTCTTGCATTGCCTTCATATCAGCTAATTCTTTATCCTTATCATTAAGGACTTGTGGCGGCGTTTCTTTTTTTGTTGATCCGTTTCCTTGTGAGTTCTCATATAAAGCAACAAGGCCCCCCAATACTCCCAACGACCCTACTCCTATCAAGAGATTTCGTCTACTTATTCCCTGCCCTTCTTTCGGTTGATTATTCCCCGTCATCGCCGTATCCAAAGGAATGGTAGCAACAAACTTTGCCCCCTGAACACTGCCTTGCTCAACGACATTTTCTACAGAAATTTCACCACCCATGTCCTGGACAGCTAGTCTTGCCTCTGCTAAACCCAAGCCCCTATTTTCGCCGTTACCTGATTCACCAAGATTAAACATCCGAGGCATCCCTGTTTCTGGATCGATATCATGGAGCTTTTCCTCATCTATCCCTGGCCCATCGTCTCTGACAATGATCTGGATTTGATGGTCAGGCAATAACAGAAATTCACACTGCACCTTACTTGCCCCCTGATCATGGGCATTGTTAATAATATTATAAATGGCACTGAATAAAGAATAAAAATCGCCTCTAAAAGTAACATCACTCAACGAAATCCCATTTATAAGAAATTTATCGTTCCTAAATTGCCTGATTTCTTTTAAGCTATTAAACAATCTTTCCAATGTAAATGTTCCATGACCAGCCTCGCCCCTAGCTATGTTAATACGGCTTTGTATCATTTCCACTTCAACGGAGGCACGAGCATTCTTAAGATATTCGAGATATTCCATAAAATTCTTGAATTTTCTATCGCCTAAATTATGTTCCAACTGCTTATCAACCTGGTAGCTGGCTGCTATTTCACTAATTCTAATCATGCTATTCATGGTTATTTCCATTGCATGAATGACCTTATCAAAATCTTCCTCTGCTTTATTGGAACCCCTGTATTCACTATAGGCTTGATACAATGTGTTTAAATCTCTCATTTCTTCATCATCAATGAGCTTCGACAATCCTTGCTTTTCTAATAGCGTGTTTACGGAGTCTACTTTAGCTTTAAAAGTCATTCCAAGAACATCCATGTAATCAAAAATTGTTTCTCCATGCGAAATGCTTCTTACAGCAATTGATTTTCTTTCGAATACTTGCCTGGCTGTCATCGCCGTGTCCAAAGGAAGAGTAGCAACAAACTTTGCCCCCTGAACACTGCCTTCCTCAACGACATTTTCTACAGAAATTTCACCACCCATGTCCTGGACAGCTATCCTTGCCTCTGCTAAACCCAAGCCCCTATTTTCGCCGTTACCTGATTCACCGAGATTAAACATCCGAGGCATCCCTGTTTCTGGATCAATATCATGGAGTTTTTCTTCATCTATCCCTGGCCCATCGTCTCTAACAATGATCTGGATTTTATTTTCAGGCAATAATGAAAACTCGCACTCCACCCTCCTTGCCCCCTGATCATAGGCATTTCTAATAATATTATAAATTGCGCTGATCAATGACCACTTATTACCGCGTATGACTCGACTTCCCATGCCCTCGGGAAGATTGATTTTTATATAAGGGAAGAGCTCTTTTAATTTTGACTCAATATCTGCTAACGCCACCAAATCTTCCCCACGTCTGCCCTCAATAAATTCAACTCGACTTGATACCAAAGAAATAGATTCATCCGCAGCTTGGGCAAACTCTATTAAGTTTTTCCCTTTTTCAATCAACAAGGAATTTAATGCTGGATATTGTTCAAAATACTCCAGAACTTCCTGTTTAACATTTTTTAATGCCTGTAAAGTAACAAGCATTGAACGATACACGCTTTCTTGATAATTCTTATCAAATTTTAAAGAAGGATCTCGGTGCATCCCATAAAGGGCATTATATAATTCCTGAACTTTTTCTTTTCGATTAATATAAATCTTGTAAAGAGGATCTTCTTTGGCTTTAGCTGCATTGTTTCCGTTTAAAACAAATGCCAGATACTGCACAACCGCTCCGACATTATGCAAACCATCTAAACTAAAAACCTTGTCGCCATGGGAAATACTCCTTATCCCAATAGCCAAACGCTCGTCTCTTTCAACAGCGGTCATCGACCCATCTTTACCTTCATCCGCATTTGGACTATTTTTTCTTTTTACTCTCGGTCCCAAAGCTTTAAAAAGTTTTAAAACATTAAAATTTTTAGGAATATGGGTGAATACCGTCTCATCGATAACTAATACAGCAGGGCCCACACCCCGGCCTGGTATATCAACAGGGGCTACTGTATAAAAACTGCCATCAGCGGTCGTAAATAACAAACCATGTGTTGTAATACCTCCTTCTTGCCAAAACAGACTCCTGGGGATTGTAAATTTAAGCACCCCATTTACAAATGATGTATTTTCAATTTGTTGCCCTATCTGTCTTGTCTGTACATCATAAGGAAACACCTCAATGTGCTTGATCCTAGTTCTTATACTTTTAGCCAATGTGATCCTCATCTTGTCTCCTGGAAGAATCATCCCGCCTCCTTCTGCAAGAAATTTAGATGCAACGGCTCCTTGGCCACTAATAAAATAAGGGGTCGCCGTGATCTTAGACCATGTCTTAGGCATACCAACCTCAATTACCTTTGCCTCGCGGATTTGACGCCGGTGGTTTTCATCTAATTCCCATCCTGGCACTACCATACCGGTTAATAATGGAACATCCTTAGGGCCTGGATGGAAATTAACAAAAAAACTGGTCCCGCCTTCGAGAGCCGTCGTTTCAAATATAACAGAACCTATATGTTTATGCTGTAAATCTAAGAATCCAGGGGTCACTGGAAAATCAACAACCCCGTATCTAAACCCATCTAAGTCCGTCCTATAACTAACCGACCTAACCAACGATTGTGTTACGACAGGAGTCGATTGCCAATTGCCCCGGGTGATCACCGGAGTTATTCTAATACTCTTAACTTCATTCCTACCATCCACTTTACCTACATAAAGCTCTATTTTATCTCCCCGCATAAATGCATCCGGCCCAAGACCAACATAGACCATATTGGGTATATCACCGACATTGTGCATGACAGGCAAAAGATGTTTTGGTTGCCTGCTCAAAAAAGTTTCAACGTAATCAGATTTTATTCTGTCTTTTTTCATCTCCTTCATTTTTTTAAAAGCAAAAGGAGCGGCAATAAGAGCCGCAACAACGACAATTACCGTAAGACCAGTCAGCACCTTTTTGGGCGGCACAGGGATTTGCCTCTGGCCTAATGGAATTTTTCCTCTCCCCGAACCTGAAGGGTCGGCAAGGACGGCTAAATCAAAATCATGCTCAGCTTCGGTCTCGTCCGCAGGGGTAAACTGCGCGGAAGACTCCGTGTTGAACAGGTTTGCCATACTTGACCCACCAGAAAAATATTTGCGCGGCATGGTTTCTTGTGTAACTGGATCAACGTCTTCCTGAATAAAATTAAATGCCCCTTTCTTATAAGCTTTCAAATATTGATGATATATCGCCTCATTGGTTGCTGGATTATTCTGATCTATACCTCTGACAGTTCTTTTATTGGCGTATACCCTGTTGAGCAAAGCCTGTTTTAAATTGTGTTTAAACCACACCGCCAAGGCTGAGGCATAAAAAATCTGGCGTAGTGTAGCGAAATTTTTGCCGTCGTTGACTTCTTTTTCGATTTCGGGGAGGATAATCGCACGAAGAATTTGAGAGCCGATGGAATGGGTTGTACTCTGGACAGTATTAATTGCATTATGCTTGGTTAATGACAGATAATCTTCTTCCAACATAACTTTCAAATGTCCGTCTACGATAAATGCTGTTTGGCCGTGTTCATAGATACCGACTCTTTGCGGGACTATCCATACCTTATTAAAAGTGTTGACCGGAATCTCCGTTGTGCCGTACATTTCTTTGGCCTTTGAATACACCCTGTCCCAAAATTCCTTACCCAATGCCTTCTGCGGATATATTAAAGAAGCAGTTAATTGCTTGAGCATATAATCTTGAGCTAATAAATCGCGGCCCATGGCTGTAACACTTAAGGATGCGGGAATCATCCGGTCTTTTTCATAAGGGCTTAGGTTGACCCATATATCTTTATCTGGGATGGTCAAGGATGCGAAGAAGTATTTGATCATGCGGTCGGCTTCTTGTTTGAGTTGTTCTTGATACTGGATTCCCGCTTTCGCGGGAATGACATTCTTTTCATCACCAGGGTCTATAATGAAATCAAATAAAAATGGGTTGTCCTTATGAACTGTTAAGCCCCTGATCAAGGCAGGTTCAAAATTGGGGCTGACTGAAACCATGGTACCAGGAGTCGGCAGATTTAAAACTGTATCGGCATAAACCAAAGGACAGGATCCTATGGTGGAAAAGAAAAAAGAAATAGTAACAATTATGCTTAAAAGTTTTTTAAACATTACGGGTCTTTTTTAGTTTAGATGCGAAGAAAACGTTACCTTGAAAGGATAACACATGTGCTGGGCTTGTCAAATTACAGGAAGCAGATGATTAAATCATAACTTATTGATAATAATATACTTATAAATATGTGAAAAAAATATTATCTAATCTTTTTCCAAATAATCTCTAAATAAAAAAGGGGACACTTTAAAGTGTCCCCTTTTTTATATTTAATGACAAAAAAACTTTATTTTAAAAACGTTCTCAATTCTTCCCAGGTTTTTCTGCCTAATACGCCATCAGCTTTAAGGCCATGGCCTTTTTGGAATTCTACGATCGCTTCCTTAGTCCCAGGACCTATCTTACCATCCACAGGGCCAGTATAAACACCGGCATTTTTAAGCGCTCTTTGTATTTTTTCTGGACTAACTTTAACACGGATAATCTGTGATTTATCCAGCATCTCTGGAGCTTTAACAGATTCTTCTACCTGATCTGAAGAACTTTGAGAATCTGGAGAAACTTGAGAAGCCTGGTCAGAATCTGCCGGCTTTGATGTGTCTATTTTACTGGACAGATCCTTGACTTGATATTGTAAATCCACAATCTCCGCGTCCTTGGCCTGAAGATTCTTTTCAAGATCAGTGACACGTGATTCTATTTGTTCATTTTGCGTCTTCAACTGTGTTGAGGCGCAACCACTGAAAGCTATTGCTAAAATAATAATAGGTAATAATCGTAGTAACACTTTGTCCTCCTGTTTGTATTTTCTTATATTTTAGCACAACGGTAGGTTTGTCCATACTTAACTTATTTATTTTAACCGGCTGGATAATTGATAAATAAACCCGGCAGCAATCTCATGACGCGGCATCATCATTTTACGGCACGATGCTATCACATGGACCCTGTCCTTATTCTGTATGATTTGAACCGTCAAATTCCCGCCATCAATATTACCCTTAATTAAACCGCGGGACCGGTCTTCGCTGACAAATGAATGAGCTTCTTGAAGAATCTTAAGCGCCGTATCATAAACATGATCAAAATCTATAACATACTCTTGTTCGGTACTATCCTTACAAAGCAATACAGCGACCATCCCCACCGGCAGAAAACTTGCTCCCAAGATTGTTGCCACCCCATAGATGGCAGCTGTTTTAATGGCCGCAGGTCCCATGCCTTGTGTCAAAATAAGGACGCTTAATTGCTGAACACTTTTGATATTCTTAAAAGTTTTATCTTTGAACCCGACATCAAAAACTTTCACCAAAGGCTGACTGGAGTGGGTATAGTCCATATAAACAGTCCGTCCCAGACTTAATTTCATGAGATCAATAGATAATGGCCGCATATCCTTGGATGATGGCGGAGAATTTTGGCCTGCCGGTTTTTGGGAAACCTTCAGCGCATCCACATTAAGTTGACCATCGGCATTCTTGACAATGACCATTTCTTTAAGATCGACATAGATATACGGAAAATGATAATGACCTTTGATCAACGAAGAAAGGTCGTAGTCCACGTCGATGGCAGAAATATCGACCAACGGCTGATTAGGAAATCCTGGCGGATTAAAAACACGTAAACTGCGGATATGGATTTTCTGGGTAAAAAAATTCCAGCCAAAAGAACCGATCTCAACCGGAGCCCCCAAAACAGAAGATCCCACTTTACAGATGGCCCCTTGAATTAAAAAATCTTTAAAAACAGCCGCCAAAAAAATAATGGCTATAAAAATAATGACTATTTTTTTCATCAAATAATTATATCACAAAATATTTTTTCTTTACTTGTTTCTCCTGCTTTGCCTTCTTATAATAATCAAATCATGTCCACGCACACTTCTAATGACAATGAACCTGCCGCGCTTCCGATGAATTTTACCGGCAATGCCGGCCGCGGCAATGCTGATATAAAAATCCCTGCACAAATCAGCCCCAACAGTTCATTAAATGAAATCCTGGCCTTTGCACGCCAACAAAAAGCCAGTGATGTGCATCTAGGCACCCTAAAACCTATTATTTTCCGGCAATTCGGTAAGCTCAAAAATATCACGGCTGAAATTCTTAATGAAGACCAGATCAATCATTTGATCACTGCTGCCTTGCCTAAAGATCTTTTGGAACATGTTGATCAAACCGGAGATGCTGAATACGTACACTCAATTAATGGGTTCGGCCGTTACCGCATGGCCATCATGAAACAGCGTAACGGCTGGGATTTAACAGCACGGGTTATCCCCATCGAAATTCCAAAATTTGAAAATACCGGCATGCCAGCCTCCTGTGCCAGCCTGACCAAATGGGCACAGGGCTTGGTATTGATCTCCGGTCCGGCGGGCTGCGGCAAAACAACGACCCTCGCTGCTTTAGTCGAGATGATCAATCAAAGCCGTCATGACCATATCATCACCATCGAAGAACCTATTGAAATCGTTTACGAACCCAAACAATGCCAAATCACCCAGCGTGAAATTAAAATGCACACGCTTTCTCAAGCCAATGCCCTGCGTGCAGCCTTGCGCGAAGATCCGGATATCCTGGTTGTCAGTGAATTACGTGATTTAAACTCCATTCAATTAGCGGTAAGCGCTGCTGAAACCGGCCATCTGGTTTTCGGTACCATGAATACCGTTAACGCGATCCAAACCATTTCCTGCATTATTGATTCTTTTCCGGCGGAAGAACAATCGATTATCCGTAATATGATTTCAGAATCCCTGCGCGGGGTCATCTGTCAGCAATTAGTTCCCACCAAGGACGGCAAGGGCATGGTCCCGGCTTACGAAGTTTTGATTGTCACTCCCCCTATAGCTAATTTGATCCGTTCTAACAAAATGAGCCAAATCAACAACGCCATTATCACCAGCAAATCCAGCGGTATGATTTTAATGGACACTTCTTTGGAAATGTTAGCCAAACAAAACATCATTTCAAAAGAAGAAGCTTCTGAACGCGCCATTAGTTCATCAACCATGCTGCAATCGATACAGGGCAGGACGATCACAAAAATAAAATTCCTTGAAGCTGCTTCAAACAAAGAAAATATCTTAAATGAGTTGATCCAAGTGGGAGTCCTCGAAGAAATCGCACCAACGGAATTTCGTTTGAAACCTGGCGCAAACATAACGCCCGAGGCTCTTAAGATGATCGCCAAAGAAGACTTCTATAAGATTGGAACTATTTTAAACCAGTTGAGTCAACCTTAATACCATGGCTGAGATTGATCAATTATTTGATACCTTAATCAAAGAAAACGGTTCGGACCTGCACCTTGAAGAAGGACAGAAGCCTAAAATCCGTATTCACGGCAAATTAGTGGAAGTAAGCAACGAGGTGCTCACCCGTGAACGAATGATTATGCTGCTGTCTCCCATTCCTCTTCAGGAGGATTGGCAAAAATTCATAACCCGCGGTGATTTGGATTTCGCCTATGCTTTTGACGGTAAGGCGCGTTTTAGGGCCAATTATTTCCGGCACTTTTTTGGATTAGGGGCTGTATTCCGTTTAATCCCCTCTAAAATCCGCTCTTTTGAAGAATTAGATCTGCCAGCCCGTATCAAAGATTTTTCCAAATGGCGCTCGGGGATAGTCTTGGTCACAGGTCCGACAGGAAGCGGGAAATCCACGACCCTGGCTGCTATTATCGACTATATCAATACCAACTTCGCCCAAAAGATTATTACGATCGAAGAACCTGTTGAATTCACCCATACCAATAAAAAATCGGTGATCTCTCACAGGGAAGTCGGCAAAGACACCATGACCTTTGCCAGCGGACTTCGCACCTCTATCAAAAGTGACACTAATATTATCCTGGTGGGAGAAATGCGGGATCGTGAAACCATCGAATTGGCTTTGACTGCCAGCGAAATGGGTATCTTGGTATTCGGAACCCTTCACACCAACTCCGCGGCCAAAACCATTGACCGCATCATCGATGCTTTTCCCCCCAATCGTAAAAATCAAATCCGTACCATCTTGGCCAATAATCTCAAAGCGATCGTGGCCCAACAACTTTTGCCTAACATAGACGGTACCCGACGCTGGGCAGCTTATGAAATCCTTATCCGCAGCCAGGCGTTGGGCAATATCATCCAAACCGGCGAGACCATGCGCCTGACCAGTGAGATCCAAACCAATCGCGGAATGGGGATGATCCTGATGGATGATTCTTTGATGGAGTTAGTAAGGACAAAGAAGGTCAGTAAAGAAGAAGCACATCTTAAAGCCATCGAAAAAAGCAAATTCCTTTAACCCTTGTCCACAATCACACGTTGAACAGGAGGAATTTTAATTCCTTCGATGGAGAAACGTTTCTTGATAACTTCCAGCAGATCACATTTTAAACTGCCTGCGATAAGACTATCCGCACACCAAACACTTAAGGTCAGCTGAACACCTGAACCATCTAGATGAGTCACCGAGCAACCGTCAATTTTCTGTGCTTTGGGATTCTTGCTGGCAATATCCAAAAGAATAGCGCGTACGGCATCGAGATCTGAATCAAGACCTATATTAACTGTAACTGAACAAATAGCCCGTGAATCGTCACGGGTTAAATTGACCGTCGTTTGGCTGGCCATAATATTATTAGGCACAACAACCCGTCGATTATCATCGGTTTTGATGATGGTATAACCAAGGCTCAAACTCTCAATCATCCCGGTTTCCAGACCTGTGGGGGCTGTGACCTGCAGGCGATCACCGACATTAAAGGGACGATAAAGCAATAATGAAATACCTGCAATAAGATTCCCCAACGTATTTTGCGCTGCCATCCCTGCAACAACCGAAAGCACGCCGACGCTGGCAAGACCTGCATTACCTAAATTAGACAAGGCCGGAATAAGATGGGCATAAACAAAGAATATAACAATGTAGACGATGATCTGGGCTAATTGAGATATAAACCTTATCCTGGTACGGTCAACATGAAGGCGTGAGCCACGGGCAAGCGCCCGGTCAACAGCCAAACGCAGCATCCGATTAAGGATCACGGCGCAAACTAATAAAACAACAGCGTACACCACCGCGCCTTCAAAAGTGGCGGGATTCATGATATTGATACTTTTAAATTGAAACCCCATCGTTCTCTCCTGTTAATTAAAGTACTTAATAATATACCATAAATAAAAAGGACAGCCTATAAGAAATAGACTGTCCTTTTTACATATAGGCATGAGGCATACGTTTTTATACCTCCTTTTATGAACGTATTCGGTTTTGCCTTTGCCTACCGAGATTATTCCCGTTAAGATAATCCGCAATCACGGCACTGATCTCGCCTTGGCTCACGCCCAAATTCTTAGCGGTATCAATGAGCTCTCGGCAAGTTTCATACTCTTGAGCCGCCAGCGCATCATTTAAATACACTAAAGCGGTCAACTTGAGCACTTGATCTGTGCCTAAAGCCTGATCATCATTAATTAACACATTGTTTCCCATTTTTATCACCTCCTTCCTTAATAATTTCACAAATAAAAAAACCACCGACTTTTGAGGATCGGTGGTTTGAATTTACTGCTCAAATTATTTAATTAACGATTCAAAACACACCTTTCCCGGCTAGCTTTCTCCAAGAGGCAGAAAGCATAAAGCAAGGTACGTAATGTTTTTGAATCATTAAATTCTTCATGATAGTTAGAGTTTAACACATACTTTCGACGATGTCAAATTTTAAGAAAGCATCAATCCTCATCTTTTGTAAACGGCAACCATCCTGTCACTGTCCCACCTATAGCCACTAACACTGATCCCAGAAAAATGAACACCCCATATTTATGAAAGAAATCAATGGAAGCCAATCTTCCGGCTTCAGCACCAGCAGCGGGTGTGGTTGTTGCACTCCCCGCAGTAGCCCCTATGACCATTCCAATCATGAATGAAGCCGCAAAATAAATAATGACAAACCACCCAAGGCCAATAAAAATATTCCTCATATTTATGCCGCTTCCGGGCTGGGGAGCATCATTTGTCTTCCTTAAAACATAAAACAAAGTCACCAGATTCGTTAAAAATAAAATAAATAAAAAGACGACTAAAGCAATGCTCGGTTTCGTTGGTGCAGGGACAATCCCTCTTGATAAATTACTTAAACTACCGGCGGAAGCAATAAACCATACAAAACTGTTAAAAATAACAAAAATGGTTACAAGAATTTTCATATCACCTCACGATTTAACAGATGACTCAGGGAGTTAACGTCCGTCCCTTTGTTTTAGATGCCCCGGACACTTTATGAAACATCTTGAATCCTTTGCTAGGCCCTTTGCTGGGTTTTTTAAAGAACTTAAATTCGCTTGTCCCTTTAGGCAATGGCTTTGATTGACCATCAAATTTCTTATAAGGAGACTTGGAACCCTCTTCCTTTTTACCATAATACGGCCTGGAACCTTCGTCTTTTTTATAAGAAGGTTTGGAGCCTGAACTCACCTTACGCCAAGGTTTAGGCGGACCGTCAAATTTACTATAATATTTGGAAGCCCCTTCGCTGCTAGTCACGGATTTAGACGTTCGATCATCCTTACGGTAAGGCTTTGATTCGCTTGGCTTCCATTCTTTTTTAGCAGGCCTAAATCTTTTAGGCTTTCCCTCACCCTTGACTTTAGGTATCACAGGACTCACCGAGAGAACTCGATACATGAATTCTTTACCCTGTAAAGCCGTGATCGCTGCATTTTTCTCTTCTTCATTAGGCATATCCACAAAACCATAACCACGGGATTTACCTTTTTTTCTTTCCATAATAACCGCATTAGCAACACTGCCAAACGGTTCAAAAAGCTTTACAACATCTTCCTTAGTTGCTGTAAAAGAAAGATTGCCTACAAAAATATTATTCATTAAATATCCTCTGTGCCCTTAAGATTGTAATAAAGTTAAAATACGAATTTCAGTATATCAGATGCTGTCAGAGAAGGTCAA
>JABDGZ010000037.1 GCA_013285735.1 Candidatus Omnitrophota bacterium | reverse complement strand
CTAAGATTTTTCGCTGTAAATATTGTTTGTTCTCTAAAGTGATGCCTGCTTGGGACAGTCCTGGGGAAGAAAGCATACGGGCTAATTCAGCAATATTCTTTTCACCGTTGAGTTTATCGATTTGTTCTTCCATTCTCACTTCAGAAACATTGCTGTAGTAATTAATCAGTTGGGTTGGATCAAGTTCATCAAGGAAATAGTAAGGTTGAAAGTTGTCACTATAGCTTTCAGCTGCTTCATTAATATACCTTTGCGTTTCAGTATCAGACCTTTCTTGTAACTCTGGATGTATATAAATGTCCATATACTGCCAACCAACTCCTTGGTTTAAAAGATTACCATCCAGTTCTTGTAATTTTTCAATCAAGTAACCAACAGCAATATCAGTCTCGAGAGTCGAACCAGAATAGTCTCCCGGCTGGTATATATCTGGAAAGTTATCCACCGCTATCTTTCTTTTCATGGAAGTACGGATTATTTCCTTGAGTGTATATATATGCTGGAATTGTGATTGTTTTAAATTATGATTTTGTAAACTATCCAAAATGCCGTTATATTTTTCGCCCATCGTTGCTGGTCTTTTAATAGGTTGAGATAGATCTTGTCTTAAACGTATCATTCCTGGGTGTTCTGGTATTTTTTCCAAAATACCGTCTTTCCCCAATTGTTCTTCGAGTACATTTTTTCCATTTTCGGGATCAGCCAGAGAAAATACTGATTCAGGAATCATGCTGTAAAGATAATTATTAAGCTTAACGTATATTCGGGCGCGTTGAGCTAAGCTCCAGGTTAAAATGCTTTTAGGGTCGTTAGGCTTGGCCACTTGAAATTTAAGAAAACGTTCAAGGATGACCGGATCACTCAAAAGAAGGGTCAATAATATTCTCTCAGCTGTTGCCGATAATTCATCGGAAGCGTGTGCATTAAGAATAGTAAGAAAATGTTCGAACATATCATCAGGACTGTTTCTTAAGGTATCGTTTAAAGACCGGCAAGCCAGTTTGAGCATGTCCTCTTTTTTTGCTTTGATCTGCAAGCACGTCAATGATGCTAAACAATAGTTCCATGTCTTTATGCGCAACAATTTCCGTGAAATATAAATAAATTTTATTGGTATCTGTTGAGTTGAGGATTTTATCTTTGAAATTTTGTATACCTCCCTCGTATTCGTTGCCAGGGCCTTCTGCCAAGACCGGATAGGCGGCTATTGTTTGGTCATTATTTTTTAATTTTTTATAAATTGTATCGCTAATTTTTTTTAGGTCTTTCATGAGCGCATCATAATCACAATAACCATCCTGACCCTCTGTTCCTACCTGGCCTTTGTAGGTTTGAGGCAAGGAATCTAAATATTTTTGAATATCTGTTGGATCAATTTTTTGTTCTAAGTCAGCGATAATACTATTTAACGTTTGTGTTTCATAAACACTGGTACTAGGTCCTGTTTTAAATTTATCCCGATTAGTAGTCGGCCTTGCCAGCATGGCATAGGCTGCTAATTTTGTTGCTTCTTTATGGATGCGTGTATCTACGGCTTGAGCTCTGGGATCACGTGCTGAATGCAATTCCAAGATAGCAAAGGTGTTGTTTAAGCGCACATTCAATAATGCAGGATCTGTGCTGCCCATTTTTTCAAAGGCATTGCGATAAATAAATTTTTCTGTTGGATTGGTTGCGGTCTTTATTTCTGTCTCAATATTTTCCCAGCCATTGTGATTCTTAATTGAGACCATAAGATCGTTTTCTTTGCCAATATTAGGATTTAATTTTGAATAAAGCTGCAGGAGCAAAAGCCGGCCTTTGGCGGTCAACATCAACTTATCCAGGATGTAGGGACGGATATTCGTCCGGGAAGATTCAAACAAACGGACTAATTCAGAGACATTTCCTTCTCCAGAGAGTTTGTCCACGTGTGCTGTTTGGATTTTTTGGTCCACATGGTTGAAATAATACTCGGTTGAATCCTTTGGATAGCTGTAAAAATATAATGAATTTCCAGTTGATGTAGCTGCATTTTTATCTTTATATTTTGTTTGGGCATATTGTTTAATGGCTTGATATAAAGGAGGGTATAAATTATCTTCCATATCCTGCCAACTGGGAGAATTTAAAAAATCAATGGTCAATGCATGAAGTTGTTCGATCCATTGCTGGTCATTAACATCGGTGTCTTCGACAAGTGATTTTCCAAATGCTCCCAGGTTGAATTCAGGTCCACTATAGTTAGTGGCCACAATCCTTAATAACCAATGGTCAATCAGATTTTTTAATTTATCATTATTATCAATCCCGTTGGCTATGCTGGCCAATTGATCCGCAGTCCAATAATTACTTTGTAAAAAGTAACCCATGGCCACAGAATCAGGATTGTGCGCAAGTAGTGTGAGGAATACCTTTTCTGCTGTTTCTTGATCTACTTTAAAAGAAGAAGAGGTGGAACTAAATTGATTGCGGGTTAAAGATTTGGTTCCCTCCAGGTTGTTTGTCAAGGAATCCATCAGGAATTGGTAAGCTAATTCAAGCTGCCACCCTTTTTTCTTCTGTAGCTTATCAATCATGTAAATAAAAAAGGTCATACCATCTTGCCTGCCAAGCATGTACCTAAAAAGTGACTGGACCACATCTTTGTTTTTTGATTCCAGAATAATTCTTTCAAGAGATGCATTAAATTTTTGTGCTTCATTTTGGAATTTTAAAAAGTCGTCCAATTCATTTTTGAAATGATTGATCGAAGCGCCATGTATCAGTTGAGTTTCAATTTCTTCCAAACTCGCATGTTCCCAGACATCCGTACCTTCGGCTAAGGCCAGTAGCGGCATGCCGCCAAGGACGGCAAGGCCCACCTCCGTACGTAATAAATCCCGACGAGAAATTCCTTCATCTTCCGTCGTGAGTGCATGATCGCTGCTGGTGATTGACTTGTCTATTTTTCGTGGTATGGGTGTGGGCGGCAAAACCCCAATCCGTTGTAACTGCCATTTCTCAATAAAAGATCTTCCTGTAGCGTCAATCTCTGCTTCTTGCCACGTTGCCATTGTATCTAGAAATCCAGCCCCTTCCCATTCACCAAACTCGCCTCTTTTCATTTTATCTGAAAATGCATCTTGAGCTTCTTGGAATGAACTTTGTGCATGTTTTGCCTGTATAATTGAGGAATTATACCTGACAGTTATAGTGGTCACCGTGTCTGCAGTTTCTGATATGACTTCCCAAGTATGCAATATGGCTGCCTTTGTATCTAAATCAAGACCATTTGTCCTTATTTTTCCTGCTGTATTTACTACTGGAATAGTTGAAATTGCTGTAGCGTCATAAGGCAAACTAAGGGCGGATTGATTTAACTCTGAGCTGGGAAACCAAGTGCCAGGTGAAGTTTTAGGAGCGGAATCACCACCTATTAAACCACTTATGAATTTAAATGTCCATGAATTCTGTATTGCCAATAGTTGTTTATTATAATCCAGCACTAATTGTTCGTTCATCGCCTGTTGAACAAAAGGGTTAGGGTTTTTTTCGGCAGCATCTATGGCCATCTCCAAAATAGTAACAATTACTCTTGCGCGTTGATTGCTTACATTTGCAATACTAAAATTTAAATTCCTGTCCGGGGTTAGTTGTGAGAAATATTTTCCAAAAAGATGACTATTAACTTCTCGGGGAGTTATTTCATTATTTTCTGATTTTTGAACAAGGTCTAATGATTCTTGATCATTAGGATCTATGGATATATATTTATGTAGACCTCCAAAATCTAATAATTTATCTAATAATCCAATGATTTTGCCTCTTTGAGTAGGAAGTTTAACTTTATCTCCTGGTTTAATTTTTAAGACTTCTCTAATAGCTTCAGGGTTTATTGCAGCTAATAAAGCTTCCGGGTCTTTTTTTTCGCTTTTAAAGTCTTCGTCTTTAAGTCCAAGTGATCTTTCATAAAGTTGGAAGAACTTCTCCTGGATTGCAGCAACTTCTTCAGTAGTACCATCAGATTGATGAAGACTAACCGGATAAATCCAACCCATTTTTGTCATTTCAGCCCATTCCTCAGCTGAAAAATCTTTTCTTGCAATAGAGGCAGTTGCTGTTATTTTATCAACCATTCCAGGAATATCATTTTCTCTAGTAGATTTTTCTAAAATAGTTTGAAGTACTGCGGACACAGCTGCTGGTTCTGTTTTTATGCCTTTTTTGATTTCCGGGACATTGGGTATTAAGCGGCTGTTATCTCCAGGTATGGATATAAAATATTTCATTAAGTCATCGATATTAAGACCTGCTTTTTCGATTAGGTTGTTTACATAATCTGTTGGAAGGCTTCCATCATTGATCTGCGGCAGAACATTGGGTGATGGTAAAACCGCAGAGAAGGGTTGATTACGATGATGAATGTCATTACCCCTAAGGCTATTAAGCCGGATTGTCAAACTTGCCTGGGCAGGAAGCAAATCATGATCAAGGTGATGTTGTCTATCTGCTATGTATCTACCAATGCTTTCATAAGTTTGATACGGAAAATTTTCATCTCGTTTTACTCTTTTATCCATTGTTTCCTGATATGATGTCAAACGATTTATCAATTTTGTCGTAACCTTGATTTTTTCTTGTGCACAGGCTAAATCAATATAAGCTTCGTAAACTTTTTCAGCGGTTTGATAAATTTTGATTTGCAAATTATTAAAGATGATTTGCGCTTCAACCCGACCTAATCGCCTTTCCTTGCCTAACCTGTCTAGCTGTTGATCTCGAATATCCCCAGCGAGTGTTAGGAGAGCAGATCCAAGGTTCATTTTGCTTATAGATGCCGCTACATTATCCCTTTGTGCGCTAACACCAAAATTATTAAAAGAAGTCTTGCCCATTAACCATAATTGAAAATCAGCGTTAATCGATAGACTTCCAGGTATTTCTGCAAAGTTTCTTTCCTTAATATATTCAAGGACTAGCGCTCCAAAATTAAGCTCATTTTTATAGGCCGCGTTCTCTATAGTGTCTGAACTGATGGACTCAGGAGCTGGAGCTTGGTGTGAAGAGGATTGTGCTGTTGCAGGGGCAGAGCCTGGAGTGCTTTCTGGAGCTTCAGTGCTACTGGCAGAGGTCCAATAATCAATGGCGGAAACAGTAGTAGTGCCCCCATGTCCATCTGGAATGTCAATGGTTGCAGCAACAGGTTCAACAAGCCCAGATGCTGATAATCCCGCTTTACTATGCTTACCCTTAGATAATACACTTTTGGCTAGTGCTATATCATCTGGATTTTTTAAACGACTAGCAACTATTTCTTCTCCAGGAAAAAAATTGTACCCGTCTAGATCTTGAGGGGTATTAATTTGAACAAGTTGTACTTCTGTTTGCGTTGTTGAGTCAATATGCGGGGTTTTATCGACATTGGCGACGTCTCCAAAGAATTTTTTGCCAGCCTGGGTTACAATCAAAAAAGGTTCTCCTATTTTAATATCCTTCATCGTAATAGGAAGTTGGATTGTAAAACCTTCTACGATAGGATTATTAGATCCTTCATCGGTTTGACCATCACTAAGCCAGATAAGTGGCTCACCTGCTGGGAAAAATTCCGAACCATTTTCTGGTGATTGGGCAGGAGGTGTGCCTTCAGGTAAGGCACCTTTGGGTGGCGTAAGCACCCTGCCCTTACCCGGAGATGTAATGACCAGGTCTGCTTTTTCTTGTTTAAGAGTTGCCAGTTTTTCTCTTAAATCACTTCCTTCTTTTTCAAAGGTAACCAGGTCATTGCCCTGTATTCGCGCAGGACCACCTTCAGGTAATAGTAGGTCATGGCGTTTATTAAAATTATCAATAGCTTCTGATATCAGGGCTATTTGTTTATCAATATACGTGCTATCACCTTCAGCCAATATATCACCCACATCAACACTGTCACCAGGATGTTTTTTAAAACTATAAAAAGCACCTACCTTGGCTTTTTTAGGGAAACGTTTAACGCTATCAACGGTAGTCCGTGTCGAAGCAGTTGGGTCAGGGACTATATGATCAGGTACGTCGGGATTATTTCTTGGCCTATGGAAGGTGCCATTGAATTTAGGTGTTTGACCTGCGGATAATTCTGTTCCTGGGGCAAAAAACACATACATTCTTAAATGTTTTGTATTCTTGTCTGTAGTATTAGAGTAGAAGTTATTTGTAGGAGAAAATTTTGCATCATCAAAATAATAACCGATGGGTTTAATGCCACCAACAGTAAAGTCTGTAATTCCACCGAAATAAGCTATTTTATAAGGAAGATCAAAATCAACGAGATAGATATCCCTGGCCCAATAGCTATTGACTACTTGTCCTCTTGTAACTTGATCACCATTTTGAGTGACCATAAAACGATCAATGACAGAATTAGCAGGTGATTTAAATTTACGATTTGCTTGCCGTTCTTGAATTTCAGCTAATTCTATTTTTAAAGCCATCACTTTCGTGTAAGATTCAAGATCTTCTCCTGGTTTTCCTGCGCCCTGTTCTTTTAACGCTTTTTTATCGTTATAATCCTTATTAGCTTTCGGTAAAAGATCAGTTGCAATCTCATTTGCTCTGGCGTCATCTTTGGGGTCATGAAGAGTGCCCATAACAGTCGATTGGCCATGGTACGTATTAGGTGTCCAATCATTCATAAACATTTGCCCATCATTTTGAGCTAGCGCATTAAATGGTACCCTGTTTAATGTCACAGTCGTTGTTTTTGTATACTTTCCCTTTGCATCATAACCAGGGCTATCATCAGGGCCTGAGTTTTGTTGTTGCTTCTTAGCAGTCGTTCCAACACGGACGTAGCCATTATCAGCTGCCCATTTGTCAGGATTCATTGGTTCTACAACTAGAACTTGATCATTATCAATTGGTATTCGCGACCTAGAGGACGGTGGTTGGTACCCAGATCTTGATCCTCTGCCAGGAGCAGCAGTTGAGGATGAAGGATTTGAATATATAGGCTTTGATCCTCCTGCATCCCAACGAATTGGTATTCGACCAGTTCCATCTCCAATCAATCCAACCGGGTTAGACAGATCTCCCCCGCCTAGAAGTGACCCACCGGCTTTAGGTGCAACCTTAGCTGCAGCCCTAGATGCGGCTACTTCTAAAGATGGAGTTTTGGCTTTTTTTACTGTTTTAGTTTTAGCTGCAGTTTTTGGAGAGGCAGTTGTGGAGTTGCGCGGAGCTACAAGGATAGTTTTAGCTGTAGTCGTCGATCTAGCTGATGTAATAGTGGGTAGTATTGTTGCAGGTGAAGTGGTGAATTTAGGTACAGCGGAAAATGGAAAACTATCTGGGTTGACCATTGTGCCACCGGTAGAATCAGTGCTGTATTTTAATGGACTAGGAGATCCTAGATTGAAACTATGAAATGAATTATTCGGAGAAAGAACGGTATTAGTAGAAGATGAAGCAGTAAATTTAGGTGCAGCGGAAAATGGAAAACCATCTGGGTTTACCATTGTGCCACTGGTCGTATTAGTAGTAGATCTAATTTGACTAAAAGGGCCAAGCTGAGAATTTTGGGATAGTGGATTCATAGAAAGAGTAGCAGTATTTAATGGCGCGGTAGCTGATTTTTTAGTTGAAGATGTAGCCGTAGAAGTGTTGGTAGCAGAAGATGTAGTTGCCGCATTTGTAACTCCAACAGCAGTTGAGGTCTTATAGACAGATATTGAACTAGGTTGAACTCTAACTCTAGATGCAACCGTAGATATGGGCGTGGAATGATGTCCAGACTCTTGAAGTGCAAGCGTTTGTTCTAAAGCCCAGATTGTCGATTGATCTAAATCGCCAGTCACATGAATATTTGTATTTTTAAGCAAGTTTCTTGCCAGAAGCTGGGCCGCTACGATGTCTAGTTCCCCTTTTGTCCCAACATAGCTTCCATACAAACCATGTCCTGGAGAGTTAAAATGATACACCCAAGGTGTTCCTAATTTACCGATAACCCCTGTTTTTGCTAATTCTGAATGCTGGATAACTTTTTCAACAAGATTAATAGCGTGCTGGTTCGAGGATTCAATACGCTCACCAAGATAAAGAACATGGACATTTTTTGATGGGCTTGAATTTTGGCCCTGAGCCATGGCAGCGGCACCTGCAGCTGAGACCATGACGGCAAAGGCAAATTTGGTCACCGATGATGAACTCATTGCCACATCAGGTTGCCGTAGCCACTGATTTAAGGCCCCAGGATTACCAATAACTGTAAGCATGACACGGGCCAAGGTGCAGACAGAATCTTTATGTCTGGCAAAAAATGGTTTAAGTACATCAGCATGGAAGGCGCGTAATGTTAATAACCAGTTGCCATCACCAAAATTTACCCCGCCAGAAAAATATTTTCGTGGGATTACTTGTTGGGTAATGGGATCAACATCCTCACGGATATAGTTATAGGCCCCAACTTTGTAAATATGTAGGTACTGTTTATAAATCTGTTCTTTGGCGTTTTTGTCTATTCCGTCTACCCCAGAAATTTTCTTTTTATTCACATAAAAATTAGACAGGACATTTCTTTTGAGTGCTTGTTTAAACCATGCAGCTAGAATCATGGAATGAAAAATCTGGCGCACAGGTGCAAAATTTTTACCCTCATTGACCTCTTTTTCCAATTCAGGCAAGATGATTTCTTTTGTAATCAGTGATGTTAGTGTGTGCAGATTTATAACCCCTTGATCAGCTGTAGGAATATGTTTTTTAAGTGCCAGGTAGTCTTCTTCTAGCATGACCTTAAGATGGGTCTCCCCTATTAAGGCTGAGGTGCCCATATCATAGACTACAGCTTTGCTTGGAACGATCCATACCTTGTTGAATGTGTTAACCGGAAGATCTGTTGTACCAAATCGTTCATAAGCTATTTTGTAGACCTTTGCCCAAAATTCTTTTCCAAGTCGGCTTTCTGGGTAGGTCAATGAAGAAGCTAATTGTTTTAATAATTTGTCCTGCTCAAGGAGATTATTACCAGCATCTGTCAAAGCTAATTCATCTGGAATAATACGGCCTGATTCATAGGGCGATAAGTTAACCCATAGGTCTTTTTGGGGCATTGTTAAACAGGTCAGGAAATACTTAATGAGAAGAGATGTTTCTTTTTGGTCAACTGTGTGACGATCCCCTGAATCAACTATAAAATCAAATTGAAAGGGTTTATCAGGATAGGTACGCATTCCGCGTAAAACAGGCAGGGAATAAGGAGTGGAAAATTCGATGATATTATTCTGCGGGGAAGGTAAAAAAGGCGTGCCTTGAGCTTGCGCTTGTTCAAGGTTATTTTCGATCAATAAAAAGATCAATAAAACACAGATGATTCGAAAAAGCCTAGATTTTTGCTTAAATTTAGCCATAAATGGGACCTGTTATTTCTTACGTATGCCCCAAGTATAAACGGCCTATGTTAAGTATATGTTAAGCTAGTATTAATGTTAGCTAAATTTCTTCCCATTGCGAAGGATTAAAATAAATTATTTATATGCTATATTTAGAAAATTTGAGTACTAGGCATGTTTATGAACAACAAAATTCTTCGGATTTTTTATCATTAATTCAGAAAAAATATTTAATCTAGATTAATAAAAATTTTAAATATACTCCTTTAAATTTTTCAACAACAGTGATTTATAGATGAACAAATTATGCAACTAAATTTAGTTGCATATACAAATGCATGTGGTATAATAAATTATGAACAATTTAAAATTTATAATAAATCGACTAAAAAATAAGGCAAAGGACTTTACTTGGGATGAAATGGTTCGGATTCTTATTCATTTTGGTTATAAAGAAATCCCTGGAAGCGATACAAGACAAAAATTTATTAACCGTAATCAACAGTTAATTGTATTGCAAGATTCGACACCTAAGGTTAGTTTAAAAATGTATGAACTGGAACAAATTTATAAGATTCTAACAGAGGAAAATTTGATATGATTGATTTGATGGAATTCAAGGGATACTATGGTTCAATCCATTATAGCGATGCGGATGCTTGCTTCTATGGTAAAATTGAACATATTAGGGATTTGGTAAGCTATGAAGGATATGGTGTCCATTCATTAAAAAAAGCTTTTGAAGATGGGGTTACTGATTACATTGAAACATGTAAATCCAAAGGTAAGGATCCAGAAAAACCTTTTAAAGGTTCATTTAATATCAGGACAGGACCAGAGCTACATCGCCTGGCGCATATCTATGCCCAAGAGAAAAAAATGAGCCTTAATCAAGTCGTTATTTCAGCGTTAGAAAGCTATCTTCTAGCTTCTAAACTCAGCAAATAGATCTGTTGATAAATACCGCTCCCCTGTTGAAGGAATAATAGTCACAATCAATTTACCCTTGTTCTCAGGGCGTGCTGCCACCTTTAATGCCGCTGCCACATTACCACCAGATGAAATACCGCAAAGTATACCTTCTTCGCGTATAAGTCTTTTGGCCATGGCAAAGGCCTCGTCATTGCTCACCTGAATGATTTCATCGATCAATTTGGTGTCCACAATGCTTGGAATAAAGCCAGCACCAATGCCTTGAATTTTGTGTGGACCTGGCTGTCCGCCAGATAAAACTGGCGATGTGGTCGGCTCAACGGCAACAGCTTTGAATGACGGTTTACGTGGCTTTATCAATTGGGTAACGCCTGTTATTGTGCCTCCAGTGCCCACCCCTGCCACCAAAAAATCTACCTTACCATCTGTGTCACGCCAAATCTCTTCTGCAGTTGTTAGGCGGTGAATTTCCACATTGGCCTGGTTGTCAAACTGCTGGGGCATAAAATATTTAGCTGTGTCAGAATCATGGATTTCTTTAGCTTTTCTGATAGCACCTTTCATTCCTTCAGGTCCTGGGGTTAATATAAGTTCAGCTCCCAAGGCTTTAAGCAAGGCGCGACGTTCCAAGCTCATGGTCTCAGGCATAGTCAGAAGCAATTTATACCCCTTTACAGCTGCAACAAATGCCAAGGCAATCCCGGTATTTCCTGAGGTCGGTTCAACAATAATTGTGTCTGCCTTAATCTTTCCAGCTTTCTCGGCAGCGCGGATCATGTTAAAACCAATACGGTCTTTAACTGAATGCAAAGGATTAAAAAATTCAAGCTTAGCCACCACTGTCGCGTGACTATCTTTGGTAACTTTATTTAAACGCACCAGCGGCGTATTACCGATCAATTCTGTGATGTCATTAGCTATTTTTGCCATTTTTCCTCCTGTTATATTTCATAGTCTATTTGTGTGCGTCCAATTTTAATGCGTTCCCAAAGCCTTTCATGAAAATAATACAGAGCTACTTTCGTAAAAACCTCTATAAATCCGATCGAAAAAGCGAGACTTAATTTGCGCGTAACAAACCAGGAAATGATAATAGTATCCACCGTGCCGGTTACACGCCAGGAAATCCCTTTAACGAGACTTCTCCAATGCTTATCTTTTACTGTAACATTAGCCATTCAATCCTCCGATTTTAGCGCTTGGGAATTTAATTAATCTAGATATTCTATCAATTAAATTCCTAATTGCAACGGGCACGTTTTAAATGCCAGCGCCATCAATGAGAATTTCGGAGACATTTTGAATAACTATTTGTTCATTCCCACCCTCCACTGTAACTTGAATTTTAGAATTTTCTCCAGCGCCTAAAAGTAAAAGCTCTAAAATCGAGGACGCATCTGCTGTTTGTCCATCCTTGGTAAATATTACCTTTGTTTTAAAATCTTTGTTGACTTGAACAATTTGGGCCGCGACACGTAAATGTAATCCGTGTGGGGCCTTGATTTCTATTTCTTTATTTATCATATGTATGTCCTTTTAAAGAATTCACTGTTATATCTCATATTCACAAAACGTGATATCCTTGGGACACACAAATACACTTTCACCTTTAATAAACTGCGATTGCGAAAATTCTTGCTGTGTTATTTCTACTTGAAGCGTATTACCTGACTCTGTACTTAAGTCAAGTTTGACGGAAGAACCAGCAAGATTCAAAAATTTTATAATTGCTTTAATAGCATTATCCCCTTGTGGTTTACGGGAAATATCAAATTGATGAGGCCTAATATATAAATTAGCAGATTTGACGTTTGATTTGAGCTCTCCCCGTCCAAGATTTACCGGAGCATTGCCTAAATACAATTTACCATCGATGACGCGTCCTTGAAATAAATTAATATTACCTAGGAAGTTTAAGACAAATACGCTGGCTGGTTTATGATAAACCTCCTGTGGTGTCCCCACCTGCTCAACCTTGCCCTTATTCATCACCACAATCCGGTCTGCCACTTCCAAGGCTTCTTCTTGATCATGGGTTACAAATAATGAGGTAATATGCAAATCATCATGAAAGCGCCTTAACCATTGACGTAATTCTTTGCGTACCTGTGCGTCCAAAGAACCAAAAGGTTCATCAAGCAAAAGCACCTTGGGTTCAATGGCTAAAGCACGGGCCAAGGCAATGCGTTGACGCTGACCACCAGAAAGTTGAGAAGGATAACGATCCCCCACCCAATCGAGCTGAACTAAATCTAATAAATCTTTAACCTTAGCCTTAATTTTGTCTTCAGAAGGACGTATGGCTCGTGGTTGAACCCGTAAACCAAATGCAATATTATCAGCAACTGTCATGTGGCGAAAAAGTGCGTAATGCTGAAAAACAAAACCAACATTACGGTCCTTGGTTTTTTTAACACTGGCATCTTCTCCGTGAAATAGGATCTCACCGGAATCAGCTGTTTCAAGGCCTGCGATAATACGTAAAAGCGTTGTTTTGCCTGAACCCGATGGGCCTAAAAGAGCAATCAGCTCGCCTGTCTCAACCTTTAAGCTCACATCATTGAGAGCCTTAAATGCATCAAATGTCTTAACTATATTTTTAACTTCTATGCTCATATTAATGTGCTCCCTTACGCACAGCTTTTAGTTCGGCCCTAAAACGGTATTCCACTAGCGACTTGATTACCAAGGTAAACAATGCCAAAAAAGCCAGCAAAGACGCAGCAGCAAATGCTGCAGTAAAACTATAATCGTTATATAACATTTCAATTTGTAAAGGCAAGGTGTTGGTGAATCCTTGAATATGCCCGGAAACAACAGATACCGCGCCAAATTCACCCATGGCCCGCGCATTGCATAAAATAACACCATAAAGCAAGCCCCATTTAATATTGGGTAAGGTGATATACCAAAAAGTTTTCCAGCCGTTGGCGCCCAGGGTAATGGCAGCCTCTTCTTCATCGTTGCCTTGTGCTTTCATGACCGGAATCAGTTCACGGGCTACCATCGGGAAGGTGACAAAAATCGTTGCCAAAATAATGGCAGATGGTGTAAAAATGATCCGCCAGCCATGATCGCGAAGCCATGGACCAAATATTCCTTGCAACCCAAAAAGTAAAACAAAAATTAAACCTGAAATAACCGGTGAAACAGATAACGGGACATCAATGAGTGTTAATAAAATATTCTTTCCACGAAAATCAAATTTGGCAATTGCCCAAGAAGCTGCAACTCCAAAAACTAAATTTAGAGGAACTGCTATAAGTGCCGTTATTAAAGTTAATTGAATTGAAGCTATCGTATCTGGATCTTTCAACGAATTAAAATAATATGAAACTCCTTTTTCTAAAGCAGTAGAAAATACAATAAACAAAGGCATAAAGATAAAAAGGATAAGATAAAATAAGGCAATGCCGATCAAGATACGGCGAATTAAAGGAGATTCTGTACGTGCTAATGACATTCTAACTCATTCCTATTCTTTTTGATGCCCACCACTGGGCTAGATTTGTTAATGCCAATAAAATAAATGATACGATCAGCATAACCAGAGCAATAGCCGTGGCTCCACTGTAATCATACTGTTCTAGCTTAGTAATAATAAGCAATGGGGCTATCTCAGTTTTACCAGGCATATTGCCGGCAATAAAAACAACGGATCCATATTCTCCTATGGTACGGGCAAAGGCTAAACTAAATCCTGTGACTAAAGAAGGCAACACTGCAGGAAATATGATACGAAAGAATATTTGAAGACGACCAGCGCCAAGGCTTGAGGCTGCGTCTTCTATTTCCGGGTCAATTTCCTGCAAGACAGGCTCAATTGTTCGGACAATAAATGGTAAGCCAATGAAGATTAAAGCCAAGACCACCCCTGTCCAGCTATAAGCTGACTGAATACCAATCTTATATAAAAATTGTCCCAGCAATCCATTAGATGAATAAAGGGTTGTTAAAGCGATACCCGCAACTGCTGTTGGCAGCGCAAATGGAAAATCAATGAGCGCATCGACTATTTTTTTGCCTGGAAAGCTGTAACGCGCCAATACCCAGGCAATGATGACTCCAAAGAAAATATTAATAAATGAGGCTATAAAAGCCGCCCCAAAACTTAGGCGATAAGCTGCCAAAGTCCGTGGGGCGGTTACGATACTCCAAAAATCAGCGAAACTTATTGTTGAGGTCTTAATAAAGAGCATGGATAAGGGAATGAGCACAATAAGGCTCACATAGAACACCGTATACCCAAGCGCTAAATGAAAACCTGGAAGCGTTGTTTTTTGTTTGAGTAAAAACATATTATTTTACAATGTAAATTTGGTCAAAAGTCCCACCATCGGCAAAATGTTTCTTTTGAGCTGTTTGCCAGCCGCCGAAAACATCATCAATCGTAAACAAGTTAACCGGCTTTAATTTATCCGCATACTTTTGAGTTATTAATGGATTGCGTGGACGGTAGTAATTCTTGGCAATAATTTCCTGGCCTTCATCGCTATAAAGATATTTTAAATATTCAAGAGCCACTTGATCAGTGCCATGACGGACCGCATTGCTTAGGATCACCGCAACAGGCGGTTCCGCTAAAATACTGATTGAGGGAATAACAATTTCAAATTTATCTGGACCTAATTCATTAATCGCCAGATAAGCTTCATTTTCCCAGGCAATTAACACATCCCCAATACCGCGTTCAACAAAGGTTGTCGTTGATCCACGGGCACCGGAATCCAAAATCTGTACATTTTTATAAATAGCACCAACAAAATCCTTAACCTTGGATTCATCACCGTTGAATTTCTTTAAGGCATAACCCCAGGCAGCCAGATAATTCCAACGGGCACCGCCAGATGTCTTGGGATTTGGCGTGATCACGGCAATACCAGGCTTAGCTAAATCATCCCAATCCTTAATATTTTTAGGATTACCTTTACGCACTAAAAAAACAATGGTGGATGTGTAAGGCGTACTATTATCAGGTAATAAGGTTTGCCAATTTTTTGGCAATAAATCGGATTTTTCAGCGATAGAATCAATATCGTAAGCTAGACCTAAAGTCACCACATCTGCATCCAGGCCATCAATGACAGCACGGGCTTGCTTACTGCTGCCTCCATTAGATTGTTTAATGGTCACATCATCACCGGTCTTATTTTTCCAATATGCTGTAAAAGCTTTGTTGTAATCTGCATATAATTCACGGGTTGGATCATAGGACACATTAAGCAAAGTGATCTGTTTAGCCCAAGCTCCAGTTGTAAAACTTGAAATCAATACAATAAGAAGCAGTAGATTGGTCAAATTTTTGATTTTCATTTTTCTCTCTTTCTAATTAACCTATACTCAACTGAAGCATTGTTAAGAATAAATTCTCAGTCTTTCGATCTTCGGTGCTTGCACCATTAATTGCACCGCGATCAAATTTGGTCTGTTCAAAGTCAAATACAATCTTAGCATTGGGGTTTAAATACCAATTAAGCCCCGTCGACCATGCTGTTGCGCTTGATGCAGACGTATTTAAGTTAGCAAAGTTCTCAGAAAAAATGGAACTATCTAACTTCAATTCCCCATAACGGCCTGCCAATTCAAATGCTCCCCAATGACCGTTAGCCGGATCAAAATTATCTCTCGGGGTTACTCCATTATAAGAAGCATTTTCACCTGTTAATACATAGGAAGTTTCCACGTTAAATGCCTTATTATTTGGTTTATCACGATAAACATGACTATTGGCTGTATATTCCAATGATTCATAATCATTGACCTTCTCACCTAATATCCCTAAAGATTTATAGTAATAGTAAGCTTGGGGTTCAGTACGTAATTGAGGG
>JABDGZ010000036.1 GCA_013285735.1 Candidatus Omnitrophota bacterium | reverse complement strand
TTGGGACATTCTTCTTGATAAAAAATGCACACTTGATGAACTTTTTATCATCGCCAATAAGATGGGACTTATAAGCTACACAGATAAATCCTATGCCCACAGCTCATTCCATCGCCTCTTTCGAAATCCTTTTTATTATGGGCGTTTTGTCTGGAATGGTGGAACCTATAATGGTAAGCATGAACCAATGATAACTAAGACGGAATTTGATATTGTTCAACGCATTTTAGATGGTCGAGGATTTAAGAAGAAAATTAGTCATATATTTGCTTTTACTGGCCTTATTCGTTGCGGCGAATGCGGGGCTTACATTACTGCCGAGGATAAAGAGAAACACCAGAAGAATGGGAACGTGCATCAATATAGTTATTACCGATGCACCAAACGCATCAAGCGTGATTGTTCAGAACAGCCAATCAGTAAGACGGAACTTGAAGCCCAAATTTTTAATGTGTTAGGAAAAATCAGCATCCCTGCCGAGTTTCATCAATGGGCCATTAAATATTTACGGGAAGAGCAGGCTAAAGAAATCGATGATCGTGAAGAAATCACCCAGGCCCAACGTAAATGCATGGATAACTGCGCTAAACGACTCGATACTCTCTTTAATATGCGTCTTAATGGTGAAATCACCCCAGAAGAATTTAAGGTCAGAAACGATAAGCTTATCGAAGAAAAACACAAATACGAAGAACTTCTCAAAGATACTTCCCAAAGACAGGAAACTTGGCTAGATAGGGCTGAGAAACTGTTTACTTTTGCAGAGACAGCCAAGCAGCGCTTTGAAAATGGCACTCTGGATGATAAGCGGGAGATCCTTTCCACCTTAGGTTCGAACCTCCTCCTGACACATAAAACACTCAAGGTTCCCTTCGACAACGACCTTGCCATGTTTTTGGAGGTTGCACCAGAGGTTCAAGCCCTTCATAGACGGTTAGAACCTCTTCAAGTAGCTGGAAAATCAATCACTTGGGAAGATTATTACAACAAAAATAGAAAATGGGGTGAGTGAGGGGACTTGAACCCCCGACCTGAAGATCCACAATCTTCCGCTCTAACCAACTGAGCTACACCCACCATAAAATTTAACGTCCCTGGCACGAATCGAACGTGCGACCCACAGCTTAGAAGGCTCCGCCAAGCTATCTTTAAACGCACGACGTTTTTTGTTTCTGCTCTTTTTGCCGTCGGAAAAGGCTAAAACCTGTAAGCCTTCCCCTTTCTTCGTTTGTTACTGTTTAAAAATTATGTGACTCATTCACATAACTTAAATCCGTAAGTTTTGAACGCTAATTGTAATCTAATTCTTCCGAATTGCCAATTGATTTTAAATAGCCTTTAAAGAATCATCCATTAGCTAAATCAAGATTTGCCCAGCAAATTTCCTATTTTTTCCCAGGGTATTGATATTTTTAATTTAGCACATGCCAATAAAAGAATAATTAACATTACCAATCTGATTAGCCAGCCATAAATATTACCCATGATAGTATGACTACCCTTTATGCCTGCTCTATCAAGTATTGTAATAGGTAAACGAATAAACCAGGCTATCCAAACAATAGGGTTAAATAAATCCCATAACGCTTCTTTCCTTTTCTCCTCGTAGAAGCCTATGCCTTTTTCAATAGCCTGCATCACCAATTCATAACCTAAAACTGCATTTTTCTCACGTAATCTAAAATAATCAGATACAAGATTATAATTATGTTCTATAGGTTTAGCATCCTTTTGCATTATTTGGGGTTTATCTGTGACAATATAATCAATACCGATTCTTGCATATCCTAAAATATCTCTTATTGTAGGAATCATCCTACTAATATATTTTTCCATCAATTGAGGGTGTTTTTCAGGAGTATGTTCTGGTATTAAGTCTTTAATCGGTCGAGCAAAGCCGACATCGTACGCCCAGCTTTGATGATGACGAATTAAATCTTGGAATCTTTTTAAATGCTCGATGGCCTTTATACAATAAAATAAATTTGGCCTAAAAAAGTCACTCATTAAATACCCCTTTTAAATTTATTGCCATTCTACTTCAAATAAAAATCATGTGCAATCCATTAGTTACTATGGACTGCTTAATTTTAACAGAGAAAGAATGATTATATCACAGCCTCCCCCTTTGCCGTCTCTTTAGCAAAGGATAACCCGAAAAAGGCTGTTCCGCTTGCCTCAAGCGGGGGAAATTGTCTACTCTTTTACTTATACTCTGTATATTACTATTATATATAAAGGAAACCGTTGGAAGGTAGGTAAACGCAACGGCGCACAGCGGTTTTTCTTATGATAATATACTATTATCATAAATTCAGCATAGAATGACTTTGTTATATTTCAATGAGTTAGAGAAAAATGACAGATTTTTTGACAAAACGAAGGAAAATAGGGGGTTTTAGTCAATATTTCCAGGAATAACGGTAATTACTTTTCCCGCCCTGTTTGGAACCTTCCCATGTGATTTGAGTTTTTTGACTATATAGTCGACCTTTTTCTTCCTCTATCACCTGGCCTTTGGTTTGCAAAAGTAGCGGTCTTTGCTGGCACACTCTTAACCTCAAAGGATGAGCAAATAAACGACCGATTATTTGACTGCGCTTTTCTGTGCTTAGAATATCCCCTATTTTCGGGGAGAGGGTTATTTGGTTTTAGCATAGCGTAAGTAGTACCCTGATTTGGCCCTGGGCCTGGAATCTTTCTTACCTGTGGGCCGTCCAAGTGTTTTCCCCTGTTTCCTGGCCCTTTGTAAACCGTCCAGCGTCCTGGCTACGACTAACTCCCGCTCGTACTGGCTCAAGACCATGAGCATATTTAAAAACATCCTTCCTTCTGCCGTATTAGTGTCAATGTTTTGAGAAAGTGAAACAAAACTGACTTTACGATTAGTGAACTCCTCGAAGAGGTTCAAAAGGTGCTTTAAACTTCTTCCTATCCTGTCCAGCTTGTAACAAATGATACAGTCTACCTTCCCTTGACGCATATCAACCATTAACCTTTCAAAGGCTGGCCGATTATTGTCTTTACCGCTAAACCCGTGGTCGATGTATTCCTTAACCCCATCGTAATTTAATCTTTTGCAGTGTTCCCGAAGGGGTATTAGTTGTGTCTCAATTATTTGTGATGAGTCCGAGACCCTTGCATAAATAGCAATATTGGACATAATTACCACCTTTCTTTAAACCAACAGGAAATTTCTTAGCTTCTCTCAACACCTTTCTTATCCGTCGGTATTCAACCGCTATCGGCTTTCGGATTAACTGCTCTATAGGATGGCGTTTATTCATATTGTACCTTACACATTTATTCTTTATACCCATTGTTCTTTTATTACCAAATAGTTACAAAAAATCCTCATTCTTTAAAATGAGGATTCTTACTTCTTATGCTTCTGTAAAAATTCTTCTAAAGCCTTTTCCACAACTTCCCCATAACTCATGTCTTCTTTAATTGCATAAAGTTTTATTTCCTTGATGAGGTCTGGGTCAACTGTGATTGTATGTCTGACTTTATCTGCCATGTTCTCCTCCTTCTATTTTAAGAATAGCATAAAATCATAAAGTATGCAAGTAATAATTATAAGTTTTTTCAATTTTTTTTAAATTCTCCGTCGATAAATTAAAAATTACAATTTGAAGTCAATCCTTGACACCCCCCTGGTCTCGATTTACTCAATAAAACATACCCCCTTCAAAAGTGACTACCGTTCCGCAACTCACACAGACGAACAATTCATAAAAAGGGGCCTGGGTCGGTTTTTGAAAAAGTCTAAATCCTGGAAAAGAGTGGCCCCCTTTTTTTTATTTTTGGAACCCTTATTTATATCAAGAATTAACGTCTCTAATTATCTGAAAATCCTAACAAAAATCTCTGCGGATTGATTACAGAATCAATTCGGTTAATCCTGAACTCAACACCGTCAAATTGTAAATCTCTGACCATAGCAGGGTCAAAATCCATCTTCAACTCTTGACCATCACTTTCAATCGAAATCTTATAGCGTTTAGAAGTGAGGTCAATACCACCAGTATTGCTCAACTGTGAATTATCTTTGACCACCCTTATTGATTCTCTATCAATATGTGGAGCGTGAATTGTTTCCTCTGGTATTGATGCCGTTATTGTTGTACCATTTTCTAAATCTGATTCAACCTGAACCTTGCCCCCGTGTTCTAATATAGTCGATAGCATAACGGAAAAACCTATGCCGTGGCCTCCAAACATCACTCCTTTATTCCAATCACTCATTGAAATACCATAAAACGACATGTTACGTAATTTCTCCGCATCCATTCCAATGCCATTATCTACAATGCTGACTTGAATTAAATTTTCTTGAGGCATATACTTTGTTCTAATCAAAACATTGCTTCTATCCCGAAGAGGCGTATAAATCCCTCGTTCAACATGACGTACTGTGGCAAAAATTGCATTACGAATTACTTCTCGAAAACCTGTCATTAAACGGGCCTTATCCCCGACAATCTTTGGAACTGCCCCATCTAACTCAAAACTAACTCGTACTGCTCTCATTTGATACGGGATGTAGTTTCTTTCACGTTCAACAGCGTCTTCTAACAATTTATTCAAATCTAATGAAGGAGAAACAATGCCCCAAGCGTTTCCAGTTGTTATTAAAGTAAAATGTTCCACGAGCCTATAAAGATTACGTCTGTTGATAGATACTCCATCCAATACTCTTTGGACTTTTAAATCTGCTAACTTGTCATGTGAAATACGTAAACCTGCTAACGCCCCTTGAAAAATACTTGTTTCCTCCAATGTTTCTCTAAAAGTTGTTATAGCTTTTTTATACGCACTGATTGTCTGTTGAGCAAACTCTTCGTCTCCTGGCACAAATTCGGAACCTTCTTTAATTGGCACAGCCATAATTTTATTTTTAAATATCTCCATCTTTTCCTTGAAAGTATTTAAGAATTGGCTGTTAATCTCGCCATCTAACTCACTTAAAAGTTGCTCATAGTTATTACTAATGTCAATTATGCCCTGCCGTGATGCAACTACAAAATTTGCTAACTCTATAATAGGCGAACCTTGTATTCTTTCAGCAATTTCATAAAAATCTTTAACAGTAGAAGGAATTGTTATCATCGCATGGTCAGGCATTACCTTCTTCCTATTGATTAGACCCACCTCGCCTGAAACATTCCTCAAACGTATACCATATAAACCACCAGATTGAACTTGTGGCACATAAGCAATAACAGCAGGGTCAATATGACCAAGTACCCCACCCGAGAAATATTTTCTGGGAATTGTTTCATTTGTGGCATTTAAATTCAAATCTTCCTTAATGTAATTGAAAACGCCCTTTTTAAACGCCTGGAGGTACTGCTGATAAATTTTCTCCTTATCTTGCTGGTCATCTACTAAAACACCTGCGACCTTATCTTTATCTGCATAGACCTGATTCAATATTGCTTGTTTTACTTTGGTCTTATACCAAGTAGCCAAAATCAGCGAATAAAAAACTTGTCGCAAAGAAGCAAAATTTTTACCGCTATTGACTTCCTTTTCAAGTTCAGGCAATACGATTGAGCGGACAACTTGTGAGGATAACGAACTTACTTCTTTTTTATCGGGTTGGTCAATCTTGTTCTTATCCAAAGCAAGGTAATCTTGTTCAAGCATGACCTTCAAATGGTAGCTTATAACAAACGCTGTACCTTGATGCTGATAAACGGTCGCATGGTCGGGCATAATCCAAACCTTATTAAAGGTGTTAATCGGGATATTGGTTGACCCGTATTTTTCTTGAGCCAGTTTGTAAACCTTTTCCCAAAACTTCTTACCTATTTCATTTTCAGGGTAGATAAGCGAGGCAGTGATTTGCTTCAGGATGTAATCTTGAGCCAATAGGTCACGGCCCATTTCGGTTTGACCAAATGCTTGAGGAATTATTCTGTTCTTCTCATACGGGGAGAGATTAACCCATAGGTCATTATCTGGGATAGTCAACGAAGTCAAAAAGAATTTTATAACCTTCTGTGCTTCATCTTTGAAGCCTTGTTCATTAAGGTGAGTATCGCCCTCATCTACTAAAAAATTAAAGCGAAATGGATTTGCTGGGTCAATCTTTATTCCTCGCATGACAACTGGTTTAAATGACTCGCTTAAGCCAACCATCACACCTGGCTTAGGCAACACAAGTTCATCAGCTTGGACAATAACAAAGCTGTTAGCCAAAAAAGCTATTAAAATAAGGATACGGGTTAGTAAGCGCATGGTTACAGAGAAGTATAACATATTTTATAAATCAATGACGTGAAGGGAGTTTTTTTGAATTTACATCACAATCAGATACCCCAAAAACTAAAACAGCCAATGACGAATCACTGACTGATAAAATCACATCAGGCAAATTATTAGATTTTTAAATGTAACTATTTTAACTCACTGGTTTTACACTGTAGATATTCAACAAAATTTAGAATATCATTCTCGTTTGCCTTGCTAAGTTCATATAAAAACTTATCGGTATCTTGAAGCGTTCCATCTTTAAAATTAAATTTCTTGCGGATGGCCTCTTTATAGTTGAACCAAGCCTGTTTAGCTTTCTCTTCTGCTTCCATTCTTTCATAACGCTCTTGCATAAGGCCCTCCCTGGTATTTGATTTTCAAAGGATTTGCCCTTCATTCTACTCCAAATAAAAACCTGCGCAACTTTTTATAAGCGGCTTCTCATTAACTGGCCTGAAAATAGCATTTAAAACGGGTTTTCACCTTCTCCATTGGCTTCAATAATGCTCTGCTGAATAATTGGCAATTTTGGCCTGCTTTATTCTATATGACTTATATATGTACTATAACCTTGCCAAAAGGCCCGTATTTGAGCCAGGATAGCCTTTTTAGCCACGAAAAGGGGCGGGTGATACAAATCCCCACCTAAGCCATTTTCACACAGGAATTGATTAACCATAAAATAGCTTAATACCCATGAGCATGTTCATACAGCTTATCTTTTAAAAGGAGACGAATTTTAATCCGTCTTTGATAAAATCCTGTAAACGCAGTGAGCAGGAGTAAAACCTTTATCTTATAAAAGACGTAACCACTAAAATCTATAAGCCCCGCTCCCCAAGCGGGGGTGCTTTATACTTACGTCTGCTTTTAACTCTTCAAAAATGGCAATGATAATGCCCGTAGGCCAGCCATTTAGTCAAAGACATTTAAGATGTATTTATTATACAAACGATATTTTTCACAAACTATTGAGAATTATACCAGATACAGCATATTTGATTAAGCAAAAGTGTTATTTGAGGCCCCTGGAAGTGATGTTTCAGGCCCAAAAGTGCAAAATTACGCCTTGCGTGAATTAAACATTGCCTTCAAATCTTTAAAAGTGAATTTTCCGCCAGCGTTCATTTTAGCGTCATAAGCATTTTTAACTTCTTTAAAACCATGCCGTCGAATGAATTTTTTAGCCAGACTCAAATACATTGCGTCATGGGGTTGTTTTATGTCGTCAGTCTTCTTTATAAACTTGGCTAATATTTTAGCAAAACCATTTATCACTTGCGGGGGAACTTTTGTATCAACGGCATTTCTTGGCGTGGTAGAATAAAATCCATCACGAATATCATCCAATAATTCGGTTCCCTCGTGAGGTTGAACAGCTACATTATATTCTTTGGCTAAATTGATATACTTTTGAATCAAAATCCCTGCATCTTTATTGCGGTATTTCTTCTGAACTTCTTTCCCGTGCACTGAATAGCCTTGCCCATACGCTGGATAACCAAACTGTTCTAACAAGTAGCCTGCTCCTGTTCTTTTAATAATTTTGCTATTTTTAATCGTCGCTAAATATTGCCTCATGTTAAATTCATACCTATCCTGTCTTGGATAAATATCTTTACGGGTTTTGGTAGTATAGTTGGCAAGCGGTTTGCCGTAGGTTTCATTGACGACTTGGGAAACCAAACTGTTTCCTACAACATTCCCCCCTAAAATGGCAACGAAGTTATGGTTTTCAATATCGTATTCGAGATAGCTTATAAGACAAAAACTACATTCAATATTTTTATTCCTCGACTTAAAACAGACATAATAACTAAGCAGGGTCAAACTCTTTAAATTGATAAGTACAGTCTCACGGTCTTTTGGCCTGACTTTGTGCTGACCAAAAATATCTTTAGCCAATAAATCAAGATTCCCTGTAATTTCATCATTCCCTAATTGGGCCTTCTTATCCATTAGCCAGTTGCCGATAGCCTGCTGGAACCTTGCGTCTATAAATTCCATTTCCTCAAATGAAAAATCTATCTCGTCAAACGCCTCTTTATCCTGGGCCATAAAAACGTGGACAAAGAAATTTTTACAGGAATATTCGGCTTGAAACACATCTTTAGGATTATCTTTAAACAACGACGGGAACTCTGGAATCATTGCCCTGCGGAATATGTCATCAATCTCCCTCGGAATATATAATTCCATTAACTTTTCCCGTTGTATTTTCGTTTAATGCAGACTTGTAATTTTAAATTACCTCTACAAGTAATATTATCCACAAGCTATCTTTGAATACTACACTAATCATCATATATTCAAAGGATGCTTGTCAATCGCACTCTTTAACTGCCTTTCATCACAGCCCAGATAAAATCTTGCCGTGGTCGAAACGTCCGCATGGCCGACTAAAAGCTGTATGTCCCTTATGTTGACCCCGCCTCGAAGCATGAGGGTACAAAAAGTGTGCCTAAGTATCTGGGGGCAAATTTTCTTGTGGAGTTTGAGTTTTCGCCTTAGTTCCGCAAATAAATTGTATATCCCCTCTTTGGTCAATGGCTTATCCCTTCTATTTGTGCAAACAAAAACATTATTTACGGTGCGCTCGGGTCGTACCTTGAGGTAGTCCCTCAAATATTCTACGACCGTTTCATTGAGGGGAATTAAACGCTCCTTATTCTTGGCTGAAACCTTGATATAGCCCTTGTCCAGGTTTAAATCGGGTAATCGTAGGTTAAGGAGTTCTTTGAGCCTACAGCCCGTAAACAGGAACATGGCAATGATGGCTATATCCCTGTAATACTGCGATTTAAAAAATAGCTTTCTATCCATGCAGGCCCGAAGCAAAGCCCTGGCTTCTTCCTCATCCAAAAATTCAGGAAGTTTGCGGGGTATCTTAGGCTTTTCCATGCCATCAAAGGGATTCTTGGACAAATGGTCACGCTTGACCAAGAAGGTGCAAAACGACCTTATTCCCCGCATTATGTTCTGGATTGTCCTGGGTGAATTGCCTTGTAGTCGCTGGTGAACAAAAAAATCACGGAGAGTTTGAGTATTGAGGGTATCTAAATTAGCAGGAATTACTCGACGGCGAAGATAGTTGTAGAAGCACCTGATAGTACCTTTGTACCACTCAACTGTGGTGGGTTCGAGACATCTTTCCAGTAAAGCGTAAGCGGTAAATTCCTTGTGTAAATCGGTGAGTTTCATAAAGCCGTTGACTCACAGGCAAAAGACTGTAATCCGACGGCTCATTTTAAAAAGTGGTAAGATTTTTCTCTCGACGAGAAACCCGCTCTCCACTTGCAGTTTTTAAAAAACGTCCCTGGCACGAATCGAACGTGCGACCCACAGCTTAGAAGGCTGTTGCTCTAATCCAACTGAGCTACAGGGACAGATTCTTACCAGAGAATAAGCCTTACTTTATATCAGATTTCGTCGAAGATGTCCAGCGTCTCTGTTAACTGGATTTGTCCGGATTTGAAAATAGTTCCTCTATTTTGTCCTGGATCTTGGGGTTCATATAAATGCTGCTCCCCCATATAGAAAACCAAATAATTTTATAACCGTCTCCTTCGGGAGCAAGGGTTAAATCAAAATTCATCTCGGCATTCTCAAACTTAACATCAAAAATATAACGTTTGATCTTTTTAGGATCTACGTCTAACGGGATAAAATTCTCCTCTCCCATCCTCCGATGAAAAGGCATCACCGCGGTGTCATCAGTCAGAACTCTACCCCACTCTTCTCGAATAACTCGCATAAATTGATCAAATTGATCAAAAGATACTCTCTGAGATAACCCTTTTCCTAAAAGACTGTACGCGTCCTGATTATCTGATTTTTGTAAATCATCAAAGAAGGCCTGTGCCGTCTGATCCACATCTAACGGCGGTAATTTTTCTTTCAACGTAGCACAACCTGAAGAAAAACAAACGATTGTTGCCATAAAAACCAAGAAGATTGCTTTGTTCATCACTACTCCTTTTTTTAGGGACTGCTGTGAACAACACCAAACATGCTTTTAGGCAATTCAAAACGATCAATGACGCTCTGATCAAGACTTCCTCGCCGGGCAAAAATAATAGTATAATCATCTACAAACACCGGGGCCCACTGACTGTCCTGCACCCGGCTGATCAAAAAAGACTGCCCCCATGGCGTTATATCCTGACGGTAGAAATAAATGATGTTAAAGCCATACTTTTCGCTCAACGTTTTCCAAACCTGAGGATCCTCTTGCATAGGAATATATGTCTTTTGAAAAAAATCCGGCGGAAAAGCTTCCTGACGGTTATCCACAAAAACCTTCTCTTGCCCCTCGAGATGATAAATCAAATACCCCCCAATATCATAATTACTAAAAATCGGTCCCCTTAATCCGTTTTGTTTAAAGAATTCTGCAGAAGCATTCACATTCGGCATAAGTCCAATGTGATGATAAGCTGGCATAAGGCACTCGCACAAGATAAGTCCTGCAACACTCGCAATCCCCAACATAAAAACCACCGATACTTTTTTGATGTACGGCGTATAAAAATATGCTGCCAAAGGGATAAAAAGAAACCCGAACGGCATGATCAAACGCACCGCCTTGAAGGTGGCCATCGTGATAAAAGAGCCTAAAACAACCATGGGTAACCCCTTGGCCCCTTCCCGACGTAAACATATTACCATACCTACTATCAACACCATTGCCGCAAACACATAATATTTGTAAATAATATTATCTCCAAATCGATGGATCATAAAAAATACCGATTGATTCTCGGCTAAAGAATAACCGAATTTCTTAAAACCGTTCAAAGGTGTCAGCATTCCCCATAACCCGGAAGGATTAATGAGATTGACCAGCACACTTAAACCCCCTAATCGTTGTAAAAGTCCAAGCCTTTCTTGACTCTCCCCTGCCAACCTTGCCTGCCATAAAAAGATGCCGACAAGCACCGGCCCCATAAAAAAGAAAATATGCGTATTGACCCAAAAAATTTGGACGATGGGGATGACTATTAAAACCAGGGAATCGCTGATACTGCGTTGTAAAAACCGCTGCAGAAGCCAAAAATCAAGCGCCACAAAAAAAACACTAACGCCCTCAGGGCGGATCTCGGGGCGGCTGATCAACAATAAAAAACCAAGCACACCAAAAAATAGGCCAAGGCTAAAATTAGAATACCGTCGGGCAGAATCAAATGCTATCAAAAATGAGAGAACCAACAAAAGGATATAAAATACCGATAGCCCATCAAAACCGCTCATATGAAAAATAACATACGCCATAACACCAAAAAACCAATGATGATTGATAAAAGGATAATCAGGATAGGTGAAGGAATAAAAATTCTTGTAAAGGACTTGGCGGTGCCCTGTTAATATTAATTCTCCATTTTTAATATGCCGGCCAATATCCACGGCTGTCAAATTAATAGGCACAGACAATTGTAAGGCCAAGGAACCTAAACATACTATTAAAAGGAATATCTTTAAGGCTTGATTACGCAGGGTAGTGAACATGTTCAAGTATTTGAGTGATCCGGCTGATCTGGCTCTGGGCCAGAATTTCCTGAGTTAGTTTTTCGCATTCTTTGATGGACAATTGCCGCAGGCGTTCATGCATGCGCGGCAGGTAACGCGCGTCCATACTAAAACACCTGATCCCCAACCCCAAAAGAAGGCTTAAGTATTTCGGGTCATTGGCCATGTCCCCGCAAATAGAAACTTCCTTGCCCGCTTTAAGCCCAGCATCAACGATCTTCTTTAAAGCCCGCAGGACTGAAGGGTGATGCGGCAGGTACATTTGAGACACCCTGTCATTGGTGCGGTCAACGGCCAGCATATACTGGATCAAATCATTGGTACCGATGGAAAAAAAATCTGCCTCTTGGGCCATCTCATCAATGATCTCTACCATCGACGGAAGCTCAATCATAACGCCCATCGGAGGATTTTGAATAAATTCTTTACGTTCAGTTTTCAATTGATGGATACATTCCTGGACAATACTTTTTGCTTGAAGGAACTCATCCAAAGAGGAGATCATCGGAAAAAGAATCCGGATGCGCTTACCAGCCCCCGAGCGCAATATAGCTCTCAACTGAGCTATAAATACATCGGTATGCTTTAAAGATAAACGGATGGAACGCAGCCCTAAAAAAGGATTTTCTTCCTTGCCGTAATCAGAATACGAAAGGATCTTGTCCCCGCCGATATCCAGGGTCCGGAGCGTAATCTCTTTACCAGGCATCCCTTCGACCAGACGACGGTAAATCAAATATTGCTCTTCTTCCGAAGGAAAATTACTGCGGATCATAAACGGGAATTCCGTACGGTATAAACCAACACCATCCGCTTTAAATTCATTGGCCGCCTTCAAGTCTCCCAACAAATTAATATTGGCCATGAGTTTAACACCAACACCGTCGCTGGTCCGCGGATGCTCCCGGATCATCTTTTTCAAACCGCTGATGTTATGATTTAACTCTTCCCGTTGTAGAACCTTTGCTTTAACCAAAGGATCAGGGTTAATGTGAATATATCCCATATACGCATCTAAAAGTACATCAGTTGTCGAATCTAACGATAAAAGGCCCAACTCATTGGTGACCACCAAAGGAATATTCAAAGAACGTGCCAAAATAGCCACGTGGGAGGTTGCCCCACCACTTAAAAGGATGATGCCTTTAATTTTCTGGGAAAAAAGCTTTAGGGCATCGGAAGGAAAAAGTTCCCGGGCGATCACGATCTTGTCCTGATAGTCATGCTGTGCTTGCGCGTGTCCTGTCAGATTCTCCAGAAGACGCCTTCCCACATCCTTGACATCATAAATTTTCTCACGCAAATATGAGTCTTCTATCCTGGTGAATTTAGTTACATAGTCGTTGACCACCTCTATCACAGCTTGCGGAGGATTAACACCCCTTTTAATCATTGAAAAAATTGAATCTGTAAAACCCTTGTCCTTAAGCATCAGGATTTGAGCGGTAAAAATAAGCGCTGTCATATCCAGCAATGTCGCTTCCAGCTTGACCTGTAAGGCGCCCAGCTGACGCTCCGTCTCTTCAATGGCCCGGTGAAGGTCCGTTTCATTGTATTGCTTGCCTCCGGCCGCGACATATTGCTGCATATCTGTCAGGGATTCATTGACAATCATCGTCGTTGCAAAGGCCACCCCTTCTGAACCGCAACGGCCTTGAATAAATTTTAAATTTTGTAAAACAGGTGCTGCAGGTTTTTCTTTTTTATCATTCAGGGTTATCAAAAGCCGCGCGGTCTCAATGGTCGCGGCTAACTGGGTTGTGATCGCCCGAAAGACTTGAATATCCTCAGAGGAAAAATAATCTTTCTTCTCACTCTGAATGACCATTACACCGATTTCAACGCTGCCCCGCAGGATCGGGACTGCTAAGAACGATTCAAACTTTTCTTCACCAATACCTTGAAAAAACCTGAAATTGGGATTATTTTTGGCCTGACCTTCGCAGATAGGACGTTTTTCTTTTAAAGCCTGTCCTGTCAAACCTTCTCCAATTTTCATTTTAACTGTATTAACGGAATCAGGATTTAATCCCTTGGTAGCTTTAAGCACGAGTTCATGCTGATCAGCATAATAAATATAAATGGAACAGACTTCACATTCCATATGACGGGTGACCATGACGGTAATTTTTTGCAAAAACTCTTCCATGCTGAGGGCATCATGAAAAAGGCCGGTGATCTCCCCCACGTCACAGATAAGTTTGGTATGGTCGCGTTTGATGAACATTTGAAGGATTAGGATTAGAGTTAAATAAAAAATCGGGAAGCAGGGATTCGAACCCTGGACCTCTTGCTCCCAAAGCAAGCGCGCTAGCCAACTGCGCTACTCCCCGTAAAATGCGCTCGAAAGTCGTTTAGTATACCACGGCTTATCATTGAAATCAAAAATAACCGGTGTATAATAAAAAAACTTATGAATTATAAAAAAGTCCTCCTTGTCCTTTGCGTTGTTCTATTTTTCCTGACCGCGCTCACTTTTTACATCAACCGTATCATATTTCCCCAACTGATCAAAAAATTTGCTATTGAACAAATCGAAAACACCCTTAAGCGCAAGGTAGAAATCGGCTCTATCCACTTTAACTGGGTCAGGGGCTTTATTATCGATAAAATCAAGATTTATGAAAAGGATCCGAACGACGGTGTTTTCGCTCAGGCAGACCAGGTATCGTTTGGTATCATTCTTTTCCCTGGCTTCAAACACTACAGAATCACCATTCCCTTTATCAATGTAAAATCTCCTTCAGCGCATTTAATACGTACCGGGGAAAATACTTGGAATTTTGGTGATATGTACACTCCCCCTTCGGCAGCACCAACGCCCACACCAACTCCTGCCAAAACAACAAAGCCTTCTACTTTTGAAATCGCCTGGGGCGGGATTACGATCAATGATGGAAAATTCCTGGTTGATGATGTATCCACCCAACGCAAATGGAGTGAATATTTTGATAATATCAATTTAAAACTTTCCCTTTCTTATAAAGGGATCAGCTATGACTTCACCGCAGACATTCCTGGAAAAAAAGGATTTGTCGGGGCAACTGTTTATTATCAACCCATCACTAGAAATACTGAAGCCCAAATTCATCTTAAAAATATCGATACTGCCTCGTATTTGTCCTTAGTCAATATCCCTGATGTGCAGGTCAACAGTGGATTTATTAAAGAGATTAACTTGCATATTAATTACACCCAAGATGAAACCTCCGCTCAAGGTGATGTGCTGATGAATCATTTGGATATCCGGGGGAATAATCAATTTTTCAAAGGCGATATCGAAATTCGAAATTTAGATGCTCTATATAAAGGCGATATAGAGGCTGCCAATATAGATACCCTGGAACAAGGCGATATAACGGCCCGAGGCCAACTGGCCTTAAACAATATAAATACCATGGTTCCTGAATTTGCTGCTAGCGGCAGTGTGCAGGCAAAGGTCGATAATTTTCAATTTACAAAAGACGGGGTAACACTCTTAGGCTCCCTGCATGCGCAGGACATTGCGGTGGCTCTCAAGGACCGTCACGTACGAGTCGATGAAGTGACCTTGAACAATATTAAAGTAAACAAAAATAAAGACGGTCTTCAATCAATTGGAAACATTGTAACCAAAAATCTTTTTGTCCAGTGGCCTAATCAAGAGCTTCAAGGTGATATTGCTCTTAAAGCTGTGACCATGCGCATGAAAGATGAAAATGACATTGAGTTAGAAGGTGATCTTCAAGCTGATAATTTTTCCACCAACATCGGTAATAAAGATTTTAGCAGCCAGCATGTCCTTCTTAAAAATGCCCAGTTGAGCATTGTGGATCAAAAGAATATCACCTTGAACACGCAATTATCCCTTGATGACATGACGCTTGCGGCCAATCAAGATCTTTTGATCTACGCTTCTATTAAAACAGATAAATTATTGTTCAATTTAGATGACAGCACTCTCAAAGTATCCACTATTCTAGATTTCTCAAAGAGTAAATTTATTTTAGATAATCACAAAACCCTCATTGCTGACCCGCAGTTGGAATTGAATTTACAAATGCCGTTAAACGCACCCAGCGAGCTGGTCTATAAAGGCTCCATCACCCTTTCCAACGGCATCATCCGGGGATTTGCTCCCATCCAGTCTCTTGATAATGTCGAATTAGATGCTGATTTCCAGAACGATGAAGCGACCATTAACGCGCTCTCCGTCAATGTTCTTGATACTAATCTCCGTATTAGCGGCACGGTAAGAAATTTTAAAAACCCTGTCCTGAATATCGATGCTGAAGCTGATGAATTAAACCTATCAAAAATCAAAGACCTTGTTCCTCAAATGGTTGATCAACTGGGCCTAAATTTTGAAGGTACCAGTTTCGTCAAAATCAAATTTGAAGGATTGGCTAAAAAACCTCTGTCTGGA
>JABDGZ010000035.1 GCA_013285735.1 Candidatus Omnitrophota bacterium | reverse complement strand
ATTACTTGGGTGAATTATTTAAAATATGGCATGGTTTCATTGATGATTATTTTGACTTTTTTTTGGCAATCAAAAACAAACGGATAACATCCTATGGTTCGAGCCCATATTCAATTCTTTGGCACTGTTCAAGGTGTCGGTTTCCGCTATACTACTCTTTTATTTGCGCAGCAATTATCTTTGACCGGATGGGTCAAGAATTTACCTAACGGCAGTGTGCAAGCGGTTGTTGAAGGCCCTCGTGAAAAAATTGAAGAACTATTATCACGGCTAAAAGTGCAGTTTGGAAGTTTTATCTGGGACCAACAAATTGAATGGTTAGATGAAAAGAAAGAATTTGATCAATTTTCTGTAATATGAATCAAGCCCAAGCCAAAAAAGAGATTAAGGATTTAATTAAAGAGATTGAAGGGCATAATCATCGGTATTATGTGCTCAATGATCCTCTTATTTCAGACGAGGAATATGATCTTTTATTTAAAAAGCTCGTTGATCTGGAAGATGCATTTCCGCGGTTAAAATCAGCAACATCACCCACCCAGCGGGTAGGTGCCAAGGTGCAGGGGAATTTGCCGACGGTTAAGCATTCCGTCGTGATGCTTTCATTGGATAATACTTATTCGCTTGAGGAGCTAAAGCAATGGTATGAGCGTGTGGTCAAAGGTTTAAATGGTGTTAAGCCTTCGTTGACTGCAGAATTAAAAATCGATGGCCTCAGTTGTTCTCTAAGGTATGAGAACGGTCACCTGAGCTTGGCTGCGACCCGAGGAGACGGGACTACCGGTGAAGATGTCACGCATAACGCCAAAACAATCCGTGATATTCCTCTGAGCTTAAAAGGTCGTGCGCCGGCTTTGTTGGAAGTTAGGGGTGAAGTGTATATGGATAAAAAAGATTTTGCCCGCCTGAATCAAGAGCGAAAGGAAAATGGTGAAGTTTTGTTTGCCAATCCGCGTAATGCTGCGGCGGGTTCTTTAAAGCTATTGGATGCGCGCCTGACGGCGAGCCGGCGTTTGAGATTTTTTGTCCACTCTGCGGGCGTATTAGATAAGAATAAGGCGCCTTTGACCCAATGGGAATTTCTGAAACAGGCCCAAAAATTTGGTTTTGCCGTTAATTCACATAACCGTCTTTGTCACAATTTGGATGAGGTGATTGCTTTTTGTGAAGAGTATGCCACTAAACGAGATAAGATCAGTTTTGATGTTGATGGCATTGTTGTTAAAGTTAATGATCTAGGACTGCAAGCGCAACTCGGCGCAACACTTAAAAGTCCCCGTTGGGCCGTGGCTTTTAAATTTCCGGCGTATCAGGCAAGTACCACCATTAAAGAGATCATAGTACAAGTGGGCCGCACCGGAGTCTTAACACCCGTCGCAGAATTAGAACCCGTGGCTTGTGCTGGAGTCATGATCTCAAGGGCTACCTTGCATAATTTTGATGAGATCCAACGATTAGGTGTTAACACCGGCGATCGGGTGCTATTAGAACGGGCAGGCGATGTTATCCCTAAAATCATCAAGGTTCTTGAAAAGAATTCTAAAGGCGAATTTGTTATCCCTAAGCTTTGCCCTTCATGTCATGGAAAAATCCAAAAAGAAAAAGACGAGGATGTGGCGTATCGCTGTTTGAATCCTTCTTGCCCCAAACAGCTAGAGCGGCTCTTGGTCCATTTTGCCTCACGAGGGGCTATGGATATTGAAGGGTTAGGGGAGTCGGTTGTTAATCAGCTTTTAGACAAAGGTTTGATCAAAGATTTGGCGGGTATTTATTTTTTAAAGAAAGAGCAATTGTTAGGTTTGGATTTATTCGCGGATAAGAAGGCTGATAATTTATTGCAGGCGATTGTCGATAGTAAGTTAAAGCCTTTATCCAAGCTTTTATATGGCCTTGGCATTGCCAATATCGGTATTAAAGCAGCTGTAAATTTAGCTGGGCATTTTGGGTCTTTGGATGGTATTATATGCGCTTCAACCGAAGAGCTGCAGGGCATTGATGAAATAGGGCCGGTAATGGCAACATCAGTGCTGGAATATTTTCGGCAGCCTCAGGTTAAAAAGTTGTTGGCAAAATTTAGGCTCGCGGGTTTGAATTTATCAGAACCTAAAAAACAAATATCAGGCAATCGCCTGGAAGGTAAGAAATTCGTATTCACAGGCGAATTGTCAGGGATCACCCGCCAGGAAGCTGGTCTTTGGGTACAAAATCAGGGTGGGAAGGTTATTGCTTCAGTTAGTAAAAGCCTAGACTACCTGGTGGTCGGTGAAAATCCTGGTTCCAAGTTGAGTCAAGCCAGGCAGCTGGGCATTAAAATATTAAATCAAAAAGAATTTGAGGAGATCTGTGCATGAGTAATTTTAATTCACACAAGAAGGTAATGTTGACCATCGCAGGGCTTCTGGTGTTGTGCCTGTCTTTAAGTTCATGTGATACCTTGCGTCAGAAATTCACCCGTCATAAGAAAAAGGGAGATATTGAAGACCAGACCTTTGTACCTGTTCTTGAGCCTGAAGAATATCCGACGATACAGGAAGACCCGGAGAGAAATTATAAAGAACAGTACAGTATGATCAAAGCCTGGTATCAAGATTTATGGACGGCTTTGAATGATAAAAATTCACCGGGCTATATTCATTACACCATTAAAGAAATCATCAATCATATAACCCAAATGGAGAAGCTGGTGGATGTTCCTACCCAGGAAAATTTGGTCAAATTAGCGAGTTTCTTGGATTACTATAATATTTCTTTGGACTCTTCATGGGACATGCGTAACACCTCGCGTATCCAAAGTGATTTACGTGCTTTTGACCGGTTTTTGCGAGACCATTTGCGTATTGACAAGATCAAAGGTCATCTTGTTTCCGCCACAGGCACAACAAGTTCAAAATGAAAGAATTTATCGACGAATTCATGAATTATATTTCCGTCGAGCGCGGGCTTGCCAAAAACACCCTTTTGGCCTACCGGCGCGATTTGAACAAGTATATCGAATTTATTTCCCACAAAGGTATCGAAACCGCTGCACAGGTCAATCGTGAGCATGTTTCTAATTTTATGTTTGATTTAAAGAAGCATGATATGTCCGCCACCAGCATTTGTAGGAATTTGGCAGCGATCAAAATGTTCCACCGTTTTTTAGTACGGGAAAATTTAGCCAAGGAGGATCCTACGACCCTGGTGGATACGCCCCAATTATGGCAGCGGATACCGTCTGTGTTGACTCTGAAGGAAATTGAGTCGATGATTGCAGCAGCTTCAGGGAAGAATATCCAGCAGGTAAGGGACCAGGCGATATTGGAAATATTTTATGCTAGCGGCCTGAGGGTTTCGGAATTATCGGATTTAAAGACCACTAGCATTAATTATGACGTAGGTTTTGTGCGGGCAGTGGGCAAGGGCAGCAAAGAGCGGATCATTCCCTTAGGGATGAAGGCCCGTGAGGCAGTACAAAAATATTTGATCAAGGCCCGTCCTAAGTTATTAAAGAATCAGACTAATGATGTTTTATTCTTAAGCCGTTTGGGTAAAAAAATCAGCCGTCAGAGTTTATGGTCAGTGATTAAGTTTTACGCACGCCGTGCAAACATTAAAAAAACGATTAAGCCACATACCCTGCGGCATACTTTTGCAACCCATTTATTGGAACATGGTGCTGATTTGCGTTCTGTCCAGGAAATGTTAGGGCACTCGGATATTTCTACCACTCAGATTTATACGCATGTGGACAAGGAACATTTAAAGAAGGTGCATAAGCAGTTTCATCCGAGGAGTTAGGTTGAATTTTTTGTCGCGTTTAAACCCTAAGTCTCTAAGCATAGTTCGATCTATTGGTGTCTTGGCGCAAGCCCAGGGTGTTGAGGCTTATTTGGTTGGTGGTCCGGTTCGTGATTTGATGCTCAAGCATCCTAATATTGATTTGGATATTACTGCTGAGGGAAACGGAATACGTTTGGCAGACAGTTTTGCTGCCCAACATCATGGAGCAAAGGTGACGCGTTATCCTGCTTTTAAGACAGCAACAGTGCATTTGTCTGATGGTACCCTGGTTGATTTTGCAACCGCCCGGTCTGAAAGTTATGTCCGGGGTGGCGCTTTTCCGGCTGTAAAGCCTTCGGGTATTAAAGATGATCTTTTTCGTCGAGATTTTACGATTAACGCCATGGCCATAACCATTAATCCTAAAACTGAGGGGGAACTCGTAGATCCTTTTAAAGGAGAAGTGGACTTAAAAGAAAAAAAGATTCGTATCCTTCATGAAAAAAGTTTTTTGGATGATCCAACCCGTATTTTGCGTGCAGCCAGATTTAGCGCGCGTTTTGGTTTTAAGATGGAGACCAAAACATTAAAACTTTTAAAATTGGCTATAAAAAATAAAGTGCTTGATACAATCAAACCGCAGAGGTATCTTAAAGACTTTAACAAGATCCTCAAAGAGCCTAAATCTCTTGATGCGATTAAATGTTTAAAAACATGGGATGCTTATAAACAGGAGTAGGGAAGATGCGTATTGAGAAAGTTAATTCATCGATCAAACGGGAACTCGCCAACATCATTCAGTTAGGTGAAGTGCGAGATCCCAGGATTTCTTTTATAACTATTCTTAATGTTGATGTCAGCAAAGATTTGCAGCATGCCAGGGTTAAGTTTAGTACACTAAAGGATACTCCTCAGGACATTGATGCAGCTAAAGCTGGTTTTGAATCTTGCCGAGGGTTTATCCGCAAGCTGATCAGCCAGCGGGTGCCTTTGCGCTATACGCCGGAATTTCAGTTTTATTATGATAAAGGTATCAAACATGCTGCTGATGTTGATAAGGTTTTGGAAGAAATTAAACTATTAAAAAAAGCTTCCGAGGACCAAGAATGAGTTCTTTTAAAGCCGTTATAGATACTATTCGCCGTCATCATAAATTCCTGGTGACAACCCACCATAATCCTGATGCTGATGCTGTTTCTTCTGCTTTGTCGATGGCTTTATTCTTAAAGAGTTTAGGTAAGCAGGTCCAGGTGCTTAATGAAGATGACTGTCCTGAATGGCTTAAATTTTTGCCCGGGACATCGATGTTTAAGAAGGTAAGCGACGTTAAGCGGGTGGATTATGAAGTAGCCATTGTGCTGGACTGTGGCGACAGGAAACGTGTAGGCGGGGTCAATAAATTTATTCAAGAGGGAAAGCCTTTGATTAATATTGACCATCACGTGACTAATGATAAATTCGGCAGTATTAATGTGGTCCAGTCAAAAGCATCTTCTACCTGCGAGATGGTATTTGATTTTTTAAAAGAAACGAAGCATAAGCTTAATAAAAATTTAGCCATTCTTCTTTATGCTGGGATCATGACAGACACCGGGTCATTCCGTTTTGAAAATACCTCGGCACACAGTCACGCGGTTGCCCAAGAATTAATGGCTTTCAAATTCTCAGCAGCGAAGATGTACGATCGTCTTTATGTGGGCATGCCGGTCGTGGATTTGAAATTGTTCGCGGATGTTATCCATCATGCTCAATTGCTTGATGGTAACAGGGTTTATTGTGTGGCCTTGCCTAAAAAGCAAGTGGATCGTTTTTCTAAAAGTTTTGATTTAAAAGAGAAATTATTTACCTTTTTGCGTTCGGTAGAAGGCATTGAGGTGGTGGTGATTTTGACTGAATTAAGTGCTAAAGAAGTGAGGATTAATTTGCGCAGCCAACATGATTTTGATGTGGCGAGCCTCGCCCAGCAATTCGAGGGTGGAGGGCATAAAAAAGCCGCTGGTTGTAAGATTTATGAGCCTTTAGCTCAAGCCCAAAAAATAATTTGTGGAGCGATACATAAAAGACTATGAAATTTCAAGCTGCTGTACAGAATAATTTGCAGGGTATAGTACTGGTTAATAAACCGGCAGGCATTACTTCTCATGATGTGGTGAGTTTTGTTCGTCGCACTTTTAAAATGCGTCGGGTGGGGCATGCAGGAACGCTTGATCCGATGGCGACCGGGGTTTTGGTTGTCCTTGTTGGTAATGCAACGAAACTCTCTGATAAATTCGTCGCTTTTGATAAAACCTATCGGGCGACCCTACGATTGGGTCTGAAAACCACCACGGCAGATATCATGGGCAAGACCCTGATTGAAAGATCTTATGAGGGGATTGATGAAGAAGCTGTTCGAAAAGTCTTTATACAATTTACCGGTGATATTGAACAAAAACCGCCGATGGTCTCCGCGGTCAAGCATAAAGGCGAGCGTTTATACAAAATTGCCCGTCAGGGTATAGAAGTTGAACGTACTGCCCGCAAGGTGCGTATTGATGAACTGCGGATTTTGCAAAGCCGACTGCCGGATGTGGAATTCTTGATGAGCTGTTCCAAAGGAACCTATGTGCGTCAATTAGCGGAAGATGTCGGTGAGGTTTTAGGCTGCGGGGCGTGCATCTCCCAAATCGAACGCACCAAGGTAGGCCCTTTTGATATTAAAGATGCAGTGACCCTAGAAAATTTAAATGAAAGCCATATCCTTCAATGGCGGTTCTAAACTGTCATTAAAAAAAACATGTGCGGCCATCGGTATTTTTGACGGGGTGCATCGCGGGCATCAATATTTGATCCAAAAGATGTTGGCCACTGCTCGCCGTCTAAAAGCCCAACCCATTGTCATCACTTTTTTCCCTCATCCGGCCCACGTGCTTCGGCCAGATATAAAATTAGAGTATTTAACCGCTCTTAAAGATAGATTTCGCCTGTTGAAAGATTTGGGCGTTGCTGTTTGTTTAGTTGTGCCTTTTAATCGAACGTTTGCTAATATCCTGCCAGAGAAATTCATTAAAGATATTTTGGTCAAGAAATTAGGGGTTAAAGCCATATTTGTCGGCGATGATTTTCGTTTTGGGAAGGAGCGGCGAGGAGATGCAGCTTTATTCCAAAGCCTGGCCATTCAATGCGGCTATGAAATGCACGCCATTTCCGCTCTCAAACAAGGACGGGAAGCGATCAGCTCGACACGTATCCGTAAATTGATGGAAGCAGGAAAATTAAATCAAGCCGCAAAACTTTTGGGCAGGAATGTTTTTGTTTCTGGAACAGTGGTTAAAGGTTCACAACGCGGCAAGAGTTTAGGTTATCCTACAGCCAATGTTGCGTATGAGGCAGATATATTACCAACTCAAGGTGTATATATCGTCCGCGCCAAAATGGGCGAGAAAAGTTATCCCGCCATCGCCAATATCGGCACGCGACCTTCATTCGATAAACAAATTTCAAAACTGCATTTAGAGGTCCATATTTTTGACTTTTCAAAGAATATTTACGGCAAACATGTAGAGGTGGAATTCTTAAAGAAAATCCGCAACGAAAAGAAATTCTCCAGCCCGCAGGCGCTTATCCAGCAAATCCAAAAAGACGAAGATTTTGCTCGTCGCTATTTTTAAGAAAACGTTTTCTCAAAAACGCCCTCCAGGCCTTGTTTTTAGCGTATTTATAGTGCATATTTATAATATGAGAGCCCCATGCCTTCATATAGCTATTTTAGTAGCTTTTTTGGTTAATACCTTTGGCACTGCACCTTCCCAAGCACAGGAATTTCATTTGTCAGCTCCTGGCGTCATGGTCCATCTAAGCCCTGAATTTACTCCTGCACTTCTGAAAGGCATTATCATTCATCCAGAAAATGCCCTTAAGTTTGATTTTATTATTTATAAGGGCGATCAGCTGCTCAACGACCAGCAAAGAAAGGCAGAATACACAAAGTTAATTAAATATTTTTTAGCATCCTTGGCAGTGCCAGATGATAACCAGTGGGTGAATCTTTCACCATATGAAAAAGACCGTATTATTAAAGAGGACTTTGGAAAGACAGAAATGGGCCGTGATCTTTTAGCCCAAGACTACATGCTTAAGCAAATCACTGCCTCATTGATATACCCGCAAGACAGTTTAGGACAAAAATTTTGGAACAGGGTTTACGCACAGGCTCAGCAGCAATTTGGAACGACTAATGTACCGGTCAACACTTTTAACAAGGTATGGATTATTCCTGATAACGCCATGGTTTATGAAAAAGGTAACACAGCGTATGTTGTCAAAAATCATTTAAAGGTGATGCTTGAGGAAGATTATCTTTCTTTGGAAAAACACACAGGTGTACAATCCCAAGAGGCTAATAAAACTCATACCATAGCGTCTCAAGTCGTTAGGGAAATTGTTTTACCTGCTTTGGAAAAAGAAGTCAATGAAGGTAAAAATTTTGCTCCCTTAAGACAAGTATTTAGCGGGATGGTTTTGGCAGCTTGGTATAAGCGGGCGTTGAAAGAATCCTTGTTGGGCAGGATTTATATGAATAAATCCAAGCTCAAAGGTGTAGACCAAGATCCCAAGAACAATGAAATAATTTATAAACAATATCTGAGAGCTTTTAAAAAAGGCGTTTTTAATTTTATCAAAGAAGATGTTGATAAATATACCAATGAAACTATTCCCAGGAAGTATTTTTCAGGTGGGTCAAGAGATACTTATGGTGAAAAGAATCAAAATGGGGAGCCTGTTTTAGGGGAAGAAGGAACATTTAAACCTGAAGAAATTCCTGTTGTAGAAGAGGAAGAATCAGATGAAGCAATTGTCACAGTCTTAAATATGGAAACGAAGGAAGTGCATCGTCAAAAAGGCGATGTGGCGATGAACGGGGCATTTGTAACTCAGGCAAAATTGGGGCGGCGTAAGAATGAAGATAACGGGTTTGCTGATCCACAAAGGGGGTTATTTCTTGTGGCCGACGGCGCTGGTGGACATTTCGGTGGTGAAATCGCGAGTAAAATAGCGAAAGATATGGTTGATGCATCATTAACAGAAGAGCAAATAGCCTCTTTTAGGACTGTTACAGAGATAGAAGAGTGTTTGCAAAAACTTGTTGTATTGGTAAATGCGGCCATTGTTGAGAAATCTAAAGAACCATATTTAGCACAAATGGCAACAACCTTTAGTTTGGGAATAGTATGGAAAGATCCTGTAAGTAATAAGACTTATTTAGTTGGTATCAATATAGGGGATAGCAGGATATATGTCCGTCGGGCTGATGGTTCTGTAGAGCAATTGTCAAAAGATGATAGTAAGGTCCAAATGATGGTGGATGGAAAATTAGTGGGTGCAGAGCAAATTACTTCGCAAGAGGCAGAAATTCATCAAGAACGAAATGAAATTACTGATGGCCTAGGGCGTGGCAGAAAAAAAGGTTTTAGAGAACATCAAAAAATATTAATAGAATTAAATCCTGGAGATATTGCTTTTGCGACCAGTGATGGTATTACCGACAACCTAGGCCAAAGGTATATGTCAAAGATTGGGGAAAAAGCAACAAGTGTTGATCCTGAAGAATTTGCAAAGGCATTAGTAAGCGAGGCTAAAAGAATATCAGAACGTTCTTCTTCATCGTTGAGAATACCTGTTGAAACGGCAGTTCTGGAATATTTTAAATTGCCTAAAGGTTCAATTTTAAGCCCTAAAAATAAGAAGGGTATTTGGGAACCTTATTATACTCACGCAGTGAGATATGCTGATGGGTCACGGTCGAAACCTGTTGACGGGTTGGTGGTTTTAAAAGAAAACTGGCAGGCAATAATTTTAAATCAGGCAACACCCCTACACAGAAAGATTTCCAGTTTGGTAATGGATAAAATTAACAAGAAGAAAAGAAATAGATCTGATAAAGAAGAAAGGAGAATTTTTAAAGAAAGACAAGAAAAGGAATTGGAACAATCGAAAAAAACGATTGCTGAGACCCTGAAGAATCAGGGACGTATTAAAAAATTTTGGTCTATTTTGAGAGAGGCTTTATATGAAGTTGACCGGACAAAAGAGGACGATAAAACTGTAGCGGCTGTGCGTGTTGATGTAGCGATGAATGGAGACAATAAAGATGATCGAGTGGCCCACATTATGGGACTTCTTAGAAGTCCAAGTCTTGATATTGTTCAGATGTTAAGTGCGAAGCAAATTCAGGAAGCTGCTGAGGCTATTGAGGAGGGAAATTTTATAAATCATGGTGAGGTAATGCAGCAAACTAGTTTACTTGAATGGGTAAACATTCGTGAAAGTTATACAAAGCTTACTATCACAGGTTTATCTGGCCAGGTAATATATTCTGCAAGTAAGGTAGGGGCCGGAGCGTCTTTATTGTCTAATAATGAAATGGGTTTAGGGCAACAAAAAGCCAAGGCCTTTATGGACATCGTGCATGGGAAAACACCATTAGCTTTAGCTATGATGATGCCAACAACGGAGCAGGGAACGCGGGTTAGAATGCCAATTATAAGGCTGGATATTAAGGATGATGATTTATACCCAATAATGGCAGAAGCAATCAATGTTATGGCAAGTTTAGGGTTGACCTATCAAAATCCCCAAGATGATAGAAGAAGTATTTTTGAAACAGCTTTAGGCATGAATCAATATATCATTGGTTCACCTTTAGACGGAATAAATGAAATAATAAGAACAGCCAGGAGGCTTGCTTCGGGGGAAGCTTTGTTTACTGAAACACAGGATTTACATACAGATCGTGGGCCAGGTTCGTTACAAGCAGAAGAATTTTTATTAGAGAGTGATGGTTGGATAATTGATTTAGGTGCAATGAAAGCTACAAGACGGATAGATCTGAATTATTTGCACAATCATCCAGGGGATATAAAGGCAGTTTTTCAGTCGGCTGTTTATAATGCGGCTATGGAATTAAAAAGAAATATGGATGGGCTTAAAAAAGTAGGAGCAGAAATAACTGAGAGAAGTTTGGTAGATTCTAACAGTCTAAAAAAAGTCTATGGCCCTGGAAACAAAGCTTCGTTGGCAAGTACAATTAAAGCAGAGGATATGAGAACGGCTACTAAGGATCAATGGGAGGCTATTGTATCGGAATTTAATGGTTCAGCTTTTACTAGGCAATCTTACTCACCTGCTGTAGATCGTTGGATGACAAGAAACATTCCAGGGGGCAACGAAAATTTAAGAGCTGTTTTTTTGGCGGTATTTTATGATCAAGTTGGCCGGCCAAGGACAGCTAATGTTGCCGAAAAACTCAAAGTACTTGTTAAAGGTGAACTGAGCGACGTGGCGATGACGGGTCATGTAATTAAAGTTCCGAAAGCTATTGTTAATTTTACACAGTTTATAGAAGTAGCGGTAGCAGCATTGCATCGGCCGATAGTAGATTATTTTAGTGGTTTTACTTTTAAGAATCCGTTTTCAGATGTAGGTGGTATCGACTTAAACGCTGCTCATTTGAATTTACAGATTAAACGTGATGGCAAGGGTGTGCCGTTGCCGATAGCACAGCAGGACTTGGAAAATATCCACTTGGATGGTTTGATTCCTGAAATTACTGATATTCAACCTGCCTTGAACTCCCCGTTATTAGCTGACCTTCAAGTAGCAAAATAATTATTAAAATTTGTTTAAATTTGTGTGTTGACAATGTTTTTGTAGGGGTTTATACTTTCTTTTAAGTGGAGTAAGGTGGAGGGAAGTGGAGGAATATGTTTTACGGTGAATACAGCCATGGTATTGATACCAAAGGTCGTTTGATTTTGCCTGCGCGGTTTCGCGAAGTGGCTAAAGAAAATGGCATTGAGCGGTTTTTTGTCACCCGCGGTTTGGATAAATGTATTTTTATGTTTGCCGAGGGTGAATGGCGTTTGCAGGAAGCCCGGTTTAAAAATCTTTCTTTTACCAAGGGCGAGGCGCGTTCTTTTAATCGTATGTTCTTCTCTGGCGCCGTCGAGGTGTTGCCGGACAAGCAGGGGCGTTTTATTATCCCGCAATATCTTAAAGATTTTGCAGGCATCAAAAAAGATGCCGTGGTGATCGGGATTTCTAATCGTATTGAAATTTGGGAAACCGCCTCGTGGCGGGAATTTTTTAGTAAGTCCAGCGGGGATTTTGAAAAGACCGCGGAACATATGTTGGATGTGGATTAAAGATGTCGCACATCTCCGTTATGTCGAAGGAGGCTCTTGAGTTCTTGCGTTTGCCGCAAGGCGGGGTAGCGGTGGATGGGACCTTGGGGATGGCGGGTCACGCTCTTTTAATGGCCCAGACTTTAGGGCCGCATGGACATTTGATCGGGATTGATCGCGACAGCGCTTCTTTAAGGGTTGCTGAAAATAAGCTCATTTCTCTAGGTTTAAAGATTGATTTGTTACAGGGAAATTTTTGTACGCTTGATAAAATTTTGGCAAGCCTTAAAGTTAGCGCTGTCGATGGTATTTTGCTGGATCTAGGGATATCAAGTTTTCAGCTGGACGACGAAAATCGTGGTTTTGCTTTTAGGCTTGATGGTCCGTTGGATATGAGGATGGATGATGATCAGGGTGTTTCAGCAGCGGACCTGGTTAATACACTTAAAGAAGCTGAGTTGGAAAAGATCATTTTTGAATTTGGTGAAGAACGTTTTGCCCGTCGCATTGCTGCGGCGATCGTGATGCAGCGCTCAAAAGCAAAAATCACGACTACGAAGAGCTTGGCGGATATTATTTTACGCGCTTTACCCAAAGGTTATACCCGGGGACGCATTCATCCGGCAACCAGGACATTTCAAGCTTTGCGCATTGCCGTTAATGAAGAATTAGAAGCTTTATCTTTGGGTTTGGATGTGTGTTTCAGGATGTTAAAAAAAGGCGGCCGGTTATGCGTAATTTCGTTTCACTCATTGGAAGACCGCCTTGTAAAAAATAAATTTAAGTCTTTGGATTTTGAACAGGAAGGTCTCATTTTGACGAAAAGGCCGTTGATTGCCTCTGATGAGGAATGCGCCAGTAATCCACGCAGCCGTTCTGCCAAAATGAGGGCTGTGGAAAGGATCGGATGAGTCTAAAGGTGTATTTCAAAATTATCGCGTTTGTCACTATCATGTGTTTATTATATATTCACATGCAAATGCGGATTTTTGAATTATCATATAATGGTAAAGATAAAGAAAAGATTATTCATGAATTAAATGATAGTAATGGCGCTTTAAGCCATCAGATCCTGACCCTTGAATCGGCTAATAATTTGGGTAATCAACTTTTGGATCATGATAGTAATAATTTGCAGTTTATGGATCAAGAACGTGTGATGACAGTAAGAGCGTCCGCGGGGAGCATGCAGCGTTTAACGCAGCCTAAAGCTCGAGTTGTTAATCCTGTGTGGAATTTGTTTTCATTCTTGGGTGCCCAGGAAGCCAAAGCCTGGGAGTAAATGGATTCCCGTCGAACAACTGTGAGTGTCGGTCAATACGACGTTCGCGGGAATGACAATGAAACATTTTTAAATTGAGGTTAAATTGTTCCTGCGTAAGTATCCACTCCGTTTTGCAGTGGTATCCATATTTTTATTCGTAGGCTTTGCATATTCCGTCGGATTCCTAATATTTATTCAAATATTCCGTGCTGATTTCTTAAGTAATCTCGCCCAGCGCCAGAGTGAACATTCCATGGTTTTGGAACCCCGCAGGGGAACGATCTATGATCGTAATATGAGGGCTTTGGCGATTAATTTGCCGGTGTACTCTGTTTTTGCCAATGCCCGTGCGATGAGTCAAGAGCATGATAAAGAGGAGGTTGTAGAAAAATTATCCAGTATTCTTAAAGTTGATCCCAAACAGATTCAGGATAGATTGAATAAGGATAAATATTTCGTTTGGATACAACGTAAGATCCCGCAGGAAATTTATCTTCAAATCAAGGATTTAAAATTACCAGGCATTGGTTTTATTAAAGAAAGTAAACGTTTTTATCCCAATCAAACATTAGCTTCGCATCTGATAGGTTTTGCCGGCCTGGATAATAATGGCTTAGATGGTCTTGAACGCGATTATGATAAATATTTGAAAGGACAGCCAGGCCACGCGATCATCCTGCGTGACGCCCGCTCAAGGGAATTGATGTTTGACAAAGGGTATATCGCCCCGGTGGACGGCTTTAGTGTTGTCTTAACCATTGATGAAACGATCCAATATATCGCCGAGCGGGCTTTGGACCGGATGTATAAAAAATATAATTGCAAAGGGGCCAGCATTATTGTGATGGATCCCAAGACCGGAGAAATCCTGGCCTTTGCCAACCGTCCTACTTATAATTTAGAAGAAGCTTCTAAAAGCACGCCGGAGTCGCGCACTGACCGTGCTATTGTCTTTACCTTTGAGCCGGGTTCTGTTTTTAAAATTGTCACAGCCTCGGCGGCATTGCAGGAGAATGTTGTCAATGAAAGGACGATGATCAACTGCGAGCATGGGGCGTATCGTGTCGCTAATCATGTTTTACATGACCATGAACCTTTAGGCACAATCACATTTAAACAAGTCATCGAGCAGTCGAGTAATATCGGGACCACCAAGGTGGCCCAGCGCCTGGGGGCGCAGCGCATGTACAATTACGCGCATCATTTTCGTTTTGGGATAAGGACAGGCATTGATTTGCCTGGGGAGGCTTTAGGGATATTAAAACCAGTAAGTAAATGGTCCAAGACTTCCATCGGGGCAATACCTATAGGCCAAGAGGTGACAGTAACACCCATCCAATTAATGGGCGCTATTTCTGCCATTGCCAATGACGGGATTTATATGCGGCCCTTTGTGGTTAAATACATCAAGGATGCCCAAGGACAGATCATTTATCAGCGTAATCCTGAAATTTTGGATAAGATTATATCGAGGCTAACCTCACGACGGATGAAGGCCATTTTGAAAGGTGTTGTTGATGAAGGAACCGGGACTAAGGCAGCTATCCCAGGCATTCCTGTCGCGGGTAAAACCGGGACCGCCCAGAAAGTAGTTGGTGGTTCTTATTCTCATTCACATTTTTATGCAACATTCGCCGGTTTTGCTCCGGTTGACAATCCTCGTTTGGCGGCGGTGGTTGTTTTTGATGATCCGCATCCAGCCTATTATGCGGGTACGGTCGCAGCACCTGTTTTTTCCGAAGTGGTGGGAGATGCTTTGAAATATCTTAATACCCAACGAGATCAAGACACCGAAGATGACTCTCCGGGCTAGAGGTTCAATGCTTTTAAACAAACTTATAGAAGGAATTTATACTAAGCCCTTGCCGGGTACATTCCAGGATTTTGAAGTCTTGACAGTTTCTTGCGATTCGCGTGAGCAGCAAAAAGATGGATTATTTGTGGCTTTGCCAGGCTCTAAATTTAACGGAGCAGATTTTATCAAGGATGCGATTGCGCAAGGGGCTAAAATTATTGTCCAGCAAAACGGACCTCCGCTTAAATCATTCGGGGATGACATATGTATTTTAGAGGAGGAGGATCCAAAATATTTTTTGCATGCTGTGGGCCAGCGGTTTTATGGCGATCCTTCTCACAAGATCAAAAGCATTGGTGTCACCGGAACAAACGGTAAAACCACGATCACGTATTTGATTGAGTCTATTATCCATGCAGCCATGCGACGCTGTGGGGTGATCGGAACAGTTAATTATCGTATCGGTGAGAAAATTCTGCCATCTAAAAATACTACTCCCGGATTTTTGGATAATCAACGATATTTGGCGCAATTGGTTGCTTTAGGGGTTGATTATTGTGTGATGGAAGCGTCTTCCCATGCCCTGGACCAAAGGCGGCTTGACGGAATACATTTTTCAGCGGGAATTTTTACCAATTTGACCCAGGATCATTTGGATTATCACAAGGACATGGAGAATTATTTTGAAGCCAAGTCCCGATTGTTTAGGGGGCTTCATTCATCGGCTGCAGCTATCATCAATGTGGATGACGAATACGGACAACGTCTTTTACCGTTAACCAATAGTAAGGTCATTACCTATGCCATCGATGGTGCAGCGGATGTAGGTGCTAAAAATATAGAGTATCACCTGGGCGGCAGTCGTTTTGAAATTGTTTTTTCCCAAGGCAGGATCAAGATACATACCCGGTTTATCGGAAGGCATAACATTTATAATATTTTGGCAGCATTTGCCTGGGGCCTGTCCCAGGGTTTGAACCCGGAGCGTATCCGTCAGGGAATTGAAAATTTGACCCATGTCCCAGGCAGGCTTGAGCCGGTGGAGAATGATAAAGGCTTTTTTATATTTATCGATTACGCGCATACCGAGGACGGGTTGGTCAATGTGCTTAAAGCGCTAAGGGCTGTACGGCCAGAAAAAATAATTTTGGTTTTCGGATGCGGCGGGGACCGTGACCGCACCAAGCGTCCCAAGATGGGACGGGCAGCCTGTGAATTGGCGGATTACTCCATTGTTACCACGGATAATTCCCGCAGTGAAGACCCGCAAGCGATCATTGATGAAGTAATTGTTGGTTTTACAAAAAAGAATTATGAGACCTGTGTGGATCGTAAAGAAGCGATTAGCCGTGCACTTAAATTAGCCCAAAAAGATCAGATCGTTTTAATTGCTGGTAAAGGGCATGAGGATTACCAGGTATTCAAAGACCGTACTATTGTTTTTAATGAGCGTGAGATTGTGAAGGAATGTTTACAATAACCGAAATTATAGAAGCTACACAAGGGACATTGCTCCAGGGGCCGGCACGAGGGAACGTGAAGGCTGTTTGCATTGACTCACGCATCGCTAAAAAGGGCGAGCTGTTTATTGCGATTAAGGGTGATGTTTTTGACGGGCATGATTTCATTGATGGCCTTATATCCAAGGGTGTGCGTACCGTGATTGTCCATCAATCGATGGAGGTGAAAAATTCCAAGGTCAGTGTCATCCGGGTTAAGGATACGATACGCGCTTTGGGGGATATTGCCCGTTTTCACCGTCAGCGTTTTAAGATACCGGTGATTGCTTTGACTGGCTCTGCAGGCAAAACCACGACTAAGGAAATGATCGCCGCTGTCTTAAGCTGCAAATATAAAGTTTTAAAGAATGAAGGTACTCAAAATAATCATATCGGAGTACCTTTAACCCTTCTTAAGTTAAAAACGGATCACCGCATTGTTGTATTGGAATGCGGTACGAATCAGCCGGGGGACATTGTATGGCTGGCTAATGTGGCGCGGCCAACGGTTGCTGTGTTTACCAATATTGGCGAGTCGCATTTAGAAAAATTAAAGACCACTGACGGTGTTTTCAAAGAGAAATGGGCTTTAACCGTTTTTATGGGAAACAAAGATACCGTGATCATCAATGCCGACGATGCGCATTTATCCCGGCAGAAGCGTCAGAAGAATAAATTTAAAATTATTACCTACAGTACTAGGTCTAAGTCAGATATTAAAGCTTCTGATATTCATGTTCATTCCGGCCGGAATTTAAGTTTTCAAGTAGGTTTGAAAATTGTTGAATTGAATTCTTGCGGTGTCAATAATGTTTATAATGCTCTCGCGGCCTTTAGCTGCGGTGTATTTTTTAAAGTACCTCTTAAAGATATTGTCCATACACTTAAAGCTTTTGAATTTCCGAAAGGTAGAGGACAAATCCTTCGTTTGGGGCAGGGGTGGCTTATTAATGATACCTATAATGCCAACCCGGTGTCCATGAGATCAGCCTTGCAGACGCTGCAGGCCATTGAAACGCGGCATCAACGGATCTTTGTTGCGGCTGACATGTTAGAATTAGGTAGTCAATCCCGGGAGCTGCACCAAGCCATGGGGGCGAGCATTGCTGCGGCAGGCGTTGATGTTTTAATCACCGTTGGGCATTTAGCTGGATTGATGGTAGCAGCTGCCAAGCGGCATTCTAAAAAAATACAGGTATTTGCTTGCACAGATGTAGAGTCCGCGCAAAAATGCTTAACAAAGGTATTTTCTAACGGGGACGCGGTTTTGATTAAAGGTTCCAGGCGTATGCGCATGGAACAAGTGGCTGAATTTTTATTGGCGGCACCTAAAGGATCGGGTTAAACCAGATGTTTTTCTTTTTATCTCAATATTTTTATAACTCCACCCATTTTAACATTTTTCGTTATATAACTTTTCGTGCCGGCATGGCCGCGGTCACGGCTTTTTTGTTGTGTATGATTTTTGGGCCTCTATTTATTAATTTAACCCGGCGACGCCGGATTAGTGAAACAGCCAAGCGTGCTGATGCCCCGGGCCTTGATCAATTTCAAGTCAAAAAAGAAGGCACTCCTACCATGGGTGGGGTTTTTATCGTCAGCAGTATTTTGTTATCGGTTGGCTTTTGGGGTAACTGGTCCAATATGTGTGTCCAGATGACTTCCTGGGTTTGTTTATCACTCGCGGTTTTGGGGG
>JABDGZ010000034.1 GCA_013285735.1 Candidatus Omnitrophota bacterium | reverse complement strand
ATTATAAAAGCTTAGTGTCATTCCCGCGAAAGCGGGAATCCAGAAAAAAATATGAAAGCAACTGAAGTTTTCCAAGAATATAACGACCATATCCTATCGACATACACCCGTATGCCCGCGATTTTTGTCAAAGGCAAGGGGTCGGTGCTGACAGATATCCATGGTAAGAAATATTTAGATTTCTTTCCAGGCTGGGGTGTGAGTAATCTGGGGCATTGTCATCCTAAGGTCATGGGTGCAGTGCGTGAGCAAATTGGCAAATTAATCCATATCCCGAATAATTTATATAATCCTTTTCAAGCTAAATTAGCCAAGGAATTGATCCGTATTGCTTTTGAGGGCAAGATTTTCTTTTGTAACAGTGGCGCTGAATCAATCGAGGCAGCTATTAAATTCGCCAGGATGCATGGCGAGGGCAAGAAATTTGAGATCATCACGACCATCAATGCATTTCATGGCCGCACCATGGGTGCTTTGACAGCAACGGGACAAGAGAAGCACCAAAAAGGTTTTACACCGCTGGTGCCTGGTTTTAAATATGTGCCGTTTAATGATATTGAAGCTTTGAAGGCTGCTGTCACCCATCAAACGGCTGCCATTATGTTGGAGTTGGTCCAGGGTGAAGGTGGTATCAATGTTGCCACTAAAGAATATGTCAAAGCCATCCGTCAGATCTGCGATGAAAAGAAGATTTTATTGGTCCTTGATGAGGTGCAGACAGGCATGGCGCGTACGGGGGAGATCTTTGCGTATAAACATTATGGCATTACGCCGGATATAATGTGTTTGGCTAAAGCCTTGGGCGGTGGTTTGCCTATTGGTGCGATGATTGTCAAAAAAGAATTGGCAGATACTTTTAAGCCAGGGATGCATGGTTCAACCTTTGCCGGCAGTCCTTTGGTATGCAAGGCAGCGCTGGGCGTCATCAAAGCTATTTATGCTGAAAAAATCATGAAGAATGTTAAATCCCAGGGGCCTTATTTGATTGAGAAATTACATGAGTTGAAGACAAAGTATGACATTATTAAAGAAGTCCGAGGTCTGGGGCTTATGATCGGCGTTGAGTTAACTATCGATGGCACGGCTATTTTTAAAGAATGTTTTACTAAGGGTTTGATTATTAACTGCACACAGGGAAATGTCCTGCGCATTATGCCAGTGCTTAACGTAACCCGTCGACAAATTAATCGAGCCATCCATATTTTAGATGGGGCGATTGAAACAGTTTTACCAAAGGAGCCTGTCATTCTGAGCGAAGCGAAGAATCTTAAAGTGTCTTAAGATCCTTCGTCGCTTTGCTTCTCAGGATGACGGTATGGATAATATATGAAACGTGATCTGATCACATTGTTAGATTATTCTTCAGATGAAGTTTTAGATTTGATTGATTCAGCAGATCGCCTAAAGAAACAAAAGGGCAAAATGAGGACGGACCTGAAGGGTAAATCTGTTGCTTTGATTTTCCAAAAACCTTCTAACCGTACACGGGTATCATTTGCGGTAGGTGTTTCTGAATTAGGCGGGTATTGTCTTTATTTGGGGCCGGATGAAATTAGTTTAGGCAAGCGTGAGACGACGCATGATGTGGCTAAAACCTTGTCGCGTTATGTGCATTGCATTGTGGCGCGCGTTTTTGATAATAAGGATATCGTCGAGTTAGCTCAACATGCCGATGTGCCTGTCATTAATGCCTTATGTGATTTATATCATCCCTGTCAGGCCCTGGCAGATATTCAAACGATCCGTGAGCAGTTTGGAAAGTTTAAAGGTTTGACCTTGGCCTATGTCGGCGACGGAAATAATGTGTTTCATTCTTTGATGAACGCCTGTGCCAAGGTCGGTATCAATGTGCGTTTTGCTGGTCCTAAAGGATACGATCCAAATCCCGGGATTGTTAAGCGTGCGATGGAAGCGGCGAAAAAGAACCACTGCACTATTGAATTAGGACGTGATCCTAAGGCTGCTGTGAAGGGGGCTGATGTTATTTATTCCGACGTATGGGTCAGCATGGGCCAGGAAAAAGAAACAGCCCGGCGTATTAAAGAATTTAAAGGTTATCAAATCAATGAAGGTTTAGTAAAATTAGCCCATAAAGATTATATTTTTATGCATTGTCTGCCTGCGCATCGTGAGTTGGAAGTAACAGCAGATATCATAGATGGAAAGCATTCGGTAATATTCGATCAAGCTGAAAACCGTCTGCACGCCCAAAAGGCAGTACTTTTAAAATTATTGAAATAATAGCGGCGGGTGGATCGGAGTTGATGTTCAGGGGTGGACGGTGACGGTTCTCTGGGCTATTGGAGGGAAAACACCGTTTATAAGGCTGTGACGTTCGCGTTTCAATTAGGAGCACCTGAATAGCAAATCCGAGACAGGACCCGCAGTAAGAAAGGGAACTATGAAAAAAGTTATTCTTGCATATTCCGGTGGTTTAGACACCAGCTGTCTTATCCGTTGGTTGAAAGACAAAGATTATGAAGTCATTGCTTTTATGGCGGATGTTGGCCAGGGGAGTGATTTTAAGGCCATTGAAAAAAGGGCTTTAGCAACGGGTGCTTCCAAGGTTTATGTGCTTGATTTGAAACAGGAATTTGTTAAAGATTACGTGTTTCCAGCGATCAAGGCCAATGCAGTTTATGAAGGTAAATATTTCTTAGCGACTGCTTTGTCCCGCCCGTTGATTGCCAAGCATCAGGTCCTGGTTGCTAAAAAAGAAAAAGCAACAGCCATTGCTCATGGATGTACCGGCAAGGGTAATGATCAGGTGCGCTTTGAAGTGACAGCTAAAGTATTAGCTCCACATCTGGAATTATTAGCACCGTTGCGTACATGGGAATTAAAAACCCGCGAGCAGGAAATCGAATATGCGCATAAGCATAAAATTCCGATCGATGTCACTAAAAAAAGTCCTTACTCGACGGACATTAATCTTTATGGCCGTTCGATTGAATGCGGAGTCTTAGAAGATCCTTGGGTTGAACCGCCGGAAGAAATTTATGCGATGACTAAAAATCCGATCAAATGCCCTAATAAACCTGAGTATGTCGAGGTAGAATTTGCTAAAGGAATTCCGGTCAAAGTCAATGGTAAGGCATATGCCCCTGTTGATTTAGTTATCAAGCTCAATGAGATCGGCGGACGTAACGGGGTAGGGCGTGTGGATATGATGGAAAATCGTTTAGTAGGGATTAAGTCCCGCGAGATCTATGAAAATCCCGCAGGTACTGTTTTGATGACCGCGCATAAAGAACTTGAAGCCTTGGTCCTTGACCGTGAGACCTTACATTATAAAGAATTGATTTCTCCTCGCTATGCCGAGTTAACGTATTATGGATTGTGGGAAACACCATTAAGGCATCAATTAGATGCCTTTATTAACAAGACACAAGAACGCGTCAGCGGCATCGTGAAATTGAAATTATTTAAAGGAAGCTGCCAAGTGGCGGGACGCAAGTCCAAGTTCTCACGTTACAAAGAAGAACTTGCGACCTACGGCGACAAAGACATCTTCGATCCCAAATTATCCGAAGGCTTCATCCGTATTTGGGGAATGCCATATTGTTAGAAGTTTGTCATTCCCGCGAAAGCGGGAATCCAGAACATGGAGCATGGACGGCTGACACCGATATATTTTTCTGGCTAAAATCTTAGTTCACGCTGGTATCGTTGTTGCCCAAAAAATTGGTCACGCGACAAGATTAGCCGAATACAACGGTTCAGATTTTTATACGCCAGAAAAACATATCGGCATCAGCCTTTTAGTGGGAATAGTGGAAATAAAATAATGGTAACAAAATTTGCTATTTTTTTAATAAGGAAATAATGTCATCCCCGAATGCTTTTGTCGGGGATCCAGAACATGCAATATTATGTGTATATTTTAGCCAGCAAGAGAAATGGCACATTATATATTGGTGTAACTAATGATTTAATAAAACGAGTCTTTGAGCATAAAGAGAAATTAGTTGAAGGTTTTACGAAAGAATATGGGGTAAATTTATTGGTTTATTATGAATCAACAAACGATGTCAAAAGTGCCATTGAAAGAGAAAAGCAAATTAAACGTTGGAATAGAGCTTGGAAATTAAGATTAATTGAGAAAAATAATCCAAATTGGGATGATTTATATCTCAAGTTAATCTAGTATGCTGGACCCTCGACTGAAGCATTCGAGGGTGACAAAATAAAATTATCATGTCATTCCCGAATGTTTCAGTCGGGAATCCAGGGAGTGTGTCTTATTAGGATTATCGATAACAGGAGTTTTTATGGCTAAATTATGGGGTGCTCGATTTGATAAGAAGTCTGATCCGCTAGCTGATCAGTTTACCTTCAGCATTAGCTATGATTCTCGTTTAGCTAAATATGATGTTGTTGGATCGATTGCCCATGCCCAGATGCTTGAGAAACAGGGGATTATTCCAAAGGCTGATGCGGCCAAAATCATTGCTGGTCTTAAGAAAATTCTTTTACAGATTGAGTCGGGTAAATTCAAATTTGACCCAAAAGCTGAGGATATTCATACGGATATTCAAAATCGCCTTAAATTGATCGTTGGTAAACCTGCGGATAAATTACATACAGCCCGTTCGCGTAATGATCAAGTTGTTTTGGACATGAAGCTTTATTGTCGGGATGAAATTACCCAGCTTATGACAGCCATTGTCCAATTACAAGGATCGATCTTGGGTTTTGCCAATAAGAATAAAGATGTCATCATTCCTGCTTACACGCATTTGCAGGCGGCACAGGTAGTATTATTGGCTCATCACATGCTGGCCTATATCGAGATGCTTGAGCGGGATAAGACAAGGGCTGTTGATTGTGCCAAACGCACGGATTTTATGCCTTTAGGTTCATGTGCTTTATCAGGGACGTCGCTTAAAACAGATCGTGCTTATGTCGCCCGGCTTTTGGGATTTAGCCAGGTTGCGGCCAATAGCATGGATGCGGTTTCTGACCGCGACTTCATTGTGGAGCTGATCAGCGTATGTGCGATGATCTCAACACATCTTTCCCGTATGGCTGAAGATCTGATCTTGTGGGCTACCAAAGAATTTGATCTCATTGATATTGATAGCAGTTTTTGCACCGGCTCATCCATTATGCCGCATAAGAAAAATCCTGATGTGCTGGAATTAGTGCGGGGCTCTTCTGCTCGAATGGTGGGGAACCTGACTCAAATCCATGTTTTATTAAAAGGCCTGCCGCTGACGTATAACCGGGATTTGCAATTGGATAAGCCTGCTTTGTTTGACAGCGTTGATACTACAAAGAATATGCTGTTAGTATTGGCCAAGATATTTGCTTCTCTAAAGGTCAACAAAGATAATGCGGCTAAACGAGTTTTGGATGAAAGTTTCTTTACCGTCGATGTCATGGATTATCTGGTTAAAAAGGGCGTTGCTTCCCGCGATGCTCATGATATTTTAGGGGTTATGGTCAAAGAGTGTTTAGATCGGGGGAAAAGTTTATCTTCATTAAGTTTAGCGGAGTTAAAACAATTTTCTCCTAAGTTGGACTTGGATGTAAAAAAACTTTTCAATCCCGAAATGTCTGTTAAAATTAAATCCTCTTTGGGCTCAACAAATCCAAATTTAGTTGCTCAACAATTAAAACAGTGGGGTAAGAAGCTAGATGCATGATTTTGAATTTAAGGCTGGAGAACTGTGCTGTGAGAATGTCAAGGTGTCATCCATTGCCGAACGTGTGGGGACGCCTTTTTATCTGTACAGTTACAAGACGCTGACCGATCATTTTTTGAAAATCCAAAAAGCTTTTGACAAGCTCAATCCGATCATTTGCTTTGCCATGAAATCCAATGGCAATCTAAGTGTCATCAAAAGTCTGGTTGATCTTGGTGCTGGTATTGATATTGTTTCTATCGGTGAGTTAGGAAAGGCCCTGCTGGCGGGTGCTGATCCTAAAAAGATTGTCTTTGCCTCAGTCGGTAAGACTGAGGAAGAAATCTCTTTTGCCATTGAAACAGGTATTTTATTGTTTAATGTTGAGTCTGAGCCGGAATTAATGGAAATCAACCGTATTGCTATTAAGATGGGCAAGAAGGTGCAAGCGGCACTCAGGATTAATCCTGATGTACCGGCACCGACGCATGAATATACAAACACCGGTTCTTTAAAAAAGAAATTCGGCATTGATTTACGCACCACCCGTCACATTTTTAAGGCCCAAAAGAAGTACAGTCATGTGAAGATCAATGGGGTGCATGTTCATATCGGTTCTCAAATCACTTCAGGTGCGCCTTTTGTGGGGGCCATCAAGAAGGTCATTGTCTTTATCGAAGAGTTGCGCGCTGAAGGGATAAAGCTTGAATATTTGGACATTGGTGGGGGATTAGGGATTATATACAAGGATGAAAATCCGCAAACCGCACAGGCATACGCTGACAAGGTGGTTCCTTTATTAGAGAAGACAGGTTTGAAAATCATCATGGAGCCAGGCCGCTTCATTGTCGGCAATGCCGGTATATTTGTGACCAAGGTTTTATATATCAAAGATAATGGTGTTAAGAAATTTGTGATCGTGGATGGTGGTATGAATGATTTGATCCGTCCCATGCTTTATGATGCGTATCATGAAATTGTGCCTGTGATACAAAATTCAAGCGTCAAACAAAAATTTGATGTGGTGGGGCCTATTTGCGAGAGCGGGGATTTTTTTGCCCATGACCGTCTATTGTCCAAGGTTGATAAGGGAGACCTCTTGGCGGTGATGAGTGCTGGTGCGTATGGTTATGTGATGGCTAGCAACTATAATGTGCGTCCGCGCGTGCCGGAAGTGATGGTCAAGGGGAATAAGTTTAAGATCATCAAAGAGCGGGAGTCATTTAAAGATTTAATGCGTGGTGAAAAGATCGCAAAATGGTAAAAATTCCTTTCGTCAAGATGGTAGGTGCCGGCAATGATTTTATCGTCATTGAGGCACGCAAAGATCTAGACTATACCAAGTTCGCGCAAAAAATTTGCGCGCGTCATAATGGTATTGGTGCTGACGGGGTCTTGATTTTAGATAAATCCAAGAAATCAGATTACCGCATGCGTATTATTAATGCTGACGGCTCAGAGGCTGAGATGTGCGGCAATGGGGCCCGTTGCATGGCAGCCTATATTGTATCGAATGTGTATCCAGATAAAGATTTGTTTGGGATGGAAACCTTGGCTGGTGAAATTCTAGCTGAAGCCAAGGGGGAGATTGCCCGTGTGCGCCTATCAAATCCCAAAGATTACCGTCCTAATTTAAATATTACGGTAGGGAATCAGAAGCTTGAAGTTCATTACATTGATACGGGTGTCCCTCACACTATTGTTTTTGTCGACGGTTTGCAGGAAGTGGACGTAAATAGTTTGGGTGCTTTGATCCGTAATCACCCTCGATTTGCGCCGCGCGGTACCAATGTCAATTTTGTTGAGCGTGCGCGTGAAGGTATGGTGGCTGTGCGCACTTTTGAACGAGGGGTTGAGGCAGAAACCTTGGCCTGTGGTACAGGATCCGTGGCATCAGCCTTGATCGCGTATCTTTATGCGCATCCAGGTGTCAAAAAACAAAAAGAAGCATTCATGAAGGTATTAACGGCGAGCAAAGAAATTTTGGAAATCACCTTTGATTTGGATGAAGGCTACAAGATAGATAATGTATGGCTTAAGGGCTCAGCGAAGCTGATCGCTAAAGGAGAGTATTACTACCATGGATAGAAAAAAATTCTACGGTGCGTTTACAGCTTTGGTGACACCTTTTACTTCAAAAGGTATTGATGTACCAGCCTATAAGAAATTGATTGAGTGGCAAATAGCCCAGGGTATTCATGGGTTGGTGCCTTGCGGAACAACAGGTGAGTCTCCGACATTGTCCCCTCAAGAGCATTCAAAAGTTATTGAGATTTGTGTGCAAAAGGTTGCGAAAAGAGTGCCTGTTATCGCCGGTGCTGGTTCTAATTCCACGAGCGAAGCGGTGCATATGACCAAGCATGCAGCAAAAGCTGGTGCTGATGCCGTATTGGTGGTGACACCTTATTATAATAAGCCGACGAATAAAGGCATTTATTTACATTATAAAGCAGTCAGCGAAAGTGCTAATATACCGATCATTCTTTATAATGTCGCCGGACGTACAGGCAAGAATATAGAACCAGATCTAATGGCTAAGCTTGCCGGGATCAAGAATATCATTGGCGTCAAGGAAGCTTCCGGTAATCTGGAACAGATGAAAAAGATCCGCGAGCTCTGCCCGAAAAATTTCTTGTTGATTTCAGGTGATGATGCTTTAACCTTGCCTATTTTATCTATGGGGGGTGTTGGCATTATTTCTGTTGCGTCCAACATTGTGCCAAAGGATGTATCAGAGTTTGTCAATGTTTTTAACAAAGGTGATGTGAAAAAAGCTGATGCTATCAATGCAAAATTACTTCGGTTGGTAGAGGCTTTGTTTATAGAAACTAATCCAATTCCTGTCAAGACAGCAGCGTCACTGATGGGGTTATGTTCTGCTGTGATGCGCCTTCCTATGTGTGCCATGGAAGACGCTAATTTGGCTAAATTAAAACAAGCATTAAAAACCTACGGACTAATTAAATGATAAAACTCGCCATTTCAGGTTGTCAGGGCAGGATGGGGCAGCGCATCACCGTTTTGGCATTATTAGATAAAACTTTTAAGATTTCAGCACTTTTAGAGAATAAGAATCGGCCTGATGTTCCGTTGCTGTCTAATAATATTCCGGTTAATTTTGAAGACGCGGCATTAAAGGGAAGCAAGGTTCTTATTGAGTTCACGACACCTGATGCAACCATGGAACATTTGAAATCATGCCAAAAATATGGCGTCAATATGGTTATTGGTACAACAGGTCTTAGCAAAGCTCAGATCACTCAAATTAAAAAAGCATCTTCTAAAATTGCCATTGTTTTTTCTTCGAATATGTCGGTGGGTGTTAATCTGGTTTTTGGCCTTATCCGTCAAGCAGCACAAATCACAGGTAATGATTATGCGATTACTTTAACGGAAACACATCATGTGCACAAGAAAGACGCTCCTTCAGGCACAGCCAAAACCATGGCTGAACTTGCCGAACAATATGCCAAAACCATGGTTAAAGATATAGAGTCCATCCGTGAGGGAGAAGTCATTGGCGATCACACCATCACCTTTGAAAGTCCAGTGGATTTGATCTCTATCCATCACCATGCCAAAACTCGCGATATTTTTGCAGAAGGGTCGCTGGTTGCGGCGAAATTCCTGTCTAAGAAGAAAAAAGGCCTGTTTAACATGCAGGATGTCCTGGGTTTGAAATAAAAGGAGTTATTTGAATGTCTACAGCTGCTGAATTCAAGATTGAATTTTCTGACCGTTTAAAATCGTTACCGCCGTATCTATTCGTAGAAATTGACAAGGCCCGCCGTGCAGCTATTGCTGCTGGCCGTGAAATTATTAATTTAGGTGTTGGTGATCCTGACCAGCGTACTCATCAGGCCATCATTGATGCTCTTAAAAAAGCTTCTGAAGATGTTAACAATCATCATTATCCTTTCGACGCCGGTGTTCCGCAGTTACGTATTGAGATTGCCAAATGGTTTAAAAATCGTTTTGGCGTTGAATTAGAGCCGCAGACAGAAATTTATCCATTGATCGGTTCAAAAGAAGGTATTGCTCATCTGCCGTTGGGGATCATTAATCCAGGCGACAAGGTTGTATTGACTGAGCCTGCATATCCAGCTTATCAGGCAGCAGTGACCTTTGCCGGCGGTAAAATCCAGTATTTACCGCTTAAAGCATCTCAAGGCTTTTTGCCCAAGATGGAAGATATTGAAAATTTAAAAGATGCTAAAGCTATATTTGTTTGCTATCCCAATAATCCTACCGCAGCGACCGCCGATAAAAAGTTTTATCAGGATTTGGTGGCGGTATGTAAAGCCAAAGGAATCATTATTGTTTCAGATTTGGCTTATTCCGAAGTTTATTATGATGGTATTAAGCCGCCCAGTATATTAGAAGTAGAGGGTGCCAAAGATATTGCCATCGAATTTCATTCGTTTTCAAAAACATATTACATGACCGGCTGGCGTTTAGGCTGGGCCTGTGGTAATCCGACCTTGGTGTCTGCCTTAGCCAAGGTTAAATCCAACTGTGATTCTGGCGTTTTTAATGCTATCCAATACGCAGGTATTGCTGCATTAAACATGGATCCTCGTGATATCGAAGATATGCGTGCTGAATATCAAACCCGCCGTGATGCTCTCATTAATGGTTTGCGTTCGATCGGCTGGAAAATTGATCCACCCAAAGCTGCATTTTATGTCTGGGCCAAATTACCTTCCAAGTTTACCGACTCCATGAGCTGCGCCAAGGCTTTCTTGGATGAAGCAGATATTGTAGTTACACCTGGAATAGGTTTTGGTAAAGCAGGCGAAGGCTATGTACGTATGTCTCTAACGCTGCCTACCGAACGCATTCACCAAGCCGTTGCACGTTTAGCAAAAATATTGTAATGTCCATAGTCTATCTTGCACTAGGTTCAAATCTTGGCGATCGCCTTCAATATATTCATAAGGCTGTTGAAGAGTTGAAGAATTGCGGTTTGAAAGTCTTGAAGCTTTCGACAGTAATTGAAACTGATCCTGTGGGAGGGGTTGCTCAGGGAAAGTTTTTGAATGCAGTTTTAAAGGCGGGTACAAATTATTCTCCTGAAGAATTACATGCGATCACTCAGTCTATTGAACGTAAAATGGGACGTGTCAAAAAAGTTTTCAATGGGCCGCGTGTCATTGATATTGATATTTTATTGTACGATGATATTAAATTAATCACGCGCCAATTATTAATCCCGCATCCTCGCATGCTTGAACGTTCCTTTGTGATGCAGCCGTTAAAAGAGATTGATCCCGTATTATGCACATCGTTAAAACCATAAAAAATTTACGCCAAATTCTTCATCAAGTCCGCCGCAAGGGGCAAAAAATTGGTTTTGTTCCGACGATGGGGTATTTTCATGAAGGACACCTGTCGTTGATGCGGCAGGCTAAAAAAGAGTGTGATATTTGTGTTGTAAGTGTCTATGTCAATCCTAAACAGTTTGGCCCTAAGGAAGATTTAGGCCGTTACCCTCGGGATATTAAGAGGGATACGATGATGATTAAAAAAGAAAATGTTGACATCCTTTTTATTCCGTCGGATAATGTCGTTTATCCAAATTGCTATTTGACATACATCGACGTAGAAAAGATTTCCAATACGCTTTGCGGACAATACAGGCCGGGGCATTTCAAAGGTGTTGCGACGGTAGTGGCCAAACTATTGAACATGGTTCAACCAGATGTCCTGTACTTGGGGCAAAAAGATGCCCAGCAGGTGGTGGTTCTGAAGACAATGGCTGCGGATTTAAACTTCCCTGTTGGTATCCGTGTGGTGCCAACCGCCCGTGAAAAAGATGGTTTAGCCATGAGTTCGCGTAATATTCGTTTGTCTTCCCAAGAGCGTGCTCAAGCGCCTGTTTTATATAAGGCGCTTAAAGATGCTGCCAGGCACATTAAAGCAGGGGAAGGTTCAGTTTCAAAAATTATTGGCAGAATTCAAAAAACTATTACGCAATATTCCAGTGGAAAAATTCAATACGTTGCATGTGTGGATGCAGATACACTTGAGCCTTTAAAAATACTTAAAGGCAATATTCTGATAGCCTTGGCAGTTTTTTTTGGTAAAACACGACTTATTGATAATGTCATTATCCCCATTAAAAAATCAAACAAAGTCCAAAATTAGAGTAGGTATCTTAGGCTGCGGGGCTATTGGATCGCGCATCGCCAAAAGTATCAAGACCGAATGCGGTCCCCAAGCTACTGTCACGGCTTTATTTGATATCAATCCTGCTAAATCCGAAAATCTTCAAAAACATATTCTGTATAAAAATATTATTAAAAAATCATACCAGGATCTTCTTTCCAGCTGTGATTTGGTCGTGGAAGCTGTGAATGCGCCTGATACCTATCAGCTGGTGCGTCGGGCGTTACTAGCTAAAAAAGATGTTTTGGTTATGAGTGTCGGTAAATTCATCGAAGGTGAGTCTATTTTTAAATTGGCCCAAAAGCAGGGCGTCCGGGTGCTTATTCCGTCTGGGGCCATTGCGGGTATTGATGCTATCAAGGCTGCCAGCTTACAGCGTATTGATCGCATTACCTTAACGACCCGTAAGCCTATTTATGGATTTGCTGATAATGCCTTTGTTCAGGAGCGCCGGATTAATTTATCCCAGATTAAAAAAGAAACCATTCTTTTTGACGGTAATGTGCGTGAGGCGGTTAAATGTTTCCCTCAAAATATCAATGTCGCGGCGACCATCGCGTTGGCTTCCAATTCAAAAGATAAATTACGGATCCGTATTGCCACCTCACCGGAATTTAAAGTAAATTCCCATGAAATTGAAGTGGTGGGTGAATTCGGCCGTCTGGTGACAAAAACTGAAAATGTCGTCTGCCAGGATAATCCTAAAACCAGTCTTTTGGCGGTTTTATCAGCGATAAGGACTTTAAAAGAATATTTTCAGGGAGTTAAAATAGGTACCTGAATTTTGAAATAAATCAACCACCAACAAGGAGGACAATAGCATGGCTACAAAAAAAGTTGCGAAAGTCGGCATCAAGAAAGAAAAGGGTTTCCTTTATTTCGTTGACAAGCAAGGTGATATCTCCAGTGCCAAGATGGCCCGCGGGGATAAAAAAGGCGGCGCACCTAAGAAAGTCGCAAAAGTTGGTATCAAGAGAGAAACCGGATTCCTTTATTTCATTGATAAACAAGGTGATATTTCTTCTGCCAAAATGGTCCGCGGTGGAACCAAGAAGAAAGTTGTAAAGAAAGTTTCCAAGAAGAAAGCTACCAAGAAGCGCAAATAAGGCCAAATTTTTTTAGGCCGTAGTATGCAACCCCTGTACTTTTTTATGGTGCAGGGGTTGTCTTTTATATAGAAATATTCCCTATTGCTTGCTAGGCCAAGCTGAGTTAAAATTGCGCCTATGAAATCAGACAGCATTGTCATTCGCGGAGCGCGCGAACATAACTTGAAGAATTTTGACTTAACCATTCCCCGCAATCAGTTTGTGGTGATTACCGGTTTAAGTGGTTCGGGAAAATCGTCCTTGGCTTTTGATACCATTTATGCCGAAGGCCAGCGGCGATATGTGGAGAGCCTTTCAGCCTATGCCCGCCAGTTTCTAGACCAGCTGCAAAAGCCCTTAGTCGAGCATATCGAAGGGTTATCACCAACGATCTCCATTGAGCAAAAAACAGTTTCTCGTAATCCTCGTTCGACCGTTGCTACGCAAACAGAAATTTACGATTACCTGCGCCTTTTATTTGCCCGTATCGGTACGCCATTTTGTCCGACCTGCGGCAAGAAAATTGAACAGCAAAGTGCCCAGCAGATCGTGGATATTATTTTAGGTTTGCCGGAAGGTACAAAAATTAATTTGTTGGCGCCCTTAATACGCGGCCGTAAGGGAGAATACCGTAATATAGGAAAGCAAATCGCCCAATCCGGTTTTGCCCGCATGCGTGTCAATGGTAAGATTTTTGAAACAGGCGATTCAATTAAACTCGATAAATATAAAATTCATCATATCGAAGTGGTGGTGGATCGCCTGACCATACGTCCGGATATCCGCAAAAGATTATCCGATTCCGTTGAAACAGCTTTAAAGACCGGCGAGGGCATGGTCATGGTGGATTTTAACGGAGTCAAAGCTGACCAGATTTTTAGTGAGAAGTACGCTTGCGTAGAATGCGGGACCTCTTTAGGTGAGATGAGTCCCCGTATTTTTTCTTTTAATTCTCCGTATGGTGCTTGTCCGGAATGTAATGGTTTGGGAACGAAGATGGAGATTGATCCATCAGCATTAGTGCCGGATATTTCAAAGCCCTGGAGTACGGCCATTGCTCCCTGGAAAAGAGGGCAGCGTGGGTACATGATGTATTATCGCGCTGTTTTACGGGAAATCGCCCGCATCCACAGAGTAGATCCTAAATTACCTTTTAATGAGATAGATAAAAAATTCAAGAATGTCGTTTTTTATGGTTCTGAGGATGAGGTTTGGGGAAAACCTTTTGAAGGGGTGGTTAATTATCTCGAACGCTTGTTTAAGGAAACAGACAGTGATTGGCTTAAAGAAGAAATAGCATCGTTTATGTCAGAGTCACCCTGTCCTGAGTGCCATGGTTTGCGCCTTAAGAAAGAGTCATTGGCTGTCAAGGTTGCGGATAAGAACATTGCTCAATTGACAGCTTTTTCTATCAAAGAGGCCAAACAATTCTTTAGCCATTTGAATTTAAGTAAAGATAAGAAAATTATCAGCGAAGAGATTTTAAAAGAGATTAACCGCCGTTTGGATTTTTGTATCAATGTCGGTCTTGAATATTTAAGTTTAGAGCGGCGTAGTGCTACTCTTTCCGGTGGAGAAGCTGAGCGTATACGCCTCGCCACCCAAGTTGGATCTGGCTTGGTGGGGGTTATTTATGTTTTAGATGAACCCAGCATTGGTTTGCATCAAAAGGACAATGACCGCCTTTTAGCTACCTTGCATGCCTTGCGTGATTTGGGCAATACCTTGATTGTTGTCGAACATGATGAGGACACCATTCGTCGTGCAGATTATGTGATTGATTTAGGGCCCGGTGCCGGCGAGCATGGCGGAGAGGTGATTTATGCGGGACAAGTTGATGGTTTAATCAAGTGTAAGAAATCATTAACCGGGCAGTATTTGGCAGGTGATTATCAGATTCAAAGACCGAAAACACGGCGGGACATCATTAATACGAATTTTTTAAAGATTATCGGGGCGACCGAGCATAATTTAAAGAATGTAGATGTGAGCATCCCCTTGGGGACCTTTGTTTGTGTGACAGGTGTTTCGGGTTCTGGTAAATCGACACTGGTAACTGATATTCTTCATCATGCCTTGGTCCATAAGATTTATGGCACCAAGGTTACAGCCGGCAAGCATAAGAAAATTGAAGGCATCCAGCATATTGATAAAGTCATCGTGGTGGATCAATCACCCATTGGCCGTACGCCACGGTCAAATCCTGCGACGTACACCGGTGTTTTTAGCGATATCCGTGATTTATTTGCACAGTTGCCAGAGTCCAAAATGCGCGGGTATAAGCCAGGGCGTTTTAGTTTTAATGTCAAAGGTGGACGCTGTGAAGCTTGCGGCGGCGACGGGATTAAAAAGATTGAAATGCATTTTCTACCGGATGTGTATGTCGAATGCGAAGTGTGCCATGGCAAACGTTTTACAGACCAGACCTTGGAAGTAGAATTTAAGGGGAAGAATATTGCGGATGTGCTTAATCTTTCTGTGTTGGAGGCAGTGGAACTTTTTGACAGCATTCCCCGTGTACGGCAAGTGTTGAAAACACTTAATGATGTGGGATTAGGGTATATCCGTTTAGGTCAGGCGGCAACAACATTGTCCGGTGGTGAGGCGCAAAGGGTCAAGCTAGCCAGCGAATTGTGTAAACCCGCAACGGGTCGCACATTTTACATTTTAGATGAACCCACCACAGGCCTGCACTTTGCCGATGTGGATAAACTTTTGCAAGTTTTGCAGCGTTTGGTTGATCGTGGCAATACGGTCTTGGTTATCGAGCATAATTTAGACGTGGTTAAAAGTGCGGATTACATCATTGACCTTGGTCCTGAAGGAGGCGACAAAGGAGGCCAAATTGTCGCCGCCGGAACGCCCGAAGATATTGTAAAGCACGCCACTTCACACACAGGGCAATACCTTAAACAATTTTTAAATAAATCAAGGTAAGCTTGCTATAATATTTTGCTATTGCGGGTACTGTCTTGGATTTGAGCTTAAGGTGCTCCTAATTGAAACGCGAACGTCACAGCCTTATCGGGTAGTGGTTTCCCTTAACTAGCCCTGAGAGCCGTCATCGTCCGCTCCTTAATCTCAACTCCAAGCCACCCGCCGCAATATTAGATAGGCGTCACTGTAAGAGATAAATTTATCTCTTACAATGCTTATTCGCTAAGGGAACATAATGATCCTTCGGAATTTTATTTATTTTTACCTATTCATAGTTTTGATATGCTTGCCTCATATAGGCCTTGCACAAACCAGCGAGACTGATCTTTTGTCGGCGGCGCAGCAGGCTTTTAATGACGGGTTTAGCGATGTGGCGACAAGGTATTTGGAGGATTTTTTAGATAAGTACCCAGAAAGCCCTAATTTAACCACGGCTAAATTATTGTTAGGTCAATGTGATTTTCTGAGTGGAGATTATGGTAAAGCGTCTGATTTATTTGAAGGATTAAGCCAGCAAACGGATCGAAAGGATGAAATACTTTTTTGGCAAGGGGAAACGTACTTAAAAGAGAACCGTTTTTCCGATGCTCAGCGTGATTACCAGTCAGTCATCAATGGTTTTCCTCAATCCGCCTACGTGCCGCAAGCCTATTATTCTTTAGGCTGGTCTTTTTTTCAACAAAAGAAATTTGATAAGGCAAAAGTTGTTTTTTCTCAATTATCAACGCAGTTTCCGAATCACCAACTTACTGAGGACGCTGTTTTAAAATCTGCGGAATGTGATTATAATACCGGCCTGCTTAAGGAGGCTATAAAAGATTTTCAGGAATTTACAGTTAAATATCCCAAATCAACACATGTCTGCGAGGTCAATTTTAATATTGCCGAAAGTTTATATTACCTCGGCAATTTCAATACGGCGGTTAAATATTATCAAGCAGCATCGGACTCTTCTTGTGACGATAGTTTGAGGCTCGCGGCGTATACGGCAGCAGGATGGAACGATCTCAAATTAAGCCGGTTTAGTGACGCCCAGAACGTTTTTAAGAAAGCCGAAAATTTTAGCAAAGCCAAAAATTTGTCCGCACAAGAAGTGGTTTTAGGTCAAGCCAATTTGGCGTATAACCAAGGTGCTTATGATAAAGCCTTGGTACTATTTACAGACTTCATTAAGAATTATCCGCAGAGTCCTCATTGGACTCAAGGGTATTTGGGACGGGCGAATGTTTATTATCTTTTAAAGAAATATGACGAAGCGCGGATGGATTATCTTCGATTGGAAGATCAAAAAGATCCTGAGATTTTTGAGAAATCCAGATTTGGTTTAGGGTGGTGTGAATTGAATTTAGGGCATTTGGCAGCGGCAATTAATTATTTTCAGGAAGTTTTTGACCAAAGTATTGATACAGACACCCGCGTCAATGCGTTGATCCAAATGGGGGATGTTTATCAAGAAAGCAATCAATGGGCAGATGCTGCTGGAATGTATGAACGGGTCAAGAAAGCATACCCTAATAATGAGATGATGGATTATGTGTTGTACCGTCAGGCTATTGCTTTTTTAAAGTTGGAAAATATTGATGCCGCGTTGGTTGATTTTGAAAATTTGCGGGACGGCTTTCCGGGCAGCAAGTATCTTGAGGACTTTGATTATTACAGGGGGGTCATCAGTTTTAAGAAAGGCAATTGGCTCCAAAGCGTTCAGGCGATGGAAGCTTACCTAAAAGGCTTAACACGCCCCAGTGAATTTACCCCTGAAGCTAATTATATTTTGGCCTTATCTCATTTAAATTTAAAAGACCCTGAAGAGGCTTTGAAAGTTTTTCAGAAAATTTTGAGGCTCTATCCCAATGATATTAATATTGCCAAGAATGCTGATATCGGTATTGCTAAATGTCAGTTTGAATTAGGACAAGAGGCGCAAGCTGTTCAAAGGTTTAAGTTGATTGTTTATAAATATCCTAAGACCGACGCGGAGTTTGACGCGCTGCTGTGGCTGGCCCAATATTATTTGAAGAATGCTGACGTGGATTTTGCCATTGAATATTACAGGTCGATTATTGACGAATTTCCTGACGCTCTTCAAATTGATCAAATCCATTATGAATTAGGACAGGCTTACGAAATCCAGGGACAGTCGTCTGATGAAGCTTTAGAGCAGTACAAAGACATTTCAACGGCTGACGAGTCACTTACAGGCAAGGCAAGGCTTGCCATCGCCGGGATCATATCCAAAGACCTTGATCCGCAAAGGGCTATCGCCGCTTTTGAAAATATTATTGCCACCTCACCGGAGTATGCCGGTGAAGCGTATTTAAAATTAGGTCAGCTTTACCGTAACACCCAGGATTATGAAAAGGAAATCGAGGTTTATCAAAATGCCCTTGCGGCCAAACAGGGTCAAATTGACCGTGCCCAGATTCAATTTAATTTGGCAGACACCCTGGAATTAATGAGCCGCACCGAGGATGCCATTGCAGAGTATTTAAAAATACCGGATTTGTATCCTGGCGAGCAAGAATGGGTTGTGAAGGCTTATTTGCGGGTTGCCAAAATTTATGAAGAAGGCGAAGACTGGGAAGGGGCTCGTGTTACTTATCAAAAAATCATCCAGTTAAAAATACCAGAAGCTGCTTACGCGCAGGAAAGGTTGGACTGGATTAAAAACAACGCCGGGAAGATGAGGTAAGATTATGACAGTTGC
>JABDGZ010000033.1 GCA_013285735.1 Candidatus Omnitrophota bacterium | reverse complement strand
AAGCAAGCTTTAGCCAAAGAAGCGTACAGTCATTATTTCAAAGATAATTTTGCCTATAATTTCGGGCATTGCACGCGTGCAGGTAATCAGCTGATAGCAAAAAACCTATCGGAAGCAATCCTGCATAATCAGTAAAAAATGATAGAAGATTTAAAGCAAACATATACAATAATATCAAATTAACTTATCCTGTGTGAGCACTTGCCATGAACGATAAAAATGCCATTAGAGATGCTGTCACAGCTGCCATCATTGATATCAATCAAACCCTTCCCAGCGACCGTCAAATCAGTACTACACCTGAGGCCGCACTATACGGCCCCCAGGGTATGATGGACTCCCTGACCTTAACACTGCTTATTGTCGCTGTTGAACAAAAAATCGAACAAAATTTTTCTCAAAGCATCACTTTACTTGACTATTCGTTAGGCTTGGGAGAAAACCATGTATTTAGTAGCATCGATGCCCTTGGTGAGCATATCTATTCATTATTAAATTCCAACACCCATGCATAATCAACTATCAGGCCTTTTGGTCTCTGATTTTACATCAGATATATTAAAAGCATTTCTCACCAACCTTAAAGAAACGCCATCCTGCACCATTACCCAGGGGCCTTTTGGCAACACCATTCCTGTCCTCAAAGACCCTGCCCATTCTCTATGGAAAAATTCTTATGATTTCACGGTCATCTGGACGCAAGCCCACTCGGTAATTCCTTCTTTTAAAAAAGCCCTGGAATTTCAGGAACCCTCAGAAGAGGAAATACTCTCTGAATGTGATTTATTTATTGATGCTGTCAAAGATGCCGCCACGCGCAGCCGTTTTGTCTTTGTCGTTGATTGGAACCTTCCTGAATTTTTCCACGGTTACGGGCCGATTGATTTGCATCAAGGAGGCCTGCGGTATTTACTCCTTTCACTAAATAAACATCTGGCCGATGGCCTTAAAAATATTCCCAATGTCTACCTTTTAGGATCTGAAAAATGGCTGCAGGCAGCAGGAGAAAAGGCCTGTGACCCAAGGCTTTGGTATATGAGTAAAATCCCATTTGATCCGTCCGTCTTTAAATCTGCTGCGATAGACATCAAGGCTGCCTTGCATTGTTTTCTGGGCGGCACAAAAAAACTGATCATCGTGGATTTAGATAATACGCTTTGGGGAGGGATTGTTGGTGATGACGGTTGGCAGAATCTCAAGATAGGAGGCCATGATCCTCAAGGAGAAGCCTTTGCTGATTTTCAACGCACCCTTAAAAGCTTTCATCGCCGCGGCATCATCCTTGCCATTGTCAGTAAAAATCAACCGGAAATCGTTTGGCAGGCTTTTGAACAGCATCCTGAAATGGTGCTGAAACGTACGGATTTTGCGACATGGCGAATCAATTGGCAGGACAAGGTGGAAAACATCATGGACTTGTTAAAAGAATTGAATTTGACCGAGGAAGCAGCTGTATTCATTGATGATAATCCTGCTGAACGGGACCGCGTTCAAAAAGCAATGCCTGCAGTACTCGTGCCTGCCTGGCCGCTAAACAGCCTTTTATATACAAAAACATTGCTGTCGCTCAGATGTTTTGACACAGCTTCCATCACCACTGATGACCGTAAACGCAATGAAATGTATACCCAAGAAAAACAACGCACTCAATTGCGTCAATCCATGCAAAACGCCCAGGAATGGCTGGCCTCTCTGGAAACAACAGTAACGACAGCCCCTTTGACCGACGCTGATCTTCCCAGGGCAGCCCAACTTTTAAATAAAACCAATCAGATGAACTTAAGCACACGGCGTTTGAGTGAAGGGGACTTGATGAATTGGGGCAAGGCAGCAAACCATCGGATATGGATATTCAGGGTCCATGATAAATTAGGTGATTCAGGACTCACTGGCATTGCCAGCTTTGAATATTCAAAGAGCAGTGCTTGTATCACTGATTTTATTTTAAGCTGCCGTGTTTTCGGCCGTCACATAGAAAATGTAATGATAAAAACAATGATCGATGAATGCCAAAGGCTAGGCCTGCAGGAATTAAAAGCTGTCTATTTAAAAACGGATAAAAATCAACCTTGCCTGGAATTCTTTAACGAAGCTTCGCATTTTGCAAAGTCCGAAGAAAATACCTTCGTTTGGAAAATAAAGGATAAATATCCGGATGCCTGGCCTATTATCATCAAAAATAGGGGAACTATACAATGAAGTGGGTACTCTCATTTAAAGCCACCGAAGAGTTGGTTGATACCTTTGCCAGGACAACAGGTGATTTTAACAATCTGCACATGAATTCCCAAGAGGCGAGGACATCAGCTTATCATCAGCGTCTTGTACATGGGATGCTGCCTGTCAGCGCTCTGGGTTTGCTGGAACCTTTGACAGACCCTTCAAAAGAAATATCCATCCGTCAAATTGCTGGACGATTTATATACCCGGTATACATTGGCGATACACTGACAGTAGAACTATGCAAAGAGCCTGAAAATAATCTCGCAGCACTCCAGCAAAGATTTACCTTTAATATTTATTCTTCATCCATGCAGCAGGCAGTCACCTTCGGTACTGTTGTCTTACAATATGCTCCACGTAAAAACCCTTTTATGGCCTCCCACGCAGTATCTGACGGCAGTTTTGTACGTGAAATTTTGCAAGAAAATACCCTTGAATTAGAAGAAATGAAAAAAGGGCTTACAGAAACATTTACCTTTGATACAATACCCCAACGGCAAGCAGCTTGGCTTAAATCTTTAAAAAAACACCTTATTGAAAAACCTGCAGGAGACAATTCCTGCTGCTTGTTTGAAAACATCGCGGTCATGTTGTGTTCCACCATGGTAGGCATGCGCCTGCCAGGCCGACGGGCCACGTTCCTTGATTTTTCTCTTGAATTTATAAAACCGCTAAAACCTGATGCCTGCTACACTTTTAAATCAACTATTGAATTTATTTCCATGGCAAGCCGCATTGTCGTTGAAAAAATCAATATCTTTCAAACCCCAAAGAATGAAAATGCCGCAGCCCAGGGAAAAATGACCGTAAAAATTGATGAGCCGACAAAAGAACTGCCTGATTTTAAACAATTAAACCAATACGCCCTCGATCATTCTTTAAAAGGTAAGGTGGTCATCATCACCGGTGCCAGCCGGGGGATTGGGGCCACCACCGCACGGCTCTTTGCCTGCCATGGAGCCCGCGTTGTCGTTAATTATTTAGCCAGCGCAGCACAGGCAAAACAAGTAGTCGACGATATTATCTCTAATGGGGGAGAGGCCCTCGCGATTCAAGCTGATGTCCGTGATCAAACCCAGGTCAAATCCATGATTTTAAAAACAGTTGAAACCTTTGGAGGGATAGACATATTGGTCAATAATGCTGTAAGCGATTTTTTATCCATGGGTTTTGGGCAGCTATCTTGGGAAAAGATACAATATGATATCGATGTGATCGTCAAAGGCGCTTTTTATTGCTGCCAGGAAGCTGTTCCATTCATGATTAAGAAAGGCAGCGGAAGAATCATCAATGTGGGCACCGTTGCAACAGAAGTTCCGCCTGCCGGGCATATGAAATACGTCATTGCCAAAAGCGCCCTCGTCGGATTAAACCGCAGCCTGGCTGTTGAACTTGCAGGACATAATATCCTGGTGAATATGGTCATGCCTGGCATGGTTGAAACCGACCTGACTAAAACAGTTCCGCCAATGCTTCGCGATAACATACGTAAAAACAACCCTCTGAAGCGGCATCCCACCACCATTGATGTGGCCATGGCCATTATTTCCCTGGCTGGTCCATCTTCAAGCTATACAACCGGACAAAAACTCTTTGTGACCGGGGGATTGCCGCCGTTTATTTAGCCCATGCTTTTTAATTCTATTGAATTTTTTATCTTCTTTGTTGTTGTTTTCAGCCTTTATTGGCTTTTGTCCCACCGGCACCAAAATATCCTGCTACTTGTTGCCAACTGCATATTTTATGCTTCCTGGAATTGGCGCTTTCTTTTCCTGCTTCTTTTATGCAAAGCTGTTTCCTACTATGCCGCAGACCGTATTTATGCCTCTAATCACCAAGGAACCCGGCGTCTTTGGCTTTGGTTAGGCCTTGGGTTCAATTTGGGCTCTCTGCTATTTTTTAAATACTGCAATTTTTTTCTGGTTAACCTTTATCAATTGCTTCACGCCGTAGGTATTCCTTACGCAGGCAAAACATTGGACATCATTCTACCGATGGGTATTTCATTTTTTACCTTCCAGGCGATGAGCTATACCATTGACGTTTACCGTCGGGTGGTAAAACCTACCGGAAATTTTATTGATTATATGGTCTATGTGTCCTTTTTCCCTAACCTAGTCGCAGGGCCTATTGAACGGGCAACCCATCTTTTGCCCCAAGTGCTAAAACCGCGTACATGGAACACCCAAGAGATCAAATACGGTGTTTACTTGATTTTCTTAGGGCTATTTCAAAAGATGTTTGTGGCGGACAATCTGGCCCATATTGTAAACCCTGTCTTTGCCTCTCCCTCATCGTATCAAGGCCTGGAAGTATTAATAGCCATGTATGCCTTTGTCATTCAAATATTCTGTGATTTTGCAGGGTATAGTAATATTGCCAGAGGCTTAGGGGCCATGATGGGATTTAAAATCATGATGAATTTTAATTTACCTTTTTGGGTTACTAACGTGCAGGAATTCTGGAATCGCTGGCACATTAGCTTAAGCCAATGGGTCAGGGACTATCTTTATTTTCCTTTGGTGGGATCATTACGCAAGATCAAAGGCAATTTACGTATTTACATGGCACTGATGATTTCCATGACCTTATTAGGCTTATGGCACGGGGCCGCATGGAATTTCGTTGTCTTCGGGATGTATTACGGCCTGTTATTGTGTTTTTATATTGTGCTCCGCACGAGAATGGGGCATTGGATCAATCCTAAATCAGCGCTATGGCGAGGGGTCTGGCACTGGGCCAGAGTTATTTTTATGTTTCATATTACAACCTTAGGCATGACCCTGTTCCGTTCATCATCTTTATCCCAGGCATGGCATGTTTTAAGCAGATTATCTGCAGGACCGTTACACATGCCATGGGACACCTTGTTTAAATTCCTGAGCTTTGCACTGCCGATTCTTATCCTGGAATTTGCTGAATTAAAAACAAAGGACGCCTTTTTTATTTTTACACAAATGTCCTGGTTATGGCGTACCATGCTCTTGGCATTCATGACCTATCTGCTGCTGGGGATGGGTGTGATGACATCGGAAGAATTCATTTATTTTCAATTTTAATGGGGTATGCGTATTAACTGGAAAATATTAAAATCTTTATTCGTATTTCTAATTTTTCTTGAACTCTTTTTTTGGATTGGCAGCTGGCTGACACAAGAAAAACAGCTTTTAACCAATCTAAACGGGGCCAGGCAAAAAAATGTTTGCCGTATTCTGTGCATCGGTGAATCAACGACCATGCTTGGAGGCAATGATTCATACCCGTCGCAGATGGAAAGAATTCTCAATCAAAAATCTCCAAGCCATAAATTTGAGGTCATTAACCAAGGCATGGCTGGGGTCAACACCACAACAATTGCCCAACAGCTGCCACGGTGGCTGCAAATGTATAAACCTGACATTGTAGTTGGCATGATCGGTATTTTAGACCCCACTCAAAGCGAACTTTCTCCAAAGTCTGACCCTTTACCAGCTTTTATTAAAAAAATAAAATTATACCAATTATTGACCAAGCTTGACGAAAAGGCCGCTTCAGGCATAAAGGAATATATCGACAGAGAAAAACTTCAAATTTATCCAAAACCCGTGCCTGCCAAGGCGCTTTCGACTGAATTTGATATGTTTAAAGATGCCATGACACGCCAATCCCTGCAACAGCGGCAACTCTATTATATGATTAAAACAGCTGAAGCCTACCAACGGCTGGATATAGCAGAAGTTTTATATGTAAAATTCCTTCAAGCCAATACTGATCCTGTAATTAATCACTGGGTCATTAAACAATACGGCAACCTGCTTGTCGAAACCAAACAATATGATAAATTTGTCAAAGACATGGAATATATTCCCTATGATTCATGGATTTATGATTGGATCAAAGGTTATTGCCATGGCGAGGACCATCTTGAACGCATAAGACAGACCATTGAAAGGATGGTGGCTGCTGGTGAAGCTGATCCTTTCATTTATGGAAATGTTGAAGCCTGTTATGAAGAAGGAGGGAGGCCTGATCTTGCCTTAATTTATGAAGAAAAGATGGGCTTACAAAGCAGCTATTATGTTTCTTTAACTAGAATAAATTATATGGACATCAAAGACATTCTTTTGTCCCACGGCATTCAGCCTGTCTTTGTGCAGTATCCCATGCGTGATATCCGTCCGCTGCTGTCGATTTTTGATACTGACCCAGACCGTGAAAAAATCATTTTCGTTGATAATGGGCCTTCTTTTCAAGAAGCTGTGCGCGCTAAATCTTATGAATTTTATTTTGTAGACAGGATGTCAGGGGACACAGGCCACGCTACGGTGCAAGGCAATCACTTATTAGCGCTTAATGTGGCTGCGGCCATACTAAAACAATATGAACACACCCATTAAAATTGACCAGTTAATCCGCAGCCACCGTAAAACCATTGGTTTACAAATAACCAAGGACGCGCGCCTGATTGTCCGTGCGCCGCAATTTGCCTCTGAAGAATATATCCATCAACTTATCCGGCGTAAAGAATCCTGGATTAAAACCAAACAAGACTATTTTAAGCAGCGGCAGGATAAAATCCTGGTACGAAAATTTATCCCTGGTGAGAAATTCTTATTCTTAGGTCAAAGTTATACACTGCTCGTCGTTGAAGATCTTCCCAAAGCTGTAATCCTGGACAATTCTCTAATGATTTCAAAAATGGTTTTAGCTAACGCTCAAGATCATTTAGAATATTGGTATAAAATTCAAGCTCTTGAATATATAACCCAACAGGTTAAACATTATGCCCAAATTGCTGGGGTAAAATATGAATCTATCAGGATTAATAATGCAACCACACGCTGGGGATCTTGCGGGTATAAAGACACTCTAAATTTCACCTGGAGACTGATCATGGCACCAGCAAAGGTGGTGGATTATGTGGTTATCCATGAGCTGATGCATTTAAAACAGAAGAATCATTCACGTAAATTTTGGGCAGAGGTTTCTCAAATGATGCCTGATTACAAAAAAGAAGAACGCTGGCTCAAAGAGAATGGATATTTACTAACATGAACCCTTTTATTATTGCCTGCTTATTAGCCTTCATTTTCTCGCTGGCTAATGCTGTTTTTATTTTCTTATCCCGGCCATTTAACTTCCTAAAAATTCTTTGGGGCTTAATATCAATAATTGTTGCTATCAGCAATATCAGCTTGTTCCTCATGATGACAGCATCATTTTATGCAACCGCTTATAGGTATGCTTTTACTGTTAATTTTGTTGTCATCTTTATTCCGGTATTATTTTTCCATTTTACTTCTATTTTAACAAATTACCGAAGGCAAAAAAACCTTGAGCTAAAAATTTACTATGGCCTAACCCTGCTTTATATGGGATTGGTCATTCTGTTTCCCGGAAATTTCTTGAGTGGTGTCGGCCCCATTTTTGAATTGAAATACTATACACAATCAGGACCTTTGTATTGTTTTCTTCCTTTATGGTTTGTTTATCTGGTCAGTTATGGCTTGATCCTTGTTTACCGTCATTACCACCATGCAACAGCCATCAAAAAAAACCAGCTGAAATATTTTTTTATAGGCTGCAGCTTTGGAGCGATCGGGGGAGTGAGCGCTTTCTTACCGGCTTTAGGCATTCCAGTCCGTCCCTGGGGCTTATGTTTGTTACCCCTGTATGTATGGATCGTTTCTTATGCGATCGTCAAGCATCAATTGATGGATATCAAAATTATCTTGCGCAAAAGCCTTGTTTATACAATCCTGATTTCACTTCTGACGGTAATATTTTTTATATTGATCTACGCTGCTGAGAAAATGTCACGCCATATGATTGGCTATAAATCAGGCATGGATTCTGTTTTTGCCATAGCCTGCATAACGCTGCTGGTAGTGCCAGTTTACCGCTTATTGCAATCCTTGATTGACCGCATGTTTTATAAAGGCACCGTCGGCCAATTTGCGCAGGAAAATAGACGCCTTCATGAAGAAATGCTCCTTTTAGAAAGTAATCGGACCTTAAGGGAAATTGCCCGTACGCTCGTCCTTGAAATCCAGGAACCTTTAAAACGCATCAAAGAACACTCCCAAGACAAATTAGCCATCAAGGATGATGTCAATTACGTCCAAAAAATCATTGCTGATCTTTGGGAATACAGCGAAACCGTACCCAAAAATTATTCAGAAGTTAATCTTATTCCCTTGCTTGATCAGACCATGAGTAAAATTTCTATAGGCCATACCAACAATAATCGGATATTCAAATACTACCAATCATTTAAATCAGTTAAAATCTTGGGCTCTGAAGAACAGCTTGGACGATGCTTTAACTATATATTTACTTACTCCTTAAACGCTATTGAGAAAGGCGGAGAAATCTTTATTGCCTTGGAACACAATAAAGAATGGGTTTCCATCAGCATTCGTCATAACGCCTATATTTTGTCAGAGCAGGAGGCAGAAAATATCTTTAAACCCTTCTTTAAATCAGAAAATATACGCTGCGGCTTATCATTAGCCCTGGCACATGCCATTATCCTGCAGCATGGGGGGAAAATAAAGTTGGATATCCAGGAAAATGCTGGTGTGGACTTTTTGATCGATTTACCGCTAAGTTAATACAAATTGATGAAATTATATAACCCTATCAGCGTCGGATAAATTTTTCTACCTAAACCCCGCGACTTGACAAGGTAAAATCTGTAGTATATACTCCAAGAAGTTACCCGGCAGTGAAGTCAGGGAATAAATTTTGAGGCACAGAAGCCATGGATAATAAATATCCATGGCTTTTTTATTTTACTCTTAAGATTGTTAAGTTTTAGTTAATTTTTGCTTAAGATTACATTCATTAGTAGGAGGGCTTTATGTTTAAAAGATCCTTTTACATTGTATTATCTGCCATATTCATCCTACAGTCATTGCTGATTGACCTACCCATCGCACACGCTGATACGATTTTAGATTTGCCTACTCCTGGAAGCATGGTGAATTTAAGTCCTGTCTATATGCCTGTGGTAATCAAGGGCGTTAGGATCCATCCTGATAATCCACTTCTTTTCGATTTTATTGTAGATACGGGTAATTCTGGACTCAAGATCAATGGTTTAGAATTTAAGACTGAATCTCAAAAATTGATCAAATATTTTCTAGCTGCATTAACAATCAAAGAAGATGATCTTTGGGTCAACCTAAGTCCTTACGAAAAAGACCGTATTATCCCCCAAGAACTAGGCAAAACTGAAATGGGAAGGGATATGTTAGCGCAGGATTACATTCTTAAGCAATTAACTGCTTCTCTTATATACCCTGAAAGATCATTGGGCAAAAAATTCTGGGATGATATTTACACAAAAGCCAGGCAGATGTACGGTGCTACGAACATTCCGGTCAATACCTTTAATAAGGTATGGATCGTAGCAGACAAAGCCAGGATTTTACAACGCAACAATACTGCCTATGTCGTAGGCGCACATCTAAAGGTCATGCTGGAAGAAGATTACCTTGCCTTACAAAAACATGCAGATGTTTCTCCCTCTTTAAACACTCATTCAGTTGCCTCCCAAGTCATCCGCGCTATCATTATTCCTGAAATCGAAAAAGAGGTAAATCAAGGTCGAAACTTTGCACTGTTACGCCAAATGTATTATTCCATGATCCTGGCTACATGGTACAAACTAACACTTAAAAATGCACTTCTAAATCAAGTTTACAGTAATAAAAGTAAAACAAGCGGCATTTTATCCGACGATCCAACAATTAAAGAAAAAATTTATCAGCAATATCTGAAGGCCTACAAGAAGGGTGTATTCAACTATATTAAAGAAGATATTGATGAAACCAGCCAGCAGACTGTGCCAAGAAAATATTTCTCAGGTGGTTTAAAAATTGAAATCGATGAGGCTTTGCAGGTCGAGAATAAGCCATCTCCTAATGATGATCCCATGACTTCTGGTGATGAAGCCCTTGTTACAACCATAGCAGGTCCTTCAGAGGCAGCTGATGCTGCTCTGCTAACATTGGCACAGGAAAATACGCGGGCTTTTGAAACAGACAATGTTGAAGATTTTATTAGGCTTATCCATAATGAATATCTTGTTAATAGTCAAGGACGTCTTGAAGAATTGTCCCGTCATGTAAGATATCTTGATCCATTTTTTACTTTCGATATTATAAAACCTGATTATATGACTTCCCAATGGGACAAAATAATGCTCCTTAATAAAGATAATCGAGAATATGAGGCTGATATTCTTAGTACCCGTTCCGTAAATAGTCAGGATCGAGGTGTGCCTAAGGGAGGATTCCGCGCAATTTTTAATTTTAATTATAATAAGAATCAAGATGAGGAACCAATTACGATGAGCGATCTGATGAAAGATCCTGCATTTAGAATGGCTTTTGGATATTTTAATGATTTATTAAAAAAATCTAATGCAACACCCGAAGCGAAAAAAAAATATACCAAAGATTTTATACAAAAATGGGTTGAAGAATTATCTCAAGCCTTATCCATGTGGATGTCTTTTAAGACTTCACTGATTGGTCTTCCATTAGGAGGGGCTAAGGGCGTTATTTTTGAAGGTCAAATTAGAATAAATGATGATGGGACAGCCTCCATTGAAGACACAGAACTCTGGGATGATGAAAATAAAGAAAATATCGCAAGGATTGCTCGTCATTATGTCCGTCTACTGTATGATGCCCATGCTATTGGTCATGATATTGATGTCCCTGCCCCTGATAAACGGACCAACCCTTTATTTATGGGATTTGCAATGGATGAATACATCCTATTAAATTTGAAGGTAATCAAGATTCGAGACCAGACTCTTCATGACCGCCTCCTGAGAATATATAAATCTGTAAGGAAAGGAAATAACGGTATCTACCCTGCCACAAGTACAGCCCTAGTCGAAGAAGCAAATCGTTACATGCATAAAACAAATAATCCTGTCCCTGAATTGGCTGCAATTACAGGAAAAGAACTGGCGCATGGTGGTGTCGCAGGAAGGACTGAAGCGACCGGCTTTGGCGTAGAATCAACAGACCGCAGCCTATTTAAAGCTTTAGACATTGACTTTCGAGGCATGACAAAGGCCATTCATGGAGCAGGGAACGTAGCTTTATATGAAGCTTTGCAATCCGTACGTGATGGAATAAAGGTTGTCGCTTTAGGTGATGAAGGCGTTAGCTTATTTAAAGATTCTGGTTATACAGAGCAAGAAATTTTAGCGCTCATTTGGCGATCTGAAAATGATAAAAAAAATGGAAAATTGTACCAATGCTGGCAAGAGGTTTTCAGGAGTAACCTTAAAGAATTTAGAACAGAAGGAGAAACCGCTGCAGAACGTCAGGCAGCGATATTAGAAGCCCATGTTGATATCTTAAGCCCTTCTGCTACAGAAGGTGTTATAACAGAAGAAAATGCCTCCAGGATTAATGCAAAATATATTATTCCAGGTGCTAATGGCCCTATCACGCCTGCGGCTTTGAAGATATTAGAGGAGAAGGATATAATTGTTGTTCCTGATACTCTAGCAAATGCAGCCGGGGTTATGGTTTCTTATTTTGAACAAGTCCAGGCCGATACAGGAGATATATTTACGGCAGAAGAAATCAATGAAATCAGAGAACAATTACATAGCGGTGCATTTGCTGTTGTATGGGCAGAATCAAGAAAATTACATGTTCATTTAACTGAAGCAGCTGATATTGTTGCCGCTAAAGGAATGATCAGGGCCGGATATTTGGCGTTAATTAAGAAATACGATGGTAATCTCAATGAAATTAGTAATACCCGTGGGCATGGAGAAACACAAGCGCAACTTTTCAAACAGATAAAAGCAAGTGGATTATTTGCCCAATTAAAAGCAATAAAAAACAATTCTCTCGAAATAATAGTTGTCAACAAAGATGATCAAGAAACATTACAAAAAAAACTAAACGAAGCAGGTATGGTTATTACCGGTTCTTCTGTGAGGAGAATAGCTCCTTTTTCTATAACTAGACAAATGTTGGCCCAAGCTGGTCCAGGAAAAATTATTGTTGACCCCATCATTGATACACAAAGTGTAGTGGATGGCGAAGAACCAGATCTCTTGGCAACACCTGTACATCCGGCCCGTCTTGATGGTAATGGAAATTTAGTATTTACTGTTAAAAATACGCCTGCAGCATTTAGAGGTGTTGCTTCCAAACGATTAGCTCGAGCCACCCAGCTTTTAACAATCGAATTAGCCTCAGGCTCTCTGAATAATGCCTCTGGTGTCCGCAGCGGGATTGTTGCTGCCAACGGCCGTTTAATTAATTCATCAAGCCCTCTTACAGATGATGAGTTTGGAAGAATACTTGAATTGCCAAACAATGAAAAAAGAACTATTGGTATACCTACAGAGCTCACAAAAGGTGAGACCCGCGTGGGAGCAACACCAGCTGAAGTTGAACAACTTGTTAAACAAGGGTTTACGGTTTTCGTAGAAAGAGGTGCCGGTGCTAGAAGTAATATGCCAGACAGCCTTTTCATTAAAGCAGGAGCAAGAATGGCCACTGCAAAAGAAGTCTGGAGTGCTGGTGTGATTCGCAAAGTCAGAGCTCCTCTTAAAGCAGAATTTCAATATTTTACAGAAGGGAAGATCATTGAAGCATTACTTTTTTTAAATTCTCCTGATTCTAATGATTTAAAACATGCATTGGTAGCTGATCGTGTAACAGCCATTGCTTATGAAAAAGTACGAAAAAAAGGATACCGTCCCTTACTTGATCGTGTTTTCTATTTGGAAGGCGTTGGGGCAGATGAGGATGAAAGAGAGCACTACATTTTAGATCCCATGGCCCGTGTGGCAGGATCTGTGTCTTCTTTTTGGGCCGCTTTATATTATCTTAAGAGTGGAAAATATAGTGATTTAGTCGATGATTCAGGAGACCTTCTAAGTAGCGTGGTCAAATCAATCGACAAGCTCCTAGAGGGATTTGTTGGTGATATTGATACTCATCTATTAGAAGTTATGAACCATACCTATGGATATCCAGAAGATATGCTTGAAAAAGCAGGGCTAGAAAATGGGGTAGATGGAAATGTTCTTATTTTGGGTGACTCTCTAGTCGCTCGTTCTGCTGCTCTTAACAGCTTGTTATTAGGAGCAAATAAAGTCACAATGCTGGTTTCTACTGTTGAAAATAAAGAAGCTCTTGAACGACAATTCCGCAGAGATGGTTTATTAAGAAATGATTATGCCCAAATGTCGTCGGACCAAGTGTCTGACCAAGCTTCGGTCGCTGCCATTAAACCACCTGGTGGTATTAGTTTAAACTCTAACAATATGCAGATGGATATTAGTGGAGAGAAGATCAACATCAAATTTGACCAGGCCATGATCAATAATTTCAGACGCAAAAATTTTTCAGGTGTAAAAGCATTCATTATCCGCATCACACCCATCACAAGCCCTTGGCCAATACTGGGAATTAATTCAGTAAAAGAAGGGTCTTTGGCAACTGTCTAACAGAAATAAATAATATTGCAAATACGTGTAGTATGTGTTATATTTTGTATCAGAAGGATACAACTATGGCTAATATTACCTTATCAATACCAGAAGACCTGCTTAAACAAGGACGGGATTACGCTAAAAAGAAAAATACGTCTTTAAATAAGCTGATCAGAAATCTCCTTAAAATGACAATAATCAACACAAAAAAAGGCTGGTTACAAGAAACTTTTAAAATGGCAGACCGTACAGCTTCCAGCTCCAAGGGGAAAACCTGGAAAAGAGAGGAATTGTACGATGTCTAAAGTGTTTATTGACACCAATGTATTGATTTACTCATACGATTCAGGAAATATTGAAAAACAAAAAAAGAGCCGAGAAAAATTATTGGAATTAGAAGAAACAGGCTTTGGCGTGATTTCGACTCAAATTATCCAAGAATTTTATGTCTGTGCCGTTAAAAAACTATCTATGGCACCGATTTTAGCAAAACAAATTGTCGCTAAATTTGATAATTTTGAGGTAGTAACAATAGATCCTGCCTTGATTAACGATGCGATAGATTGCAGTATTCTGAATCAAATATCTTTTTGGGACGCGCTAATTATCATTTCAGCCCACAGCGCAAAATGCGAGAGGCTTTGGACCGAAGACTTAAGTCATGGGCAAATCATTAAGAATGTGAAGGTAGATAACATATTTAAAACCTACCGTTGACAAGACAATCTTTTGGCACCGATTTGCTTTATATAATAATAGATGGTATGCTTTAAATAAGAAGTATTTATAGAATGAAAAAGGCAAACCTATCGTAAGGTAGGGACGCAAAGCTAAAGGATCCTAGGAATAGGATAGCCTGGCCGCCCCAATAGACCAAGCACCTATTCCAGAGAAGTAGTCAGGAATAGGTTTTTTTATTTGTATGGTTTGCACCCATGCTGCAGGCCAAGGGAGAGAAAATAGTGAAGAAGATTCTGACATATAGCATTCTGTCAGCATTTTTAGTTAATAGCTTTGGGCCAACCCCCTTGGTACAGGCTCAAGATTATCGTTTACCTATGCCTGGCGTGATGGTTCGTTTAAGCCCCGAGTTTAACCCACCCATTTTAAAAGGTATCAGGGTTCATCCTGACAACCCATTTCGTTTTGATTTTATCCTTGATAAAGGGGATGGTAAATTATCGAATGAAGCCCTTAAAGATGAGTCTAATAAATTGATTAAATATTTTCTGGCCAGCTTAACCATTCCTGAGAAAGATTTGTGGGTCAATTTATCGCCATATGAAAAAGACCGGATTATCCCTAATAGTTTTGGTTTAACTGAAATGGGTCGGGATCTGTTAGCAGAAGACTACATGCTCAAACAAATAACGGCATCTTTAATCTACCCCGAAGATGAGATCGGAAAGAAATTCTGGAAGCGTATTTACGAAGAAGCTATTAAACGTTATGGGACAACGAATATTCCAGTCAATACTTTTAATAAGGTTTGGATAGTACCGGAAAAAGCGGTTATTTTTGAGAATATGAAAGTAGCAACAGCATACGTGCTAGAAAGCAAACTTAAGGTCATGTTAGAACAGGACTATCTTTCTCTGGAGAAACATGAAGGAATTCAATCGAGCCAAGCACAGATTAAAAAGACTAATCAATTAGGTAGCCAAATTGTTCGGGAAGTTGTCACCCCCGAATTGACTACCGAGATCAACGAAAACAAGAATTTTTCGCATCTTCGCCAGGTCTATAACAGTCTAATTTTGGCAACATGGTATAAGAAAAAAATCAAGGACAGCATCCTGGAGCAAGTATATGCAAACAAAAATAAGATAGCCGGTGTGAGCATTGATGACCCCCAAGAAAAAGAGAAAATTTACCAACGGTATTTACGGGCATTTAAGAAGGGTGTTTATAACTACATCAAAGAAGATATTGATCCGATAACTCAAGAGACGATACCAAGAAAGTATTTTTCGGGAGGGGAAGAGCTGATCCAAATTCCTGAAGAAGACAGAACAGATACAGCCGCAATTGCAGGGATTAATGTAGACAATGCAATGGAGGTGGATGCCAGTTTGAATACTATGGGGAATGTGGCGATGAATGGAACTTCGGAACAAGTTCAAAAAAGGATTCTCAGACTTACGGCAGGAGCGGTGGCAGGTGCTGCTAATGCTATCAGTAAAGTTCATGGGTATGTGTATGCCGCACGACGTACAATGCGACGTGCGTTAAAGGATAAGATTCTGATTTATGATAGAGACACAAAATCACTTTCTATTAAGGATAGCAAGAGTCATAAGGAGTCCCAAATAGGATTGCTAGGTCGGGGGCTTAATTGCGATATTTTTGATTTAGGAGATTCAGTTGTGCGGATTGTCAGAAACGAACATAGTTATACTCAACTGCAATTTCAAATTATTCAATCGTTAGGAGAAATAGGCGCTTCTCCTCAGGTGCTTGAGACTGGAAGAACGCAAGAAGGAAACCTTTATTTACGAATTGAAAAAATTAAAGGAAAAGTTGCCGGGAAGTTAATATCCGAATCCCCACCATTGAATAAAAAAGAGCTAGACATGATTAAAAATCTTTTGAATCTTCTCATTGATCATCATATCTTAGTTGATTTTAACGTCGAAAATATTATGTTAGGATACGTCGCTAATAATCCATCGACATTTCGTGCGTATTTGGTAGATATAGATAATGTTAAAAATAGTGTCAGCACTCAAGCTTCTTTAGAATACTATGAAGAGCTAATTGGTCTGTGGGAAAGAATCGATCCCACAGGAGAACTTGCGCATTTCTTGCAGGAAAGGCTTGGGCAAATGACAGATGCAGCTAGCATCTCAGCGGAAAAAGATGATGCCATGTTGATAAAAAGCGCCATGAGTAGAGTAATAGCTTCGTCTTTGGGACATTTTGGTCTATATACTCTAGAAAATACCGGTTATGCTTTAACGGGGGGGCATCAAACAGCTATGGTAGTTGTTGGCCTTGATGTAATAAAATCATTTATTGGGGATCTTCCAATAGTTCTTGAGTCAGCTCTTGGTGGGGTCAGTTTATCTACTTTACAAGGAGGTGATCCTAGAAGTGCTTTATTCAACTTTGGGATTTTTCTTGCTATTGGCGTTTCTAAGAAGAAAATACTTGATAAAACAGGTGTTAATCTCGATTTTTTTAGTCAATTTATGAAAAAACTTGTTGCAAGGAATAAAACGTTAACATCACCTGATAAAGCTTTGAATGGTGGTATCGACCTAACACCTACCAATAATATTCTACAAACCAAAGATACTGGGGAAGGGATCAAATTCCACTTAGACCAGTCCCAACTTGCTCAATTACAAAACGCTCCTGGCTTTACGGTTGGTAGTATTACAATCAAAACGTTGAAGAGCCTACCAGTATTCCTTGGTTTGACTCAATCGCAAATGAATTCACAATTAACAACCGCATAATGCCTATTTTCTTACGCATGTACTTTACATAACATATATTATAGGTAGTTAATGAAGCAGGCTTTAAAGGGCTGGATTCTATCCATTTTTATTTTTAGAGCCTGCTAGTCAGCTCCTTCGCCCATAATTACCCTTTCTTTGTTTAAAGAATCTCTGACTCTACAAACTTAGCCAGATGAAGTTTGACTGTATTTGATGACATAAAATCCTCCTCCCAAATTTTTATCTCTTCAACGCAAACGCAAGAAACATGCCAGCATATAAAAATAAAGCCATCATAGCCGCCAAAGAAATCTTCTTTTTCAAATCGACCAATGAGTTCAATTGCGGATCATCCAACTTTAAATAACCATCTTTATCCAAAAATTCCTTAAGCAACAACTGATCACTTTTTGACGAACTAGGCGCCCAGGAAGGTTTATTCAACTTTAACCAGACCTCGTTATGCTTAAGTTTCAAATAATTAGCAAATCTAAGATTAAAATAAACGACTAAAAAAACCAATACAACAAGGATAGCAAATACGACCTGTAACAATATACCCATATTACCGCTCTTTCTTATAAAAAGTTTTTAACGAATCATAGTTTTTCTGTTTATTCCAAGGCAAGATTACTCCTTTTAAGAAATTTATTCAAGATAATTTAATCGAAGCACCCTTGGAAGACCTAAAGAAATAGACTAATAAACCCGCCCGCATCTTCATTTTAAGATTACCATCTGAGATTACCACATCCAACATAACTTTATACCCGCAGATCAAATAGATCTTGTTTGGATAATTTTAATTGGAACAAGAACGGCAGTATATTGAACTGTTGGAAAATACCTTTTTGCCGCAGATGATGCATTTCTTGAGGGGCTTCTTTTTCCAGAGTTTGGATTCGGAGATGATGCCCATAGGTTAAGAGTGCAAGGCCTCATAAACTGCTTTAGGATTTTTTTGAGCGACTGTTAGCAAGGCCCTGGCAGCACCTTCAGGCTCTCTTGTTCCTTGTTCCCAGTTCCTAAGCGTTGAAGGACTCACTCCGATCATAAAAGCAAATTCACTTTGGGATTGATGAAGTTTTTTCCGGATACCTTTGATCGAAATCGGTTTAATTTCGATTCTAGTCACCCTGGCGGGTTTCATTTTGCCAGCCATAATCAGTTTCATTTCTTTGACACTTTGGACTAGTTTTTCAAAGTTTTTCTTATCCATTTATTCCCCCCTTGATTAAATTCGTAAAAAATTTAATTTGATCGGAAGATAAATCTACTTGCCTGGACTTTTTATAAACATGCAAAAAGATGATTTTATGGTCCATAGTGATCCAATAGTAAATAATTCTTAGCCCACCTTTTTTACCTTTCCCCGGTAAAATATCCACCTTAATTTTCTTAATCCACCCGATCCCAGAATAAGATCTCCCCTATCGGGATAATACGTCAAGATTAATTGAAGCTGTCTTAGTTCATC
>JABDGZ010000032.1 GCA_013285735.1 Candidatus Omnitrophota bacterium | reverse complement strand
TTGCCGAGCGTCAAGCTATCAACGCACCCATGCAAGGCACAGCCGCGGATATTATTAAGATCGCCATGGTCAAGATCAGCCGTCAATTGACCAAACAAAAATTATCTTCAACGATGATCATGACCGTCCATGACGAACTCGTTTTTGATGTGCCTCAAGAAGAAGTAAAGAAAATGGTATCCTTGGTCCAGGAAGAAATGGAAGGTGCCATGGACTTGTCAGTGCCTATGAAGGCTTCCGTCAAGGTTGGGCCCAACTGGCTTGAGATGGAAAAGATGGTTTAAATTTGTTAAGTGTCATTCTTGTACTTATAAAATTTGTCATTCCCGCGAAAGCGGGAATCCAGTCATGCGGTTTTGCTATAGTATTAAAGTGTAAATTCAGAACATGAAATGTTATGTTTATATTTTAGCAAGCAATAGAAATGGAACCTTGTACGTAGGCGTAACGAACAATTTAATCAAAAGAGCATATGAACATAAGAATAATTTAGTAGAAGGATTTACAAAGCAATACGGTGTTCATCAATTAGTTTATTTTGAGCAAACAGACGATATAAATAGTGCCATTACCAGAGAAAAACAAATCAAAAAATGGCGCAGGCAGTGGAAGCTTGAGTTGATTGAAGAAAAGAATCCAGAGTGGAAGGATTTATTCCTGGATTTGATTTAGTAAGAAAATCTGTCATTCCCGCGAAAGCGGGAATCCAGACACGCGTGAACGGCTGACATCGATATATTTTCCTGCTAAAATCTGCCGTTCACGCTGGAAACGTTGGTGCCAAGAATTTGGTCACGCGATAGGTTGAGCCGAAGACAACGGTGCAGATTTTTATACGCAGGAAAACATATCGATATCACCCTGCTAATGTTTTTTTATTTAAATATGGCTACCTTTCCATATAGGATCAATAGTTTTATTTCTTGTTAAAGCTTGGTTTATATTAGTACTTTAAGCGTGGGCTTTAATATTAATATTTAAATTTTGTACAACAAATAATAGTCCAATTTGTACGGAGTGCGTGGAGAATGATAAGTAAAGGTGACGTATGATAGTAAGTAGTTCAACATCGACCGCAATAGGGGAATATTTTGTATTAGGAGAAATTCTTAAACGCGGAATGGAAGCGTTTCTTGCCAATGGGAATACGCAAAAAGGATGGGATATTGCAGTTATTACGGAAAATGGGGTTAAAAGAATACAGGTTAAAACTATTAATTGGCCAGAATCAAAAGCAGTAAATGGTAATTTTTTGAATTTTGATTTCCTTGTTGTTGTCTTATTAAACAACCAAGAGCCAAGAAGTCGTTTCTTTATTTTTGACAAGAAAGAAATTGAACCATTGTTATCTCCGCTAAATGAGAACAGAAAGAATAAAAGTCGGACAATTACATTTAGTGGGTTATTTACTAAAAAGCATAGTAAATCTGAAGATGCCTGGGGAAAAATACCCAACAAAGATTTTTAGAATGTCGCGGGGATTATGATAAGTAGAAGTCTTGCAGCATTAATATGTATGTTTTGGATTCCCGCTTTCGCGGGAATGACAAAAATTGGATAAGGGAATGACAAATTTTTATAAATATGGAATGACAATGATCGTAAATGGGATGGGCATTTTTGTAGTAAGAGAATGGCAAGGGTAGAGAATATATGAAAATAGTAATCTGTGCCTCTGAAGTGGTGCCTTTTGCCAAGACCGGTGGGTTGGCGGATGTATGCGGGGCTTTGCCGCCGGCTTTGGAAAAATTAGGTCATGAGGTTGTTGTTATCACGCCACGTTATAAAACTTCTAATATCAAGGCGCCTGAGCCTATCGTGCGCATTGGTGAAAATGTGCGGGTTTGTTTTGTTGAACACCATCATTATTTCGGCAGGGAAGGTTTGTATGGGGAAGCAGGAGGGGAATATCATGATAATCTGGAGCGTTTTACGCATTTTTGTCATGAAAGTTTTCAAATTTTAAAACAAATAAAATTCTCTCCTGATATTATTCATTGTCATGACTGGCATGCGGCCTTGATTCCTGTTTTGTTAAAAACTAATTATCATGATGACCCGTTCTTTAAAAATGCCCGTTCGATGCTGACTATCCATAATCTGGCCTATCAGGGGGTTTTTCCCAAGCGCCAATATGATAAATTGGGCGTTGATGGCCATGTTTTTCACACCCAAGGGTTGGAATTTTATGATCAGGTCAATATCCTTAAAGGCGGTATTATTTTTGCAGATGTCATTACCACGGTCTCGCCCCAATATTCGAAAGAAATACAAACCCATGAATTAGGATGCGCACTCGACGGTGTTTTGCGTAACCGTGCCCTGGATGTTTATGGTATTTTAAATGGGCTGGATTATGACGTATGGAACCCTAAAGATGATTCGTTTTTGGATTTTCCATTTGGATCTTCAGATGTTAATGAACACAAGCGGCAAAATAAATTGGTCGTCCAGGCGGCTTTGGATTTGCCTTTAAAAGAAAAAATACCGGTTTTTGGGTTTGTCGGCAGATTATGTGAACAAAAGGGCCTGGATATCATTATGGAGATCATCGATGGCATAGTAGAGAGGGAAGCCCAAGTTATTTTTACGGGAGTGGGGGATAAAAAGTACCATCGCATGATTGAAGAGGCGGCTCATCGCCATCCTCGTCATGTGGGCAAATTTTTAACGTTTGATGAGCGCATTGCCCATAAAATTTACGCTGCTTCGGATTTCTTTTTAATGCCTTCTGTCTACGAGCCTTGTGGTTTGGGGCAGATGATTGCCTTACGTTATGGGGCTATCCCTATCGTGCATAAGACAGGCGGCCTGGCTGATACCATCCATCTTTATGATCCTATCCATAAAACCGGCAATGGTTTTGTATTTACTGAATACACTAAGGAAGCCTTTATGGAAGCTGTAGAAGAAGCCCTAAAAGTTTATAGGCATAAAGATCAAATGGAAGATTTATTGGATCAGGCCTTGCGCTACCGCTTTTCTTGGGAAAAATCCGCTAAAGAATACGACAGGATATATCAAAAATGCATATTATAGGCCTCACAGGAAATTTGGGGTGCGGTAAATCAACAGTGGCTGCCATGTTTGCCGAGCGGGGAGCCAAGATAATTGATGCCGACGCCATCACCCGTGACTTATTGACCCTGGACAAGAAATGTATAAAAAAAGTGGCAAAAATTTTTCCAGGTGTTATACTTAACTCAAAGAAGATTAACCGCTCTGAATTGGCCAAAATTGTTTTTAGTAATCCACGTGAACTACATAAACTCACCGAAATACTTTACCCAGAGGCGCTCAAAGTAGTTAAAAGTCAGATTCTCCGATATAAACATGAACCCTTTATCGTTTTAGATGTACCACTTCTATTTGAGTCCGGATGGGACAAAATCACTGATACAACCATAGTAGTCAAGGCCCGGCGGGACCAGCAAATAAAACGTGCCCAAAAGCATTTGGGAATCACCAGAAGCGAATGTTTACGCCGCCTAAAGAATCAAATGCCTCTCAAGGAAAAATGTGACATGGCTGATATTATCATCGACAACAGCCAGACACTGGCGCAAACGCGAAAACAAGTTGATGCGATTATTAATAGATTAGAAAAAAGAATCAAATAACATGTCCCCGTAGATGGGGGATAAGGAGCCACCAATGAGCAGGACAGAAACAAAACAGGAAAAAGACGATCTTAAAGAAAATGGAAACGGTGATTATAAGCCCGCCAACCCTCAAGGGAAGACGGTTCACATAGAACAGCTTAAAGACATGAAGATGGCGGAGCTAACCAAACTTGCCCGTGATATGGACATTCAAGGAGCTTCTGCCCTTAAGAAACAGGATTTAATGTTTAAAATCCTGCAAGCACAGGCTGAAAAAGAAGGTTTGATGTTTGGCGAAGGCACCTTGGAAATCCTGTCCGAAGGTTTTGGTTTCCTCAGAAGCGCTAAATATAATTATCTGCCTTGCCCTGATGATATCTATATTTCACCATCCCAAATTCGTCGTTTCGATCTTAAAACCGGGGACACTGTTTCCGGTCAGATCCGTCCGCCAAAAGAAGGCGAGAAGTATTTTGCCCTTTTGAAAGTAGAAGCGGTTAATTTTGAAAATCCTGAAAAATGTAAAGATAAGATTTTCTTTGATAACTTAACACCTCTGTATCCCAAAGAACGTTTGAATTTGGAAACCACCCAGCAGGAAGTGTCCACCCGTATTATCAATTTGTTAACACCCATTGGCAAAGGCCAGCGTGCTTTGATCGTTGCCCCGCCGTATAGCGGTAAGACGGTGCTTATGCAAAAGATGGCTAATGCTATTGTGCAAAACCACCCGGAAGTTATTTTGATCGTCCTTTTGATCGATGAACGTCCGGAAGAGGTTACAGATATGCAGCGTTCTGTTAAGGGTGAAGTCATTGCTTCAACCTTTGATGAACCAGCTGAGCGCCATGTGCAGATCGCTGAAGTTGTCATTGAAAAAGCCAAACGTTTGGTTGAACACAAGCGCGATGTGGTGATCTTGCTCGACAGTATCACCCGTCTGGCTCGTGCCTATAATACCGTAGTACCGCATTCCGGTAAAATTCTCTCCGGTGGTGTGGACTCCAACGCGTTGCATAAACCTAAACGCTTTTTTGGTGCGGCCCGTAATATAGAGGAAGGTGGTTCGTTAACAATTATAGCCACATCCCTGGTTGATACCGGCAGCCGTATGGACGAAGTTATTTTCGAAGAGTTTAAGGGGACAGGTAATATGGAGTTGCAGCTTGATCGTAATTTATTCCAACGCCGTATTTATCCGGCTATTGATATCAAGCGTTCCAATACCCGTCATGAAGAATTATTGGTACCTGAAGGTGATTTGCAGCGCGCCTGGCTCTTGCGTAAAGCCTTTAATGACCTTAATTCCGCAGAAGCAATGGAGCTTTTGATCGATAAAGTGTCCAAATTCAAGACCAACACAGACTTCTTGCAAAATATGAATAAATAATGTATGATTGGCACTTCTTGGTCGGATTAACCGACACTCACAGTCGTTCGCAGTTCCCGCGGGTGCGGGAATCTATACGAGACTAATTTTAGGAGATTAAAATGAAAGCTAATATCCATCCCACTTACGAAGCAGCCACGATTACGTGCGCTTGCGGGAATGTGATTCATACCCGTGCAACCAAAAAATTGGTCCGCGTGGAAATCTGTTCCCAATGCCATCCTTTCTTCACAGGGTCTAAGAAGCTTGTTGATACGGCTGGTCGTATTGAAAGATTCAACAAGCGTTATGCTAAGACCAAATGATGAAGCAAAATTGGTCAAAGCTTTAGAGCGTTCTCGTGAGCTAGAAGCCCTTCTAGCTGACGAGAATGCTATGTCTGACACCAACCAATACGGTAAACTTGCCAAGGAATTTTCCAATCTTAGCGGAATAATAGAAGTTTACCGTTCTTACCAAAAAACTTTAGTCCAAATAAATGAATTACAAGAGATAGTCAAGTCCAAGGGCGATGCTGATTTCCGAGAACTTGCTCAAAGCGAGCTTAAGGATTTGGACCTTCAAGTCCAGAAGCTTTCCCAGGAACTCGCTGATTATTTTGATCCTTCCAAGAACGAGCCAGACAAAGATATTATTATTGAAATCAGGGCAGGTACCGGCGGCTTAGAAGCCAGTCTTTTTGCTGCTGATCTTTATCGGATGTATACTAAGTATGCTGACCTAAAAGGTTGGAAACTTGAATTGATGTCCTATGTAGACACTGAAGCGGGTGGTGTCAAAGAAGTCAGTTTTTCTTTAAGTGGTAAAGAATGTTCAAAGCGTCTCAAGTGGGAGAGCGGTGCTCACCGCGTACAGCGCGTTCCATCAACCGAGGCCTCTGGGCGTATTCATACTTCAGCTGTCACTGTTGCTATTTTATTTGAGCCTGAAGAAATTGATCTGGAAATTAATCCTAAAGATTTAAAGATTGATGTGTATCGTTCATCCGGCCCTGGCGGACAAAGTGTTAATACCACAGACTCTGCGGTGCGTATCACCCATTTGCCGACCAATACCGTTGTTGTTTGCCAGGATGAGCGTTCACAGCTTAAGAATCGCGCTAAGGCCATGCGTATTTTGCGAGCGCGCATTTTAGATCATATGCAGCAGGAAGCTTTTCAAAAAGAATCAGCGTTGCGTAAGTCTCAGGTAGGTTCCGGCGACCGCAGTGAAAAAATCCGCACGTATAATTTTCCCGACCGTCGGGTGACAGACCATCGCATCGGGTTTACCAGTCATCAGCTAGAAAGTATTTTAAACGGCGACATGGACGAATTAACCAATGCGCTCATGGCTGCCGAAAAAGACCTCAAAGAACAAGCTGAAGTTAAGTAATCCATCATGTCCGAAGACGAAATTATCCTCACGCATATCTTGCAATGCCGATCTATTGATTTGGTCATTGATAAGCCTGTATTAAATCCGGATCAACAAGAACAGTTTGATAATTACCGACGAAGACGGCAAGCGGGCGAACCGTTGCAGTATATTTTGGGTACATGCAATTTTATGGGTTTAGAATTATCGGTCAATCCTTCGGTATTAATCCCAAGGCCTGAGACAGAGCAATTGGTTGATGCCGCTTTAAAATATTTTAAAGGTGGAGTGGCGCTTGATTTAGGAACGGGATCAGGTAATATCGCCATAGCCTTGGCTCAATTTGTTGCCCCTTCCCAAATTGTTGCTGTTGATAGTTCGATCGAAGCCTTGAATACTGCTCGTGCCAATACCAGGCGCCATGGTCTAGAAGATCGCATACAATTTATTCACGATGATTTTTTTGTCGCACTGCAAACTGGCCAAAGCCCTTGGGCTTCTGCTTGTAATGAAAGACTATTTGATCTAATCATCTCCAATCCACCGTATATTCCTACCAATCAGATGAACAGCCTGCACAAGGATGTTCAACAAGAACCTGCTGCAGCTTTGGACGGAGGGGCGGATGGTTTGGATTTTTACCGTAAAATCATAAAATATACACCTCGCTTGCTAAAAACGGGCGCTTGTCTTATGATGGAGTTTGGCGACGGACAGGCTGAGGCTATAAAACAACTTGTTTTGGAACAAAAAGTATTTTCAACTATAGAAATTATTCAGGATTTGGCAGGGCGGGACAGGATTATTAAAGCTATTTTATTATAGAAAGGTTTTCATGGAAAAATTTATTATTGAAGGCGGTAAACCGTTAAAGGGTGAAATCCGTGTTAGTGGTTCAAAGAATGCAACCTTGCCGATCCTGGCTGCGACCCTCTTAACCGACGGTGTTTGTGAAATCCGTAATATTCCCAAATTGCGTGACACCTTGACCATGTGCAAATTGCTTCGTTCATTGGGCAAGACCGTCGAGATTGGTCCAAATAAAGTAGTTATTTCCGGGAGTACCAATAATCATGTGGCAGATTATAAATTGGTTTCCACCATGCGTGGTTCTTTTTGCGTGCTTGGGCCTTTGCTTGCTAAATTAGGTAAAGCCAAGGTGTCAATGCCAGGCGGCTGCGTTATCGGTGTTCGTCCTATTGATTTGCATATGAAGGGTATCATGGCTTTAGGGGTGAAGGCTGATTTTGATGCTGGTTACGTGATAGCTACGGCGAGCAAATTAAAGGGTGCTCAAATGTATTTAGGCGGCACCTTTGGATCGTCGGTGTTGGCGACGGCTAATGTGATGATGGCGGCGAGCTTGGCTCATGGGGAAACGATCATAGAATCCGCGGCCTGTGAACCTGAGATCGAAGACCTTGGGAATTTTTTAAGCGGTATGGGGGCCAAGATTGAAGGGCACGGTACTCCCCGGATCGTGATCAACGGTGTGCGGAAATTAAACGGTATCAGTTATAAAATGGGTTCAGATCGTATTGAAGCCGGCACATTCTTGATTCTGGCTGCCGCAGCCAAGACAGATATTTTAGTGAAAGATGCGCATTATAATCACTTGTTGGCATTGGTCGATAAATTGCAATCAATCGGCGTTGATGTGCAAAAAGATGGGGCAGATATACGTGTCAGATGTAAGAAAACCCTAAAGCCTGGTAATATTGTGACACATCCGCATCCAGGTTTCCCGACGGATTTGCAAGCCCAGTACATGGCGTTGATGGCGATAACACCGGGAGTGAGTATTATTACAGACAGGGTTTTTCCGGATCGCTTCATGCATATTGCTGAACTAAACCGTATGGGTGCTCAGATACGTCGTGACGCTGGTGTGGCCATTGTTGAGGGGATTAAACAATTATATGGAGCGCCAGTCATGGCCTCCGACCTGCGTGCCTCCGCTGCCCTGGTCATTGCAGGTTTGGTTGCAAAAGGCAAGACTGAAATTTACCGTATCTACCATCTTGACCGCGGCTATGAAGATCTCGATGGAAAATTGACTGGTATAGGTGCTAAAGTTTACAGAGAAAAGGAATAGAGATAATGGATTCCCGCTTTCGCGGGAATGACACTGATGGGTGGGTTTATGATTTTAATGATCGACAATTATGATTCTTTTACATACAACCTAGTGCAGTATTTTGGTGAGCTTAAGGCAGATGTGAAGGTGTATCGTAATGATGTCTTGACCATTGCTCAAATCCGTAAGATGAAGCCAGCAAAAATTGTTATCTCTCCGGGGCCTGGCCGTCCAGAAGATGCTGGAATTTCTATTGAGATACTTAAACAATTGGGTCCGGAAATTCCAGTTTTGGGCGTATGCCTGGGGCATCAAGGAATCGGCTATGCTTATGGTGGAAAAGTTATTAATGCTAAACGTTTAATGCACGGCAAGACATCGATGATCAAGCATGATGGTAAAGGTGTTTTTAAAGGTTTACCTAACCCCTTTGAAGCAACGCGTTATCATTCTTTAGTCATTGACCCCAAACATGTCCCGGATTGTTTAACGGTCACTGCCACAACCACCGACGATGGAGAGATTATGGGGGTGCAGCATAAAACTTATCCTATTTACGGTGTGCAATTTCATCCGGAATCAATTTTGACCAAACAAGGCATGAACATCCTCAAGAATTTTCTATACCTCTGATGCGGGACTATATCCTACAAATTGAGCAGGGAAACAATCTTAGCCATGATGAGATTACGGTCGTCATGGAATTAATCATGTCGGGCCAAGCATCTTTAGAGGAGATTAAGAATTTTTTATTGGCTATCAATAAAAAGGGGCCAACCGTTGAAGAGATTACTGCCAGTGCGCTGATCATGCGTAAATTTGTTGTACCTGTTAAAACGCATCATGATGTGATTTTAGATACCTGTGGTACGGGCGGGGATCACAAAAATACGTTTAATATTTCAACAGTGGCGGCCATAGTGGTCGCGGCTTGTGGGGTAGCTGTTGCTAAGCATGGCAATGTTTCAGTTTCTAGTAAATGCGGCAGCGCGGATGTTTTGGAGGCTTTAGGTATTAATGTGCATATGGAAGAGAAATATTTGAGTGAATGTTTAGATAAAATTGGCCTGGCATTTTTATTTGCCCAGCGTCTGCATCCGGCGATGAAGAATGTGGCTTTTGCCCGTCAGGAATTAGGGGTTAAAACCATTTTTAATATTTTAGGCCCATTGACTAATCCGGCACAGGCGACGCATCAGGTGATGGGGGTGTATAACCGGGATTTACTTGAGCCTATGGCGCAGGTCTTAAAAAATTTAGGACTCAAGCGTGCCTTGGTGGTGCATGGCAGTGATGGTCTTGATGAAATCACTACGACGGATAAGACTTTTGTTAGCGAATTTAATGGGCAAGAAATCATTAGCTATGATATCAATCCGGATGAGCTGGGTGTAGCACGCGCACGCATAGAAGATTTATCTGGCGGGAGTGCTGTTGATAATGCTTCCATAGCGCTTAATATTTTGGAAGGTGAGCTTGGGGCCCGGCGGGACATCGTGGTGATAAATGCTGCCTATGCGCTTTATACAGCCCAGGCGGTGGAAAATCTTTCGCAGGGCATGCGCATGGCCGAGCATGCCATTGATTCCAATCGTGCGCTTGAAAAGTTAGAAGAGCTAGAGGAGTTCACTAATCGTGATCGATGATTTTCTAAAAATAATAGCCCAGCATAAATTAGAGATGCTGGTATCAAAGAAAGCCTATTACGAAAATTTGATCAAGAATATGAAGCCGACAGGACAGCGGCGGTATGAAGTATTCAAAAAAGCTATTTCTAAAAAGGGTCAGATTAATTTGATTGCTGAAGTCAAAAAAGCATCGCCTTCAGCAGGGTTGATCCGTGAAGATTTCAATGCAGTTCAGATTTCCAAGATTTATATCAAGAATAACGCTGCGGCCATTTCTGTTTTAACAGAGGAAAAGTATTTTTTGGGTAAATTTGGTTACCTGGATTTAATCAGCGATAATTGTCCTGTTCCGTTGCTGATGAAAGATTTTATTGTTCACGAGCATCAGATTTACGAAGGGCTTTTTTATGGGGCTTCGGCGGTGCTGTTGATCGTTGCTATGTTATCAGATCAGCAGTTAAAAGAATTAATGAAGGTAGCGCATAGTTTGGGATTAGATTGCCTGGTTGAAGCGCATGATGAGTTAGAAGTTGAGCGTGCCGTCAAAGCCGGAGCTGAAATCATCGGGGTCAATAACCGTAATTTGAAAAGTCTTAAAGTTGATTTGAATAACTGTTTAAATATGATTCCAAAGATTCCAAAGGGTATTGTCATTGTGGCCGAAAGCGGCCTTAAAACACATGAGGACATAAAGCGGGTACAAGACGCTGGGGCTCATGCCGTATTGATCGGTGAAACCTTTATGCGTTCACCTGATATCGGCGCTAAAATAAAGGAAGTGATGTATGGTACGCGTTAAAATTTGTGGAATTACCAGTGAGCTTGATGCCCAAAGGGCATCTAAAGCCGGTGCTTGGGCCGTAGGGTTTATTTTTCATAAGAAAAGTCCGCGTTTTATTTCACCGTTTAAAGCCAAAAAGATCATTGATAGCTTGCCCCCGTTTATCACGCCGGTCGGTGTCTTTGTTAACCATAATGCCGGGGCCATGAGGGATATCATCACCCATACAGGCTTGCGTGCGGTGCAGTTACATGGGGATGAAGACCATCATTTCGCCCACAGGCTCAAGCGTTACAATGTTAAGATCATCAAAGTTTTTCGCGTCGGTGAGAATTTTGATCCTAAGGTGGTAGAGCCTTTTAAAGTTGATGCGTTCATGTTTGATACCTTTGATCAATATAATTATGGTGGGACCGGAAAAACATTTGATTGGAATTTTCTTAAAACAGTTAAAGCGGCCCATGATGTGCCGATTATTCTATCCGGTGGTTTAAATACTCAGAATGTGATTGAGGCAGTCAATGAATTAAAGCCCTATGCCGTCGATGTTAACAGCGGGGTGGAAGAAGCTCCCGGCAAAAAAGATGCCAAGAAAATGAAAGATTTTATCGACATCGTAAGCTATATCAGTGGCGCCAAGGTCAAAGAGCAGATCTAAAATGTTAACTCTCATTAGTCCTAATACTCTTCGGACCATTGTCCAGCTAAGCGGTGAAGCTATCCGTGATTTTTTGTCCCAGGCTGATGCCAGTCAATTTAAAGGCGAGGCGCACGAAGCTATTGTTTCTTTTAAGGCTAATCCTTCAGGTTTTTCCGACGATAAATTAGTTTCTTATGGGGCGGATACTGTTGCCGCTATTTATTATCCTGTGCGCATAGAAGTGCGTGGAACAACACAGGAGGGTGCTGCGCAAATGGTAGCCAAGGGCGTTTGGGGCCCGAAGCGCGTTGAAGTTACGGCAGAGATTGCCCAAAAATGCAAAGAGTTGGGGCTTGGGTTACATTTGAAATTAGCAGGAACATCATCCATTGAATTTAATGTAGATGGAGTAGATAAAGCTTTACCCATCCATTTTTTGCAAGGGGCTTTTGAGGATGTGCTTAAAGAAATGAACTATAAGCCCGGCGCACAGATCGACAGCTTCAAAAGCAAGATGATTATTGCTGCCGACGGAGATGGTACGATTTACGATGGCCCGCGCATTGGTGTTTTGCCAGGCTTGGCTGATAGCCCTGTCCGGGATGCTTTGTGCGCTTATTTACAAGCTGGCGGTGTGTTCATGTTAGTGTCGGGTAACGATATGAACCGAACATTTAAACGTTTGGTGGATGCTTTACCTCAAGAGCTTTATTGCAGGGTTTTGGTTGCGGCTAATGGCGGGGCAGAATTAGTCTATGTGAACGCAGAAGGTCGTGCCGTGCCTGTTTCAGGTTATAGGAAAAAGGCGTTGGATTTATCTCACCAATCTCATCAGCATGTTTTGGATATAATTTATATAGGGGATGATGGTTCAATGGAGGGTAATGATTACCCGGCTTTTAAGGCCGTTGGATTTAAAAATTCAGTTTTGGTGGCACCAAAATTCTTAGCAGAGTATGATCCAGGTCTTAAGCCTTGTTATGTGGGTGGATTATTGCAAGGTACCCGCCAATATTTGGAAGATTTTTTATCAAGTCGCATCAAATAATAAATTCCATATTTATTCTTACCTTAAATACTGCAATGGGTTACAGCTTATTTTATCCTCTCTATAAATTTGTATTATATAGATAGAGATGGTAAACTTTATAAGTAATGAAAAGAATCATATCTATCTTTATAGTGGGATCTTTTTTTGTTAACAGCATCATGGGACCAAGTCCTGTATATGCCCAGGAATTCCGTTTGCCAGCACCCGGAGTAATGGTCAATTTAAGCCCACCGCTTAATCCACCGATACTTAAAGGAATCAAGGTCCATCCCGATAATCCGTTCCGTTTCGAATTCATCCTAGACCAAGGTGATTCCTCTGTCATTCCCGCGAAAGCGGGAATCCAAAATCAAGAACAACTTAAAACCGACTCCACCCGCCTCATCAAATACTTCCTTGCCAGTCTCACCATCCCTGATAAAGACCTTTGGGTAAATTTATCCCCGTATGAAAGAAATAGGATTATCCCGGAGTCTTTTGGCCAAACCGAGATGGGCAGGGATTTATTAGCCGAGGACTATATGCTCAAGCAAATAACAGCATCCTTGGTTTATCCAGAGGGTGAGACAGGTAAGAAATTTTGGAAGCGGATCTATGAAGAAGCCGCGAAGAAATTTGGCACAACAAATATTCCCGTGAATACCTTTAACAAGGTATGGATAGTACCAGAGAAAGCCGTGGTTTTTGAAAACCCTAAATCAGGTACGGCCTATATTATTGAAAGCAAATTAAAAGTAATGCTTGAGCAGGATTATCTGGCACTTTCTCACGGTGTCATTCCCGCGAAAGCGAGAATCCAGAACAAGAACGACATCAATGCCCTTGGCTCTCAAATTGTAAGAGAAATCGTCATCCCCGAATTAACCCGTGAAGTCAACGAAGACAAAAATTTCATCCAGCTGCGTCAAGTATACAACTCCTTGATCCTTGCCACCTGGTACAAAAAGAAAATCAAGGACAGCATTTTGAACCTGGTATATGCCAATCGCAATAAGGTGGCTGGTGTTAACATCAGTGATCCGCAGGAAGACCAGAAGATCTATGAACGTTATTTGCGAGCCTACAAAAAAGGCGTTTATAACTATATCAAAGAAGGTCTTGATCCTGTGACTCAAGAAATCATTCCCAGAAAGTATTTTTCCGGTGGAGTGGATGTTGCTACTTTGCCAAGTACATTAAAAGAAGATCGTATGATGGATTCAAAAGCGGTCGATGCTGCTCAAGCTGAGCCTCTTGCTGTAGTAGATGCATTAGTGGGTACACCAACTGAAGCTACCCCTATAGATCGTGAGCAGAAAGATCCATTAGCAATTTTATCTAGTACACAAGGCAGGGCTCTTGCTCAGGAATGGGTTTCTTTGTATCCGAATGAAAACAATCTAGATACTAATCATTTAATTCCAGATGTTATACAATTTTTATCTGATCACAGAGATCAGCCAGACCTTGTTGCTCAAACCATAAAAGCATTTCCTATGTTAGATCAGATGCACCAAAGTTATAAAGGAAAAACTCAACCAACGGTTGATACTCCGGCTTATGAATTACCAGCTGTGGTGGGTAAGGAAACTCTTCTCAGGCCTTTTGTTCAAGGACCTAATCTTTTGAATGTCGGATCTGGTCTTAGCCTTTTTGAAGAAAGAAGTTTGAATTTAAATCCCGCTGTTGTGCATGCCATTGGTGTAGATATAGAAGCGCAACGAAAAACTCCTTTAATAGTTCCTGAAGGGAAAACGTATGCATTTTGGCCGATGACAGATCCTTCAAGAATGCCAGATGAGGTTAAGGATGGATGGGCTAATACTGTTGTGATGACCTTTGTTTTGCATCATGTAGATGTGGATAGATTGAATTATTTAATAGAGGTTCGAAAGAAGATGGCTCCAGGCGCGGTCTTATTGGTTGTAGAAGATACTTTTAGTGATCAGTTACCTATAGAGCCGGAAGGAGAGTTTCCTCAAGAAATATCTGAATCATTTGCTAGATTACAAACAGATCAGGAAAGAATAATGTTTTTGCATTTTGTTGATTGGTTCGTACATAATTTTGTCAATCGTTCAAGAGAACCGTTGGTCCCGGGTAATTATGAATCAATGGAAACATGGAAATCATTATTTGAGCAAGCTGGTTTTATTGTTGAAGAAGAAAGGAATTTAGGATTTTCCAAATTGGGTTCCCGTAATCCGGTAAGCAGGGGCTATTTTGTTTTAAGAAAACCCGATCAGTCGATGACTTCTGAGAGATTTAATCGTCTTGCAGTTGCTCTTAGAAGGAAAGCTCATGGAGAAGAACTTTTAGATATTGATGGACGGTTGAATACTGCTTTTTCTGCATTGACATTAATAAACGAAGATGGGAACGCAGACCAGCAGCAAAGAACTAAGGGAATTCTAGATGCTATTTTTGAAGATAAGGACAATGTTCGATCATTTTTGAATGCAGGAGATCACCAAGCAATATTGTGTAATATGCAAGACGCCAATGGTGTAGATTTTATATATGGTGTGCGTGATAGAGATAAAAAGCGGGAAAAGGCAATAGAGAATTGGAAAAGAGCACTTGAGGGGTTAGAGGAGCAAATAAAGAAGATTAAATTGTTAGATCCAGAAGTGATAGGGGGTATCGATATGCGGAAGTGGGCGTTAGATAATATCCAAGGGGTCATCGATAGTCTTCGTTCTGGAATTGAAATTGCCGAAGGAATAGAATCCGCTCAAACAATAACCTTAGAAGATGTTCTTAAGATTATCCCGGAAAAGCTTCGCGCAAAAGAAAAATTTATTATTGAAGGTGAAGGATATTTATCAACTAAAATTAATGGTAATCCTCTGTCTATTGCCAGTGCAATTTATAATTTAATTATTAATTCGCATTTAGCGGTTAAAGAACAACAACAAGATAAATTACCCATCGTTACGTTGAAATTGTCTGAGAATTCTGATGGTGAATTAGTCATAGAACTTTCTGATAATGGTCCTGGTATCCCACAGCATTTACGTGATCCAGAAGACCCAAAATTACCAATCTCACCAACCAATCCGCAGAATATTTTTAAGCTTAACATGACAAGCAGGGAAAATAATGGCGGTTCTGGGCTTGGTGCCGCTGAGGCCTATTATGTTACGCATGGAAGAATTTTTGCAGAAAATCTACCTGGAGGCGGTGCAATTGTTACCATGCGTTTTAAAAAGGATCTGGCGATGAAAGTAACTGTTCCCCATTTTTTAAGTCATGGGCAGGCACTAAAAGAGGAAGAAGGTGGTATTGATTTTACGGCTGCTAATATGAATTTACAGACACGTTCTAATGGCGGAGAAATTAAATTTCATATTGATGCTGCGATGTTAGCGCGTCTGCAAAATGCCCCTGGCTTTGTGCCAACGATTATCAAAATCCAGCCTATGGTCAATCTTAGGATGTTCCTGGGAATTAATGATCCTGTTGGGGTTGACAAATCATTGTAGTGAGGGATAATAGGCCTCAATATGGAAATTGATAAAAATCTGGTTTTACCCAAATCTGATTCCTGGAAAATGTTTAATGCCATTGCCGGACGGTATGATTTTTTAAATCGTCTTTTGTCCCTGGGACAGGATGTCCGTTGGCGCCGTGCGTTAAAAAAATTCATGCCGGAGACTTCGGGGCAAACCATTTTAGATTTGGCGACGGGAACTGCGGATGTTTTAATCGTTTTGACTAAGAATAATTCCAAGATCCATCGCGGCTTTGGGGTGGATCCAGCAGTCAAGATGCTTGAGATCGGTACTAAGAAAATACAGCGTGCCCATTTGGATGACCGTCTGATGCTTCAGCAGGGCGACGCACAAGCCTTACCTTTTCTTGATGAAACCTTTGATTGTGTAACCATTTCTTTCGGTATCCGCAATATCCCTGATCTGCGTTTGGCCCTTTTGGAAATGTATAGGGTCACTAAAAAGGGCGGCAGGGTATTGATCCTGGAGTTTTCCAAGCCGGAAAATCCTCTACTTAAAGCAGGCCATTGGCTTTATCTTCAAACCTTTGTGCCAATAGTAGGATTTATATTTTCCGGAAATTTTAAGGCCTATACGTATTTAAATCAGACTATACAGACCTTTCCCTACGGTGACCGCTTTTGTAAAATTCTAAAGCAAATGGGATTTGTCGATATTAAACCCCATCCTCTCATGGGTGGAGCTGCCACCATCTATGTCGCCCAAAAATAATCTTCCTGATTTTCAAGAAGCCCGTGATCAAATGTCTTCGTTTGTAGCAGCGTACAAGCCATCCAAGTCCATTGAGCGTATTGAAATTAAAATTAACCCCGTGGATATGCTTTCGTGGCTGTCTTTACAGACGGATGATGTGAAGATATATGGCGCTAATCAAAGTGATACCGTCAGCATTGCCGGCATAGGCCAGGCTGTTTGTTTGACGGATTGGCGATTAGGCAGTTTTAAAAAAGTTTTTAAACAGTTACGTTTTTTGTTATCCCCAAAATATCCTTATTTACAGTGGTACGGCGGCTTTGCTTTTGATGATCGCCATCAGGATGATGATTGGGAAGAATTTGGTGCTTACCGTTTTGTCATCCCGCGTTTTGAATTAGCAACCCAGAACGGCAAAATGATTTTTTGTTGCAATCTGGTCGGGAATGTAAATGTAAAGGGAGTCTTAAAGCAATTAAACAAAATTGTTATTCCTACTAATACTGTCATTCCCGCGGAAGCGGGAATCCAGAATAGAATTAATTCTGACTTGGATCCCCGCTTTCGCGGGGATGACAATTCAAGATCATTTGGGAATGACATACGACGTGTTGATACTCCTGATCAAGAGCTTTGGAAAAAAGATGTTGAGCATATCCTTTTAGATAAGTCAGTTGAAAAGGTTGTATTAGCGCGTAAAACCTCACTTCATTTTAAACAAGCCCTTGACCCTTGGGCGATGCTGCGTCAATTAAAAGCAGTTACGCCTAATAGCTATCATTTTGCTTTTCAATTTAAGAAAACAGTTTTTTTAGGGGCGTCCCCAGAGCGCCTTTACCGCCGTTATCAGCGTGCTATTGAATCCGAAGCTTTGGCAGGCACCATGCCTAAATCTATTGATCCTAAGAAACTGGAAGGGTCGGATAAGGATAATCATGAGCATGCCTTTGTCGTTGAAGCTATTAAAACTTCTTTCGGGGAGCTTTGTACAAAATTTGATTATGATAAACGTCCAAGTATTTTGTCGCTGCCTAGCGGCCATCACCTGATTACAAAATTCCAGGGCCAATTAAAAGATGGCATGAACGATGAAGATATTTTACAATCATTACATCCAACTCCGGCATTAGGTGGTACGCCAAGGCCTAAGGCCATGGATATGATACGCAAACTTGAAGGGTTCTCACGAGGCTGGTATGGAGCGCCTATAGGCTATGTCGGTTTAGATTGGGCGGAGTTTGTGGTAGGTATTCGTTCGGGCTTGGCTCGGGGAAAGAATTTATCTGTTTTTGCCGGGGCAGGCATCGTGCAGGGCTCAGAGGCCAAGTCAGAGTGGGATGAAGTGGAAAATAAAATCAGTAATTTTATAAAGATTATTCGTTAAATGGATTCCCGCTTTCGCGGGAATGACATGTGGGAAGAGATGAATTTCGCCAATATCAATCATTGCTGGGGCAGCTTAATCATCGAAGAGTTGTCTCGTCATGGGGTGGATTATTTTTGTGTAGCTCCGGGATCACGCTCGTCACCCTTGGTCATTGCCTTAGCTCAAAAAAAAGGTGTTAAAAGTTTTGTGCATTTTGATGAAAGGGGATTGGCTTTTCATGCGATGGGGTATGTTGCTGCCACCAAAAAGCCGGCCGTATTAATTTGCACCTCGGGCACTGCTGCAGCTAATTTTTTACCTGCGGTTATAGAAGCTTCCAAGAAAAAATTACCTTTGATCGTGATCACTGCTGACCGGCCGCCGGAGTTAAGGCAAACAGGGGCAGTACAGACCATTGATCAGGTCGGTTTATTTGGCAAATACGTCCAGTGGGCAACAGATATGCCCTGCCCGGATATGAAGATTAATCCTGAGTTTGTTTTGACAACCATCGACCAGGCCTGGTATCAAGCTGTGCGTAATCATGGGGTTGTGCATATTAATTGCATGTTCCGCCAGCCTTTGACCCTGGTTCAAACTTCAGAAGATTTGAAAACGTATACAAAATCTTTAAGCCGTTGGATCAAATCTGCTACGCCTTATACGGATTATCTGACAGGTGTAGAATCTGTTGCGTTACCGCTCCTCAAGAAAATCGCGGCACGTCTTGATGCTATTAAAAATGGTGTGATTGTCGTTGGTAAAATTGGAGGGACTGACGAGGCGCAACTAGTGTTGAGCCTGTCCGAGAAACTAGGCTGGCCGATTTTTGCGGATGTGTCTTCAGGATTGCGTCTGGGGCAAAATCACCCAAATCTTATTCATTACTTTGACCATTTGCTTTTATCAGATAAAATTTCTAAAGAATTATCTTTTGACGGTGTGCTTCATTTGGGCGGGCGCATGACCTCGCAGCGCTATTATGATTTTATCCATAAGCAAAATCCAAATGAATATATCATGGTGCTTAATCATGCTTTGCGTAATGACCCTAATCATCAGGTCAGCCTACGTATTGAGGCCAGTGTCAGCAATTTTATTCAGTCGGTGATAGGTCTACTCAAACCACGCAAGAGCTCTACAGCATTGAAGGTTTTATCTAAAGCTAACAAAATGGCAGATGCTGCCATAGAAAATTTTCTATCTAAGGAAGAGCGTATCAGCGAACCTAGTATTGCCCGATTGATTTCTCAGCTGATTCCTGAATCTCAAGGTTTATTTTTAAGTAATAGCATGCCCATTCGCGATATGGCCAATTTTGCAG
>JABDGZ010000031.1 GCA_013285735.1 Candidatus Omnitrophota bacterium | reverse complement strand
AGACGAGATGGGGGGCGAGAATAATTTCCTTTCCAATCATTGAATTTTATTTTAATGAGTTCTGATAATGAGGTCAGGATATCGCGCAGAGGCCGCACCGTTGAGATTTTGTGGTGCTTCCAGATGACAGGCAATTGACCGATGCGAAGGCCGTGAAGGAGCGCTATGCGGATGAGTTCAGTGTCAAAGGCCCAGCGGTAGATTGTCTGGCGCTGAAAGACAATTTCAGCAGCTTTTTTATTAAAGATTTTAAAACCACAGGTAAAGTCCTTGATTTGGGCGCCCACGCACCAGCAGGAAAGGCGTGTGAACCCATCACCCAGAAACCGCCGATAAAAAGGCTGTTTAACCGTCTGATTATCAGGATTGGATTTCCTGTCCCCAATGATAATATCGTACTTGTTTTCACGCATTCTCTCCAGAAAGAGGTCAAGTGCGTCTAGGGAAGTAGACAAATCCGCATCCATGAACAGTTTGTATTGGCCCGCAGCATGAAGCATTCCGTGGCGAACAGCAAAACCTTTGCCTTGATTTTCTTTATAGGAGAGGATGATGAGGCGATCGGAAGAATATGCCTGGGCCTGGGATAAGGTTTTGTCAGTAGAACCGTCATTGACCATAATGATTTCATAGGAATTAGGCATGGTCTTGGGTTTTCCTTGACGGCACGCAGGTTCTCAAGGACCACGGTTTCTTCATTGAATATGGGGATAATGACGGAAAGTTCTATCGTATGTTCAGGCATGGGGCTTGGGATTGATCCCATAGGTTGATTCAATGATATAATTAGGCCGCAGTTTACCTTGTTCGTGGACAGAATTTAAGTATAGGCCGATCATGCCGATACAAAATAATTGCACACCACCGATAAAGATAATGACGAGCATGATGGCCGTCCATCCGGGAACTGCTCCACCATCGATCTTTTGGATCAGGGCATGGATGGCAAAGAGGATGTCGATGACAATAGCACATAAGCCGCAGTAAGAAGCAATTTTTAGAGGTACCGAAGAAAAATTAATGAGGGCGGAGTTTAGGAAATTGGAAATGACTTTTTTACCCAGCACAAAGAATTTACTTTTTCCTGCAAAGCGCGCCTGGCGGTCGTAGGCAATGAAGATTTGTTTAAACCCCACCCAGGCCACAAGCCCGCGCATGAAGGGATTGTTTTCTTTGAATTGCAATAAATGGTCAATGACCCGGCGGGAAAATAGTTTAAAATCTCCCGCTTCTTGAGGGATGGAGACGTTGGAATATTTGTTAAGGATTCGATAACCGATTTTGGTGATGAATAATTTAAAAGTACTTTCTCCCTGCCGTGAACGCCTCGTCGTATGGACCACATCAGCGTTTTGCTCACGCATGGCTTTGAGCATTTCAGGGATCAATTCCGGAGGGTCCTGCAGATCAGCATCCATGTACACGGCAGCATCCCCTTGAGCATGGGCCAATCCGGCCATGACGCAGGGAGCGACACCAAAGACCCTTGACATGGTGAGGATTTTGATATCCTTGGTGTTTTGGGTATTTTGTAAAAGGACCTCCAGAGACCGGTCATCAGAAGCATCATTGACAAAAATTAATTCCCATCCGGAAATGGCATGATGTTCTTTTTCTTTAGTTAATACGGCTCTGGTACGTGCAATTAATTCCTGAAGGACATCTTCTTCATTACGGAAAGAAAAAACTATGGATAAGAAGGGAGGCTGCATATTTGCAGATAATCTTATAACTTTTTCATATAATTACAAACTATTTTTTCATTGAGCTCAAAGTCCTTGACCTCAGAGGGTATTTGTTTATAATGTTCATAATTTGAACATGGTATGCTTATGAATGAACGAGAATTTGAACTGATCAATATTATCGGCACAAAGTTGGGGGAAAATCAGCGCGACATTTCCCGCCGGATGGAACTCTCTTTGGGGATGACCAATATGTTGGTCCGCAGGCTTATTTCCAAAGGATATATCCGTATTTCCCAACTGGATAAACGTAAGATCAAGTATATCTTGACACCCAAGGGGTTTTCCGAGAAGATGCGCAAGTCCGTGAATTATACACTAAAAACGATCAACTCCATTGCTCTTGTCCGTAACAGACTTTCTACTATTTTAAAAGGGCTTTACGGAGAAGGAATTCGGACATTTTATGTCTTAGGCGGGGAGGACCTGGCAGGACTCATTGAGATGACAATGAAGGAGAGTTTTCTTCTGGAAGCCAAACTATTGCGGATCAATGAGATACCAACAGTTGTTGAGGAGGGGGTCATCCTTGATTGCCGTGAAGACGGGGTAGCTATAAGTACTTCCATTCGGACTGTTAATGTTGTCGAAGAATTAGCCAAGGATGAAGCGCTGTTGGAGCAGCGCAATAAATGATAGCCATTTGTTCGCGACTTATTCGTATTTTTGGAAAAGAAGATAAGCTTAAATTTTTCTTTCTTTTTTTGGGGATGCTTTTGAATTCAATTTTGGAGATCGTGGGGATCGGTCTCATCCTGCCTTTTATTGCCCTTTTAGGCCGGCCGGGACTTTTGACGACCAATGTATGGTTGAGCCGGGTTTTTCATGAGTCTCATTTTCAAACCTTTAATCAATTTATGGCAGCGATGGCAGCCGGGATTGCCGTGGTCTTTGTACTTAAAAATGTGGTGCTTTTTTTGACCACTTTTTGGCAGACCCGGTTTGTTTATCAGAAACAGTCTTATCTTCTCTGCAGGCTTTTTAATGCCTACTTGATGAGTCCTTATAGTTTTCATTTGCGAAGGGATGTTGGTCGTCTGAAACATGCGCTGGAAAGCATTCCTTTGGTGATGGTAGGGGTTGTTTTACAGGTCATCTATATGACGACTGAAATGGTTCTTGTCGTATTTTTGTTTGTGTTTCTTTTGATTGCCAATCCTTTATTAACATGTTTTGTGATGGTCTTTTTAGGAGGAGCGATCTTTTTATTTTTTGCGTTTCTTAAGGGTAAGCTCAAGGAATGGGGAGAGATTGTCCGGCACCAGGGTGCATTGAGAATGCAGGCTGTGGAACAAGGTCTTGGTTGTATCAAGGAAGCAAAGCTGGCAGGTAAAGAGTCGTTTTTTGCTGAAAAGCACCGCGTTCATCGCCAGGAAGATGATCGTCAAACGGCAAAGAATGAAGTGATCATGAAATCTACCCGGCTTTTTATTGAAACGATCGTCGTCGTACTTATTATGTCAGGCATGATGTTTTTTTTGATGGCAGGACGGGCGCCGGATAAGATATTGTTGACCCTGTCATTATTCGCGATTGTGGCAGTAAGGCTGATGCCCAGTTTAAATCGTATTAGTGCGGCCTTGGGGAGTATCAGGTTCTATGCACCGAGTTTTGACGCCATTTATGATGATCTGATGAATTGCGAACGCATGGATACCCAGCATCAAGATTTGCAAGAGGATGGGCCGATTCTTTTTCAAGACCAGATTGAGATGCGCAATATCAATTTTTCCTATGAAAATACAAAGTCTCCGGCGGTAAAGTCGGTTTCTTTGAGAATTCATAAGAATACAACGGTTGGATTTGTCGGTTCATCCGGTGCTGGGAAAAGCACCGTCGTAGATATTATGCTGGGACTTTTACCGCCGACATCCGGTGAAGTGTTGGTGGATGGCATTGATATCCGTCGTCATTTACGCTCATGGCAAAGTAAGATTGGCTATATCCCGCAGATGATCTACCTGTGTGATGACACGATCAAAAGTAATATAGCCTTTGGTGTAGCTACAGAGGATATTGATGATAAGAAGGTTTGGCAATCTCTTAAGTTGGCACAGCTAGAAGATTTTGTCAGGGCATTGCCTAAGGGCATCGATACTGTTATTGGCGAGCGGGGCATCCGGCTTTCCGGCGGCCAACGTCAGCGGATCAGTATTGCCAGAGCACTCTATCATGACCCTGAAGTCCTGGTCATGGACGAGGCAACGGCAGCGCTTGATAATGAGACAGAGCGGGATTTTATGTCAGCACTTGATGGACTTTCCGGTGGGAAAACAATTATTGTCATCGCCCACCGCCTGACAACGGTCCATTCGTGCAACAAGATTTTTTTCCTCAAAGAAGGACAACTGCTTGCTGAAGGCACCTATGACGAACTGATAAAGACGTGTACCCCCTTTCGGGATATGGCAGGAGCACGGCGATGAGCAAAATAAACCAAGCGGTTATATTTGCAGGTGGTCGTGGCGAAAGGTTGCGGCCTTTAACAGATCATTTACCCAAACCCATGGCCCCCATTAACGGAGTCCCATTTTTGGATTATTTAATAAAGACATTGGCAGATGCGGGCATCAAGAAAATACTTTTTTTGCTGGGGTATCGTGCTGAGACTATTGTCAACCGCTATGGCAAATCCTTGCCCGGTGGTATACAGGTGGAATATTCTATCGGTACAGCGGAAGATTTGACCGGACGCCGTTTACTAAACGCATACCCTTATTTGGATGACCGTTTTTTATTGCTCTACGGAGATAATTATTGGCCTATCGAGATCGAAGCCATGAAGAAGCTTTTTGAAAATAATAAGGCTTCAGCCATGACAACGGTTTTTAGTAATAAGCAGGGCTCCGGAGAGTATGGCTGGGAAAATAATGTAGAGATTGGTCAAAACGCCTTTGTCATCGAGTATGATAAAAAGAGAATTTCTAAAAAGCTTAATGGTGTTGATATCGGATATTTTATCGTCGATAAGAATATATTGGATTCGCAAAGACAAGGGAATATTTCTTTTGAAGAAACGATCTTAGCTTCATTGGCCCGTGAACACCGGCTTTTGGCGCATGTGACAGATAGGCAATACTATTACATTACAAACATCGAGAGCTTGAAGAATTTTGAGCAAGTAGTTCAAAAGGAACGCTTCACACCCATCACCCTGGAGGCTATCAAATGAGTTTTTTTGAGAATTACCTGACCCAGATCAACGCACATATCAAGGATGTGGATGCTCAATTATTACAAGAAGTTGTAGAGAAATTCAAAGCAGTACAAAAAAAAGGCCGTAAAATTATTTTTGTCGGTAACGGCGGGAGCGCTGCCATTGCCAGCCATGTTTCCGTGGATTTAAGCAAAACAGCGGGAATTCGGGCCATTAATTTTAACGAAGCGGATCTTTTGACCTGTCTTTCCAATGATTATGGGTATGAACATTGGGTAGAACAAGCTTTGGAATTTTATGCTGACAAAGGGGATTTGGCCGTTATGATTAGCAGCAGCGGCAAATCAAAGAATATCCTTTTGGGCGCTGCCAAGGCTAAAAAGATGGGGCTTGATATCATTACATTTTCAGGTTTTAAAAAGGACAATCCTCTGCGAAGCATGGGATCTTTGAATTTTTGGGTCGACAGTAAAAGTTATAATTTCGTCGAAATGGCCCATCATGTCTGGCTCGTAGCCATCGTGGATAAAATAGTGGAGGGAAAATGAACGTCTTAGTAACGGGTAATAGAGGCTATATCGGTGTAGTTTTGGTTGATATGCTTTTAGCAAAGAAATATAATGTCACCGGTTTTGATACTGGTTATTATGACGGTTGCGAACTACATGCCTTTGCTCAGCCTATCCGTCAGATCAAAAAAGATATCCGTGATATTAGCGAGCAGGACTTTATAGGGATTGATGCGGTCATCCATCTGGCAGCACTTTCGAATGACCCTTTAGGTGAATTAGCTCCGGGCTTAACGGAAGAAATTAATTTTAACGGGACAATGAAATTAGCGCAGTTGGCTAAAAAAGCAGGTGTTAAGCGTTTCATTTATTCTTCTTCCCAGAGCATGTACGGTATTTCTGCGTTAGATATTGAACTGGAAGAAGATAATAGTGAGAAAAATCCTTTGACTGCGTATGCCAGCACCAAATGGCAGGCAGAATGTGCTTTGACAGCAATGGGAGATAAGGATTTTCATGTGATCTGTTTTCGCCCGTCGACCGTTTTTGGTGCAAGCCCCATGTTGCGCTGTGATATTGTTTATAATAATCTGGTGGCCTGCGCGTATACCACCGGTAAGATTGAAATCAAAAGCGATGGTACTCCTTGGCGGCCGGTCGTTCACGTCAAGGACGTGTCTAATGCCTATATCGCCGGTCTCGAGGCTCCGTTGAATTTAGTTGCTGGCCAAGCCTTTAACGTTGGTATTCCGAATGGTAATTTTACGGTGCGCGATTTGGCTGAAGCAGCTCAGCGTTCAGTGCCGGGAAGCACCCTGGTCTTTACCGGCGAACATGGCAAGGACAGCCGGACGTATAGGGTCAGTTTTAAGAAAATCCTCACACAGCTTGAAAGTTATTTTAAACCAGAATGGGACCTGGACCGCGGCGGCCGTGAGCTGGTTGAATTTTTTAAGAAGGTTAATTTTAAAGAAAGTCATTTTCGGGGGCGCGAGTGCGTTCGTTTAAAACAGATCAACCATTTGCAAACACTTGGAGAATTAAACGGGAATTTACGTTGGGTACAGGTAGGAGCTTTTCATGCCGGATCATGATTTTGAAACAATACAGGAATGCCGTAGCTGTTCTTCCCGTGGGTTAGTCGATATTTTAGATTTGGGAATTCAGCCTTTGGCCAATGCCCTGGTTAAGGACAGCCATGCACCTGTTAAAAAATTTCCTTTAACAACGGCATTTTGTCCGACGTGTTCTCTTTTTCAGCTTAAAGAGACCGTCAAAAAAGAGATTCTTTTCGATCATTATGTTTGGGTGACAAAAACTTCTAAGGGGGCCAGAGAATATGCGCAAACATTTGCTCATCGCGTTATTCAACGGGCAGGACTTAAAGGGGAAGATTGTGTATTTGAAATAGCGTCGAATGATGGCACCATACTTAAACAATTTATGGCCAAGGGGATATCCGTTGTTGGGATTGAGCCTGCGAAGAATATCGCGGCAATGGCAATGCGAGATGGAGTGCGGACCGATTGTGCTTATTGGAATCTGGCGACTGCTGAACGTATGATTAAGCAATATGCTTCCCCTAAAGTTGTCATTGCACGTAATGTTATCCCGCATGTCAGCCAACTGCATGGGGTGATTGAAGGTATCGCCCGCGCCCTGTCTGACGATGGGACTGGTGTGATTGAATTTCATAGCGGGCGGATTATTGCTGAAGAACTTCATTACGATTCCATTTATCATGAACATCTATGTTATTTTACAGCCCATTCACTTGGATGGTTATTGAATAAGTATGGCCTTTATCCGTATGCGGTGGATATAAGTCCTATTAGCGGCGGCTCATTGGTGCTATATTTCTCCAAGACGAAACGCATCCTTGAACCTAGTTATCTTGATATTCTTGATCAAGAGAAAAAATCTGGTGTTAATGAAGCTTTGGTTTGGCAAAAATTTTTTAAAGAATCCAATGCCCATCGCGAAAAGACATTGGATTTGCTTAAAGGATTAGGTGACAAAGTCATTGTTGGTTTTGGTTCTTCTGCCCGAAGCGCTACCTATATCAATTTTTGTGGCATTGGAAAGAATTATTTGGAAGCAGTGATTGATAATAACTCTCTCAAGCAAGGATTTATGACGCCGGCGGGTGATGTGCCCATTGTTTCTTTTGAACAAGGCATGGCTTTAAAACCAGATGTGATTTTTATACTTGCCTGGAATTTTGGCCAGGAGATTATGGATGAATGCGCCAAGCGTGGTTTTAAAGGGCAGTATATTATGCCGTTTCCTAAAGAACCGCGTTTGATTAAAAGTGTGTGAGGATCTAAAGAGGTGATGGAATTTATTTCTTTAAAAATTCAAGGTGCATTTCGTATTAATATGAATGTGCTCCGTGATCACCGTGGTTTTTTTATGCGGACCTATGATCAAGATGAATTAAAGCAGCATGGCCTGGTGACTGAATGGGTACAGGAAAGCCATTCTTTTTCAGCGACGAAAGGAACGGTTCGCGGGTTGCATTTTCAACGCCCGCCTCATGCGGAGACAAAATTGGTCCGCGCAGCACAAGGGAGTATCTTGATGGTTTTGCTGGATCTAAGGGAAACTTCTTTGACATTTGGATCGTGGGATACAGTCACACTCTCTATCGAGAAACCGGAACTTTTGTATGTACCTAAAGGAATAGCCATGGGCATGTGTACACTCACTGATAATTGTTCGTTGTTATATAAGATGGACACTGCTTATGAGCCTAAAAGTGCCAGGACCGTACGCTGGAATGATCCGGCGCTGGCGATTCCTTGGCCAGTGAATGATCCATTGCTTTCCGATAAAGATAAAACAGCACCATTACTAAAGGATTTTTTGGCACTGGAAGGTGCTTTATGAAAACGATGGAGAAAAAGCCATGATTATTTCAAGAACACCTTTGAGGGTCAGTTTAGCTGGCGGCGGGTCGGATTTGGAAGAGTATTATAAAACCGGCTGCGGGGCCGTTGTCAGCACCGCGATTGACAAATATGTCTATATTACCGTCAACAAGAAATTCGATGACATGATCCGTGTCAGCTATTCAAAAACCGAGCTGGTCGATGATGTTAATGCCCTCGAACATAACGTTATCCGTGAATCACTTAAATTGTTGGAAATCAGCAAGAAAATAGAAGTTGTTTACATGGGGGACATTCCCTTGGGCACGGCAGGAGTTGGTCTAGGTTCTTCCAGCGGATTGGCCGTCGGTGTTTTAAACGCCTTGTATGCATATAAGGGCTTGCATGCTTCAGCCCAGCGATTGGCGGATGATGCCTGTAAGGTTGAGATTGATATTTTGGGGCATCCCATGGGCAAGCAAGACCAATACATCAGTGCCTATGGTGGTTTTAATTACATTCAATTTAATAAAGATGGTACGGTTTTTGTGGACCCGATCATTTGCAAAACAGAAACTAAAACACTTTTGCACAATAAATTAATGCTGTTTTATACGGGACTCGTCAGAGTATCTTCCACTATTTTGGGAGAGCAGAAAAGTAAAACATCGACGAATTTAGATGTCTTAGATAAAATGGTCGATTTGGCGCGGGGTTTACGCGATGAATTGGTATGCAATAAGATTGATGAGATTGGAAATATTTTGCATGAAGGATGGTTGTTAAAGAAGAAACTAGCCAATGGGATAAGCACTCCGCAGATTGATGCGTATTATGAAAAAGCACGTAAGGCTGGTGCTGCCGGAGGAAAAATTCTAGGGGCTGGTGCCGGTGGTTTTCTTCTTTTGTATTGTGATGAAAAATATCAGCCTAAGGTCAGGGAAGTTTTAAGTGACCTCAAAGAGAGCCCGTTTAAATTCGAGCCACAAGGAAGTAAGATTATTTATGTTCATGATTAGGTAATTACTAACCAAAAATCGAGGGAATGTTATGAGTTCACGTGTTCTTTATGCCAAGCCATCAATCACCGAGCTTGAGATCCGTTATGCGACGGATGCCGTAACAAACGGGTGGGGGGATAAGTGTTATGAGTATATCCAAAAGTTTGAGACCATGTTTAAGCAGCATTTAGGTGTTAAATATGCGATCTCAACTTCAAGCTGCACCGGTGCGTTGCATTTGGGACTTGCGGGCCTGGGGATTGGGCCTGGCGATGAAGTTATTATGGCAGATACAAATTGGATACAATCAGCTGCACCCATTATCCAACTTGGTGCTAAACCTGTTTTTGTAGATATTTTGGCCGACACATGGTGCTTAGATCCCGTCAAAGTTAAGGCGGCTATTACGCCACGCACTAAAGCCATTCTTGCCGTGCATTTATATGGAAATCTTTGTGATATGGATGCGTTACTTGCTGTTGCTGAGCCTCACGGTATTGCCGTCATTGAAGATACTGCACAGGGCATTGGTTCAGTGTATAAAGGTAAACGTGCCGGCAGCATTGGCCGTTTTGGTGTATTTTCTTTTCACGGGACCAAAACGATTACAACCGGTGAAGGCGGGATGTTCGTTACCAACGACGATGCGCTTTATGAAAAAGTTTTCACATTGAGCAATCAGGGTCGCGCACGTGGAGAAACTCGGCAATTCTGGTCTAACACTGTTGGGCTAAAGTATAAGATGGCCAATGTACAGGCGGCCATTGGTTGTGCCCAAATGGAACGGGTTGAAACATTGATAAAACGGAAACGGGGTATCTTTTTTTCGTATTTTAATTTATTAAAAACAATTGATTGCTTACAGATGAATCCTATTTCAGATGTGCCTGAAACTCAGCCGGGCTATTGGATGCCTACCGTTGTCTTTGATAAAAAGTTGAATTTCGACCCGTATAAGTTTTTGGAAACATTAAAACAGAATAATATTGATGGCAGGGTATTCTTCTATCCGCTGACCATGATGCCGATGTTTGAAGCAAAGAAAGAAAATGTGGTGAGTTATGACCTTTATAACAGGGCCATTAATTTGCCGAGTTATTTTGAAATAAGTGAAGATGGTATTAAGCGGGTTGTTGATGTTATAGCTAATTTGATAAAGGAAAAAACCAGGAGCAGTGTAGCTGTATAAATTTTCAGACAATTTAAGTCATTGGGAGGGTTTATGAAATCAGGTCCGATCGAAATTTTTAAACAAGAAGTGGTAGATAACATTTCTTCCCTGGGTAAAGCTAATGATCTTCAACGTCTATCATTAGATTGGTTTGTGGAATCATTCAAATATAAGTATTCGTATAATTTTTCTGCATTGGGAAGGCCGATTATCCAATATCCTCAAGATATTATTGCCATGCAGGAAATCATTTGGAAGGTCAAGCCTGACCTGATCATTGAAACCGGTATTGCTCACGGAGGCTCTCTTATTATGAGCGCTTCAGTGTTGTCATTAATTGATTATTGTGAAGCCGTGGAAAAAGGCGAAAAATTAGATCCCAAGGCGCCTAATCGTCGTCGGGTACTGGGTATTGATATCGATATCCGCGCCCATAATCATGAGGCGATCCTGGCGCACCCGATGGCGCATCGTATTGAGATGATCCAGGGATCTTCGATAGATCCTGATACTGTTACAAAGGTCAAACAGTTCGCCAAGGGTTACAAAAATATCTTGGTGACGCTTGATTCTAATCATTCACACAAACATGTGCTTGCTGAACTGGAAGCGTATGCCCCTTTGGTGACCCCTGGCAGTTATTGTGTGGTGATGGACACCATCGTTGACCTTATGCCTGACGGGACAGTGATAGATCGTCCGTGGGGCAAACATGATAATCCCAGGACAGCTGCTCTGGAGTATGCTAAGAAGCATAAAGAGTTTATGGTGGATAAGGACATTGACCATAAATTGCAAATTACAGGTTGCCCGGATGGATTTCTTAAACGAGTACATTGAGAATGACTAAGAAACCTCAAGTCAGTATCGGTCTGCCTATTTTTAACGGCGAAAATTATGCCCGCCAGGCCTTGGACGCTCTATTGGCCCAGCAGTCCGTTGATTTTGAGCTGATCATTTCAGATAACGGCTCTACCGATAAAACTCAGGATATTTGTAAAGAGTATGTGTTAAAAGACTCAAGGATTAAATATTATCGTAACGAGATCAACCGAGGGCCGATTTGGAATTTTAATAATGTTTTTCAATTGGCATCGGCTGATTATTTTATGTGGGCTGCTCATGATGACTATTGGGACCCGTCGTACATGCGCACATGCATGGAGGCGTTTAATCAATCAGATACCGTTGTTTTGTCGGGTACCGCCTGTGATAGCATTTTTGCCAACTCATCGGAGATCATGTTTATCGATGAGGGTGTGACAACAATAGGTCTTAAACCCATGGAAAGATTTAAGCGTTACAAGCAAGTTTTACATAACCATAAACATGTTGGTGGAATCTTTTATGGTATTTATAGGCGCAGTGCTTTGGCCAAGGCCATGCCACTGCACAATATTATTACCTCAGACCATTTATTACCAGCTCAACTGTCTTTGTCGGGTGAATTTTTTACTTCTGAAAAAAGGCTCATGAAGAAAAGATGGGGCGGAGGCTCAGACAGCCTTGCAAAAGCTGCCAGGGTTATGCGTATTACTAATCCTTTGTTGGTGCGTCCGGTTTATTTGATTCGGGAAATATTTTTACAAAAAATTATCCTGACCACTGACCGTTTATCTTTTCTAGAAAAGATCAAGCTTTCCTGCTGGTCATTGGGAAATTATTTATTTTTATGTTTTAAAATAGGGTACTGGGCTGTCAGAGATTTTATTAAGCCCCTCATGGGAATGGGCAATAAAAATGAAAAACTCCAAAATACCTAGGACAAAAGCAGCCATATTCGCGGCGGATCAGCCTGGATTTGAAGCACTTGCGTTTTGCCTTAAGCAGCCGCAATCCATCGAGTTCGTTGCTACTTCCCGGAATGATAGAACTCCTTACGAACAGGCCATCGCTGATCTATGCCGCAAGAACGGCGTCAAATTGTTTCGTAAGATTGATAGCCGAGATGAAGCTTTTATCACAAAGATTAAGAAATATTTTTTGGATTTAGTTTTTTTGGCGTGGTGGCCCGACATTATTCCAGAATCTGCTTTAAATGCGGCCAAGGTAGGATGGATTAATATGCATCCGAGCCTCCTTCCTTACGGTCGTGGTAAACATTCTTCTTATTGGGCCATTGTAGAAGGGTCACCTTTTGGCGTCACACTACATTTTATTGATAAGGGAGTTGATACGGGGCCTATATTATTTCAGAAAAAGATCGATGTTAAATATTCACATACAGGTGAAGAACTTTTTAACGTAGGCCGCCAGGAGTGTGTGTCATTATTTAAAAAGGCGTACGGTAAGATCAGACGGCTTGAGATTCAACCGCATCAGCAAGATAATAGGAAGGCGACATTCCATAAAAAGTCCGAACTTGATGAGCATAGCGCTATTCTTTTAGAGAAGAAATACAAGGCCTCAGATTTAATTAATATCATCAGAGCAAGGTCTTTTAAAAATGGTCCAGGTGCTTATTTTGTCCAGGATGGCAAGAAGCATATCCTGAAATTAACAATCGAAGAACAGGATGGATGTGGAACCTAAGTTTTCTTCTGAAATATCAAGCGTTGGCAAGGTCCTTCAAAAATTTTTTTGTTTTACGCCCATTCTCCTTCTGATTTTTCTTACTAATTATTTTGTTGACCCAGCCTTTTTATATCACGGGGATGGGTATGCGCAGCGCGTTGCAAGAATATTAACATCGGGACATAATGTTGGTTGGGTAGATTGCGATGAGCGATTGGTCCAAAAATATTATATCAATGATCTGAAGGCCAGTCCCGATGTGCTTATCTTGGGCTCAAGCCGATCAATGCAGATAGGTGAAGATGTTTTTCATGGCCTCAAAACAGTCAACAGCTCAGTTTCCGAGGACCTTTTAGCGGATGATCTTGGAATTCTCCAGATCTATGATGAGAAAGGGATTTTACCCAAGGTATTGATCCTAGAGGCATCACCGTGGATGCTCAATGCCCAATTTAGTCGAAAGAAATATCAATCTATTTATCCAGATATCTGGGTAATGTCCCAAAAACTAGGTGTTCGTGATGGATGGATTTCCAAGCCGGTCTCCCCGCAATATATTAATATGTTTTCTTTGAGCTATTTTCAAAGTGCCGTTTCTTTGGCGCTCGAGCAGAGGCATGATCATAAAGATAAATTCTTTGTTACAGACGAGACTGCCGGCGATTATAGAATCAAACTTCATGATGGTAGTCTTTCTTGGCCCACGCAGATGCTTGTTGCCAAGACGGATGAACAAATTGGAAGGGCTGCGACGCAGATGCTTAGTGAAAACAGGAAGGATTATGAGTTTCATTTGGACAATGCCCGGATGGATATTATGGATAAGTTGATAGGATATTTGCAAAAAAAAGGAGTAGACGTTGTCATTTTTTTACCTCCCTATCCCGAAGAAACATATAAGCAGTTTTTGTTAAATCCAAAAATGAGAAGTGTCTTTGATGCTGAAGTGTACTTTAGAAGTCTTGCGCATAAATATCATTTGAAGGTAGCGGGTTCTTATAATCCTTTGATGTATGGATTTAAAGATGCTGATTTTCTGGATGGTATTCACGCCAGAAAAGAGGCTCTAGGAAGGCTTTTTAAAGAAGAAAATGTAATTAAATGATGGGGCTTAAGGGATGCTGTTTAATTCTTTAGAATTTTTGATTTTTTTTCCGGTTGTGACCACGCTCTATTTTGTATTACCTCATGGGTGGCGTTGGGCTTTGCTTTTGATAGCAAGTTGTGTGTTTTATATGGCTTTTATACCAGCCTATATTCTTGTTTTATTTGTGCTCATTTTTATAGATTATTTTATGGCTATTTGGGTAGAAGAGGCCCCGGATAGTAAAAAGAAGCATTTTTTGATAATAAGCATCTTGGCCACTTGCACTGCTCTTTTTATTTTTAAATATTTTAATTTTTTTAATGCGAACTGTCAGTCCATAGCCCATTTCATCGGATGGAACTATCCGATTGGCGCGTTACAGATCATATTGCCCATTGGGCTTTCTTTTCATACGTTTCAGAGCTTGGCCTATGTTATTGAAGTCTATAAAGGAAAACAAAAAGCCGAAAGGAACTTTTGGATATATTCATTGTATGTCATGTTTTATCCCCAACTAGTTGCTGGTCCCATTGAGCGTCCTGCTAATCTTTTACATCAATTTTATGAAATACATCATTTTGAATACCAGAGAGTAGTGGACGGTCTTAAATTGATGGCCTGGGGAATGTTTAAGAAAATTGTGATCGCGGATCGTTTAGCTTTATATGTGAACCAGGTTTATGGAGACCCGACAGATTTCAAGGGCCCGTCGCTTGCTCTGGCCACCTTCTTTTTTGCATTTCAAATTTATTGTGATTTTTCAGGGTATTCGGATATCGCGATAGGTGCTGCACAAGTAATGGGTTTTAAGTTGATGGATAATTTCAACCGGCCGTATTTTTCAAAATCAGTGGTGGAGTTCTGGAAGCGCTGGCATATTTCTCTTTCTACATGGTTTAGGGATTATGTGTATATCCCTTTGGGAGGTAACCGGGTTTCAAATCAAAAGTTTTATTTTAATATTATGATAGTTTTTATCATCAGTGGGTTATGGCATGGTGCTAACTGGACGTATATTATTTGGGGAGCGTTAAATGGTTTTTATTTATTATTTGCGGTTTGGACAAGCGATTTAAGGTCAAATATCCGAGAAAGAACGGGCTTGGCCAGACACAAAAACTTGCTTGAAATTTGGCAAATTTTGATCATTTTTCTTTTGATTTGCTTCTCTTGGATATTCTTTAGGGCTCAAAATTTACATGATGCCATCTATATTATCACCCAATTACCACATGGCTGGCATCATCTAGGGCTCAACCAAGTCGCTTTTTACGATACCTTTGGTCTTCATCGTCAAGATTTTATGCTTTCAGCAGCGCTTATAGGTGTTTTGATGATTGTCCATAGGGCGCAAAATCATGGATCAATAAGGCATATGCTTGCTCAAAGGCCAACGTGGGTCAGGTGGAGTTTTTATTATATGCTCATGTTAGGGATAGTTTTTTGGGGAGAACAGGGCAGGAATGCGTTTATTTATTTTCAGTTTTGAGAGCCTTAAATGATGTGGAACCAAAAACGTCTTGGAGAACTTATTGGGCAATCCGGGCTGGTACAGGTCCCATAAGGTATTATTTTATTTACAATTGATCACATAAAAGGTATATTCCTCACTGGATATGTGAGGAAATTTAAAGGCCTCCTGAGATTTGTTCGTGGCCAAGATTCTATAAGGGTCTGTTAAAGATAGTTATAACGACAAGAAAGAGGTCTTTTCATGGATGATGATCGAAAATTAAACGAGGAGTTGGTAAACAAGCAAAAAACGCTACCCAATGGCATGACAATAATCAGCATTAACGAATATGAAACCAAGTATCTTTATGAGGAGATTTTTAATAAAGAAATATATCTAAAGTCTGGGATTGAAATTAATAATAAATCAGTGATATTGGATGTGGGGGCTAATATTGGTTTTTTTTCATTATGGGTCCAAAATAAATTTCCCGGAGCAACTATTTTTGCGTTTGAACCGATCCCTGATACATTTAAAGTTCTGAAACTTAATATGGCAGGCTATGCCGAATGGGTCAAGGTTTACAATATAGGATTGTCAGACAAGGTTGGAGAATTGGATTTTATTTTTTATCCTCATTACTCAGTATTGTCCGGATATTGTACAAACGATGTCCAAGACAGTCAATTCTTGAAAGCTGCCTTCGACAATTCGAAAAAAGGCGGATTGAAAGAAGGTCCTGTTTTGGAAAATTTGATAGATAATTATATTAATGAAGAATTCTTAAGTCATAAGAAACAATATAGATGCCCTGTCACGACCATTTCAAGTTTTTTTCATGACCATGATATTTCTTCGGTAGATTTATTGAAATTGGATGTTGAAAATGCAGAGGAAGATGTGCTCAAGGGTATTCTGGATCAGGATTGGGTTAAAATTAAACAGATTGTATTGGAATCGCATAATTTAATGGGGGATCGTACCGATAGAATTACAAAATTACTACATACAAAAGGATTCAGGACAACTATTGAAGAGATCAAGCCGCTTCAAGGGTCTGGGGCTCTGAATATATATGCGATAAGAAAATAAAATCAGCAACCGGACTAGGTCGCTGAAACGGAGGTTTGAAATGACGGATGCAAGATCCCAAATAAAGATACGTCTTAATAAAGTCTTTAGGGATGTTTTTGATAATGGGTTGATTGAAGTTTTTGGTGAAATGACGGCCAAGGATATTTCAGAATGGGATTCTTTGATGCATGTGGTATTGGTTGCTGCCATACAGAAAGAGTTTGGGGTCAGGTTTAGTGCTGCCCAGATAGGTCAACTCAAGAACGTTGGAGAAGTGCTGGACCTGCTTGAAAAACACAATAGTCGGTAAATCGCCTTAAACCTATCATGGATTTCCTTTCGATAAAATTCTTTATATTTTTTTTTAGCGCCATTTGTATTTTTTATCTTTCCCCTTTACGTTACCGTATCAGTGTTGTTTTTCCATTGTTGAATTTATTTTTTATCCTGACTTATGTCAATAACCTCTCACAATTATTGCCTCTGGTGGTTTTTTTAGGCGCGGGATTCATAGGGATACGGCTAGTGGAGACATTTGCTAACAGGGTTGCTTTTATAACTTCGTTAAGCGTCATTTTGGTCATTTTTGTCTATTTAAAGAAATACGCTTTTGTATCTTTTTTGCCTTTTATCAGTCGGTCTTACCTGAGCGTCGGTTTATCCTACATTTTGTTTCGTATGGTCCAAATGCTTATTGATGTTTATCAGAAATCGATTCAGGAAAGGGTATCACTGGTCAGTTTTTCTAATTTCTGTTGTAATTTTCTCACCTTTGTTTCTGGCCCTATCCAAAGGTATCAGGATTATAAATTGCAAGAATCATCTTTGGGGCAAAAGGCGTTGACAGAAAGAGAGGTTTTTGATTCTTTTTCAAGAATGATTCATGGGCTTTTTAAGGTTGTTATCCTTTCAACCCTGTGCATGGGTTATTATAAATGGTTCTTTTCCTTTATGCAAGATTCGACGGTTAACGAAAGTTCTTTAGTGCTTTGCCGCAAGTTTATTTTGGCGAGTTTTTTTTGTAGTTTATATTTATATTTTAATTTTTCAGGGTATATGGATATTGTCATTAGTTTTGGAAAGATTTTGGGTTTCGAGCTGCCGGAAAATTTTAACCGGCCTTTTGAATCCCGCAGTTTCCTGGAATTCTGGTCTCGTTGGCACATTACGCTTTCGGAGTGGTTTAAATTTTATTTGTTCAATCCGTTTGTCCTATTTCTTACTGATAAATGGCCAAACCGAAAAGCAGTGCCCTATTACGGAGTTCTAGCGTATTTTTTTGTATTCTTTATTATGGGGGCATGGCATGGGTCATCGTGGGTATTTTTGATTTATGGATTGTTTCTTGGCGCGGGGATGAGTATAAACAAGCTTTTCGATGTTTTGATGCGTAAATATTATAGCGTGCAATATAAAAAGATCATTGAACATGGGCTTTCTGGCCTTTTGGGCACAGCGTTGACTTTTTCGTACTGGAGCATGGGTACCAGTTGTTGTTGGTTGGATTTAAAGGATCTGGTTAAGCTGATGATAAAATTTAAAATACAGGGCTTTCTAATGAGTTTTCTGTTGGGCATCTTTTTATGGGCTGGCGCTCTATGGCTAGTTCGTGGCTTTAAGTATATTTTTGGCAGAGGTATTACGTCATTAAATGGGAATTTTTATTTTTCCAGAACATGGCTATCTTTTGAGTTATTTATAGTTATTGGGTTTTGGTTTTATGGTTTCGGGGGTATTCCTGATTTTGTCTACAAGGCTTTCTAATGAAAAATATTTTTAAGCAAATGGCTGTCATTCTTCTGTTTTTTTGTCTCTGGTATGTGTTTTTTTTATTCTTAACATATCATTTTTATCCAGAAAATACGGTGGTCGATAATAGCAGGCTTCATGAGAGGAACAATAGACTTGTCCTTGGGAAACTTAAGAGTAATATTTTTTTAAATGATGCGCAAAATATTCTTTTGGGATTTTGGGTGACCAAGCATGAGTCAAAGCGCATTATTATTATAGGAGGATCTAATGCCCTGAGGATCAATCCTGCCGTAATGCAAAAAGCATTGCCAGATTTTACCATTAATCTTGCTGCTGTCAGGAATTCCAATATTACTCAGTTAAGGGACATTGTTTATGTAGTTCGTAAGTCAAGTCCAGGTTCTTTGAAAGGAACAATTTTTATTATCGGTGTATGTTTCGCGACATTTTTTAATGATAATGCCTCGGGAGGGCATGTTTTATACGAAAATAAGAATCTGACCTTTCTTGAAGCGGAAGGCCTACGCTATGGTTTATATAAGCTAAGAGATAACAAGCTGGAATTGGTACTGGCCCCTCGTATGATGCCATTGGCAGTCCATTTATTGAGGCCGTTCTTATTGTGTGACCTTGTCTTTTATGATCTTAAATCGTATTATGATAATTCTTTTGCGTCTTTACATGCTGTTCAGAAAAAGCCCCAAGACCTTAAAGGGGAAGAATTTAAACAGGCTTCTTTAGCTGAATGGAGGGATAGTTTAGGTAATATTAGGGATTTTGCGGAAGATGGCATCATGAGTGATTTTGTCACTTTATGTAAAGAAATAGAGAAAAGCGGAGCATCGGTAGTTATCGTGGACCTTCCTTCAGCACCATGGATGCAAAATGAATCTGAGTATTATAAAAAATATACTTTAAAAAGATTGTTATATCTTGATGAGGATAGAATAATACCCAGGTTGAGGTATGTCAATTTAGCGACACTTTTACCACCTATTACCGATGGGGATTTTGTCGATTCAGTTCATCCAACTAAGGAAGAAGGGGAGATGTGGAGCAAGGCCATCGCTGGGTTTGTTCTTTCTCAACGGAAATTTTTGGGATTTTGAGAAAGATAAAGATGAAACATTCATCCAAAGGATCAAATAAAAAGTGAAAAATATTCTTCGACAAACAGGTATTATTATTGCCTTTTTTTCTTTCTGGTATTTGTTGTTTTTGCTTTTATCCTACCATCTTTATCCGATAAGCAAGGTGATCGATAATAGTAGAGTTGGGCATAGCAACCATGTTCGCGGGGATGTGCTAAAAGGAAATATTTATTTATATGATGCCCCCAACATCCTTTTGGGCTCTTGGCTGAGTAAGCATAATACAAATCGTATTATTATTTTAGGAGCGTCTAATTCTGTGAAGATGAGAGCTGCCATCATGCAAAAGATTTTGCCGGATTTTTCTGTTAACCATGCCACTGTTAGGGGTTCAAATGTTACTCAGTTAAGAAACGTCGTTGATGTATTTCGGATGTCAAGTCAAGGTTCTTTGAAAAGAACAATTTTTATTATTAACTTATTCTGTGGAACATTTATTAATAACAAGTCCTCCATGGGGCACGTTGTATGGAAAAATAAGAATTTAACTTATTTTGAAGCGGAGGGGCTGCGTTATGGTTTATATAAGCTAAGTAATAACACGTTAGAACCGACACTTGACCCTCATTTTATGCCGCTGGCGGTCCATTTATTAAGGCCGTTCTTATTGGGTGAAATCATTCTTTATGATATTAAATTGTATTATGATAATTTTTGGTTGTCTTTACATCCTTCGAAGGGAAGTCCCCAAGATTCTCAGGGGGAAGAAATGAAACGGGCTTCTTTAGTAGAATGGAAGAATGCCTATGGTGATATAAGGGAATATATGGAGGCTCCAGAAATGGATAGCTTTATTAGCCTATGTAAAGAAATAGAACAAAGCGGAGGATCAGTAGTTGTCGTTGAGCTTCCTACCCCTTCATGGATGCATGGAATCAATGAATATTATAAGAAATATATTTCAAAAAGGCAATTATACATCAATAAGATCGAAACAATACCCAGGGTAAGGTATATCGATTTGGCGACACTTTTACCACCTATTCCGGATGCGGATTTTGTCGATTCAGTCCATCCTACTCAAGAGGAAGCAGAGGTCTGGGAAAAGGCCATCTCGCAGTATGTTCTCTCCCAACGGCGATTTTTGGGATTTTAGAAAGATTTAGGCTGGATACCATTTAAAAAATATAACAATCGGTAAATAAATTTTAAGGTCATCATGGATTTTCTTTCGATAAAATTTTTTATATTTCTCTTTAGTGCCCTTTTTATTGTTTACTTTTCCCCTTTACGTTACCGCATCAGTGTTGTTTTTCCATTGTTGAATTTATTTTTTATCCTGACGTATGTCAATGACCTTTCACAATTGTTGCCTCTGGTGGTTTTTTTATGCGCGGGATTCTTAGGGATACGGTTAGTAGGGACATTTACTAACAGGGCTGCTCTTATAGCTTCGTTAAGTGTCATTTTGGTCATTTTTATCTATTTAAAGAAATACGCTTTTATATCTTTTTTGCCTTTTATCAGTTGGCCTTACCTGAGCATCGGTTTATCCTACATTTTGTTCCGCATGGTCCAAATGCTGATCGATGTTTACCAACAATTGATCGAGGAAAAGGTATCATTGCTCAGTTTTTTTAACTTTTGTTGTAATTTC
>JABDGZ010000030.1 GCA_013285735.1 Candidatus Omnitrophota bacterium | reverse complement strand
GCAAAGGATTAACACGGCTGGTGCCTAGAATAGTACCACCTTTATCCAATATCCCGGTGGTGGACTTAACATCCAAGACACGCATATCATTCTCAATCAGGCCAAGCCAACCATTTTTAATACCGGTGACAACATAGCCCTCTTGCATGCCTTTGCGCACAACCGCGCGAATGACCGAGTTAAGTCCCGGACAATCCGCCCCGCCTGTCATGATGCCGATCTTCTTCATTATGATCTATATCCGTGAAATGGAGCTTGGGTTGGGATTTGAAATTCATCCTTGTGCTTGAATTTAATATCTTCCAATGAAATCTTAATAACATGCACCCGTATATTAATCTTACCTTCCATACCAACAGCTTCTTCTATTTTTCGACGGACCAAATCCTGAAAACGGGCTGTCATCTCCGGAATATTGGCTTCATGACGCAAGACTAATTTAATATCTACTTCCAACCCTTTTCGAACAGCGATCATATAGGGACGGATCTCTTTGACCTCAGGCATTTGCACAATCAAACGCTTGATCAAATCTTCAAGGGCTGTCAATGACACGGTGACTCCGCCGCTAGGATTTTCAAAAGCAATGGTACGCTCCATCTGGCGGCTTCCGTAAATAAGTTTAGCTAAAAGAAAACTCATGAACATAATACCGCCCGCGCAAATCCCGGCCATGGCACCGCTTTGATTATCAAAATAAACCAGCGTCAATAATCGTTGAATGGTCTGCAAATCAAGAATATGGGCCACAAAGAGCATGACAGCGGCACCTGTAGCCCAAATAATAAAAATATAAAATATGATAGCAATTCGAGTCAGCAACCACATTAGGCTCTCCTCTCAATGGCTTGAACATTGACATTGATTTCTCTTAAATTAATATCCACAGCATCTTCGACAGCGCGTTGAATCACGTCCTGTATCTGACGGGCAACTTCCGGTATGTTCATACCGTAGTAGATTATAACACGGATCTCCAAAGACACTTGGTTGTCTTTATCAACGCTGACAGTCACAGAAGGATAATTTTTATAGCCAAAAGCTTCCGCAATAGAACCAATGATACCGAAAGTGGCCAACGCAGCGCCAGGAACTTCTTGAATAGACGCAGCTGCAATATCCCCGATGACCTTTTTATGAATCTGTACGACCCCTAAATCAACGGTATTGTCTTGGCGCATATTTTCCTCTTATTCGTTTTTCATCATTTTTTCTATAAAATGTGTGGTGGTCTTGCCTTCTAAGAATATGGGATGATTAAGGATTTCCATATGTAAAGGAACAGTAGTTTTGATAGGTGCAATATAAAATTCATCCAAAGCACGGCGCATGATACGGATGGCTTCATTACGGTCACGGCCGTGAACGATTAATTTTGCCACCATAGAATCATAATACGGACTTATTGTATACCCTGGATAAATATGCGTATCTATGCGGACACCAGGACCGCCGGGCAGGTTTAACTCCGCAATTTTGCCAGGGCTTGGGATAAAATTGTTATAGGGGTCTTCAGCGTTGATACGGCATTCGATGGCAGCCCCATGAAATTTAACATCTTCCTGTTTAATTTTCAACTTCTGACCCATGGCAATTTTAATTTGCTCTTTAATCAAGTCAATACCTGTAACCAATTCGGTAACAGGGTGCTCGACCTGGATGCGGGTATTCATTTCCATAAAATAAAAATTATTATGCGTGTCGAGCAAAAATTCAATGGTGCCTACCCCGTGATAATTAACAGCCTTGGCAGCTTTAACCGCAGCTTCGCCCATTTTCTTACGCAAATTAGCATCCAACGCCGGAGAGGGTGACTCTTCTAATAATTTTTGATGACGCCGTTGCACCGAGCAATCACGTTCCCCTAAATGGATCACATTACCATGTTCATCTGCCAGAATTTGAAACTCCACATGGCGGGGCCCTTCAATGTACTTTTCTATATATACATCCCCGAGTCCAAAATTGGCTTCTGCCTCGGTTTGGGCCATTTTAAAAGAATTAATCAAGGTCACGTCATTGTGACATACACGCATGCCTTTACCGCCGCCGCCAGCCACCGCTTTAATAATCACTGGATATTTTATTTTCTGGGCAACACTCAATGCTTCTTCCTGGGTTTTGATAATGCCGTTGCTCCCAGGTGTTAAGGGGACTCCGATTTTCTTGACTGTTTCTTTGGCGACAATTTTATCGCCCATTTTGCGTATGCTTTCCGGGGACGGGCCGATAAATTTGATATGGCAAGATTCACAAATTTCAGCAAAATGAGCATTTTCCGACAAGAAACCATAGCCGGGATGAATTGCCGCTACATCCGTGATTTCCGCGGCAGAAATAATAGCTGGAATATTAAGATAGGATTCTTTACTGGAAGCTTTACCGATGCACACCGCCTCATCAGCGAAACGAACGTGCAAAGAACTACGGTCTGCTTCAGAATAAACCGCAACGGTGCGTATGCCCATTTCTTTACAAGCACGGATGACTCTTAAAGCGATTTCACCGCGATTGGCAATCAGGATTTTAGAGAACATAAAAATGCCTTAAAGTGGATCAACGATAAACAAAGTCTGGCCGAATTCCACTGGCTCCCCGTTTTGTACAGCAACTTCTATAACCTTGCCACGGACTTCAGATTTGATTTCGTTCATTAATTTCATAGCTTCTACGATACAAACCACCTGACCTATTTCAACCGTTTGGCCAACCTCAACAAAAGATTCGGCTTCAGGTGACGGAGAGCGATAAAAGGTACCAACCATCGGAGACTTTATATCTTTATTCTTAGATGAATCAGCAGCAGCTGAAGGACTTGCGACAGAGGTTGGTTTTGGCGCAGGGAGAGATTCAACGGCATAATGAGTCGGGGCTGACATAACCACCCCTTCTACAGATTTTTTAAGTTTAAGCTTTAACCCATCACGTTCAATCTCAATTTCATTAAGATTGTTTTCATTCATCAGTACCAAGATCTCTTTGATCTCTTTTAAATTCATTTTTTTGACCCTTTCGACGTAAACCCCTGTTCTGGTATCTACTTTTATGGTCTCACCTTGTCCGATAAATAAAGGAACTTGAATCGATGCGCCGGTATCAATTTTAGCAGGCTTATACCCCGCCCGAGAAGAGTCTCCTTTTAACCCTGGGTCAGCTTCTATGATGGTCGCAACAATAAAATTAGGAACCTCTACCTTAACTACCTGGTTCTTATAAATAATAGTTTCAACTTCCATATTATCCTGCAAATATCTAATCCCGTCACCTAATAATGGCTTGGCTATAATGGTATCTTCAAAAGTGCTTTGGTCCATAAAATGATACTCATCGCCTGTGACATAGGTAAATTGCATACGGCGGCGTTCAAGATCTGCGTCTTCCAGCGACTCTGCTGTACGGTAGGTGCGTTCCAAAACAGCGTCAGTACGGAGATTTTTCAAACGCACACGCACAAATGCTGATCCCTTACCAGGCTTAACATGATTAAGCTCAGTCACAAAATAAAGCTGACCATCAACCACCAATCCCATTCCAGTTTCAAGTTCATTAATTGTAATAGCCACTTAACACCTCACACCCTTCTTTGGTTACTAATACCATATCTTCTACTCTGATACCAAATTGATTGGGAATATAGACACCCGGTTCAACGGTAACTATCATTCCAGCTTCTAATATACTTGTGCTCAGACTGGAAAGCCGGGGGTTTTCATGAATATCTAATCCCACCCCATGACCTAACGAATGACCAAAATATTTTGCTAAACCAAACTTGCGCAAAACTTTACGCGCTTGAGCATCAACTTGTGAACACGCCACACCAGGCCTTATAAGAGCAATGGCCTCCCGCTGGGCCAAGGTCAGGGCATCAAACACTTCTTTTACACGAGGCGCTATTCTACCCAAAAAGAAATTGCGTGTCAAGTCAGACTTATAACCATTAATATCCATACCGAAATCCAACAATACGTTCTCATTATTACGGATAACGCGGTTTGTTGCTCTTGCGTGAGGATAACAGGAATTAGGCCCTGAGGCAATAATGGGCGGGAAAGAAAATCCTGCTCCATGAGATTTTACAAAATGCTCCAATTTTAGCGCAATTTGACACTCAGATAGCCCTGGCTTCACCACTTTCTTCATAAAATCAATGGCTTTAAAGTGTAGTTTTAGGCAATTTCTAACCTGAGAAATCTCCTCATCATCCTTGATTTCGCGTAACCCTTCAACCAACCCTGTAGCCGGGATAAGCTTGGCATTTCTCGGACAAAATTCTTTAAGCTTTTTCCATAAGGCAAAACTGGTATGCCTTTCATCAAATCCTAAACGTTTGATCTTATATTGTTTACAAAGCTCACAAAGTGTTGCACAAGGCATGCCGCTATATTGTTTAACAGTAACACCCTTTAACCCCTGCCGGGCTTCCAAAACATACCGGGAATCTGTAATATAAAAAGCTTTTGATTTTGTAACCAAAAGCCAGGACTCAGAAGCCGGGAACTGGGTTAAATAACGGATATTGCTGTCATTGATAATTAAAAGAGCGTCAATATTTTTATGGCGGGAAAAATCTTCAACGAGTTTTTTAAAACGCGCATTCATCATGGGTGATTTAAATTTCGGTTGGGTCCACCAAAAGCACTGGAATACCGTCTACAATGGGATAATTCCGATGACATTTTGTACAAACTATTTTTTTATCTTTAAACTCTACGTCGCCCTGACAGGCGGGACAAGCAAGCAATGCTAGTAACTTCTTATCGATCATTTAGATAGATCCACATAACGCAGCTGAAGTTCATAAATAGAACCGTTAAGCAAATCATCTTCTTCCTTAGATAAATTGCCCTTGGTCTTATCACGTAAAATAACCAGCGTGTCAATCAGGAATTTAGCCTGCTTAAGATTTTTGTCTACTTGATTGGTGATAGGGTTTGGCATTTCACCTAAAAAAATCATGGTTTGAAATCCGAGACTGGCGATGTAATTAAAAAAATCCAACTGCGGTTCTGCGGCTGCCGGTACGGCATCTTCTTTAGGAGTCTCTGGTGAAGAAGCCAACGGCTGCCCGTCCGGCCCCAAAAGCCCCCCGTCCTTCTCAACATTATCTCCCCAACGATTTTGTATACTCATAGGAACCTTTCTGTAAAGTGCATTACATTATCACTGGATTTTAAAAAAGTCAACTTTTGCGTGATACCCCTAATTTCGAGAATAAAGATGGGTAGGTATTATGTATGCGGCACGGAATATTTTCGCGTGACCTCTATATTGGGAAACAACGGTACCAGCGTGAACGTCAAATTTTAGCAGGACAAATTTATCGATACCAGCCGTCCACGCTTAATCGTCGCTGACTTGATACTGGATCTCGATATTGAAAGGGTATTCGGCGAGATCCATGCCTTGTAGAAAGGCGGGGAATGGGCTGGCTTCTTTGAGGCTTCTCATGGCGATTTCTTGCAGATGTTCTGAGGCATCGGTTTTCTCTGGTATGATTTGCGCGGCTTTTAGCATCCCATGATTGTCTAACAAAAAGGTCAGGTATACTGATCCTCTTTCCATCTTGTCATAATTCGCATAAACTTTTTCCTTAATGCGATCCCGAACCATTTCATAGTAAGCAGCGTAAACAGGATTATTAATTTTTTCTGATGTAATGGGCCTAATATCCACCCTGCGACTTAGCTCCATGGTGCTCATACGTTCAGACCTTCGTTCATAGAGCATCCCAAAAGGCAAGGCGGGTTTTTCTTTGACCAAACTCACCGGTATTGTTCCGTCGGTGAAAAACATTTGATTATTGCTTAAATCCAAATGCTGGGCCGGCCTGACGGGATACGCCCGAATATCAACTGCCCGTTTATGCATCGGCTTGTAGCTGATTTCAATCCGGTTCTGACGTACAGACTTATAATGCGGGTCATTGATCTTGCTGAAATAAGCAACACACAAAATAGCGGTGTGCGCAGCCAATGAAATAAAGACAGCTTTAAAAAGAAAGTTTTCAGTCATTTTTTAGAAATAGTTCACGCCATAAATAGGCGATAAAACGAAATGTGTCGCGTACTGGTTGGATTTTACTGACCTCATCCCTGTAAATGGTCTGTATGGCGACCGAAGCTATTTTAAATCCTTTTTTGCTGGCCTTGATCAATACCTCTGTTTCAATTTCAAAATCAGAACTTTCGAGTTTAATAGCATCAAGCACCCTGGTTTTGATCAAACGAAAACCACATTGGGTGTCGGGGATATATTGACGACAAAAAAGAGAAATCAGCCAGGACATGAAATGATTGGTAGCTAAACGAACCCACGGCATACCCTTCGGATTAAGCATGCGATTACCGCTGACAATATCGGCACCCGTATTCTGGCAACAAGTCACAAATGCTGAGATATCTGACGGTGCATGCTGCCCGTCACCGTCCATAGCAATCAGGGCCTCATAACCGGATTTCAACACATAATCAAATCCAACTTTTAAGGCATTGCCCTTACCACTTTTAACTGCTGTCTTGAGCATCACCGCATGGGCAGCTTCTGCCAAAGCATAGGTTTTATCAACGGATCCGTCATCAATCACAATGCAATCATACCCTAAAGCACGCACAGCTTCGACCAAGGGGCCTATGGCTTGAGCTTCATTGTGGGCTGGAATGACAACGGCTATTTTCATGATTGCCAAAATTCTCTAAATAAAAGCCATTGGGATGGATTTTTCCTGATTTCATCCTCAGTGACTCTCAAGTATTCTTGAATATACTCAACCGCCGCCTGTTTCTCAATCTTTCCGTCCTTTAAAAAAGGCGGATAAATAGGCGGATAAATATTCATTTCAAAATGATCCTCAGAAGTACGAAGAAAAAAAAGAGGGACAATAGGAGCGCCCGTTTTCATAGAAAAATGAGCAGCCCCTTTAGGGATCATTGTTTGATGGCCCAAGAAATCCATCACTATCCCCCGATTTCCAAAATCCCTGTCTCCCAGAATGGCAACGAAACGATTTTTGTGAAGATCTTCCACGACACGTCGGACAGCCACATCGGTCTGTATCACCATTGTTCCAAAAGCTTCACGCTGCGCGTTAAATAAGGCATTGACCTTTGCATCTTTATGCGCCAATGCCACCACTGATAAGGGAAAACCCAACATCGACAAGACAGCACCTCCCAATTCCCAATTGCCTACATGGGCACTGACAATGATAGCACCCTTGCCTTTTTCAAAGACTTCGGTCAGGTATTCGGCATTCTTGATATGGACATTGGATTTAATAAACTTCGGCTGCAAACGTTTGGACATGGTAAAAAATTCTAACAGGTATTTACCAAAATTACGAAACACCGCGCGGACTTGAGGTACCGGCACCTGGTCCGTCTTTAACACTACCTTCAAATTATTCTCAACCGCCCGACGATCAGTCTTGGAAAAACAAAAATGCAAGTCACACAAAGCCATGACCAGAGCTTGACTTACCTTCAAAGGCAAAATATTAGCTAAAAATTGAGCAAACCTATAAAGATTATAATTACCCATAAATATTAAACTGACCCGTTTAAAATTAACCGTGCAATATTCTCGGCAGCCATTGGTTTACCATTTTTTAAAGCTGCCTGCTTCATGGCCGCCAATTGCTTCGGGTTATTCAACAACACGTCGATTTCATGGGCAATATGACGCTTATCATCAACACGGATAGCAATTCCCTGGTTGACTAAAAATTGAGAATTACGCTCTTCTTGACCAGGGATTGGATCAACAATCACCATAGGCAAGCCCTTGGCCAGGCATTCGCTGGTCGTCATCCCGCCGGGTTTACTGACGATCAAGGTGGATACTTCCATCAATTCATCCACGTTACTGGCATAATCATAAAAAATGATCTTTTTATCTGTCTTACGCTGAATTTTTTTGATCCAGTTGACTAACTTGACATTGGTACCGCATATAACAATCAGCTGTAAAGGCCGCTCAAGGCGTACCAGTGATTTGACCGCTTCCTTCATGGGACCCAAACCCTGGCCTCCGCCCATGATCAGAATAGTTGGAATATTTATATCGAGCTTTAATTTCTTAGCAATATTCTCAGCACCCGTATGTTCCGCAAATTTCATACGGATAGGAATTCCAAAAATCTTTATTTTATCTGTAGAAATTCCTTCTTTCACATAACGGTCGCAGGCCTCTTGGGAGGGAACCACATAATAATTCACCCCTTCATGCAACCAGTACAAATGCGGAGCGTAATCTGTAAGTACTCCGATGACTGTAAGCTCATGCTGATGAGTCATTTTATAGTCCGCAACCATGCCGCAGGGAAAAGCCTGGGTACAAACAACCACATCAGGCTTGAATTCATCGATCAGGGGCTTTAATTTTTTGTGGGACGATTGATGGATGGATTGCTTCCATTGTTCAGAAAACTTGATAACCTTAGGATTATCATAAAGGTATTCCCAAATTTTGGGCGCGCGCTTGATCACACCCATATAAGCAGTATTGATGATTTTTTCCATCAAAGGATAGGTGTAACCAAATCCGTTGATGCTTAACACTTCACAATCAGGATCAAGGGACTTAAGGGATTTTGAGATCGCCACCGCACCCTGACGATGCCCGGAAACCTGTGAAATATACATTAGTAAAACACGCTTGTGCTTGATTTCCGTCATATTGACTCAATTGTGCCCAACGTACCACCAACCAAACCTACTTGGCCCTCGTTAACGAAAATAGATTTAAGTTTACCCGGGGCAGGTGCCTCAATAACAAAAGAAGCCTTGTCAGTGACCGCTTCACAAATTTCCTGTCCGGCCACGACATCTTCATCAACCTTCGCGTGCCAGCAGGCAATCGTGGCTTGAGTGATCCCTTCGCCTAATTCGGGTAAAATAATTTTGGTCATAAAAATCTTTTCTGAAACAGCTCAACTACTTTTGCTTTTACATCCTTCATGGAAACGGGATGTCCTTTTAATTTTTGCATCGAGGTCATGCACACGTTAAGGCCACAGGGTTTGATCAAATTAAAAAGAGACAGATCTGTAGCAACATTAATCCCCAAACCATGGTAGGTAACCCATTTACGCACCCCGACACCTATAGAAATAATCTTATCATCCCCCACAAACACACCACGTTGTCCGGAAATGCTTATTGCCAATATACCAAAATTCTTCAATAAATCAACCGCAACTTCTTCAAGCTTTTCCATATAAGCTTTAAGATCTTTACCATGCTTATTTAAATTAAAGATTGGATAAACAATCAATTGCCCCGGCGCATGCAAGGTTACATCTCCTCCGCGGTCAACGTTGATGATCGTCACACCCCGCTCTTCAATATCATGACGCTGGTAAAGCAAACTGTCCGGATTGGTCATTCTTCCTAAGGTCAACACAGGAGGATGTTCGCAAAAAATCAAATGATCCACAGCACCTTCAATAACACGTTGGACACATTGCCTCTGGCGATCATAGCCTTCAGCATAATCAACCAATCCCCAATCTTCGACAATCATATTCTGTTTCATAAGCTATACGAAAAAAGGGGACACTTTAAAGTGTCCCCTTTTCATCATTCAGGTGCATTATAAACACTAAAGTTTTTCGCAAATCGCTTCAGCCATTTGCATGGTTCCTACGGCTGTAGGATCACTGCGATCGTCTTTTAAATCATACGTTACTGTTTTACCTTCTTTTAAAATGATACACACAGCCTTGTCCAAACGATCAGCAGCAGCATCTTCTTTAAGATGGCGCAGCATCCATACGGCTGAAAGAATTGTCGCGGTCGGATTGACTTTATTCTGACCGGCATATTTAGGCGCTGAACCGTGCACAGGTTCAAAAAGGGCGATTTCATCGCCATAATTTGCCCCAGGAGCCACTCCCAAACCACCGACTAAACCAGCGCACAGATCAGAAACAATGTCCCCATACAAATTAGGTAAAACTAAACAATCATATAATGACGTGTATTGAATTAACTGCATACACATATTGTCAACGATGTTATCGTTAAATTCAATTTTTCCTTCATATTCTTTGGCCACTTCCTTAGCACATTGCAAGAATAACCCGTCGGTAAATTTCATAATATTAGCTTTATGCACCGCTGTCATCTTCTTGCGTCCGAGCTTGACCGCCCAATCAAAAGCAAATTTGACGATACGTTTAGAACCGCTCACTGAAATTGGCTTGATCGAAATAGCTGCATCTTGTTTGATCTTTTTAGGCGACATTTCATTGATCAAATTACGCAGGCGATCGCACTCAGGGGTACCGAGATCAAATTCAATACCCGCATATAAATCTTCTGTGTTTTCACGGAAGATCATTAAATCCACATCTTTAATAGGAGTCTTGGTGCCTTCATAATAACGGCAAGGACGCACACAGGCAAACAGATCCAAGGACTGACGTAACTGAACATTCACCGAACGAAACCCTTTACCGATGGGTGTAGTAATAGGCCCTTTGATAGCAGTCTTATTACGGCGGATGGAGTCCAAGACTTCATCCGTCAACGGTTTGCCGTGTTTTGCCATGGACTTCTCACCAACCTCATGCACTTCCCAATTAATTTTTACACCAGTCGCATCCACGCAAAGGCGCATGGCATTGGTTACTTCTGGACCGATACCATCTCCTGGTATTAACGTTACTGTATGACTCATATAATTCTCCTTTTATAAGCACCCGCTTAAAGAGCTTATGTTTTTCTAGTCGCCATTAAAGTTTTTAATTCATTAACATCCGTCGCCAAACTCAAGGCGGTCTGAAACGTAATAATATCTTTTTCAAAAAGTTCTTTTAAAGATTTGTCAAAAGTACGCATCCCGAATTGGCCGCCGGTTTGCATGGCCGAGCGCAGCTGCTCAACAGATTTTTCACGGATAAGATTACGAACACCAGCGGTGGCGATCATCACTTCCGGGACCATGACACGGCCTTTGCCGGTAGCCCGGGGGGCTAATTTTTGAGAAATAACGCCCTGTAAAGCCGTCGATAACTGCTGGCGGACCTGCTGCTGCTGATAGGGAGGGAAAACGTCAATAATACGTTCAATGGTTTGCGGGGCATCAGGGGTATGCACGGTAGCTAAAACCAAATGCCCGGTTTCTGCTGCTGTTAACGCTGTTGAAATCGTTTCCAAATCACGCATCTCCCCTACCACAATCACGTCCGGATCCTGACGTAAACAACGCTTAAGTGCTTCCGAAAAAGATTTGGTATCGCGGTAAACCTCCCGCTGCTTGATCACTGATTTATTATTCGTAAAAATATACTCAATAGGGTCTTCAATGCACATGATCATAGCTGTACGCTCGGAATTAATTAAATTAATCATTGCTGCCAATGTTGTAGTTTTACCTGAACCGGTGGGGCCAGTAACTAAGACCAACCCGTTTTGCTTTCGAGCCAGGTCCGCAATGACTGATGGCAATTTTAATTCTTCCATGGTGGGAATATATAAAGAAATACGCCGGAACGCTGCTTCCACAGATCCCCGCTGAACGTGCACATTCACACGGAAACGGTCCATACCCGTTAGCGCCAACGAAAAATCTAATTCCTTATCTTCTTCAAATTTCTCTTTTTGATTATCTGAAAGGACGCTGTAAATCATTTCACGGATTTCATCACGTCGAAGCGCATTACCCGTAATCGGGACTAAACGCCCGTCAATACGAAGAATTGGCGGGGACTTTTCAGTCAAATGCAAATCAGAAGCATTTTCTTCGATCGTTAATAAAAGAAGTTCCCGTAATTGGGGAGGATTTTCCATTTGTTTGTTACACCTTTAACGAGGACGATTGATTAGCAATCCATTTGGCCACCCGCGCAATACCTTCCTGAATACGCGCATCCGACGTGGCAAAACTAAACCTGATATAATTGGGAGCCCCAAAACTGTCGCCCGGGATACCGGCCACCTTGACTTCATCCAGCATCTGTTTAGCAATCACCGTTGCATCACCAACTTTAGAAAAATCACAAAAAACGTAAAAAGCACCTTCTGGACGAATATAGGAAAGTTCCGGAATCCGATCTAAACATTGTAACATCAAATCACGGCGCTTTTTGAATATCTGACACATTTGGTCAATAGACTCTGGAGAAGCTTTCAAAGCTTCCAAAGCGGCGACCTGGCTGATAGACGTTGGATTAGAGGTCGAATGATCCTGGTATTTCTTAATATACTCCATGATCTCAAGAGCCCCTGCAGCGTAACCAATCCGCCAACCAGTCATGGCATATGCTTTCGACACACCATTGACCGTGATCGTCAAATCAAAAATTTCTTGGCCCAGTGACGCTATCGACGTAAAAACATTAGTATCATAAATCAATTTTTCGTAGATTTCATCACTAATCACATAAATCTTGTGGGCTACACAGATCTCGGCAATCTTGGCCAGCTCTTCTTTATGATACATGACGCCTGTCGGGTTTGAAGGTGAATTGATAATCAATATCCTGGTTTTGGGCGTGATGTGTTTCTTTAATAAATCAGGCGTAATCTTAAACGCCGTGGAAGCATCAGTGGGGATAATGACCGATTTACCACCTGCAGCCTTGACCATTTCAGGATAACTCACCCAATAGGGCGATTGAAAAATCACTTCATCCCCATCATCGACTAAAACCTGGATAATATTGAACAAGGAGTGTTTGGCCCCACAGGAAACAACGATCTGATTAGGTTTGTAGACAAGCCCGTTGTCCTTTTGAAATTTAGCGGCAATGGCCTCGCGTAAATCCTGGGTACCGATAGAAGGGGTATATTTGGTAAACCCGCTCTCAATAGCTTTGATACCCGCTTTTTTAATAAAATCCGGGGTATCGAAATCCGGCTCTCCCGCCCCAAAATTAACCACATCATGCCCCTGCGCGGCCAATTCCTTGGCACGGGCCGTGATGGCCAGCGTCGTTGAGCCAACAATATCCTTGATCCTACGATTCACATGAAGCATATTAATCTCTCCTGTTTAAAATATTTAAGCAACTAAAAGACAGATACCTGCCTGATTAGCCAGGCTTACGGTTTTTTCACGATCAATGATTAAGGTTTTACCGGCTTCGATAGCTAAACATGCAGCTTTAACCTTAGCCATGGTTTGAATGGTACGAGGTCCAATAACCGGTACGTCAAAACGATTATCTTGAGCAGGTTTAGAAGTTTTTACCACTACCGCTCCTTCACGGGCAATCTTTCCACCTCGGGTGATGGCATGGTCCGTACCTTCCATCGCTTCAATGGCCACAATGGCTTTTTCTTTGACCACCACCGTCTGTCCGATATCAATACCGCCCATTAATTTGGCAATGGTCAGCCCAAATTCAATATCTTTTAATTCATTTACACTGGGGCCACGCTTTGTCAGCGTCCCATGAGGAGCTAAGTATTTTTTTAATAAAAAGGTAGAATCAAGCAAGGCCATGCCCTCTTTGCTTAGACGATCCGCCACCGCGGCAAAAATGGTATCTGCCTTGCGATCACGCAGTGCGTCGGAAAGCGCCTGAAACTCTGCATCTAATTTAACAGCCGGATTAAATAAATTATCCTGATTAACCTGGCCTGCCATGATCACTTCATTAACTGCATGGGCACGGAAATATTCAAAAAGTTTTCTTAATTCACCCACTTTGAAATATTGAAATTTATCGACTGAAAAATATAATAACGGGGAGGTGTCCCCCACAATCCCTGCCGCAACAATCTTATAACCTTGATCACGCGCTGCCCTGGCAAAAAGAAAAAAAGGAAATTGCCTGTTGCCTGCAATAAGACCTATGGTTTTAAAATTAGGAGATGCCACGTTTGGATGTCTGGATAAACTCAATAACCCTGTGGATTTCAGGCTGACCATTTAATTGTTCTTTAACTTGGAGGACAGCATTGCTGCGATTCAAACCGGAATTAAATAATATTTTAAATGCAGAATGCAAAGATCTTTGAATCGAAGACGGAATATCTGCCCGCTTTAATCCCACAATATTTAAACCTCTTAAGGTAGCAGGGTTACCATCCACTAAAGAGAACGGCGGAACGTCCTGGTTTACCTTGGAACAACCGCCAATCATTGAAAGGTATCCAACGCGGGCATACTGATGAACACCTGACAAACCGCCAATCACCGCCCTATCTTCAATGGTCACATGCCCTGAAAGCCCCACATAATTAGCCAGGACACAATCACTGCCAATATGACAATCATGCGCCACATGACAGCAAGCCATGAATAAATTATTATCCCCGATACGAGTTTCACCGCCGCCTTCGACGGTACCGGGATTGACTGTCACATATTCACGGAATACATTGTTGGCGCCAATATTCAAAAAAACTTTATCTGCCTTTTGGTGCTTGCGGTCCTGCGGTGGAGACCCGATCACAGCCCCTGTATACAATTGGCAGCCATTACCGATGGTGGTATGTCCTTCCACAACACAATGCGCTCCAACAATGACATTGTCACCCAAGGTCACTTGGGCCTCAATGACCGCGTATGGTCCGATGTTCACATTTTCCCCGAGTTTAACTTGTTCACCGACAATGGCAGTTTTATGAATGGTGTTAGACATATAATTAACTATTCAAATAATGTGCATCTGTATAAGAAAACATCATATCTGCTTCGATGGCGACTTCCCCGTCAACACGCGCCACACCCTTGACATGCGCAGTGCGTTCACGGTCACGGATAATCTCAACTTCCATCAATAACTGATCTCCAGGGTAAACCACCTTACGAAATTTTACGTCTGAAATAGACATGAATAAAGCTACTTTACCATTATGCGCGCCACTGGTCAATACCACAACTCCCGCTGTTTGGGCCATGGCCTCGATCATGATCACCCCTGGCATAACCGGCTTTTGGGGAAAATGCCCTTGAAAAAACCCGTCATTGACTGTCACATTCTTGATACCGATCCCCTTTTTACCCGGCTCAATCTCAATAACACGATCGACAAACAAAAAAGGATAACGATGGGGTAAAATCTTCATAATTTCATTAATATTGAAAACCCTGCCAGGAGCTCCGGATGCTGCTGCAGGATAAGAAGCAGTCGTGTATTTCTGACGCTGCACTTCTATTTTCTTGACCAAGGCCCGATTTAAGGCATGCCCGCTTTTGGTGGCATAAACAGCGCCTTGCACAGGATAACCCAATAAATACAAATCTCCGACGATATCCAAAACCTTGTGGCGCACACATTCATTAGGGAAGCGTAAGGTATTCTCTACAGGTCCTTTAGCTGACATCACCAGGGTATTTTGATAATTAGCCCCTTTGGCCAAGCCATGAGCTTTAATCTGATCAACTTCAGATTCCAGGCAGAAAGTACGGGCCGCTGCCAATTCTTTGGCAAAAGCTTGTGCATCAATAGATTGTGAAAAAAATTGTGAACGCAATAAAGGGTGATCATAATCCAAAGTATACGATACATTTAATTGATCATGCGGGACAATCACAATCGTCGAGGTTTTATTGGCAACGATGATCGGTTCCTGTATAATAAAAATATTCTTATCCGCCTGCTGTTCTTCAATCCCTGCTTGTTCTAGCGCTTTCAAAAATTCCAGACTGCTGCCATCTAAACCTGGAACCTCTTCTCCATCGATTTCAATGCTCAAGTTACAGATACCCAAACCGCTTAAAGCTGCCATCAAATGTTCAATGGTATAAATACGCACACCCTGAGATTCAATCGCCGTACAACGCGTAACCTTCTCGTCCATAACCGCATTCGCAGGCGACACCTTAACCATTGGTTTATTAGGTAAATCAATGCGCGTGAATACAATGCCCTCATTCTCTCCAGCTGGTTTTATAGTCACGTTCACCGTACGGCCTGTATGTAAACCGATACCGGAAAGGGTGACAGAATTTTTAATTGTTTTCTGTTTCATATGGTTATTTCTTCTCTAATTCCTCAATACGTTTTTTCAAATCTTTAATCATCTCCACATACTTATCAAGCCTTTGAATATGGGCGTTATTTCTAAAAGCATTCTTGATGGGCACCGCCGGAGATCCGAACACCTGTTCACCAGCCTTAATGGACTTGCTCACCCCTGACTGAGCCGTCACTATCGCTCCGTCGCCAATTTCTATATGCCCAACCAAGCCTGACTGTGCAGCTAGAATAACATAATTACCTAATTTTGTACTACCAGCAATGCCTGATTGAGCAACCACAAAACAATGTTTACCAATTTTTACATTATGGGCAATTTGCACCAAATTGTCTATTTTTGATCCTTCCCCAATAATTGTCCGGTCAAAACGCGCACGATCAATGGTGACATTCGCTCCAATTTCCACATCATCTTCAATCAACACAGATCCAACCTGCGGAATCTTCACATGCTTTCCATCGACGGTCACATAACCAAACCCATCAGATCCGACAACAGTACCGCTATGAATAATAACACGGTTACCGATAATAACCTTTTCACGCAAAACCACCTGCGGATAAATCAGGCAATCACGACCCAATTGCACCTCTGCCCCAACATAGCAATTAGCGTAAAGCACGCAACCTTCAGCAATAACAGCTCCGTCTTCAATGATCGTATGCGCACCAACAGCCACACCTGAAGCTAATTTAGCCCCCGAAGCAATAACAGCCGTTGGATGAATGCCGCATGGTCTATAATCAGGGGCATCTTTTAAAAAATGATTCACCACCTCGGTAAAACTAAGAGACGGATTATCCACCCTGATAATAGTTTTCCCCGGACAAGAAATCTGCCGGGGAACAAGGATGACACCTGCCTGGGTATCTTGAAGCAAAGGCTCGTATTTCGGATTTGCTAAAAAAGCAAGTTCATTCTTTTTTGCTTCTTTAATCCCTGAAAAACCACTGACAATTACCCCCCCGTCACCGATCAGTTCTCCCTTAACCAATTGGGCAATATCAGCTGTGCTGATCTGCATGACGGATAAGTTACTTCTTGTAACTGTCATTTAAATTCTTCATCACCTCATCGGTGATATTATATTGAGGATCACCAAAAATCATGACACGGTCGTTTAAAACGTAGGTGTAACCTTCATTTTTAGCAATGGTCGTGACAATCCCCTGAATCTCGGATAAGATCTCTTTTACTTTATCATCGCGCTTCTTGGCTAATTCTGCGCGTTTTTCCCGATCATAAGCGACTACTTCATTCTTTTGATTTTCAATATCTGCCTGCATGGCAGCCTTCTGGGTATCATTCATCAACGCTAACTTGCTTTGCGCATCCTGAATTTTTTGGACCATGCCGTCTCTCTCTTTTTGGAAAGCTTCGCCTTCAGATTGTAAAACAGCATCGAATTCTTTTGTTTTTTGATAATTATCGAAGACCTTACCTAAATCCACATAGCCAATCTTCAAATCAGCGGCCAAGCTCATTCCTGTCGCCACAAGTCCAAACATTACAGCTAAACCCAATACTTTAACTACTTTCATATACCCCTCCTGTTTATACTATTATAAAGTTGATAATTAGTTTTTCAAAGTTAATTAAAAACCACGGCTGACGCTAAAATAAAACTTACCGCTCTTACTGGTATTTCCAGGTTCTTTATCCAAAGGAATACCATAATCCAATTTAATAGGACCAATGGGGGTCTTGACACGTAAGCCAACACCTGTACCAGATTTGACACCGCCAGTACCGTAATCCCTGACCTTGTCCCAGACATTACCTGTATCGAAAAATACAGCACCTTTAATAATTTCAATGATAGGCACCGTATATTCAACACTACCCAGCAATAAGGCATCCCCGCCAATGGCATCACCTGTACCAGGATCAAGGGGCCCGACAGTACGTTCATCATAACCACGGATCGAATCCTGGCCGCCAGTAAAATACCGCTCGAAAATAGGAACATCCGGGGTATCTGGATAAGACTGGACGATACCGGTTCGACCACTGAATTCAAGCACGGTTGTCACATCATTAATGTTAATAGGAAAATAATATTCACCACTCGTTTGAACACGGTAGAAATTCCTATCCCCGCCTAAGGGGCCACCGGCAATGTCTGCGCTATTGGTAACATCCCAACCTTTGGTCGGCGACAATTTGCTATCGCGATAATCGTTGGTAACACTGACCCCCAATGAACTGACCAAACTGTTCCCTGCTTGCTCAGCTAAAGCCTCGGAGACACCCGAATCCAAATTGCTAATATTAATATGTTCCAGGCGATAAACCGTCCCTACTGAAAGATTATCATTGAAACTTTTTCCAAAACGTATATCACCACCGATCGTTTTCTGATCGTAAGAATACCCTGTTGAACCATCTTTAAGATTTTCCGTTAAATACGCATCAAAACCTGCAGAAAGTGGATGGTCAAACAACCAGGGTTCGGTGAAACTCAATAACAAATTACGCTGGCTGGAACCAATCTGGGCACGCAGACGTAAATCCTGACCACCACCGGTAAATGAAGACCAATTGGAGATATCGAAATTTTTCTGTTCGACTTCCACAAACCCAACTAATCTATCAACCGTGCTGTAACCGCCGCCAAATGAGAAGGTACCGGTTTTGGCTTCTTTGACCTGCACGACCAAATCCTTAAGATCATCCTGGTCAGTATCTTCTATGTCATAACCAACATCTTCAAAGTAACCTAAATCTTTCAATCGCTGCTTGGAAAGGCGTAATTTCGCACCATCAAATTGATCACCAGGATACATGCGTAATTCACGACGGATGACAATGTCACGCGTATGGGCGTTTCCCTGTATTTTAATTTTATTGATATAGACCAGCTTACCTTCCTTAATACTGATCTTAATATCAACCTTGGCCGTCACCGTATTAAATGACGTCGCTTCTTCAACAATGGCAGAAATATAACCGTGGTCAAAATAGGCCTCACGGACATTCCCCAGGTCCTCCTCCAACTTCTCATGGCTAAAAGGATTTCCTTCTATCAAATTCTTAAGATGACTTTTGATCTCATAATCTGAAAGAATAGCATTACCAAAAAAGCTGACATCCCCCACGTAATACCGCTTCCCCTCTTGGATGGTGACATTCACATTCACCAGCCCCTTATACAAAGGCTCTATTTGATAGGTGGCTTTGGTGTCAAGAAAACCGTTTGATTCATAAAAAGCCTGTATCGCTGTCATATCATCTTCCAATTGCTCTTCTTTGAGAAGGCCGGAACCAAAAAACCATGCCCAGCGGGACTTCATGACCTTGATGATTTTTATGTCAGGATAGGCAATATTTCCATAAACATAAATCCGCTTGATCTTAACTCTAAAACCTTCACGGATAATAAAATGCAAGCTGGCTTTATTGGTGGTATCGTCAATAAAACTTTCCACATCAACCTTAATCTGGCTTAAACCTTTTTTCTTATATAAATCTTCGATAGTATTAATATCATCCTTGAGCATTTTATTATCAAGGAACTTGTCTTTCTTCGTTTTCATTTTGCTTAACAAATAACGTGAATTATAGTATTTAATTTTAGAAAAGGTTATTTCATCTACGATGGGCTTTTCCTTCAGCCTGACGATCACTTTATAACCATCATCTAAATCTTCATGATCAATTTGCACATCAGAAAAGTGTCCCGTATTATACAAGCGTTTTAAGTCATCACTGATTACCGCATCCTGATACTCTTCTCCTACACGGGTTTTGATCCTGGCTAAAATTTGAGCGACACCAATCGACTTATTACCTTCAATATCAATAGCTTTGACAATTTTAACAAGAGGTGCTGTTTCAGATACCGATTGGGCTGTGGAATCATCCGCTTTCATAGTGACGGAATTATCCGTAACTGCTTGAGCAAAAGTAATTTTTGTTCCTAATAGAAAAGCGCAAAGGAGAAAAAAAGTGATGGGTAAAATTTTATTTTTTAGCATGGGTCAATTATAGATTCTGTGTACGGGGCTGTCAACCTACATCACTAATATTTATTCGTGATGGGCCATTTCCAGGTTTACAAATTTGACATATTCCTTAAAAAACTTCATTTTTACAGAGCCAGTCGGTCCATTACGTTGTTTGGCGATAATAGCTTCAGCAATGCCACGGTTTTCATCAGTTGGATTATAATATTCCTCACGCATCAAAAGAACGACCACATCCGCGTCTTGTTCAATGGCTCCGGATTCACGCAAATCAGAAAGTTGCGGGCGATGGTCCTGCCGGCTTTCCACTGCACGCGATAGCTGGCTGATGGCAATCAAAGGAAGACCTAACTCGCGCGCCAGCGCTTTCAGAGAACGGGAAATCTCTGAAATTTCCTGCTGACGGCTTTCTGTTTTACCATGTCCCTGCATCAACTGCAAATAATCCACGATCACAAGGCCTATATTTTGAGAAGCTTTCAACCTTCGGGCTTTAGCACGCAACTCCAGCATGGAAATGGCCGGAGTATCATCAATGAACATAGGAGCATTCGACAGGCGTCCAGCTGCTTTCGTCAGCAATGGCCAATCCGATGGCGAAAGAAATCCTGTACGGACTTTATGTGCATCCACCTGAGCCTGGGAGCACAACATACGCTGAACTAATTGTTCCTTGGACATTTCCAAAGAAAAAATAGCCACTGGAATATTATGCTCAAGACAGGCATGCTCCGCTATAGAAACAGCAAAAGCGCTTTTTCCCATCGATGGACGTCCTGCAATGATGATCAAATCAGATTTTTGCAAACCTGACGTTTTACTGTCAAAATCCGTAAATCCAGTCGGGACACCTGTGATCGATTTTTTATGCTGATATAAAAGATCAATGTTTTCAATGGTACCCTTGATGATATCTTTGATGTGAACAGCTTGCTGTTTTTGATTGGCATTAGCGATCTCAAAAATCAATTGCTCGGCACTGTCCACCAACTCTTCAATGTCCACATTAACACTATAACTTTTGGAAATGATCTCAGTGGCATTCTTGATCAGCTGGCGCTGGATGCCTTTTTCCTTGACGATATCAACGTAATATTGCGCGTTAGCTGCGGTGGGAACAAAATCTGCCAACTGTGATAAATAGGACAGGCCGCCTAAATTTTCTAATTGCCCGGTATTTTTCAGCCAATCTGAAAGGGTGATGATGTCCACCCGTTTGCGTTCCGCATATAACTCACGCACGGCGTCAAAAATCTTTTGGTGGGCGGTCTCATAAAAATAAAAGCTATCGAGGTGTTCAATAGACACCCCGATAGCTTCTTCGGAAATCATCATGGCCCCCAAAACTGCTTTTTCAGCATCGATATTCTGCGGAGGCACTCTTAATGCTTGATCCATAAAAGGACCTTAGCTTTTTTTCGTGACCCACAAGCGGATCTTGGCAATCACTTGAGGGTGAAGTTTGACACCGATTTCAAAAATACCTAAATCATCAACTGGCTTCTCAAGAACCAAGGCTTTTTTATCAATTTTTTGGCCTTCGGCATGAAACGCTTCAAGAATTTCAGTTTCTGAAATTGCCCCATAAAGCTTCTCCTGGTCATTAAC
>JABDGZ010000029.1 GCA_013285735.1 Candidatus Omnitrophota bacterium | reverse complement strand
GCCAATCAAGGTCTTTAATCAAGATTTCATTGATGATAATATTTCATTTGACCCTTCAAATCTTTGCAATCCGATTGTCTATGTCAGTGAGGAGGATATAGAAAGCAAAAAACTATTCGAGCAACTCAAGGCAGAGAGAATTACTCTTGGGAAGGTCTTGGATGATGCAAAAAAAGATAAAACAATAAAGGGGGAAGTAAAAAGCAATTTCTTGACTGGTTTAGGTCGAGAAATTGCCAACGTTCTTTTTAACAAGTCTTATAACAAAACGAATGTGGAAAATAGGATTAATAATGTTGGGGTTGACAACTTTACCGACAAAGTACTTTCTGATGATAACAAGAGAAAATATGAGGCAATAAGTAAAAGCGAGCCAGAAAAAGACCAACCCATTTATACAAAGCTATCACCTGTGGGTTTTAACTATTTCTTTGGTCGAGTAAAATCCTTGCTTGATAAAAAGATAGTTGCGGAGTTACTTGAAAGATTAAAAAATCCTGGTGATACAGATGGCGGCCTTGATGAAGAATTAAATAATTGGGTAAAGCAGGGTTTCGATATTCATAAATCTAAAAATCAGTTTAAGAAATGTCTTTTTTGTGAAAATGAGTTTGACGGTAATTTTTTTGATTCGTTGGCAAAACATTTCAGTAAAGATTATGAAGATTTACAAAATTCAATTGAGTTGCTTATAAAAGATTTGCAAAAAGAAAAATTAGCATCTATTCCTGAGAAGAATATTGAATTATATCGTGATTTAATGTCTTCTTTCGAAATACAAGTTAGAAAATATAATGAAATTGTTAAAAAACAAAATGAGTGGCTCTTACGTGCTGAAACTTGGTTGGAGCAAAAATACAAGAATCCATTCGATTCTGATATTCCAGAAATGGTTGAAGTTCCTGAAGAGTTTACTGATTCGTTGAATAAAATTATTGAGGAACTCAATGCGATTATTTTGCAACATAATCAAAGAATCAAGAATCATGATAAAGAAGTTAAAGATGCGAGAGAAAAGCTGGAGATGCATTCCATTGCAGTTGCTCTTTCAGAACAAGATTACAAAAAGTTTGAAACTGATCTAAAGGAATCGGAAGCAAAGGAAAAAGAAGCTCTAGAAGCTGTTAATAGTAATGATACTGAAATATCTGAATTAGAAAAAAAGACATCCAATATTGGCAAAGCAATTAAAGCAATCAACAAACATTTAAAAGAATTTTTTGGTAGAGAAGAAATAAAACTTGAATTAGATGGGGATAAAAAAGGTTACACGATCAAGCGGGATGGACAGCCAGCGAAGAATTTAAGTGAAGGTGAAAAAACCGCGATAGCGTTCTCGTATTTCATTGTAAAGGTTGAAGAAAAGGAATTTAAGATTAAAGATGGGATTGTTTTTATTGATGATCCCATCTCTAGCTTTGATTCAAACTATATTTACCATTGTTTTTCATTAATAACTACGCATTTTCTTTCACAGCTCGCAAAGACACGAGAAACGGTAGTTTTTCCACTTCTATTCCAGCCATAAATCAAATTAAACCTCTGGAATTCTGGAAGCTCAGCTTTCCAAGAAAAATCATGAAATATACCAAAATTCTTGAGTTTTGAAATTTTAGCGATCATTAAATAACCTTAACCCTCAGCTCACCTTCTACCAACTTTGGCAAAAGGCTGTCACGAATTTGGGTTAATAATCTTACCTCTTCTAAATTATTACGAAAATTCTCATAAATTGGCTTAATGACTCGATTAAACTCAGACAATATTTCTTGTGTAGGTACTAATACAGGAAGATTGTTCATATTATTCTGATTTATTTTAGGCTGAACGGCTCCCGTAACAATATGCCGGACATTTGTTTGTTGCAAAAGAAGTAGAATATACTCCGTTGGAATATCACCTTTACCTTGAAGAACATGAGCATGATTATTTACCCAAAATTTTCCCCATACATATTGCAATGCCGGAAATCCATTATCTCTAACAACTGTACCATCTTCACCCAACAAAACATAAATACCTTCAAAAAGATAACCATCAACATAATCAACAACAGACGCGGCTCCATAATAAGGATACTCTCCTTTTCGCTCTTCTCTTTCACGACTCGACAATGGAACTCTTTTTGAATCGAAATTATTTATTATTTCCCCAAATTTCCCATAACGCCATCCTATTGGTAAACCATCAATAAATCTTGTCTCTTTATGTCCTGGAAACTCAAAATCCACAAACCACCGCTTAAACAATGACTGAGCGATGGATTCAAGGGTTTTGTTCATTTGATTATTTAGCTCAATCTTTGAATCAAGATCAAACAGAATTTCTGCGATCTTCTTTTGTTGATCCAGTGGAGGCACGTTAACAGATAACTGATAAAAATCATCCCTACTGGTTGACGGTATTGCCGAACCACTATCCATACCGTTAATATCTTGTGTTAAAAGCTGGTAATACGCCCACCGCATATCAAAATCTACCTTGGGCTTTAAATAGAATGCGGTATCAATAACAAAACAGGGCTCCAATGAAAAATGAATGCCCCGATAAGCACCTTTTCTACCAACGATAACGGTTGGTTTAGAACAAAGCGATTCATCAGACCAACCAATAGGGCCATTAGTGCCAAAAACACGATACTTAGCTTTGCGTTCTCTGTATTCTTGCAAGCTCTTACCATATTCAAGTGTGATTAGATCACCCCACTTCATTTCGCGCCAAGATGTCAACTGACACCTCCATTCTTGGCCTGTACCGTAAGGCGATATTGAATTTTTTTAGCCAATCCAATCTTAAAGTCATCTACCTTCGCTGGATTCCAAAAAAGGATATCGTAACCATTAATATCGAAATGAACCTTCGGACCACCCTTTTTAAAATTTGGACTTTCTGGATGATGATCCTCACGAGCACACAAAATCAGACGATTATATTTCTCTACCCCTAGAGCGTATCCAACCTCCAAATAGCAATTAGGACGCTCATTAGTCAAATCAGCAATGATCAAAGAACTACGGTTAAGAAGATCAGCAATCTCGCTCATTAAGAATCGACCTTCATTATGTTTATCAATCCTTCGCGGGTCCATCTTAAAATCTGAAATGACGGAAACATAAACATCTTGCCAGATTTTATCTAATTCGGGATTGCCAATTTGCATAATCACAAAAACTTCATTGGTCCAAGAAATCTTTAATTCATTATTTTTCTTCTTTCTCTGATAGGTCTCTATCAATACTTCGGCTTGAGTCCTCGCATCAGAAAGAAAATTGCTTGAAAATATATCTGTTTTGCTCTGCGCTTCATCAGAAATATCGTAATCACGTAAAGACTGAACTTGTTGTAAAACTCTTTGGGACTCTTCATTCGCTATATCATTCATTGACTGGCGAATTTCATCCGCTCGGGTCAAAACCATATCTTCCCCAGTTAATTGACCTACCTCCTCATATGTATTTAATAAAGCCTGGACGATCCGTTCAGCTGACTCTATTAAAATCTTAGTAGCTGTACGAGTAGTAAGGCGCGATTCCATCATTAATGATCTGCCTCCGCGTAGCTGAGGAATTTCATCTTTAACTTCTTCATGTATTGATCGTCTTTTCAAATCAAATTTCTTAAAAACCAAACTATCCATTTACTCCCTCTAAAGTTCATAACCTAACTTTTCTAAATTATTTTTTATCTCCCCTTCCAGTTCATGCGATCTTTTAAATTGCCCTGCAAGCTCTGCTGTCAAGCGTTTCATTTTTTCTTCAAAACCCTCGCCATCTTCTTCCTGCACCTCTGTCCCGACGTAACGACCTGGGGTCAGAATATGACCATGTTTTTGAATATCTTCTAATTTGGCAACTTTACAAAAACCTGCGGTATCCTCATACTTGCTGCCCTTGGCGCGCCATGCGTGATATGTATCAGAAATCTTGGCTATTTGTTCGTCTGTTAATTCTCTGTGCCGACGGTCAATCATCACACCCATATTACGAGCGTCAATAAAAAGAACTTCTCCTCTGCGATCTCTTAATTTATGGTTCTTTTTATCTCTGGCCACAAACCACAAACAAGCTGGGATCATGGTGTTATAAAAAAGCTGTGCGGGTAAAGCCACCATGCAATCCACAATATCAACCTCAATCATCTTCTTGCGAATTTCTCCCTCACCAGATGTATTAGACGACATGGAACCATTGGCTAAAACAAATCCTGCTGTGCCGGAAGGACTTAAATGATGGACGAAGTGTTGGACCCATGCAAAATTGGCATTGCCAGCCGGAGGTGTGCCATATTTCCAACGGATATCCTCGCGCAACATTTCACCCTTCCAGTCACTGTCATTAAACGGAGGATTGGCAATGACATAATCTGCTTTTAAATCTTTATGCCCATCGTTTAAAAGACTACCTTCATTATTCCACGCAATATTAGCATCAATGCCTCGGATGGCTAAATTCATCTTACACAACCGCCATGTGGTTTGATTAGATTCCTGACCATAAATGGAAATATCACCAATCCTCCCACCATGCGCCTGTACAAATTTCTCACTTTGCACAAACATACCGCCAGAACCGCAACAGGGATCGAATACCCTGCCCTTATAAGGCTCAAGCATAGCAACAAGCAAAGCAACAATACTTCGCGGAGTATAAAATTGACCTCCTTTTTTGCCTTCGGCATCAGCAAATTGCCCGAGGAAATATTCATATACCCTGCCCAAAATATCTTTACTACGGTTTTCTTTATCACCTAAACCGATAGTGCCAATAAGATCAATGAGTTCCCCAAGACGTTGTTTATCAAGAGCCGGACGGGCATAATTCTTTGGTAAAACTCCCTTAAGAGTGGCATTATCCTTTTCGATCTCATCCATAGCATCGTCAATGAGCTTACCGACATTAGGTTGTTTAGCATTTTTCTGTAAATAATCCCAACGAGCCTTTTTAGGAACATAAAAAATGTTATCAGCTCGGTATTCATCAGGATCTTCGGCATCTGCCCCCTTGGTTTGACTTAACTTGTTATAAAGTTCGGCAAAGGCATCGGAAATATACTTTAAGAATATAAGCCCTAAAACAACATGCTTATATTCAGCGGCGTCCATATTGTTGCGCATCTTGTCCGCTGTCTGCCAAAGTTTGGCTTCAAAATCTAATTGATCGCCATTTGATTTCTTCTGTTGAGCCATTTTTATCCTTTAATTAGCTGTTTATATATCGGTGAAATGGATCAGGATCCGGCGGTTCCGGTATATTCTGACTTATCTTTTGAATGTAATAATCCATAAAATGATCTTCTACTCCGGTTGGATTCTTGGAAGTAGCCGTCTCAAGTGAACGCAAAGCAACATCCTCTGAAATGCTTATTATTTCATGCAAGAAAATATCGCTCGTATAAAGAGTCCCTTTGTTATCAAAGAAAGCTTCAGCATCTGCATGTGCATACCCAGGAGGATATGGAACCTGCGGAACTATATCGCCATCATTAACAAACCTAAAAGCCAAACCTCCCATTTTTTCATTAAAATTATTTACAAAATCTTGATCTCCTACCCTTGGCTGGCCATAGGTGTATAATCCTTGCACATCCATATGCTGTGCCGTTAAACGATCAACAGCCAAAACGGCCAATGCCCCACCTAAACTATGGCCAGTAATCCATAATTTTAAATTATTATCTGCTCCATTAATTAAATCACTCAAGGATTTAAACAAATCATTCCATATAAAACCCAATGCTTCGTTGAAGCCACGATGAATATGTCCCTTTTCAACAGATGGAATTAATTCGTCTTTTCCGTCTACAAACCAATCTCTTAATACCGTCAATTCTGTTCCCCGAAACGTTAGAATTATCGCGGTATCATTGGAAGCTAAAAAAGCCAATGTATCTGTAGGTTCATAATAAAATTGCTTATATTGAGATAATCCAAATTGTGTTTTAAGCTGGTCAGGAATTTGAACTAATGGCTGATAAGCCAAATTCGAAACTTGGGCTAGAAATAGAGCATTCGTAAGGTCTAGACCTTGTGCGGATGAATTAAAATTAAATTGTGCCATGAAAACCGAACTCCGATCTTACGCATGATAAGAATTTCGCTATTATAGTCTAAAATCCCCTTTAATAAACCTGATTTTTTCTAGCACCTGACTGACATATTTCTACTATCTGTAAATAAAAACCTTCGCTAGATCATGCTGTCTAACGAGGGTTTGTGATATTTTGGACAAAATTATTTGCGATACTTGACAATGCTTTACTTGAATACTATAGTTTAATCCGTTTCATAAGGGTGGTCACTGCCTTTGCGGGGGCCGCCCAATTCTTTTTCTAAAATTGGTCTATGATTCATGATGTGCATTTTGGGTCATTCAAATTTTCTTGATAATATCAAGCCGATGGTTGCTCTTAATGGCTTTAATGATCTCTGATTTTATGCCTTTCTCTTTGGCCAATTTGGGCCATAAAGCTACTGCATCAGCAACTTGATTGCGGATTTCTTTGGCTTGATATATTTCAAATTTATTAGCAACTGCCTCAAGATCAGCGAGGGTAAAATTATCACGCTTTCCATTGGCGCTTAACTGATGAACTTTGGCCCATTTCCCATGAGGGTCGTATTGATAGACCATATCATAGGCTGGTGAAAGCCGCCAAGAGCCTTGCCTGTCCATCATGAAAGATAGGTTCTTTGTGTGGTCGTCTTGGTTACGCGCCAATATATTAAAAACCATCCGTCGGTACATTTCTTGGGTGTGCTCATGATCTAAGCCTAATTTAAGGATCGTCGTAAAAACTTGTTCATAACTATACTTATTCTCAGCCCTATGATCGTAGTGTTGCAGGGCATTCAATGATTGGACGTGTACCTTTTCATTCCCAGGTAAACGATCAAACCGCTTGGTCATAAAATGTGCACGACCCTTTTCTTCTAATAACTCACAAGGCATCATTTTAATATTAGCTTTCAATGCCATTAGATAATAGGCTGCTTCAATCCTCCCATAGCCATCCGGATCACCTAAGTCCTGATCTTTCATCCCATCAAATTTAATGATCCAATGTTCAAAACCCTCCGGTACAGTGGTTTGGCCAGATCTAATTTCACCAGTTATGGGATTGTACGCAATAACTGCTTTTGCTCGTGCCCCACCAGCAGAACTCCCGATCTGAATCAAGGAAAGCAAAGCATCCGTTGGATGTTTGATCAAGTTTACCGACAATTCTTTCTTTTTATTAACAACATCAGCTGCGAGCTCCGCGAGTTTATCTATAGCAATTGGAGTTGACTCCATCGACCCTGTGTTGATTGCGGGACGATATTCAAGAGCCCCCATCCCACGAGAACCCTCAAAACAAAGTTTTTCTATTGGGTTCAATGAGCCAGGCTCACGACCGTTTATTTGCAACCAGTCATCAATTAATTTACTTCCAAATCTGTCAGGAAGGGAATCAGCTAATAGTCCAGGGAGACCATTCTGACTTTGCATTTTCAATTCAGGGAATGAGTAAACATTAGTTGAAAGCGGCATATAAATAGGAGAAATTTCAAGCCCACTTTTTATAAATTGTGGATCGTAATCAAACGCAGCGACACCGGTTTGGTCATCCCAAGCAACTGTTCCGACTTGTTGGCCCCAGAGATAAACTTGGGCAGCTGTAACTATAATTTTCTCGTTTGCCATAACTATGTCCCTTGGGGTCTCACTACCCTTGATGCTCGTTTTCTACGTTTACCTTCTAATTTAACAATTTCACTTGGTCTAAAAGGAACCTTTGGAAGAAATAAATCCAGCTGATTAAGAACTTTAAGAGCCCTCATGATACGTAAAAAGCCAAGAATAGTTGATGGCTTGCCATATTCAATATTCTGAACCACATTTATAGAAACTCCTGCTTTGAAAGCGAGGTCACTTTGAGTAATATTAGAAGACAACCGCTTGTCTTTAATTCTGCTCCCCAGCTCTTGCAATATTCCTTTATCAGTCATTGAAAAATAATCCATATTCTCGGCTCCTTTCGAGCTATTCTATTGCAAATTCAATAGCCTGCATGCCGCAGAGAGCAGCAGGCCTGCTTAAAGGATAGCATCAATGAAAGATATTGTCAAATAATAACACATGTTTTAAGCAATATAGACAAATATTATTCATTTTATATTGCTTATTACATGTGTTATTAAATGTAAAAATTCTTAGAAATTATCGCTTAAGAACGGCAGGACCAAGATGGATTTACGAACTCGTGGAATTCATATAAGTGGCCATATCATGTACCCGCACATACCAAAGCTTACCCTTTTTGTGCGCCTTTAAATGACCCCTATTGATCAAATTACGTAGATAGTCTTGAGAGTAATCATACATTTTGGCTAAATCGCGTAACGGCAATATAGCCTCTTTGTCTATATTTGTTAAACTGCCACCTTCCAGGCGATTGATCGCTTCTTTTAATAATCCTGAAATCATTTGGGTGAATGGAACAAAATCTTTAATTTTAATAATTTTATCAACATCCATCGGTGCAAACTTTTTATGCTTTTCAATCAGACGGTGAATTTGGTTAAAACAAGGGTCGGATTTTTCCAAAGAGTTGTAATATTCTTCACGCTCTTTTTTAGAAATTCCTTTAATGGCAACATTAATTAACCCATGACCAATAAGAATATAGGACAAAAGAATTCTACCCACTCGACCATTGCCATCACTAAAGGGATGAATGGTTTCAAACCACACATGCGTCATTGCCGCAAGAGTCACATCATCATAAATTTTCTTCTTTGAGTTTTCATTGAACCATTTAATCAATAACTCCATTGCTTCGCGAACATAAAACATATTAATAGGTTTAAAACTTGCTTGAGCCACTTGAATATCATTTTTACGGAAATCCCCTACCGGGCCAATATAGGCTCCCGACTCTTTTTCATAACGCATCAGCAACGTATGGATCTGCTTAATATCTGCCATACGTAAGATGAATTCATTTTCTTTAAACTGGTTATTGGCATACTCATACATAGCACTGGCTGCCTCATAATAACCTAAAATAGCGGCAGCCTTTTGTTTGTTAGTACGCTTATTATGCTCAAGAACATCCATTAGTTCCTGACGATTTGTAAAAACACCCTCTATAGCAATGGAGTTACGGATTTCCTCTTTAAACAAGGAATACCATTCGGCATTGCTTACATTGATGAAATTATCGAACCTTGTACGAAGCTTTTTGACCTCGGCTTTTAGATCACTTTCTTTAATAATCCTAACTTTCCGAACCATAAATACCTCTTTTATATATAAAACTTACCGAACCATGTCTTATGGTTCGGAAATAAATATACCATTCAGCAACCTAAAAGGCAAGTTATTTTCCGAACCATACCATATGGTTCGGAAAATAAATAAAGCCCTAAACAAACCACCATCATCTTTAACGAGACGTCAATTCCTTTGAAATGAACCTTTCTAAAATTTTGGTATATGAAAGCTTTCTAGAATTAGCAATTTTAAGAAGTTTTTGCCATTGATTTTCTTGCAATTCAACTACTACCTTATGCGTTGGTTTTTGGAAAGACAAATTGGCCGCAGTAGTTTGAGAAAGCAGTTCAGACGTGTCGTGAGTGTCAAAAAAGTCAGCAGCTTTTGTGTCATTCTTAAAATTTGGAATTGAGATAGATTTTTTCATTTGATTCTAAATAATTTTCTACTTGCTAGCCCAATAAACTTATTCAACCTGTTCCCAATATTTTTGAAAAGCTTTCAGGAAATCACCAGGAGTTACAATCGGAGTTGAAATATAATTACGCACCTGGGTTGTTAAAAAGTGTTTTGTGTTTAAAGTAACTAAATAATCAACATTTTGAGATTTAACTGCTGCTAAGATTGGCGCATCCCCAATTTCAATAACCTTATTAGCATCCCGAACAGCTTGGGGTTTAGGATCTTCAAGTAATAAAGGTGCCAAATTCTTGATAAATACCCGAAATCGTTCAATAAGATGTGGGAATTTAGCTAAAAAAACACGATCAGCTTCTATAAGGACATGTTTGCTGATAACTATTCGGATTTCTTCTGCCTCGCCTAAATCTAAAATAGCAGCTGAGGCTCCTTTGCTGGAAGCTAAACCCGATATTAACACATTTGTATCTAAAAAAACGTGCCACTGATTATCAGGCATATTTCTCCTGAGTATAGCGCTGGCGTTCAGCTTTTAGATCATCTAGTAAAGTCTTTAGACTAAGACCTTTTTTGATCATGCTCTTTTCAACTTCTTTTGCCAATGAAGCACGTGTTAAACTTTTTTGGGTTAACATGAGACATTTCCCAACAACAAATACACTAAGCTGGGTGGCTTCATCTAACTTTAAAGCTTCTCTCACTTCTTTAGGGATTGTAAGCTGCCCCCGGCCCCAAAGTTTTACAGATTTAGGTATTGTAGTTACCATGTTGCCCCCTTTGATTAGAATTCAGTATTAATCAGTAATACTGATTTACTCTGATTAAAGTATAGCATATTTTATGGATTGTAAACAAAATAATTATAGCGTATTAAATCATCTCCTGGTAACGAAAAACCACCCTATAACCAACACGCCCAATATATAAATTCCAAACTTCACAAAAAGACCATACATCCAAAAAAATAAATAAATCCCCAAAATAACTAATAACACCTTCAAAATCCACTTAAACAAAAGATAGAAGCAAGTAGGCACTGTTAACAAACCAGTCAATATGACTCGAAAGATATCCCCGAGAGATGATTTTAAATTGTCTTTAAATTCATATTTAAAAATATCAATATCTAACTCTACCGACTTCTTCCATTGCTTTATTTTTTCCACTATATTCATAAGCACGCCCTCTCTTTTTAATTCATATTGAGTTTAAATATTGTGATTCCCTGTTTTTTTGTTCAATTTTCTGAAAATCTTCTTTTTTAAGCTCCTTGGCTAAATCTAAAGAGGCATTGTCCATACGAATCTTAGCCAGCTTTGCCTTGCTTTCCCTATCTTCTGCTGGAACCACTTGATTGTAATAAAACTGATAATATAACCCATGTTGGGCATACCACCTGATCACCCTTAATTGATACTGAATGCTTTCGTGCATTGATAATAAGGTGTTCTTGACCGTTTCCTCGAGAGCACCCATTGATTCTGTTGCTGTTTTCTCTTTTTGCCCTTGGTCCATTTCCCCTGAACTGACTAAACGCTGATATTCAAGGGACTCTTTGATGTACTCCAAGGTTGCATACTTTAAAAATGATGCAAAACTGACACCCTCTTGCTGTGCTGCCAATTGGATGATCTTTAAATCCTCTTCCTTGAAACTAATGGAATGCACTGTCCTTCTTTTTTTCTTCTGAGCTTGTTCTGAAGGCGTCATGGTTAGTCTCCTTGCTGTGTTGGGCCCCAATCCGGTCTTAATTTAAAACCCAGCCCCTTCGTTATTTTTGCATCATTATTTAAACACCAATTCAGCTTAGGCTTGTAAATAGACAAATCTTCAAAAATGATTTTTTGACTTTGTAAAACTTGAATTCTCTGCCTTATCAGGTCAAAGAACATTCTTCTAACCTTCCCATCAAAAGGATCAGCTTTAGGTATCCGCCTTTTTTGTTCTAAATTCTTGATAATGTACTGATCAATCCCGCCTATTCTTTCGTTATTCAAAAAACTGTTAAAATCTTTAAAACTTTCAGCAGAAAGATATTTGATCTTCTTTTGTTCCTGATTCTCTCCTATTTTGGTAAATTCCTTACGTTCAAGGTAGATCAAATCACCGTTTCTTAAATCTCCGCTATCACGTTTCTTTGTTATTCCTTCAGGCGTTAACACATAATGGATCTTGTTATCTACACCTTCAATCAACATATACCTTGGCTCGCCTGGGGCTTCACTTAATCCCGTGCCAATAACCATACCAATGATCGCATCACCAACTTTTTCCAACTTATTAACGATTACTGGCAGATTTGGATTCAACATATCTCTATTGTGCTTGTTCTTGGTCTTTACAATATCCTGCTGGGTCTGAATAAATTTCAAATAATCCATAAAATTTGGATCAACGTACCAAGAAACAGCGTCAAATTTTTTAGCCAATCCAATTTCTTCAAAAAACATCAACCTGCCTTTTAACTGCAATTCTTGTTTAAACATAAAATTTGATTGCGGTAGCGTGAGGTTAATAAAATTGTCTTTGGTTAACTTACGTGTTATCTCTCTATCAATTTCAGTAATATGCATAGCCCTAATCGCTTGATCTCTAATTAAGAGAATGTCCCTTTCAAGCCGAAATCCTAACTTTCTGGTGGCTTCCTGAATTGACCTTTGCCTAAAGCCTTGGGTAAAGTACTCTTGGTTTATTCTTAATTCCTTTCCTTCTTTATCAACACCACGCATAACAATATGGGCATGGGGATTATCTGTGTTGTGGTGATCAATCGCTACCCATTCCAGCTTTGCCCCTAAATCACTTTCAACATGCCCCATTACAGCCCTGACATGCTCTTTTAAGTCAAGCTTATGGGCCATTTCCGGAGAAAGGATTATCTTCCAAAACCTGGGATCACCATCCTTCTGCCATTTTGTTAAAGTCTTGGATATGTTTAAATCCTCATCATTGGCATCAAAGCCTAATCCAGGCTGATTTTCCAGCTGTGCACCTTGTCTGACCAAATAATAGCCATGAGTACCCCATTGCCTTAGATAGCTATTTTTCATATAAGAAACTTTGGCAATTGATTTCTGATTCCAGCCCTTAGGGGCATAATTGGCCTTCTTGAAGGCTTTATTGGCAAAACATGCTCCCATCACCGCCTTGACAAAGAATGACCACTTGTGGCCTTTAGGCTCTTTAGATGATCCTCTACTAGATTTTGTATGTTGAGGACCTATCCGAAAATCTTCATAAACTTCTTTCTTTGCATTAATTCTTACCATGTCTGCACCTCCGGTTTATTCCAAAATTCAAAGGGTTTTATCTTAGTTTTTGCCCTCTCTAAATACTTTTTTCCCTTACGTTCTTGCATCGTTAGATACCCTAAATTTCTTAGCTCATACTTCTGCTGATCCGTCATAAAATCCAGCCTGTTTTTGCAATCAATTAACAGTCCTGCCAACAACGGTTTGTCCATAGTGTTGAAACCCACCATGTCAATTAAACCGCCTTGTTGGATAAGCCTGTGTAACCGTCGCTTCTCTTTTAAATTTAGTTGTTTTTCCATACGCTACATGACCGCTACGTAAGTCACCCGCTGTAGCGAATCAAAACCTCCTTTCCACACATGATTTGTTAAAAATTCGCTACACCCTTAATCTTGCTGTCAAAAAAATTTTTACTTAATGAGACATCCATGAGCTATGAAACCTTTTGTCATAAAACTTTAATTTCCTCTGTTGCTTTAAAGCTTTCTGTTCAAGTTCCTTAATCTTTTCGAGCCCTTTTTCGTAATGCTTTTCCTTTATTTCATCTGACATCGAATTAAACTGTTCATCTAATGAAATAAGCAAGCCTAGGAGCAATGGCTTGGTCAATATTTCAAAACCGACAATTTCTGCTGACTCTCCCATTTCAATTATTTTCTCTGCTTTTGCTTCAGGATTTGTTGACATGATTGCCTCCTTGGTTTGGTTAACTGGATTCCCGCTTTCGCGGGAATGACATGATGTGAAACGTGAATGACATATAGGGAAAAAGCCATTTCGAGGCCTTGGGATACCTCGAAATGGCTTTTTAAAATTTTGACAGATTTTGACAGAATTAAGGCGACTTTAGGAAACGATAAGGGAAACGAAGGGATAAAAAAAGACGGGCCAAGATGCCTTAGCCCGTCGGTGTTAAAAGAAAAACTATGATTTACAACGCTTTGCGACTGATCGCAAGAATATACTGGCGGAGAGGGTGAGATTCGAACTCACGGCCCCTTGCGAGGCAACGGTTTTCAAGACCGCCGCATTCGGCCACTCTGCCACCTCTCCTGAAATTTCAAGTTGTTTATTCTACTATACTTATGATACTTTTCAATTCTTTGTTCATTCTAAAATAAACGAAGATCAAATTTCTTTAACACAAATTGTTCCTTTAATGCAGGATGATCAATCAATAAACTACTGAAGATATACAATTTCTTAATACGTTCCGCCCCTTGATCCACGCCCCGTGAGAAATCATCCTGATTCAGCTTTAAGCATTCAGCAATATGTACATACGATCTGGTCGCTGAGAAAAAACCTACGGTATAAGGATACGCTTCTTTAGCAAGAACGAAATAATTCATTGATTGCTCATAATTTCCTTCATTAAAATAAATGACTTCAAGGTTATAATAAGTCCAAAAAAAATGATCATACAATTTATTGGATTGGGAAAGATAATCAATAGCCTTCTTGTCATTCCCTAAATAATAATACGCATAGCCGACAATCCCGCAGGCAGCTGGCTTTTCATAAGTATCTGACCCCATAAAGTCGCATACAAACTTATAATAAGTCAGCATGTCCTTTATTTTCTCCTGGTTCATCTGTGAAGGATGATAAATAAATTCTTTTAAATCCGAAGCAGACGGCAACATCGTATTTAAAGTTTTCATCTTAAGCGCGCTTTGATCAATAAATAAAAAAGACAAAACCACCCCTACCAGGAATAGAAATATCACCCGTCTAAAAATTAAATCGACAATTTTTGTGTAGACAGCCGGAAATGAAACCATAGCCATATTAACCATCCTAGAACAAACAGATATAAAAACTCTAAAAAATAAACCCAAAAGTATCTTAATGGCGTGCCAAAATGCCAATGGATCACATGTTCTCCTGCAGGGACCCACAGCCCTTGGGAACAAATATTGGTCCGCAATAATGGTGCTGGTTTCCCATCTATAAACACTTTCCATTGACTATGATAATTCTGTGCCCTGACTAAAAAACTGGGATGTGTCACGGCGATTTTGACAATAACATCATTGGCGTCAAATTTCAAAATCTTAAAATCTTTATCCACAGAAGTTATGATCCTGGCTTTAGGATCAACAGGCCCTCCTGCTCCACGCATCGTATCAGAATAAACAAAAGCAAGATTCTCAAAATGAGCTAAAGAGTTTTGCAGGCGGGCATGATTGACCTTATCAGTAACCTGTTCCACACGATCATACAAAACAAAAGGCGTATTTAGATGATTTCCTAATATTGTACTATCGACAGAATCTATAGCTTCATACAACCAACGTGTACCAAAATATGGCAGATCCTTCTGATGAATATCTCCTTTTGATATTTTTTTCATATCCATAAGTTTTCCTGCTTCCTGTACAGTAGGAAGATTAAAAACATACCTCTTATCATATCCCCACTGATAGGACGGTGGATTATTGACGGCGATATGACTATAGACATCAAAAGGTTGAAGAACAATAGCACCCCAAAGTAATAAAATCCATACCCGTGAATTGCCTATCGACCAAATACAGCCTAACATCCATCCTAAATTAAGAATAATCACCATATATGTTATGTACCCTGCATTATTAAATAAAAAGAACCCTGCGGCAGCGGCATGGATCGTCGTTACCCATACGGTCATCCATTTTCGATTAATCAAAGACTGCTTGCAATCCTCAATAAAAATCCGCATTTGCTCCACCACAAAAAGAATCAAAACAGGTAAAATGGCAAACTGTATAAAAAACTGAACATTACGGAAATACTTAAAAAATAACACGTACCTGTATAAAAATCGGTGTATATAGGATGCGTCCGCAAGCCCAATCAAGAAAATCGTATACCCAAAAATGAAAAAAACAATCAAACGCCTGTTTAAACGCCCCCACGCCCCTGCAAATAGCATCAAAAACGCAAACAAAGGAATATAAATATCGTGCAGCCCTATCTTATCGGGATTCACAAATTGCCTGTTAAAAATAAAATTAGGTATAATTCCCCCTTCATTGACTTTATCAACACTAACAGTGGCAGAATTTGTATCTTGTGATTGAGCATGCCGCTCCATCGTTAAAACTTCACCTTGAGATGTTTGCTGATACCATAAAATCCCCGGGATAAAGGAAACCGCTAAAAGAACAGTACAAACGCGAGTAAAAATTTTATAGTGGCTAATAAAATCCTGGATCCGCTGATAGATCGTCGCCATTTGGGAGGCATAAACAATAGAAAAACAAATAAGAAAGACAGATAAAATAGTATAAAAATAAAAAGGGATATAAGTAATATTAATAAGCATTAAGCTAAATATACTGCCCAACAGAAATACCTTGTTGGGAGCCTGAACAAAAGAAACAAAAAAATAAAAAAACCAGATGAATGGAACAATCTCAAGCAAAAGGTATGTCTCAAAAATGCTGGCCCCCACAGAAGAAAATAAAAATAACAGCGCTGCGCTAAAAGATGTTAGATGATCAAAAAAGATTTTCTGGCTCAATAAATAGAAACCAGCTACCCCTAGAAAAAAATACGAAACCAAAAACAAACGGTAAGCTATTAAAAAAGGTATTCCACTCTTATTCAACAATACAATGATCAAAAAAAATGGATTATACTCTCCAATCCTCCGAAGGAAAAATTCATTGACGTTCCCATGGTTTTCCAAAGGATCCCATAGCGGATAGACGCCTCGCATGATATTTTCTACATAAAACCGGATATGCCCCAGATAGGGATAAGCATCTCCCTGTAAGGGCGCGCTAGCATTCAAATAAAGTCTAAAAAGATAACACCACAGAAGAAGAGAAAAACCTATTAAAAAAATGGTGAGGAGAAAACTACGCTGCTGGGACGATTTGGTCATAAGTACTAAAATCAAATCCGTGGAGTTTTGTCAGTTGAGAAACACAGTTTAATACACTTTTAGATATCTTGCCAACTTCTTTAAAACTAAATTAAAATTACTTAGCCCCCTGCTCAATTCTTGTTGAGCCTATTATCATGTTCTTTTAAACGATGATAAACCACATCGCGATTATAATAGGCAGGAGCATAATGGGGATCTATTTCAAGAGCTTTTGTAAAAAAAGAAACGGCTTGTTTCAATTGCCCTTGCTTGGCGTAAACAAACCCAAGATTATCATAGGCTTGTACAAATTTAGGGTTCATTTGAATGACCTTGATGAAATCTTTAATCGCCAGGTCAAAATCGCCCAGTTTCACATATAAACAGCCTCGATTATAATACGGATCAGCTGCGGTAATCTTTATTTCAATGGCTTTATTATAGGCAGCTATAGCCTGATCAAATTTGCCTTCTTTGATATAAACTCCTGCAAGGCTATTATAGTATTCCGCTAATTGAATATTGGTTACGTTATCAAGAGAAGAAAATGACACGAACCATTTCAAAGACATCTCTTTTGGCAAATACTGCCTTAAAAATACGAAACCTTGCGGCCAGGAATAAATAAAAAAACAACTTATCAGGACAGCCGTTGTAAGAAGCAATGCTTCCTGTGCAATCCTGGAAAATGATTTAGAAATAATACCCTTGAAACCATGCATTCGCAAAACCCTCTATTAGCTGGCTAAATAAAAGCAGTATAAAAAAAGTTGAAAAAATTCCCCGCCAGAATATCGATCCTCTTGACTGAGACCAAAGATCACTAAACATGGACGGCACCAAAACAACACCTAAGGCAGAAAGAAAAAGAAAATGCCTATCATACACAGGAACTCCCTCGTGCGCCCCTGGCCAATGCCAATAAACATAAATAAAAAATAGTGCTGAAAGAAGCATGCTTATTAACAAATACGGCAGATGAACCAACCCTTTCCATACTTCTTTCTCATTATCATTACGACCACCAACCCACGATCGCCGACAAAAAAAAGCCATTAAATAAAAAAATAAGAGCGATACTTGTTCCAAAGAAAAATTTTGCCTAATAATATCCATAGGGTCCATCGCCATATACAACATATTACTGGAAGACAGATGGCTGGGAGAACGGATAGAAAAAAAGAATAACGCGACACCAGCAGGTAATATTCCTGCCCAAAGATAGTCCTTCAATTGACGTTGACCAAATAAAAAAAGAATCGCCTGAGCAATAATGATCTGAAAGAAGCCTAAGGTCACCGTAATAGCCAAAAGAAAATGGCAGACAGCCAAATGAAATTTGACCCTGCTCGAGGATCCTGACTCTGATAATATCTCAATTAAAAAGACTGCTTGAAGCAGCGTCAATAAAAACCAAAGCGGATATGGCCTTGCCTCAGCCCAATACCGCCATACCATCTCTGAACTCAACGCACTCAAAAGAGCCATCAATCCCACCACCACTCCTTTGGTGGTCCAAAAAAAATACACCAAAAAAACAATGGCCGTAGTCATAAAAATATCAGGTAATAAACGCAAAATGATCTGCCCCTTGGGATAAACATAAAGGAAGTACTTTCTTTTTTCAATGGGAGGCTCTAAACCTTTAATAAGATCATCTGGAAAGGACAGATGGATAATGGAAGTGACACCCTTTTGAAGGGCATAATATAGCGGAGGGTTATTAAGTTCATGGATTCTTCCGGTGAGGATTTCACCCCAGGAACCCTCTTGAATGGCAACTCTCTGGCTGGACAGCTCGTCATTCCATAATGGTTTGTGCATCGCAAGCCACATCCCCACCGCAAAAAGAATGACCCACAAAATCAGACATGCCCTGGTGATTGTCATTGATTCTTAATTGTAAGCATCTTCCCTGCTTAAAGGAATTAAATTTGAAAAGTACACCGTTCGAGAGATATCCGGGAGTTTTAATAATTGAACGAGTTTGCTCAAGCCTACTCCTTGGGACAATAACTGCATGGCTTTATTATACCGGGCTGTCGGCCTTCGTTTCACGGTCTTGGGCCACGGCAGTAACCGCACATGCAAACTGGGATTGTCGTTAAGGAATCCCAGTTTAATGCCGAACTCCATGATATCCCTAATCAAAAGAATGGATAAATTAACGATTTTTACTTTTTGTGTTTTGACTAAATGTGCTTTATATGATTCAACAATAACAGGTGTCACTTGGGCAAGTTGATGAACTTGAGGAAAATCGTCACTTAAAAATTTGCTAAAATGCCTGATGGTGGAGGCAAACCGCTTTACACTTTTAGGGCTATGTTGCGTACTTGCCTCAGACAAAAAACGTTCATAAAAATCAGGCAAATCTATATGCCGGACAATCGTTAATGCTTCACCGCCGGCAATCTTTCCTTCCACCTCTTGCAACAATCTCTCAGCTTCTTGTAGATTACCACCAGCAACCTGGGAATAAAGCAGGCCGCGGGCATAAAATTCAATGTAATAGACATCATCTATTTTACGGATTTGACCCATCAATAAGTAAAGAAAATGACGTACAGCAGGATTCCAATGATTAGAAAGGCGATCAAATAAAAATCATTGTAATAAAAAAAGTCCCGTACACGTTCGCCTGAGGTGTAGGTGGCGACAATATTTTCAGAAACAACCTGGCCTGTGGAACGGATATTAACGACTTCATTACGCTTAAGGCGCAAAAATTGATCTGCGATCTTGTAAGCCTGCAAATTACCGCTTTCAATTAAATCCATGACCTTTTTCTCGGATACGGCCAGGATCTGCGCGGTTTCACGGACGGTAATGTATTGACTGCTCATGACCTAACCTTACCTGTAGCAGCCCACTGATCGATCTGGGCCCGTTCAAATTTCCAGCTATCTCCGTCTTTGCTGGCAGGTATCTTTCCGTTGGTGGCTAATTCCAAAATAGCAGGTATTTCAATTTCTAAATATTGCGCTAAATCATCAATGCTTAAAACATCTTCCAGCATATGGCAGCGCCCCTGAAAGACAGCCCCTTCAACAATATTTAATTTAGGCGTTGAAATGTCGCCATGAAGAACCGCTGACGGCATCAAGACTAACATTTTCTTGGCAATGACATTACCTTTAACCTTTCCGGCAATGATAACATTCTCACCTACAATATTAGCCTCTACCTGTGCTGTTTGTCCTATGGTCAAGGTACCCCTGGTATCGAGCTTGCCCGTATAGCGGCCATAAATTTTTAAATTCACCGGATCAGTAAAAGTCATCGATCCTTCCATGTGGGCATTAATTTCAATGACTTTTTCTTCAGGTATTTCTTTATGATGTTCTTTGCGGTTAAAGGCCATAAGGACCTCCTATTTTTGTTAAAATTTATTATACCAATGATAAGCTAAACCTGCAATCATTGCTGCATTATCCAGGCAAAGAACCATTGGAGGGAAAAACACATCTACCCCTTGGGATGGTGCTTGTTTTTGCAATTCACGGCGCAAGGCAGAATTAGCTGCGACCCCGCCGCCTATCAAAAGCGTATTAACCTTAAATTTCCGACAGGCCAGCAAAGATTTTTCTACTAAAACAGCAACGACACTTTCTTGAAAAGAATACGCCACTTTTGCGGGTGAATAGTCTAGTTTATTTTTATTCTTTTGAGTGTAATAAAGCACCGCCGTCTTAGTCCCGCTAAAAGAAAAATCGTAACTACCCTTCATGGGGCTTCGCGGAAATTTGATATCGTCATTAATGCCTTGCCCCGACAAACGGTCAATCACAGGGCCGCCAGGATACCCCAATTCTAAAATACGCGCCACCTTATCAAAAGCCTCACCAGCAGCATCGTCGCGTGTAACACCTAACAATTTGAAATTCTTAAAATCTTTGACATAGTAAAGACTGGAATGTCCCCCAGAAACCACCAACCCTATGGCTGGCAAACGACTCAGCGGACAAGCTGAAAATTCTTTAGACAACTGTAAATAGTTAGCGTATAGATGGGCCTTGATATGATCGATTTCAATCAGCGGCTTGCCCGTCGAATGGCTTAACCCACGGGCAAAACTTAAACCCACCAGCAATGAGCCCAGTAAGCCAGGAGCCCGGGTCACGGCAATGGCATCAATACCGTTAAGAGTCATTTGGGCTTTGTCTAAACTTTCAGCGACCACCCAATGGATAAATTCTATCTGACGACGGGAGGCAATTTCCGGGATAATACCCCCAAAACGCTGATGATCTTTAAGGCTGGTGGCAATAACATTGGAACGCACCTTTACACCATCGGTGACAACCGAGGCAGCAGTCTCATCACAAGAAGTTTCAATGCCTAAGATATTCATCTATGCTTTAGCAGATCTTTAATACTGACTATTTGAATACCTTGTGATTCCAGCCAGGAGATTTCTTCTTTAAGGATCTTCATCGTCACAGGCCGGTCATGGCCAATGGCCACGGCATAACCGCGACGGCGGGCTTTTTGGGCAAGAACCATAAACTGTTTAGCGATCGCTTCTTTATTATTAAGATTATCTAAAAAAACATCCCGCTTACCATAAGCCAGGCCCATCTCATCAGCCAACGCTGCAGAAACAGAATAGCGCGATGTCATGCTGTCGACAAAAAATAATCCTTTTTTCCTTATAATCCTAAAAATGATCTTCATTAAGGCACGATCCCCGGTAGCTTTGGAGCCCATATGATTATTGACTCCTTCGATCGAAGGCAATTGGTCTAAATCCTGGACTACTATTTGGGAAACAAGGGATGGCGACATGCTTGTCTTGATAATATAATTCGGTGGATAAAAATCATAATTATGCATCGCCTCCAAAGGCAAATGCAGCATGGTCAATTTATGATACATCTTTGCACAATTGGCCACATCCTTGGTGTGCCGTAAGCCCGGCAATATAGATACCGCCAATGGCTCAGGTATTTCTCTTAAATACTTACAGCTAATCGTCGACTGTCCCCAATCATCAAGAATGATCGCAACCCTAGCCCCCCTGCCTGAAACATTTTCTTGAGGCTCTTCAGCGACAGGTTGTGGAGTGTATGTTAGCTCAGCCTCGGCAGGTTTATTATTCTCAACGGGAGCGGAAACTTCAACAGGCCCGTTCGTGGTCGGAACATTTTCCTTGGCAGATTCTTTAGATTTTGTAAAAATAAAAAACAGTATAATTGCCGCTGCAAACAAACCAATCACAATGGCAACAACCTTTGTATCGCTCTTGGGGGTAATTGATTTCTTTCTTTTAGCCATATTGCATTACTTCTCTTGAAATTTTTGGTAAATCTTGATGCCTTTAATAACATTAATCGCGCTTTGTAATTGTATATCTGCTTGATCTTTTTTCTTTAAAGCTATCTGTTTTTTATCCTGCACAGACAAAGTCTTATCTTTATCATCTCTATGCTCAAGATCAGAAAATACAGTGTCTGCATCTTCACTGTTTTCTTTATTCACCTGATCCTCATCAGCATCCCGGTCTT
>JABDGZ010000028.1 GCA_013285735.1 Candidatus Omnitrophota bacterium | reverse complement strand
GCCATAACTTTGAATTTCAAGTCCTCTAACTTCTTGGCAATAAACGCCACATCACGCTTATCATGATCATTGACACTGATAAAAACAACCCCCGCCTTAGGCAAGGCCTGATTAGCTGCCATTTGTGATTTGGCAAAGGCTGCCCCAAAATTCGAAGCAATCCCCATGACCTCACCGGTGGACTTCATCTCCGGTCCTAAAATAATATCCACCCCGGAAAAACGGCTGAAAGGAAGGACTGATTCTTTAACACAGATATATTTTAATTCAGCCGGGTCTAGCAATTCAAAATCGCTCAGTTTCTTGCCTGCCATGATCTGCGCTGCAATCTTAGCTAACGGCATGCCCGTGGCCTTGCTGACAAAAGGAGTGGTGCGTGATGCGCGCGGATTAACTTCCAAAACATAGACCTGACGCCCCTTAACCGCAAATTGAATATTCATCAGCCCCACCACTTTCAAGGCAAGGGCTAAACGCACGGTCTGATTTTTAATATCTTCAATGACTTCTTCGCTCAATGTATGCGGCGGCAAAACACAGGCTGAGTCGCCCGAATGGATACCTGCGTTTTCAATATGCTCCATGACTCCGGCAACGTAGACATCTTTCCCGTCGCAGATAGCGTCCACATCTACTTCTTGTGCATCTTCTAAAAATTTATCAATTAATACAGGATGACCGCGCGAGACACTGTGCACCTCATCTAAAAAGGACTTGATCGATTCTTCATCATAAACAATACGCATCGCGCGTCCACCCAAAACGTAGGAAGGACGAACAAGCACTGGATAACCAATGCGGCCTGCTGCTAGCAAGGTTTCTTCTTTTGTTACCGTCGAGGAGTTGGCCGGCTGTTTAAGCCCCAGCTTATCCATCAATTTCGAAAAATGTTCCCTGTTTTCAGCAAGATCAATGGAATCAACCGATGTTCCGATAATCGGCACTCCTGCTTGTGACAAACGGCGCGCTAAATTAAGCGGCGTCTGCCCGCCGAATTGCACAATCACCCCGTCAGGTTTCTCCACTTCAAATACATTCATCACATCTTCAAAAGTTAAAGGCTCAAAATACAATCTATCAGAAGTATCATAATCTGTTGACACTGTCTCGGGATTGGAGTTGATCATGATAGTTTCAAAACCCATTTCCTTGAGCGCAAAGGCTGCATGGCAGCAGCAATAATCAAATTCAATCCCCTGGCCGATGCGATTGGGACCACCGCCTAAAATCATGATCTTCTTGGACTTAGATTTACGTTTTTGATTATTGATGATTGCCTCATCTTCAGTTTCATAGGTCGAGTAATAATACGGCGTATACGCTTCAAATTCTGCAGCACAGGTATCTACCAATTTAAAAGTCGCCACAATGCCCATTTCTTTACGCATCGCACGGACATCTTTTTCACTTTTATCCAAAATTTCCGCCAATTGTGCGTCGGAGAAACCATATTCTTTGGCCTGACGCAAAAGTCCAGGCTCCCAAGTTCCGGTCGATGCAGCAGTGGATTTCAAATGATCTTCCAGTTCCAGAATCTGGGCGATCTGGTCAATAAACCAAATATCAATTTTAGAAATTTGTGAAACCTGCTCAATACTCATGCCTTTTTGCAGGGCGTATTTTAAATAGAAAATGCGTGAGGCATTGGGTTCTTTAAGGCGCAGCTGGAGCTTGGCATCTTCGATATAGCGCCAATCCTGTTTATTATCCAAGCCGATATGGTCGATTTCCAACCCCCTCAAGCCCTTTTGCAAAGCTTCCTTGAAATTGCGGCCAATGGCCATGGTCTCGCCGACACTCTTCATCTGAATACCTAAAATATCTTTGGCTTCAGGAAATTTCTCAAAAGTAAAACGCGGGATCTTGACCACCACATAATCAATGGTGGGTTCAAAACACGCCGGTGTTTCACGGGTTATATCATTCTGTATTTCATCCAACGAATAGCCCACCGCTAATTTAGCAGCAAATTTCGCAATAGGAAAGCCTGTAGCTTTAGATGCCAGTGCCGAGGAACGTGAGACCCGCGGATTCATTTCAATGACCACCATACGTCCATTTTTAGGATCCACGGCGAATTGTATGTTCGACCCGCCTGTTTCAACGCCGATCTCGCGGATCAAACGGATAGAGGCATCGCGCATGTGTTGATATTCAGCATCAGTTAATGTTTGCGCTGGTGCAACTGTAATACTATCGCCTGTGTGCACTCCCATGGGATCTAAATTTTCAATAGAACAGACGATGACAACATTATCTGCATGGTCCCTCATCAACTCTAATTCATATTCTTTCCAACCTTCGATGGATTCTTCAATCAAGATCTCATGGATCATGGAGCTTTCAATACCTAGGCTCGCGATGCGTTCGAACTCTTGCATGTCGTGACAGATCCCGCCGCCTGTACCTCCTAAGGTGAAAGAAGCGCGAATAATGCAGGGAAATCCGATTTGCTCAACCGCCTGCTTGGCTTCCTCGACATTATAGGCAAAAACACTTTTGGGCACATCCAGCCCTACCTTGATCGATGCCGCTTTAAATTCACTGCGGTCTTCAGCCTTGCGGATCACTTCATATTTAGCCCCCAGCATCTCAACGCTGTACTTTTCCAAAATACCCTGCTCATAAAGTTTCATAGCTAAATTAAGACCTGTTTGTCCGCCTAATGTCGGCAGAATAGCATCGGGCCTTTCTTTGCGGATAATGTATTCCAAAAATTCAGGAGTCAACGGTTCAATGTAGGTGGCATCAGCGATGCCAGGATCTGTCATGATGGTGGCAGGATTAGAATTGACCAGCACCACCTCATAACCTTCTTCTTTCAAAGCCTTGCAAGCCTGGGAACCGGAATAATCAAATTCACAGGCCTGGCCTATGACAATGGGGCCGGCTCCAATGATCATGATTTTTTTAATATCAGTGCGTTTGGGCATTTTTATGTTGATCAATCATATCAATAAACTGGTTAAATAAATATTTTGCGTCATGCGGACCTGGGGCTGCTTCAGGGTGATATTGGATGGAAAATGCCGGAAATTTTTTATGCCGTATCCCTTCGACACTCTTATCATTCAAATTCACGTGAATCACCTCTACCTCATCAAGATTAAGGCTTTTAATGTCCACGCAAAAACCATGATTTTGACTGGTGACCGCAATACGGTTGCCTTCAAAATCTTTGACTGGATGATTGGCCCCGTGATGGCCAAATTTTAATTTATATGTTTTCCCACCTAAAGCCAGTCCCAAAATCTGATTGCCTAAACAAATACCAAAAATAGGCGCCTTGCCCAGAAGTTCTTGAACTGTCTTAATCACATAGGTCACAACCGCCGGGTCCCCAGGACCATTGGAGAGAAATACCCCGTCGGGTTTGATGCTCATGATCTCTTTAGGTGTTGCCGTTGCCGGAAACACATACACTTCACAACCTAAGCCAGCCAATATACGTAAAATATTAAATTTAATGCCGCAGTCAATGGCCGCAATTTTATAACGCCTGGTGCCCTGATGTTTCCAAACATATTTCTTTGCTGTACTGACATCTTTAACAAAATCCATGCCTTCCATGGAAGGCATCGCATCAATTTTCCTCTGGAGGCTTTTAGGATCAAAATCTTCCGTCGAAATGAGCGCTTTCATGGCCCCGCCTATGCGCAAATGGCGGGTCAGGGCGCGGGTATCCACCCCTTCAATCGCAATGATCTTATTATCATTTAAATATTCCGTCAGGCTTTTTTGGGCGCGCCAATTGGAAGGGCGGCGGCAGAATTCTTTGACAACAAAACCTTTAACATGGATATTGTCTGACTCGACATCTTCAGCATTAACACCGTAATTACCGATCAATGGATAGGTCATGACGACGATTTGGCCGGTGTAGGAAGGGTCCGTCAGGACTTCCTGATAACCGGTCATGGCCGTATTAAAGACAGCTTCGCCTGCGGTTTCCCCGGTCTCTTTTAAAGTACGGCCGCGGAAGCTCGTACCGTCCTGAAGATATAAAATTGCTTCTTTCATGCCCTGCTTTTTAGTTGAAAATGGTGCGAATTTACGTCGGCGGGAAGAATTACCTCCTTGCCTAAAACACTATAAAGCAGCTCTTGTTTCTTGTCAAGAAAAATGGCTTTTCTATCTTCACATTATTGTAAAATGGCCCTAATGGAGGCCATTAATTCTTCCGGAGGGGTGGTTTTTTGAATATAATCCCGGGCGCCATAGGAAGTATAGTCAATCAACTCCTTGGGGGTATCGATAGATGTATAGAAAATGACCGGAATATGCTGGGTGACCTGGTTTCCTTTAAGTTTCTTACACAATTCAATCCCTGAAATACCCGGAAGAAGAATATCCAAAAGAATAATATCTAACTTATTCTCTTGCGCCATCTGCAAGCCCCCAGGACCATCTTCTGCCAAAAGGACATTAAATTCATATTTTGACAAAAGCCTGCTGATCAACGTCCTGTCTACAGGATTGTCATCAATAAACAAGATTGTCTTTTTACCTTCCATAGTATAGATGAAGTATACAACTATTTCGGTGGTGTCGGCAACTAGTGTTTCATCTTTTACTGTGCCAAGGCTTTTAACACATCTTCTTCCAACCCTGGATCCATAGGATCAGTCCTGGAACCAAAACGGGCTATCACCCGGCCTTGGCGGTCGACTAAAAATTTATTGAAATTCCAAGTAATGTCCCCTGGAAATCCCGACGATATCGTCAGATATTGATAAAGCGGCTCAATCTTTGCCCCTCGCACACTGATCTTGGAAAAAAGAGGGAAACTTGTCTTGTAGGTCAATTCACAAAATTGTTTGATCGTGCTATCATCCCCTGGTTCCTGATCTTTAAAGTCATTGGCAGGAAAAGCCAAAATCACAAACCCCCGGGACTTGTACCGCTCGTATAATTTTTCCAGGCCGGCATATTGTGGTGTAAAACCGCAGTGGCTTGCCGTGTTAACGATCAAAAGCACCTGGCCCCGGTAATCTGCCAGGCTCTTGTCAGTGCCCTCCATCGTTTTAACTTTAAAATCATAGACGTTATTTGCCCCATTAACCTGGTCTGCCTGAACACGGTGACCCAAAATAATGATTCCCCCCATGAGCAAACTAATGAGCAATAACTTCATAAAATCTCCTAGATATAGGCCACTACTTCAATCTCAACCATAGAATCCTTAGGAATGCGTGCGACCTGAAGGGTACTTCTTGCCGGCGCTGTCTCTGGCTTAAAATACCTTGCGTAAACCTCATTCATCCCTGCAAAATCATTTAAGTCTTTTAAAAAAACCGTGGCCTTGACTACTTTGTCTAAAGATGATCCGCCGTGAGCTAAAACCGCAATGAGATTTTGGATGACCTGCTCCGTCTGCTCCTTTATACCACCAGGGACCATATTGCCCTGCTTATCTAGTGGAATTTGTCCGGCGGTATAAATTAAATTGCCGACAGATACTGCTTGATTGTATGGACCAACGGGTAACGATGCTTTATCTGTTTTGATAATTGTCTTACTCATGTGCTTCTCCTGTCTTTAATTAATGCCTGTCCCACGGTATAACCGCTGGCCCAAGCCCATTGAAAATTAAATCCACCGATGCGGCCGTCCACATCCATGATTTCCCCGGCGAAAAACAAGCCTGGAGTAAGTTTTGATTCCAACGTTTTAGGGTTAATCTGTGCCCAATCGATGCCGCCGGCAGTCACTTCTGCCTTACTATATCCGAGTACGCCTGTAACATCAAGTGGATAATGCACACATTTATCTATCAAACGTTGACGAGACTCACGGTCTAGCTGATCCATTGTTAGTTCACCCTGTAATTTTGATTTCTTTAGGATAAGCAAGGCCAGACGCTCAGGCATGAACTCCACCAAAAAACTTTTTAATGTCTTGTGCGGCGATTCTTGCTGCAAGTGACGAAGATGTGTTAATAGAGAATTTTCATCATAAGCCCCCATAAAATTAGCCGTTAATTGTTTCTTTCCCTCGGCTCGAAGCCAATGCCGGCTGATATCCAAAGCAGATGGCCCGGAAAAACCAACATGTGTAAAAAGAAAACTGTCCCTGAACGAGTGTTGCTTTTTATCATTAATGAATAGAGTTAACAAGACTTCCATGGTGATTCCTGATAATGATTTAAAATCATTGTCCTGGGTCATCAGCGGTGTCAGCGCTGGGGACGTCTCAATCATCGCATGCCCGAAAGATTGTGCCAGCCTATACCCTGTTCCGTCACTGCCGGTCGTGGGATAGGACAGGCCTCCGGTGGTTAAAACAATATTCTTAGCATTAAACTGAAAATTATCCCCCTTAACAATAAATCCCTTCTGATCTTTTGTCACCGCCCTGACCTTATGTTCAGTTAATAGCGTCACGCCCGTTGCTTTGATTTGGCGTAAAAGTGCATCTAAAACTGTTTTGCCTGAATTAGTAACAGGAAAATACTTTCCTGTAGGCTCTAAGGTCAACTCCACCCCCAGATCCTTGAAAAACTGCAGGACCCGTTCATTGCTAAACGAACGCAGGATATTGCGCACATAAATGATTTGCTGACTATTATAATCCTTTTCACTCACAGCCTTATTAGTAACATTACAGCGAGTTCCACCGGACATCAGGATTTTAGCCCCCACCTTTTTTTGCCCCTCTAACAAAAGCACACGCAAACCGCCCTGAGCAGCAATGATCGCGGTCATCAATCCCGCAGCGCCAGCACCAACAATGATCACATCATAATCCATTTACAAAATCTCTCTTTTGCTGACTTCCCGAAACTCACCTGGTTTAAGCATGCCCAATGCTAATTTTCCAAAAGCAATGCGTTTAAGCGCAGTGACTTCAGAGCCTAACGCTTCAAACATGCGGCGGATTTCACGGTTCTTGCCTTCACACAATTCCATCATTAAATGAGACTCTTTATGGCTAACCTTACGCAAAGAAACCTTTGTAGCTTTGAGTAACTCTCCCTGATCTTCCAGCCCTTCTGATAAACGCTTTATTTCTTCGTCGTTGATCCGCCCTTTTACAGTAACCGCATAGGTACGCGGTATTTGATTGACTGGATCAGTCAAAAAATTAGACAACTGAGTGTCAGTGGTCATCAACAATAATCCCGTGGTCGCCCTGTCTAGGCGGCCTACCGGATGCAAATGTTGTAAATGAGGCGGCAATAAATCATAAATTGTTTTGCGCCCCTTTTCATCGGATTTGGTCGTAACGATGCCTCGGGGTTTATTAAGCACCATGGTGCAGTCCGCTGCTTTAGCTGCCAACTTCCCATCAACCATGATCCGCGCTGTCTCAGGTACCAATAAAAATGCAGGGTCCTTGATGATGCGATTATTAACCATGATGCGGCCGTCTTCAATGTATCGTTTAGTCTGCGACCGCGACATGATGCCTAATTTGGACAAGGCACGCTCTAAAGGAACTTGACCCATAATCCCGCCAAATAGCTTTCTTTAAAAGTATTGCTGCCGGTAAAATCCTCATCCTGTCCAACCCGTTGAATATGTTCCACCCGACGGCCATTTAACCCGGCAGCCAGCATGCGCTCCAGATGGGCATGACTGATTTCACTGTAATTAGTGCTCACCAATAACCTGCCCTTGGGATTTAAAACCGAAACAGCCAGGGCCATCAGTTTAGGAAGGTCCCGTTTAACTTGAAACACTTTTGATCCATACCGCGCGAATGACGGAGGATCAAGGATAATCACATCAAACTCATTCCCTTTTTTAAAGGCCCGTGTGAGGTAGCTCATAGAATCAGCAACAATAAATTCCCCATCAGTGAACGCTTGACCATTAAGCTGATAATTAATTTGGCCGCGCTGCAGGATTTTACGGCTGATATCAATATTGACAACTTCACGTGCCCCGGACTCGCGGGCATAAAGCCCGAAAGAGCAGGTATACGAAAAACCATTAAATACTTTTTTATCTTTGCAACTGGGCCCAATCATCTGCCGGTTGTGGCGCATGTCTAAAAATAAACCGCAATTAAGTCCGTCGTTGAGATTGACTTCAAATTTAAGATTGTTCTCTTCGACAACAGTTTTAGGATCGCTTCCAATCAATATTTGCTCTTTTAAATCCAGTCCTTGACGGGTCTTTACTATCAAAAAATCTACAGGAAAGGCTTTGGCCAAAATATCACAGATCTCATTTATTTGAGAAAGCCAAGATCCTTTAAGGACCTGAACATGTAAATGCTGGTTGTAACGGTCAATCAAAAGGCCATCTAAATGGTCCCCCACGCCATTGACTAAACGCATGGCATTGGTCATTCTAGATAATTTATCCCGGCGGCGGATGGCTTGGGTTAAAGAAGCTTGTAGTGAACTCATGGATGATTTTTATAGATATCTTCTATGTATCGACGGCAATTGCCTGTGGAACAATCCAAATACGTTAACTCTAGTCTTCGCTCCACCACATCTTCGATGTTTTGCGCCATCTCAACTTCTTTGGCATAGATGACTTGAGCCGCAATGGCTGGTGAGCAGGAACAAATCCGTTCTTTAAGTGCGCGGTCCCTGCCCGCGATATTAAGCACGTCTGCAAAGCGGCTGCCATAAATGCCCTGCAAATAACGGATCAAGTCCAGCGGCACATCAAAACGCTGGCTTAAAATTTTAAGTTCCTCATTGGTCCCGCTGCTTCCATAAAGGGTGTACTGCCCTGCATAAGGCATTTTTGAAATCAATGAAGGCATGGCTTTGCTCAATGCTTCCTCGGCGATAGCCCGATAGGTCGTGTATTTTCCACCCATGACAAAATAAATGCCGGAAGCGTTGCTTTCTATAACATGTTTGCGTGAAATGCGGGAAGGATCTCCTTTGTCTGCCACCAAGGGTCTCAGGCCCGCAAAGGTCGTGATAATTTTAGAACGGTCAAAATTAATATTAGGAAAAACCCTGCCAGCCTCCTGCAACAAATACTGGATATCTTTCTCTTCGACCTTCACGCTGTCAGGACCTTCGGTATAATCCGTATCCGTTGTACCAATCAACGAATTGCCCTTAAAAGGGATCACGAAGAAAATACGCTTGTCCTGACGGCTTTGTAATAAAAAAGCGTTGGCGGAAATTTGTCCACGGTAAACTATATGCACACCCTTGGTGGGCCGAAGCCGCTTCACAGAACGCGGAATATCCTGGTGGATCAATTCATCTGACCACGGGCCCGCGGCTACAATAATTTGAGAAGCAAAAACATCCATGTGCGTACGATTTAAACTATCGTATGCCTTAACACCGACGGCTTTTGTTTTTTCCTTAATAAAGCTCTCCACCTCCATATAATTGGCCGTCAGGGCACCATGGGCATCTGCCATCAGTACATTTTCCAAACAAATCCTGGCATCATCCATTTGGACGTCCCAGTATTCCACTCCGCCCACTAATCCATCCCGATTAATGCCTGGCGCCAAGGATGCAATGTCATCAGCTGATAAAGTGCGGTGATGGCCTATTTTATATTTGCCGCTTAAAAAATCATACAACCAAACACCTAATTTCATCATCCATAAAGGCCGTTTGTCATTTTTATATACTGGGATTATAAAAGACAAAGGCTTGGCTAAATAAGGCACTGCCTCGCATTGAATGAAGCGCTCCCTTAAACTTTCTTGCACCAGATCAAATTCAAAATTTTCCAGATAGCGAATTCCCCCATGTAAAAGCTTGGTAGATTTACTGGATGTGCCGCTGGCAAAGTCCTTCTTTTCAAGAAGTACAACTGAAACGCCACTGGCAGCAGCTAAATTAGCAATAGCCGCCCCATTGATGCCTCCACCAACGACAATTAAATCGAATTTACGATTTTGTAAACGTGATGTGTCCCTGATCATGTCAACGCCTGCCGTACCGCGTGAGCCCAGCCCTCATATTTGGATTTAACTTCTTCTCCCCTCGGCTTAAAAACTCTTTCAATCTTTTTGATCTTATACAAATCCTGTAACTTCCATAAACCTGTTGAGACACCTGCTAAATACGCTGCACCTGCAACAGTCGAATCAACCATCAAAGGCCTGGTGATGGAAATGCCCAGCATGTCTGCCTGAAACTGCATCAAAAAATTATTGCGGCATGCCCCGCCATCCACCGCTAAATTCTTTATTTGAAGCCCTGATTCCCGTCCCATCAAGTCAAAAATTTCCTTGGTCTGATACGCCATGGATTCCAACGCAGCCCGCACGATATGCCGTACATTTGTCCCCCGGGTCAGTCCTGTGATAATCCCCCGCGCCTCTGCGTTCCAATAAGGAGCGCCTAGCCCCACAAAAGCCGGCACCAGATACACCCCCTGCGTATCTTCAAGACCTGCGATCATCGCTTCCGTCGACGATGAGTCTTTGATCACTTTTAATTCATCCCGTAACCACTGGACCACTGCACCCGCGATAAATACAGCCCCTTCCAACACATACACTGGCTGACCTTGGGCATCACAACCCAAGGTGGTTAAAAGACCTTTTTTAGAGTGCACGCATTTGCTGCCCGTATTTAGCAGCATAAAACAACCTGTACCATAGGTATTTTTAATCGTGCCCGCTGAAAAACATCCCTGCCCATATAAGGCCGCCTGCTGGTCTCCCATCACCGCTGCAATGGGAATACCTGCCGGCAATCCTGCTACTCCGTGAGAGGTGTGACCAAACACTGACGCTGAAGGCAAGACTTTTGGTAAAATGCTCTCGGGGATATTCAATAATTTTAATAATGGCTTGCTCCATGCCTTAGACTTAATATCAAAAATCAGCGTGCGGCTGGCATTGGTCATGTCCGTGACATGCGCAGCGCCATTGGTCAATTTAAAGATAAGCCAGGAGTCGATAGTACCAAAGGCAACTTGGGACTTGGCTGCTTTTCTTCTCAGTCCCGGGACATGGTTCAGGAGCCATTGTATTTTTGTACCGGAGAAATACGCGTCAACGACCAGCCCCGTTGCCGTTCGAAATAAATTTCCGTATTTTCTTAACCGGGCACAGGCCTCTGCGGTCCGACGGCATTGCCAGACAATGGCATGGTAAAAAGGCTTTGACGTCTGACGGTCCCAAAGAACGGTGGTCTCGCGCTGATTCGTAATGCCAATGCCTGCAATTGATTTAGGATCAATGCGGGATTGTTTGACAGCCTTTCGAATCACCGCATCCACACTATCCCAAATTTCTTGAGCATCGTGTTCTACCCAACCAGGCTTGGGGTAATACTGTTTAAATTCCTGATAAGCGCTGGAAAGCACCCGGCCATGGGCGTCAAAAACAAATGCCCGTGATCCTGTTGTCCCCTGATCAATACTTAAAATATATTTTTTCATCATCTATTGGCTGAACCTTTTCTTGTTTGCTTCATACCCCGCTTCACCCAAAACAGCCTTGGCTAAGGCGTCCTTATCCATCCCGTTGTCAAAATCATAATCTATAATAGCCAATATTTGCAATAATTCCCCAAAAGGGTGCTGCAGCATTTGCGGATTCGCTTGTGCAATTTGATCGATCGCCTGCACATAATGAAGCGGAGGATTGCTGATTTTAACCCCTTGTTTTTGAAAACGATCAATATACTCAGACACCGTCAAAAGCTTAGCCTGATCGTCGATCAATATCGTCCAGACGGTTGACCTTCTATCCAGTTTTTTCCATACTTCAGAAAGATCAACCACTTCTTGGGCATTCGAAGAAGCCGCTGGGACTGTCCCCTGCTGTTGATCAACTGTTATGTTATTTAAATTAACATTGGATGCGGCTTGAATATTCTCTGTTCCTTGGTTTCCAGTGGCTACTGCTTGAGCGTGCGCGTTGAGAATGGCCTGGGCAATAGCTTGATTACGCTGATCAATGAGCTGCTGATAGGTTAGCTGTACAGCAGCCTGTTGATTTTGAACTTGTCCCTGCTGTTGTTCTTGATATTCTTCTTGCTCCTGTTGAGACATCTCTTGTTGCTGCTTCTTCTTGGCTTTCATCTGCTGAATGCGCATGAGCATACCAGCGGCATGCGAAACATCAGAGGCCAGAAAAAAAACGAGACAAAAGAAGATTAAAAACCGCCATCGATTCACAAGCCCGCACCTTAAATTTTATGGATTGTTTACCATTATATCAAAAATCCCGAAGCCTTCGCGGCCTAATTGAAGATTCCCATCCGTATGAATAATCCCGTCAGGATCAACGGCAAAACTAAAACCCGTATTAGCCGCACGTATGACCCACATGTGATTTTCCACCGCGCGCATGACAGCAGCCTGTGCATGAAGCATGTAGGAAGCCTTGTCTGTAAACCATCCATCGTTGGAAATTTCCACTAAAAATCTTGCCCCGGCCCTGTGCAGCTGGCGCACCATCGAAGGATGAGCGGATTCAGAACAAATCACAACTCCAAAAAGACCAGCCCCATGACTTAAAGAAAGAATACCTAACCCTTTTCCTGAACTAAAATGATACCCCCGTCCCCAACGAATACCCCATGCCTCAAAAGGTGTCGTTTCCGCAAAAGGTACCAGGGCTTGCTTGTGGTACAGTCCCCCGATTGCTCCCTGGGCATTAATCAACAATGCGCTATTATATTCTTTTCCGTCGATAATGGGGGCGATGCCTATCAATAAATCCGAGTTCATGTGCGCGGCCTGTTCAAAAATAGGCTGGCGCCATTGATCGCTTTGTAAAAGATCATCGGGGTACGCTGTTTCCGGCCAGATGACGAGATCTGAATGCCGCTGCTTGAAAGACCGTTCTGTAAGGTCCAGGTGAAGCTGCACCATGTGGTCAAATAAATTTAAATCCGCTTTCTCCCAAGGAGAAATATTGGCCTGAATAACACTAATATAAAAATGCCGCGCTGTTGGCAGCACCGGTTCTTTTTTAAAGAATCCAGCTCCAACGACGCTCAAAAAAACAATACTTGCGGCGAGTATAAAATTCCATCGATTCTTTTTATAAATAACGGCTGAATAAATTAAACCATTGACTAGAAAAATAATAAAACTCATCCCTAAGCATCCCAAAATCCCATATAACTTCAACATCATCGGACAGAATGCCTGCGCATGGCTGATATAGAAACTAAAACCTCCTAATAAACTGTTACGCACCAACTCACTGACGCTCCAGGCACAGGGAAAATAAAAAATATCTACCCAGGGATACTTCGTCGATCTAAAAAGACACGCAAAGACTACGGCTTGAATACTTAACCCCAAAACAAAAGCAAAAAACCCCGCCGCTGAAATCCTAATCAACCCTTGTGACATCAACCCGTAGGCACAAAACCCAAAAAAAAGCCCAAGCCCTAACCGTTTCTTCAAAGGCTGGTCCCGCAAGGCCAACAATAACGGCAGGGCAAAAAACCAAATACACGGCCAGAATCCGTACATAAAAATACAATTAGGAAAGGCGAAGTAAAATAAAAATGCGGATAAGAAAGTAAGCAGCATTTAAAATTTAGGAAGATAGTTTACTAAGAGCGTCTTTTGCGCCGGTGTAATCACTTAAATCAGCTGCTTTTTTGTAATATTCTTTGGCCTTAGCTTTATCTTCAAAGGCGTTGCTGTACATTTCGCCTAAAAGAAAATAGCACTGACTTAAATAAACCTGGTCTTTGTTTGGATTGAACTCTTCGATGGCTTTGTGTAATTGGATTTCTGCCAGGCGCAGAATCTCTTTGCCTTTTTCCTGGTCGCTGTCTTTAAAAACAGCTGTCCCATTGCCAAAAAGAATGCTGCCGTAATTCATGTGCCTCGCGGGCGTGGGATCCAGACGGATGGCTTGAACCATAAAATCCAAGCCCTTGTTCATGTCCCCGTCATCAATGGCTTGAGCGCCTTTATCCTCAAGATCATCGGCTTGGGATTGAAGCTTTTGCGTTTGAGAAGGGGTCTTTTGCGCGAACAAAACGGCAGGCCAAAACACCAAAACAAAAAAAACAAGACCCTTACGGATCATGCTCAATCGTTGCCCCCGGGCATCTGAGTGGCAGTGTTCCCTGTTGTTTGGTTTCCAGCAGCGGAATTCCCCGATGTTTGGTTTCCCGCCGGTGCAAATTGACTATCTGGCATATTAATAAGTTCATGAAGTAATGCCGCTGATTTAAGCATATTGTCGCGGTCCTGCTGGGCTTGAAAAACTTCAACACTATGACGGGCAGCCAAAACAGCCGGCAATTTATTGCCTGCCATTTTGTTAGCAATGCTCAACATATAAAAAACTGTCCCATTATCAGGAAAAGTCTTAGCCGTCATATCCAGGAACTCCGCCGCATGCCCATATTCCTGAACCTGCAGAAGAATTTGGCCTAACAGCAAGTACGCTTCCGGCTCGGAAGGATTAACCTTAATAGATGTTTCAAGATCGATGATCGTAGACTTTAGATCTTTATTTTGTAGATCATTCAAACTTTTCGCAATCAATTTATGCCCAATATCTTTCCGTTGGTCCATATCAGGCTGTTGTGGGGCTTCTTGCTTTTGACAACCAACCAAGGCAAAAAGTGCAAATAAAATAAATAAAGACTTTTTCATTATTAAGCTCCTTTAAGTACGGTTAAATAATTATGCACGCCTTGAGCCGCAGTACGCCCTTCATTAATGGCCCACACCACCAGGGACTGACCACGGGTCATGTCACCGGCAGTAAATACGCCTGGCACCGACGTCATTTTGTTGGCATCCGCAGCTACATTCCCACGGGCATCCAGGGCAACGCCCAGCTCTTCAACCATCCCTTTTTTGACAGGACCTGTAAAACCCATGGCCAACAGCAATAAATCGCAATCCATTTCAAATCCGGATCCCTCAACCTCGCTCATTTTCATTTGCCCGCTGGCAGGATCTTTAACCCATTGCAGGCGCACGGCATGTAATTTTTTTAGCTGGCCATTTTCTCCACTTAAATGTTTGGTCATAATACTGTAGTCGCGGGTACAGCCTTCTTCATGAGAACTGGAAGTGCGTAAAATAAAAGCCCAATTAGGCCAAGGGTTATCTGAGGAGCGCGCCTGCGGAGGTTGCGGCATCAATTCAAATTGATGCACGCTTAATGCTCCCTGGCGAGTGGCTGTGCCAACGCAATCCGAACCTGTATCGCCGCCGCCTAAGACCACGACATGTTTACCTTGTGCCGAAACTTCCTCTAAAGAAGGCGGCTTAACCTGCAAAATGTTTTCGGCATATTCGGCCATGAACGTCGTTGGTGAATACTTATTATTACGTAAATTCTGTTGCGGCAAATAATACATGGCCTGATAAACACCTTTTAATTCACGCCCAGGTACCGGCAACTCACGCCCAGCTTCAGCGCCACCGCATAAGACTATCGAATCATACTTATCACGCAATTCTTTTACTTTAATATTCACCCCGACATGGGCCTTGGTTTTAAAAACAATACCTTCTTCCTGCATGCGTTCTACCCGACGGGAAACAACCCATTTTTCCAATTTGAAATCCGGGATCCCCAAGGTCAAAAGCCCTCCAATGAGCTCGTTCTTCTCATAAACCGTGACCTTATGTCCCTTTTTATTAAGTTCATCCGCGCAAGCCAGTCCAGCAGGGCCGGAACCTATGACAGCAACCTTCATGCCTGTGCGATGCTTAGGTTTATTAGGCTTAATCCAACCTTCATCATAGGCACGCTCAACAACCGCAAGTTCAATATTTTTAATAGTGACTGCAGGGGCATTGATACCAAGCACACAGGCATTTTCACAAGGGGCTGGACACACACGCCCGGTAAATTCCGGAAAATTATTAGTCTTATGCAGACGCTCGATGGCTTCTTCCCAACGGTCACGGTAAACTAAATCATTCCAGTCCGGGATGATATTGCCGATGGGACAGCCTGACTGACAAAACGGCACTCCGCAATCCATGCAGCGAGCCCCTTGGTCCTTTAGCTCTTTGGGAGCGGGAAGATGCGTGAATTCCTTAAAATTCTTAACCCGACGGACTATCTCGTCTTTCTTGTAGTCTTGCCGGTCATATTTCATGAAACCCTTAATATCACCCATTATTTCGCCACCTTAATACCTACATCTACCGTATTCTTAATTGACTCAGCTTCTTCTAAAACCCTGCGGTAATCCCGAGGATAAACTTTAACAAAATGTGTCAGTTGAACATCCCATTCCTTCAAAATCTTCTGGGCTACCGTCGAATGAGTATATTTAAAATGTTTCTCAATCAAATCCTTTAATATCAAAATATCATTTTCTTCTTTAACAGGAAACAAATCAACCATACCTGGATTACAATTCTTCTGCAACAGTCCTTGCACGTCCCACACATAGGCTATCCCGCCGGACATCCCTGCAGCAAAATTACGGCCCGTGGGACCTATGACCACCACCTTGCCGCCTGTCATATATTCACAGCCATGATCGCCAACACCTTCCACCACTGTCCATGCGCCGGAATTGCGCACCGCGAATCGCTCACCAGCAAGCCCACGGAAATAAGCCTCGCCCTTGATGGCCCCATACAAAACCACATTGCCCGCGATCATATTGTGTTCAGGAATATATTTTGCTCCCGCCGGAGGATAAACAACAATGCGACCGCCTGAAAGACCTTTGCCCACATAATCATTGGCCTCACCTTCAAGTGTCAGGCTGATGCCATGGGCTAAAAAGGCACCAAAACTCTGGCCTGCTGATCCTTTAAATTTAATTTTAATGGTATCATCAGGTAATCCTATAAATCCATATTTACGTGCCACCTGGCTCGAAAGCATGGTGCCCACGGTACGGTTGATATTACGGATATTTGATTCTATTGTCACTGGTTTTTTCTCGTCAATCGCCGGAAGGCTTTGGGCAATCAGGACATTATCCAAGGCCTTATCAAGATCATGGTCCTGCGTGCTGCTGTGATGGATGCTGACACCTTTAGGCACGTCGGGACGATGTAAAATATTAGTCAGGTCTATGCCCTTGGCTTTCCAATGTTCAATGGTATCCTTGGTGTCCAACATATCCACACGCCCCACCATATCTTCAAATTTCCTAAAGCCAAGCTCTGCCATGATCTGGCGCACTTCCTCGGCAATAAATGTAAAAAAATTAACCACATGTTCTGGTTTACCGTCAAATTTTTTACGCAGTTCCGGGTCTTGTGTCGCAACTCCGACGGAACAGGTATTTAAATGGCATTTACGCAACAAAATGCAGCCCACGGTAATCAAAGCCGTGGTGGAAAAACCAAATTCATCCGCACCTAACATCGCGGCAATGGCCACGTCACGGCCGGTCTTTAATTGCCCGTCAGTCTGCACACGTATACGGCCGCGCAAATCATTCATCACCAAAACCTGTTGGGTTTCAGCAATGCCCAATTCCATAGGCAGGCCTGCGTGTTTAATAGACGTCTGCGGAGAAGCTCCTGTGCCGCCTTCATAGCCAGAGATCAACACATGATCTGCTTTGCCTTTGGCAACCCCAGCGGCGATCGTACCAACGCCAATTTCAGAAACCAGTTTGACGGAAATCATAGCTTGCGGATTAGCATTCTTTAAATCATGGATCAATTGGGCCAAATCCTCAATCGAATAAATATCATGATGAGGCGGTGGTGAAATCAAGCCAACCCCTGGTGTGGTGTGACGGGTGAAAGCAATTTCCTTGGACACCTTGTGTCCTGGAAGTTGTCCACCTTCGCCAGGTTTCGCCCCCTGGGCCATTTTTATCTGAAGCTGGTCTGCGTTCACCAAATATTCGATGGTCACCCCAAAACGGCCCTGGGCCACCTGCTTGATACGGCTGCGACGCCAATCACCATTGGGATCTTTTTTAAAACGCACCGCATCCTCACCGCCCTCGCCGGTATTCGAAAAACCACCCAAACGATTCATCGCAATGGCCAAGGTCTCATGCGCTTCCCGGGAGATAGAACCATAACTCATGGCTCCTGTGGCAAAACGTTTAACAATCGCTGAAACAGGCTCGACTTCTTCAATCGGAATGGGACGGCCTGTTTTAAATTTTAAAAGCCCACGGATATTAGCCAATTGCCGGCTGTGTTCGTTAACCGCCTTAGAAAATTGCTTAAAGACCTGGAAATTACCGGAACGGGTTGAATGCTGCAAAAGTGCAATCGTCGTCGGATTTAATTGATGATACTCGGCTTCCTTGCGCCAGGCATATTCGCCGCCTTCATCTAATATCTCATCTGATGAGGGCCAGCGGGGATATCCCTTCTCATGGCGCATCAAAGCTTCCTGGGCCACGGTGTTAATATTAATGCCGCCAATGCGCGACGGTGTCGCGGCAAAATATTTATCTATCAATTCGGACCCTAAGCCCACGGCCTCAAAAATTTGCGCCCCGCAATAGGACTGGATGGTTGAAATACCCATTTTAGAAATAATTTTATACAAACCCTTATGGCAGGCCTTTTGAAAATTCTTCTGGGCTTCTTTGAAAGTGCTTGGCATCTCAAACTTATCGTCCTTGATCATGGCTTCAAGGGTTTCAAAAGCTAAATACGGATTAACTGCGTTAGCGCCATAACCGATCAAAACTGCAAAGTGATGCATTTCCCGGGCTTCACCCGTTTCAACCACGATGCTGACCTTTGTCCGTGTCCCCTGGCGGATCAAATGATGATGCAGCCCGGCGCAAGCCAACAACGACGGCATAGGAACTTTTTTATCCGAAATATCACGATCTGAAAGGATTAAAATACTCACACCATTATCAATGGCCTTATCTGCCTTGCTGCATAAACTATCGAAAGCTTTCTCGAGGCCTGCTATGCCATCTTTTTTGTCAAACACCGAGGGCAGGGTCAACGCTTTTAAAGACCCCTTACGGATGCGGCTGATTTTTTCTAACTCTTCATTATTTATCACCGGATGCTGTATCCACAAACGATGGCAATGCTGCGGACCTTCTTCCAGCAAATTGCTTTCAGGACCTAACATCATGTCCTCAGCCATAATGATCTCCTCACGGATAGCATCTATCGGAGGATTAGTCACCTGGGCGAATAATTGTTTAAAATATTCAAAAAGAAGTTTGGGCTTATCCGACAATACCGCCAGGGGCGTATCTGTACCCATAGATCCAGTGGCTTCTTCGCCTTGGGCCATGGGTTGTAATATAATTTTCAGATCTTCAATCGTGTAACCAAAGGCACGCTGGCGTTCAAGCAAGGTCTTTTCATGAAGAGCAGCTACCCGTTTCGGTGTGGGCAAGGTGCGTATGTCCACGATATTCTCCCTAAGCCATTTCTCATAAGGATGACGATGGGCCATGGATTCTTTAATTTCACGGTCGTCGATGATACGGCCTTCCTGGGTATCCACCAAGAACATTTTACCTGGCTGCAGGCGGCCTTTAGTGACGACTTTTTCATCAGCAATGGGCAATACCCCGGCTTCTGAGGCCATGATCACGATATCATCTTTGGTGACCAGATAACGGGATGGACGCAAACCATTACGATCAAGAAGGGCACCGATATAACGCCCGTCGGAGAAGGCGATCGCGGCAGGACCATCCCAAGGCTCCATCAGGCAGGAATGATATTCATAAAAAGCGCGCTTGGAACGTTCCATCTCTTGATGATTGCTCCAGGCTTCAGGAATCATCATCATCATGGCGTGCGGCAAAGAACGGCCGCAAAGGACAAGCATCTCTAAAACATTGTCAAAGGTAGCTGTGTCAGAACCGTGAGGCACTACAATAGGAAGTACTTTTTTCAAATCCTCGCCGAACGCTTTGGAAACAAATTGCTTCTCACGGGTTTGTATCCAGTTGATATTCCCCCGCAAGGTATTGATCTCTCCGTTATGGGCGACGTAACGGTAGGGATGCGCCAAGGACCAGCTGGGAAAAGTATTAGTGGAATAACGTGAATGCACCAGGGCTATGGCTGAAACCATAGATGCATCACTTAGGTCAGGAAAAAAACGGTCCACTTGTTCGCTCATCAGCTGCCCCTTGTAAACCATGGTATGGCTGTTGAGTGAACAGAAGTAATAAAAATTCTTCTGTGGTAAGGTAGAATTATAAACCTTGTTCCACAAACGCTTGCGGATCACATAAAGTTTGCGGTCAAAATCTTCACGGGGAGTTTTAACGCCACGGGCAATAAAAAGTTGTTTGAAAGCAGGCATCACCGAACGGGCCACACGGCCAATCTTGGAGGGCTCATGCGGCACTTCCCGCCAACCGATCAGTTTCTGGCCTTCTTCATGAATAATATGCTCGGTCCATGCCTCAATAATATTGCGGTCTTCCAGAGAGGTTGGTAAAAAAACCAAACCCGCCCCGTAATCACCGACGGCTGGCAAGCCTAGATCATTTTTAGCTAATTCCTTGCGAAAAAAAGCATCCGGCATCTGAATAAGGATACCTGCCCCGTCACCTGTTTCAGGATCACAGCCGCAAGCCCCGCGATGGGCAAGGTTTTCCAGGATCTCTATGCCCTGGCGGACCATATCGTGGGATTTCTGTCCCTTGATATGCGCGATAAACCCTACCCCGCAGGAATCGTGTTCAAATTGCGGATCGTATAAGCCTTGTTTCGGCGGAAGACTCATCTTAAACTCATCTCACATGGGGTTAAATAGTGTTGTATTCGAAGCGGTTATTTTATTATTATTCGTCGAAAAATGCAAATTAAATTAATACAGTCAATGCCACTTCTTAATTTGATTAATATTCCAAAACATCCTTAAAGAATCCTTCAACATATGGACCTTACTGCCCTCCACATGTGCCCAATTAACAGCCACTTCTTTGATACGAAAATTCATTTTTTGAGCCAAATACAAGACCTCTAAATCAAAACCAAACCCCTCCAGATGAAGGTCGCCAAATAAAGATGGGATGGTCGAAGCCCTAAACATTTTAAAACCGCATTGAGTGTCTTTGATACCTTGAATAAGCATGCTTGAAACCAGAAAATTAAAAACACTGCCCATCCATTTGCGGTAAGCCAAGGCTTTAACTTGAGACTTTCCGTCGGTAATAACCCTGGAGCCTATCACCATATCAAATCCCTGTTCAAACCAATGTAGGTGGCGTTCAATTTCCTGGGGAGCAGTCGATCCATCAGCATCCAAAAATAATACAATCTCCCCGCTGGCCGCAAAAAATCCTTGTTTGACCGCATACCCTTTTCCATGATTACGGTCTAACTCAAGCACCTTCAATGAAGGAAATTCCCTTTGAAATGATAAAGCTCTAGCAGCTGTTTGATCTTTACTGCCGTCATTAACCACAATGATTTCATACTTATGCGATGACTGATGGCAATAGTCAATAACCGTCTTTAAAAAATATGGGAGGCGTTTTTCTTCATCTTTAGCTGGAATAATAATTGAAATTCTTTTCTTCAACATTAAGGTGTTCCTATCCCCGGCTTCTTTAAAAATACGGTGAAGAGTCCCTCTCCCGTATGTATTGCCCCGACCGGTTCATAAATAGACATTCCTACCATGACAAAAGGAGGTGGCTGTCCCTCATAGGAAATAAGTGCACATGCCTGGAAATCTCCCAATGGATACTTTAAAGGTGCCGAGAGATTATTTACCTGTACGTGTTCAATCCGGACACCTGGGCCTGACATAAATACCCACCAAGGGTATTCCCAATTATCCTCGCTCATAATAAGCCCTACCTGCTGACAGCCAATAGATTTTAAATGGCTTGAAATCGTAACAACAGGCAATGCCAGACCAGGTTTTTTATAAAAATACTGGGCAAGTTTAGGCTGCACCCATATGCTGCGATGCCCAAACCAGGGATGCTGATCATTTGCCAATAACCATGGTATTGACACTAAAAAAAATAAAACTCCTAAAACAATGCTTTTTTGTTTTAAAAAATGCTCCAGAACAGCTCCGGCCACAGGGCTGAATAAAATAAAAAGAGGTAGATGAAAGCGGCTATGCCAGGGCTGGTAACGGATAATCAAACAGAACAGCAAAAAAGATGACACAACACTCAAAACATAAAAACTTATTTTCCCTTTAGGGCCACGGTAAAACCAGGATAAGGCAAAAATGATCGCAAACAAAACCGTGTGAAAGAAATTCCCGGAAAAATCCTCATCCCTGCTCATGTTGTTATCAATAGTAAACTTCCCCTCAAAACTCGCCCTCGGGTCATTAATATCCTCTCCAAAAAATTGAGCCAGCTTGGCCATGGCTTGTGCCATATTTTCATTAACACCCTCAAAAGGAGTGGCTAGGTGTATGCCCACATTACGTAATGCATTCACCCACAAAATCTTTAAATCAAAGGATTCATTGGTCAAAGAAACGTGTGTCCACATCGGAGACCCAAAGGCCTGTGTGTTACGTAAATATTGCCCTGTGTTCAGGCTCAGCGCACAAATAAGTATCAACATCAGCCGGATTAAACCTGTAGAAATCCGATGTTTGAAACTTGCCCCCATAAACCAAATTAAAAAAGGGGCTGCGAAAATATAGCTGTAGCCTTTTG
>JABDGZ010000027.1:21632-24624 GCA_013285735.1 Candidatus Omnitrophota bacterium | reverse complement strand
TTCATAGAGCTCATAGGCGCGTTTGGCAATTTGCGGGGTCATATCGGAAGAATTTTTAATCTTAATGGGATCAAAAATTCGATAAGCGAGCAGTTTGAAACGATCACTCACCAGGAACCACACCAACGCATAGCCCCATACGAACCCTGCCCAGCCCCAGCCGAGCGGCGTCATGAACAACCCGTAAACTGCTATCAGCGTCGCTATAATTTGCGTACCGAGTACAGCCACCCATAAAATCAGCGCGGGACGTATCGACCAAAAGGGCCCTCGTGTGCGTGTCAGGAAAATCGTTAGATGTCCTGCAACCGATAGCAACAAATACATGAGCGTCTGCAGATGTGGATGGTCAAGATGAAAAACTCGATCACCAAGGAAAAAAAGTCCAAACGAGGCTATAGGGCCTACGATACCAAGTACCGTAGCAATCCCCAACACCACGCGCATATTCCAAGACTCAGGTTGGTCCTTGTACTTAACATTGTCATAGGCAATGGACAGAATTGCTCCATCATTAAGTAAAGCCAGCATTACAATCATCACTGCTGTTAATGGGTAAAAATTAAACACCAGGATTGCCAACGTCATAAATAACAGCACACGCAAGGTCTCGGCAATACGATAAATGGCATAACTGTTCATTCGCTGGAAAATGCGGCGGCTCTCCTTGATCGCATCGATAATAACAGACAGGCCGGGTGTCATCAGCACAATGTCCGCTGCAGCGCGTGCCGCGTCAGTCGCATCCGAAACAGCAATACCGCAGTCAGCTTTCTTGAGTGCTGGGGCGTCGTTAACCCCATCACCTGTCATACCGACGATATGATTGCGTTTTTGCAGGATATCTACAATATGAAATTTATGTTCAGGAAATACCTGGGCAAAACCATCAGCTTTCTCGATAGACAAGGCCATGGCTTCAGTTTCTTTTTTCTTTACATCCCCTAAGCTGCTGGCATCAAGAATGTTTGCACCCATGCCTAATTTCTTGGCAGTTTCAATAGCAATGGCCAAAGCATCGCCCGTGACCATCTTGATACTTAAACCCATCTGCCGCGCGGTTTCAATGGTTGATTTAGCGTCCTCTCGTGGTGGATCAAATAGCGGTAATACACCAAGAAACTGCCATAGGCTGTCTTTTTCACAGCGTGCAACTCCTAAAGAGCGAAAGCCGCGAGCAGCGAATTCATTGACTGCCTTTTCAACTGCAGGTTTCACTTGGGCACAATTAGCTGATAATTCTAGAATTACTTGTGGAGCACCTTTACTTACCATGAATGTTTTACCATCTGCTGCTTTAATAGTGGCCTCGGTGCGTTTATGCACAGGGTCAAAAGGCTGAAAATGAATAACCTGAAAGGCTTTCAAATCTTCTTTATTCTTAACTCCAGCCAAAACAGCCAAATCTAAAAGGATCACCCAATCTGAGTTTATTCTGAGTCAAGGTACCTGTTTTATCCGCACACAAAATATCCACACCTGCCAATTCTTCGATAGCGACCAGACGGCTAACAATCGCTTGCTTTTTGGCCAAAAGGCGCGCCCCTACTGCCATCGTCACCGATAATACTGTCGGCATAGCCACAGGGATTGCGGCCACTGTCAATACCAAGGCAAACTGCAAAGTTGTTAATATTGGGTCACCACGGAAAATTGCGACTATGATAATGACGGCAACCAAAGCTACTGCGAGAATAATCAGGTAATTGCCAATTTTTAATACAGCTTTTTGAAAATGGCTGACTGTATGCGCTTCCTGCACTAATTGGGCTGTCTTGCCAAAATAAGTATTCGCTCCCGTTCCATAGACCAATGCATCAATTTCTCCCCGACGAATGATCGAACCAGAAAAAACAACCTCACCGGATTTACGTTCGGCGGGCAGGGACTCTCCTGTCAACGCAGATTGATCTACCTCTATAGAGTCGCCAGCTAGTAAACGGGCATCTGCCGGAACTATATCGCCTAAGCGCAGACGAATGACATCTCCTGGCACCAACTCACGTGCCGCAGGGGTAATCCATTTTCCATCACGTTTAACACGGGCCTTACTCGCCAACTTGGCTTTTAAAGCAGCAATGGCGTTACCCGCTTCGTGTTCTTCCCAAAATGCGACGACACCGTTAGTTACAAGCAAAACAAGAATAATAAAAAAATCAGGCCAATGACCAACTACGCCCGATAGAATAACCGCCGCTTCAATCATCCATGGAATAGGCCCCCAAAAATAAGAAAGGAATTTTAAAAACGAATTTGTTTTCTTTTCTACAATTTCGTTAGGCCCATATTGAGTCAGCCTTTTCTCTGCCTCTGCTTGAGTGAGACCGTTTGACGAAGACTCTAATTTTTTCTCTACCTCAGGTAGGGGCAGCGTTTTTAATTCGTTATTTTGGATTTCGGATGCTTTCATATATTAACTTCTTTCAAACGGTTAAATAGGCGCCCCACATCATCCTTTTGACATAACTCATTTCCTGATTCACTCACTGTTGAAGCTCCACAGGCAATCCCGAACATCACAGCTTCCTTCAAATCCATATCTTTAGTTAATCCAAGTACAATACCAGCGACAGTGCTGTCACCAGCACCAATTCGGCTCTTTACTGCTACTTTAGGAGAACAAAACCTAACTTGAAAATCATGTGTCACAAGCAAGATGCCATCAGCACCAAGTGAAAGTACGAGTACCTCGCAAGTACCATTATCTACAAGTTCCTTCGCAGAGCGCTTTTGATCTTCTTCACTTAAAAGTTCTAAACCCGTAAACTCACGGAATTCACGTAAATTAGGCTTCAGGAGATATAAACCACTTGCCTTTAATTTCTTGAGAGGTTCTCCGGAAGTATCAACAATAAGCTTAAGATTTGTTTTTGTTATTTTTTTCGATAGCTGAGCATAAAAATCAACTGGCACGCCTGGAGGCAAACTACCGCTTGCCACTAAAAAATCAGCCCCTTGGCTTTCTTTAAGAACTGCATCTAATAATTGTGCT
>JABDGZ010000027.1:0-21622 GCA_013285735.1 Candidatus Omnitrophota bacterium | reverse complement strand
GTGCTGATTCATTCTCATTTAAGGCAGCACCAGGCATTTCAAAACGATATTGATTATTCGTTGTTTCTTCAACGATGCTCACATTCTCACGCGTCCATTTTTTTGTTTTGATACGGCATTGATGAATACCTTCTTTGTACAAAAGCTGTTCTAACATATCCCCTGTGGGACCTCCGCCAGGATAAATTGCTTTTGCTTCACTCCCAAGATTATGAATGGCACGGGCAACATTAATTCCTCCGCCACCTGGTGTAAAGATAGGCTCCTGACACCTTAATTTCTTGTCAGGCTCTATCTGTTTGACTTCAGCGCTTTTATCAATCGCCGGATTCATGGTTAAAGTAAAAATCTTAATCATGTTTCTCCATTGAGGGATTGTATTCACCACGCCGCGCCGCTCGATTACAATTGACCCGATGATACAAAGCTTGCTGTGCCGCAGGGACGTTAGCTGCTTGACCACGCCAAATATCCATAGCTGGTTGCTGGACAGCTCGGGCATACGAAAATGCCAAGGCCCAAGGCAATCGTGACTTAAATCTAAGATTCATGGCATTCAAACGCTCCGTGGCCAATTGGCCTGATTGGCCGCCAGACAAAAATGCAATGCCCCCGACAGCAGCAGGAACAACTTGCAAAAAACATTTCACTGTGGCATCAGCCACCTCGTCTACCGTTTCTTGACTTGAGCAGGCCAATCCTGGCAGCACCATGTTGGGCTTTAGGATCATCCCCTCCAGTATTACTCGTTGAGAATAAAGTTGGTTAAAAACCATTCGTAGCACTTCTTGAGTTACTTCACTACAACGCTGCAAGGAATGCTCTCCATCCATAAGCACTTCTGGCTCCACCACGGGAACCAGTCCAGCTTCCTGACACAACGCAGCATAGCGGGCCAAAGCATGTGCATTGGCCTCGATGCAACCCGTGCTCGGAATACCATCGCCAATAACAATCACCGCACGCCACTTGGCAAATCGAGCACCCATTTGGTAATATTCCTTAAGGCGGCTACGCAATCCGTCCAAGCCTTCAGTTATCTTCTCTTTAGGATGACCTGCCATGTTCTTTGCACCAGCGTCAACCTTAATGCCAGGAATGATTCCAGCATCAATGAGAGCTTTGACAAAGGAAGTCCCATCTTTTTTCTGTTGACGGATCGTCTCGTCGTACAAAATGGCACCACTGATGCAGCTCCCTAGTCCAGGGGTAGTTATAATTAATTCCCTATAGGCTTGCCTCGCCTCCACGGTCTGTGGAATCCCTAACAGGGCAAAACGTCTATGACAGGTTGGATTACTTTCATCCATGGCCAACAGGCCCTTGTCATCAGCAACCAGAGCCCTGGCAGTATCTATAAGTTCTTGCGTATTCATATGAGCTCACCCTTTTTTATTATATCAAACTCTTGGATTAGCTGCTTTGACTTCGCTCGTCGTATCTTGTTCATACTCTTTGAAATTTTCATTAAACATTTTAGCCAATTCCCGAGCCTTTTTGTCATAGGCATTGGGGTCCTTCCAGGTATTACGTGGATTAAGTACCTTTGCATCTACACCAGGACACGATACAGGAATTCCAAGACCAAAAATTGGGTCTATTTCAGTCTTGATATCTTTTAATTGCCCAGACAAAACGGCACTAACCATGGCACGCGTTAACGAAAGATTCATCCGTTTGCCTTCACCATAAGGTCCTCCGCTCCAACCGGTATTGACAAGCCAGACATCTACCTTGTGTTTCGTAATTTTTTCTCCTAGGAGATGGGCATAGGTCGTTGGAGCAAGTGCCATAAACGGTGCTCCGAAACAGGTACTGAATGTCGCTTGCGGCTCTTGTATTCCTGCTTCTGTTCCTGCTACTTTGGCCGTATATCCAGAAAGAAAATGATACATGGCCTGCGCCTGTGATAAACGCGCAATTGGCGGCAAGACACCAAAGGCATCACAGGTGAGCATAATAATATTTTTAGGATGCCCGCCTTTTCCTGTTAATGTCATATTTGGAATATGCGAGATTGGATACGCCGCGCGGGTGTTCTCTGTAAGCGTGTCATCATCTAAATCCAAATGCCGAGTTTTCGGATCAATCACAACATTCTCAAGAAGTGTTCCAAACATTCTTGTCGTTTTATAGATTTCAGGTTCACCGGTACTCGATAATTTGATCACCTTTGCGTAACATCCGCCTTCAAAATTAAATACCCCATCATCACTCCAACCATGTTCATCATCACCGATCAAGGTCCGATCCGGTGTTGCTGACAATGTGGTCTTTCCTGTTCCGGACAACCCAAAAAACACGACCACATCATTAACATCTTTCCCATAATTGGCAGAAGAATGCATCGCCATCACACCTTTTTGAGGAAGAAGGTAATTCATTACTGTAAAAATGGATTTTTTTATCTCACCGGCATACTCTGTTCCTCCGATAAGAATCAACTTCTCTGCAAAGTTCAAAAGGATAAACGCATCCGAATGTGTACCGTCCACTTCAGGCTCCGCGTGAAAATTAGGCGCATGGATAACGGTAAATTCAGGAATATGATTTGCCAGTTTCTCTATTTCAAGTTCACGGATAAACATATTACGGGCGAACAAAGCGTAAGAGGCTTTTTCCGTAATAATACGGATAGGAAGACGATAATTGGTGTCTGCTCCGGAGTAGCAATCTTCGATGAAAAGATCTTTGCCTTGCAAGTATGCTGAAATCCTTTGTTTTAAAGCATCAAATTTCGCTACTTCAAACGGACGGTTAACCTGACCCCAACAAATTTTTGTATCACTGGAAGGCTCTTTAACAAAAAACTTGTCCTTAGGCAAACGCCCAGTATAATGCCCCGTCTTGATAACAAGTGGGCCCAAATGCGCCAGCATACCTTCGTGCCTTCTTATCGCTTCTTCGTAAAGGAGTGGTGTGGATAAATTCCAGTGGAGATTTCCTAAATTTTCAAGACCGTAGTGCAAGGTGGTTTTCTGTTCTTCTTTAACGAGAGTATTCATTTTAATTTACTCCTATTTTTATAACTTCTTTTGCTTTTTCTAAATCCTTTTCATTAACAATCAACTTAATTGATTCACCAATAATCATCCCTATGCGAAAGCCACCGACATCTTCATCCGAAACCATGTTATCTATTCCTTGTTCATCAAGCAATCCTTTGGCAATATCTGCTTCATACCTGTGTATAAAAGTCTTTAAGACAATTTCTTTTTCCATAATGAACTCCCTTATTATTGTGATTAAAATGCTACTGAAGGAATTAATAACATTTCGCTAATATTTTAAGAGAGCTCCAATAGGAATCAATTGTACCAAGGTATAATGAGAATAGTTCGCTGATGAGATTTGATCCTTTTCTTGAAACATATTAGATTAGTTATTGCAGGTATTAATATTTTACCAGATTTGTGCCAAAATAAAAACCCCTCACAATCTTTCGATGGCAAGGGGTCCTTTGACTAAATCTATATGTAATGGTGGAGGTGCCGAGAATTGAACTCGGGTCCTTGAATCTCGTAATATAAGCGTCTACATGTGTAGTTTGTCAACTTTTCGTCTTATCCCTCACCCTCCGGCAAACAGGATTGTTTCGGGACCAGCCCTCAAAGATCTCGCTTTGACTTAGAAGACAGTCATCAAAGCCAGCCTGCTAATGACTGTTTATCTTGCTAGCAGGCGTTGCAAGTAAACAGGCTTAGTTACAGTGTAACTAAGACTTAGCCAGCGATACCGACAGGCATCGGAGCTGCGACCATTTCTGGCATTGCAGGACCTTGTGTCTGAGCGGTGAAATCGCTGAAACGTAACGTATTTTTGTTAGCGTTTAATTTGTGCTTAGATTATTTTACGAGGCCTACCAAGCTTCCTCGACACGCGACCTATACCCGACTAAAACAAGTCGAAACCAGTCACCCCCATTAGAAAGAACAGCTACGTCTATAGTATAGCTCAAATGTAATGAAAAATCATCTTCTATTCTTAATCGATCGGTCTATTTCTCGCTTGGTTTCACGTTTTTTGATATCTTCCCGTTTATCATATAATTTTTTGCCTTGGCCCACAGCGATTTCTACCTTGACCCAGCCTTTTTTATTGAAATAAATCTTGGTGGGGACAAGGGTTAGTCCGCCACGGGTCAAATGGCCATTAATCTTTTCGAGTTCTTTAGCATGGACCAAAAGTTTGCGCGGACGGGCAGGTGGTTCATTGAGATATGAAGCCTGCTCATAGGGCGTGATGTGTAAATTATAAAGATACAACTCTCCCTTATCAATATGCGCAAAGGCATCGGTGAAGCTGGCGCCACCGGCACGCAGCGACTTCACCTCTCCACCGTTTAAAGCAATGCCGCACTCCCATTTCTCCTGGAGAAAAAAATTGTGAAAGGCTTTTTTATTGGTTGCGATAGTTGTCATTGAAATAATTTACCATATAACCCTAAAAAAATGGGAATAGTTATCATGCTTAAAATATGGGTAAAGAAAATGCTTTGATTGACGAAGTCCTGATTCTTGGTTTCATAGTTACGGCCAATGATAGAAAGTGTAATGGAACTAGGCATACAAGCCTGAATGATCGCCACCAAACTAATCATAGGATTTAATTTAAGAAAGAATAAAGCAATTAAGGTTAACAACGGGATAACGATTAACTTAATCAACACAACGCCTGATACCTGAAAGTAATTCACCCGAGCCAGGCTGGACAGGCTCAAGTTTCCCCCAATAACGATCATGGCCACGGCCATGGCCGCATCGCCTAAAATCTTGATAGGCTTTAAAACAAGTTCTGGAACAAAGCCCTGGCCAAACACCAAAACAATAATCAAGGCCGCAGACATACTGATTAAAGGAGGGTTGATCATTCGCCTTAAATCCATGTGCGGGGATTGTCCGCGGGTTAAAAGCCAAACCCCCAGGGACCATAAACACGTGTCAAACCCGATAATCGAAATAATCACACAGCTATACAATTGCGCGCCCCAAGCTCCTAAAGGAAGGGACATGATCAATAATATTGGAATATACCCGGCATTGTGCATCGAAGATACCGCTAAAAATTCATCCCTTAGCGGATTCTTACGGCCAAACATAATCAATAAGACAAGAAGCATCCCTCCCAGTATCAAGCTAATATTAATAAGGGGAAATCCCCACCAAAAAGGCATACTCGCGGGATCAAAATTCCTGATAATTTGGTTAAAAATAAACAACGGGAAAAAAACATTAACACTTAAGAATGATAATAATTTAAGGCCAGACTCCTGGATAATACCTGAACGCACCAAATAAAAACCTAGTGAGCCCATGGCGCATATCTGGGCTACGGCAATAGCAGATGTTTGAAAAGTGATCGGAAACATAAGGGTGGATTATAACAGTTGCGTGTTCTTGTTGACAGATAAATTTCATACGACTATACTAAAAGCCTTGTCAGGGTACATTCTGGCAGTTAGATCCTAAAAAATCTGCCGGGGTGGCGGAATTGGTATACGCGTACGTCTCAGAAGCGTATGGCGAAAGCCTTGAGAGTTCAAATCTCTCCTCCGGCACTATTATATGATTAATTCTATATTGGATTCCCGCTTTCGCGGGAATGACGAACAAATGTGAGTGTCGGTCAATACGACCATAATCAGGAGTTCCTTATGAGTGATGACGTAAATGTTAAGAAGAATGCTGCAATGGATGAAATTGAACTCAAGGAATGGTTAGCCTCCCTTGATTATGTCTTAAACAGCGGAACACCTGACCGGGTACAATACCTTCTGCAACAGCTTCAAATCCGGGCCCAAGAATCAGGCGTTACCCTTCCTTTTACGTATCACACTCCCTATATCAATACGATTTCCAAAGATAAACAGCCCTCTTTCCCTGGCAACCGTGACATGGAACGCCGTATCAAATCCATTGTCCGCTGGAATGCCATGGCCATGGTGGTGCGGGCCAATAAAATGGCTGACGGCATCGGTGGTCATATTTCAACCTATGCTTCTTCTGCTACTCTTTACGAAATCGGCTTTAACCATTTTTTCCGTGGCCGTACAGATACTAGCGACGGTGATTTAGTTTATTTCCAAGGCCATGCCTCACCTGGTATTTACGCCCGCGCCTTTGTGGAAGGCCGTTTATCAGAAACTAATTTGCTTAATTTTCGTCGCGAGCTTGCTGAAGGCGGCGGTCTTTCGTCCTATCCTCATCCATGGCTGATGCCAAGTTTTTGGCAATTCCCTACCGTTTCCATGGGATTGGCTCCGATCATGGGTATTTATCAGGCCCGTTTTAACCGTTATTTGGAAGATCGCGGGCTTAAGGCCAAGGATGATAATAAAGTTTGGGTTTTCATGGGTGATGGCGAATCTGATGAACCTGAATCTTTAGGTGCCTTAACCATGGCCTCCCGTGAAAAATTAGATAATTTGATCTTTGTCATTAACTGTAACTTACAACGCTTGGACGGCCCTGTACGGGGAAACGGTAAAATCATTCAGGAATTAGAAGCCCTGTTCCGCGGCGCCGGCTGGAATGTTGTCAAGGTCGTTTGGGGCAGTGAGTGGGACCAGTTACTCGAAAAAGATACTGAAGGTTTGTTAGCCCGTCGCATGGGTGAAGTGGTTGATGGCGAATTCCAAAAATATTCTGTCTCCTCTGGCGCCTATATCCGTGAAAAGTTTTTTGGCACTGACCCTCGCCTGCTTGAAATGGTGGCCCACTTATCCGATGAACAAATCGCTGATATGAAACGCGGCGGTCATGACCCTGAAAAAGTTTTCGCCGGTTATAAGGCGGCTGTCGAATATAAAGGCGCTCCGACGGTAGTTTTGGCTCATACCATCAAAGGTTATGGTTTGGGCGAATCTGGTGAAGGTAAAAATATTTCCCATAATCAAAAGAAACTAAATGACCAGGAACTCAAAGAATTCCGTTCCCGCTTTAATATTCCTATTTCAGATGCAGAAGTTGCTAAAGCACCTTTTTACAAACCAGCAGAAGATTCCCCAGAAATGAAATACTTGCGTGAACGCCGCAAGGAACTGGGCGGCTCCCTGCCTTTGCGCCGTACAGAATCAACTCCATTGAAAACCCCTTCAGAAGAAGTCTTTGAAGAATTTTACAAAGGTACTGACGGCCGCGCCGTATCAACGACCATGGCTTATGTACGCATTTTGTCCCAACTATTGCGGGATGAATCTATCGGTAAATTTATTGTTCCTATCATCCCAGACGAAGCACGCACCTTTGGTATGGAAGGGCTTTTCCGCCAATGCGGGATCTATTCCCACGTCGGCCAACTCTATGATCCTGTAGATTCAGACAGCCTGATGTATTACAAAGAAGCTAAAGACGGGCAAATTTTAGAAGAAGGTATCAATGAAGCGGGAGCCATCTCCTCTTTTATCGCTGCAGGGACCGCTTCTGCCACTCACAACATTAATACCATTCCCTTCTATACCTATTATTCAATGTTCGGTCCACAGCGTGTCGGTGATTTAGTATGGGCTGCGGGTGATTTACGCTGCCGGGGATTTCTCGTCGGTGCAACCTCAGGACGCACCACTTTAAACGGCGAAGGCTTACAGCATCAGGATGGTCATACGCATCTATTGACCTCAACAGTACCTAATCTAATCTCTTATGATACTTCCTTTGCCTATGAAATTGCCGTTATCATCCGTAATGGGATTGAACGCATGTATGAAAAACAGGAAAGCTTGTTTTATTACATTTCCGTTGGTAATGAAAATTATGTCATGCCTGCCATGCCCGCCAATGCCAGGGAAGGTATTATTAAAGGTTTATACCATTTTAGCCAATCGACCAAACAATCCGACTTAAAAGCACATCTCTTGGGTTCTGGTGCCATCATGAACCAGGTTTTAGAAGCCCAAAAGATCCTGGAAGAAAAATATAATGTTTCCACCGACGTATGGGGTGCAACCAGCTACAACGAATTACGCCGTGAAGCATTACATGTGGAACGTGAAAATATGTTGAATGGTAAAAAGACCAAGGTCCCTTATGTCACGCAAATGCTGCAAGGTGAAAAAGGCGTTTTTATATCTGCCTCTGATTATATGAAGGTCTTGGGCGATTCGATCCGTCAATGGGTCCCTGGTCCTTACACCGTGCTTGGTACAGACGGATTTGGCCGTTCAGAGAGTCGTCCAGTTCTTCGGGACTTCTTTGAAGTGGACGCTAAACATATCGTCTGGGCCACTTTGGTAACCCTTTGCGAACACAAACAAATCGGTGAAGATGTATTATCTAAAGCTCAAGGGGAATTGAAGATCAACCCTAAGAAGCTGAATCCGATGATTTCATAACACAAGGATATTTATGGCTGAATTAAAGCTTCCTGAATTAGGTGAAAATATCACCCAAGGTACTGTCACTAAAATTTTAGTCAAAAGCGGTGACACCATTAAAAAAGGACAGAATATCCTGGAATTAGAAACGGATAAAGCTGTTTTAGAAGTCCCTTCCAGTTCCGACGGTATTATTGGTGAAATCCTGATCAAAGGCGGCGCTGTTGTTAAGGTTGGTCAGCCGATATTTACTTTAGCTGGCTCTAGCCCTGCTACTTCAAGCGCAGTTCCTGTAGAAACTAAAACAACTCAGGCAAAACCTGAAGCTAAAGCAGAACCTGCGAAGCCAGCAGCTGCGGCAGCCGTTCCCGGTGGTATTGCTGAGATGACATTACCTGCCTTAGGGGAAAATATTGAAAAAGGTACTATCACCAAGATTTTAGTCAAGGTTGGCGATGTACTTAAAAAAGGTCAAAATATATTAGAGATTGAAACTGATAAAGCGGTTTTAGAAGTCCCCTCTCCTTCTGAAGGTGTTGTCAAAGAAATTTTAATTAAGACCGGCACTGTTGTTAAAGTAGGTCAGCTTATTTTCAAAATCGAAGGCGGCGCCTCTGCGGCGAGTGCCGCACCTGCTGCCCCAGCTGCTGCTCCTGCAGCTAAAACAACGAGTCCTGTGGCAACTCCAGCGCCTGCCGCTGCACCGGCAACACCCGTCGCAGTCGCTACGATGCCTGTACGTAAAGACATTCCAGCGGCACCATCGGTCCGTTTATTGGCACGGGAATTAGGCATTGATATTGGTCAAGTCCCAGGCACAGGTAAAGCAGGACGCATATCCGTAGAAGATGTGAAAGCTTATTGCAAAGCACTTAATACCTCTCGCCCTGCTGGCGGCGGCACAGCTGCTGCATCCCAACCTTTACCGAATTTCACTAAATGGGGTTCTGTGCGTCGTGAAGCTATGAGCAATGTGCGCCGTAAAACCGCTGAGCATTTATCCTATGCTTGGTCTACCATTCCTCATGTCACCCAATTCGACAAGGTCGATATTACCGAACTTGAAAAATTACGCAAAAGCATTGCTGGCAGCGGTAAAAAAATTTCTGTCACACCTTTCATTATTAAAGTCATCGCTGCGGCGTTAAAGAAATTCCCGCAATTTAATGCCAGCATTGATATGTCCACTCAAGAAGTTATCTTTAAAGATTATGTCAATGTGGGTGTTGCGGTTGATACGGACCGCGGATTGCTCGTTCCGGTATTAAAGAATGTGGATAAAATGTCTATCCTGCAAATCCATGATGAGTTAACCGCCATGGCTGAGCGTGCACGCCTGCGTAAAACCACCATCGAAGAAATGCAAGGCGGATGCTTTACAATCTCTAATTTAGGCGGTATCGGCGGGACAATCTTTACACCCATCGTTAATTGGCCGGAAGTGGCGATCCTTGGCGTATCCAGAGGATCCATGGAACAAGTCTATACCGACGGGCATTTTATACCGCGGCTGATGCTTCCCCTATCTTTATCTTATGATCACCGCATGATCGATGGTGCGGATGGCGCGCGTTTTATCCGCTGGGTATGCGAAGCCATTCAACAACCATTTTTATTGGATATGAATAAGTAATATAATGGATTCCCGCTTTCGCGGGAATGACAGTCTTATGAATGTACAACTCGTTGTTATTGGTGCAGGGCCTGGTGGTTACGCGGCGGCTTTTTTAGCGGCAGATTTAGGCATGGAAGTTGCCATCGTTGAAAAAGAAAGCAATCCCGGCGGCGTCTGCCTTTATCGCGGCTGCATCCCCTCTAAAGCACTTTTGCATGTAGCTAAAATTATTAGCGAAGCTAAACATGCTAAAGCCTTTGGCATTGAATACAACGAGCCTAAAATAGATGTTAATAAACTCCGTGACTGGAAAAAATCGGTGGTCAGCAAATTAACCGGCGGTTTAGGCCAGCTAGCCAAAGCACGCAAGATTAAATATATCCAAGGAGAAGCGAGTTTCATCAATTCCAATACCCTAAAGATCAAAAAAGCTGATGGCACCAACGAAGAGATGTCTTTTCAAAAAGCAATTTTAGCGACGGGTTCTCGTCCGGCAGTCATCCCTAATTTACCTAAATCCCCTGACATATGGGATTCCACCACGGCCCTGGACCTTGAAAGCATCCCTGAAAATCTTTTATTGGTCGGCGGCGGTTATATTGGCATGGAATTAGGTACAGCCTATTATGAATTAGGTTCCAAGGTCTCTGTTGTTGAAATGACACCCGGCCTTTTGCAAGGTGCTGACCGTGATTTGGCAGATATCCTTTATAAAAGAGTAAAAGGCTTGTTTACCAAGATCATGCTCGAGACCAAGGTTGTTAAAATGGAAACTAGCAGCAAAGGTATCACCGTGACCTTCGCTGATAAAGAAGGAAAAGAATTTAAAGAAGAATACAATAAAGTCTTGGTTTCTATCGGACGTAAACCCAATTCAGAAAATTTGGGTCTAGAAAATACCAAGGTCAAGGTCACGCCACGTGGCTTCGTTGAAGTGAATGACCAGCGTCAAACTGCTGATCCTAATATTTTTGCCATCGGTGATATCGCCGGAGACCCTATGCTCGCTCATAAAGCTTCCGCAGAAGGCCGCGTAGCTGTCGAGGCTATTGCCGGACATAAGGTAGCATTTGAACCGCAAGCCATCCCTGCCGTTGTCTTTACTGATCCGGAAATTGCCTGGGCTGGTTTGACAGAAATTGAAGCGGCCAAGGCTGGACGCGAAGTAACAGTGGTTAAATTTCCCTGGGCAGCATCTGGCCGTGCTTTGACCCTTGATCGCACTGACGGATTAACTAAACTCATCGTTGATCCTAAAACTCAACGTGTCTTGGGGGTTGGTATCGTGGGTGTCGGTGCCGGAGAAATGATCGCTGAAGGAGTTGTGGCCATTGAAATGGGCGCGGTCGCTGCAGATTTAAAACTTTCCATCCATCCTCATCCTACCCTGTCTGAAACCATCATGGAAGCTGCTGAAAGCTTCTTCGGACATAGCACGCACATTTATAAACCTAAGAAATAAATTCGATTTAAATTTCCTGACCGATAGCTTCTTTGACGACACGGCGGATATCGTCAACTTCAAAGGGTTTCTTTAGACAATTGACTGCCCCCAAGAGGCTCGCTTGTTGGCGTTTTTCATCCAGGCTATAGCCGCTCATCATCACAACAGCCAACTCTGGATTAATTGCTTTTACTTCCTTTAAAACTTCTACCCCATCATGACCTGGCATCACCATGTCCATAAAGGCGATGTCATATTCATTTAATTTAACAGCTTCCAGCGTGTGCGGCAGGTCATGGACCACGGTAATATGATGGCCATAATACCCCATGGTCAGGTTAAAAAAATCCCCTATGACCTTTTTATCATCGACAACTAAAATATTAAGCTGCTTCACGTCCCACCTCCTGTTGAAGTTGATCCAGGCGGGCACACGGTAATTTTATCGTAAAAATAGTGCCTTCCTCATTGCTTTGAACACTGATGTTTCCCCCATGCTCATTGACCAAATCATGGCATAAGGCCAAACCTATTCCTGAACCTTGCGGCTTGGTCGAAAAAAACGGATCAAAAATTTTAGCTTGATGATCATGGGCAATGCCCGGCCCGTTATCCTTAAACGTAATAATTGCCTGGTGCTTATCGCTATCATACCTGGAAGTTACCAGCAAGGTGCGTGGTGATCCGTGAGGCATTTCGCTTAAAGCTTCCATGGCATTGACCACCAGATTCATAAACACCTGTTGAAGATGCAAGGCATCCCCGTAAATGACCGGAAGGGAATCATCTAATTTCATATCCCAACCGATTCGACGTATCCGTAGTTCGTCTAAAAGCAAATTCATAGATTTATAAATAACTGTATTAATACTTGTTTCCGTTTTTTGAATGGTCCGGTGGCGGATCAATTCCATCAAATTTGCCAGCATATCCTTGATGTAAAAAGACTGCTCATCCATCACACAGACAGGTTTATAAAAGGGTGAATTATTATCCATTTCTTTTTTCATGAAACGTACAAAACCATGGATCGCGGTGATGGGCTGGCTGATCTGATGCAAGAGCCCGGCGCTCAAAGCCGCGACCGCCCCTTTTTTACCGCTGTCCATTAATTTTACCTGGGCCATTTTAAGTTCCCTGATCTTGGCCTCCAATTGCAAATTCTTTTCTTTAAGGGCGTGATTGAGTCGGATATTTTGGATAAAAAACCAGGCCAGGACAGCCAGAAGGATAAAATCGATGGCGATAAAAATAGCGTGCATGATTTTATTTTAGACACTAAAAAAGAAAATACCAACTTATTTTTTAAAAAACCCAGCTGGTATTCTAGGTTCCCGCCTTCGCGGGAATGACAGTGATTTGGAGCTTATCCCCCAGCTTCCAATGATGGGATGCGGCATAACCGCTGTTGATTTCTAAAACATAACGGGCAATCTTACCAGGGTCATAGACTGGGCATGGGTCTACAGAACAGGCAGGGATATTCTGGCCGATATAAACAATGCGGCCCTCATGGCTAATCCACAAGATGTCTAAATTAAAATGCATATTCTTCATCCAGAATTTGTACTCGTCATCAATAGCAAAGACAAAAAGCATCCCCTTATTTTGATCCAAACCAGTACGAAACATCAACCCCCTCTCCATATCATCCACTTTAGAAACCACCTCCACTGATACGCAATTATCCAAATGACAAACTTGAGGTGACACTGCATCGGCACGGCAGACACTGGAAAATAAAAATAAGAAACAGCTAAATAGCGCGTTCACTCCAAATTTTTTAAGCATCTCAGCCAGCTTGGCCAAAGGCAGGCCTACCACATTAAAATAACACCCTTCGATACGCGGGATAAAAAGCGCTCCTTTTCCCTCGATATCGAAACCACCTGCTTTATCCAAAGGAGAAACGTGCTTGTGATAACAATCAATCTGCCCATCTGTAAGTTTGGTCATAAACACCTTGGTTTTTTCTACACTCACTTCTTTGCGGCCGGTCTTGGCATCAATAACAGCTACTCCTGAATACACCCAATGTGGACGGGCCATCAATTCTTTAAGATTCTTTTTAGCTTCCTGCAAATCGCGAGGTTTGAGGATCAAACGACCTTTAGAGGAATAAACTACCGTGTCTGCACCGATGACTATTCCTTCTTGCAGACGCGAGGCTACCTCTTGGGCTTTGAGCAAGGCATTGGTTTTGACCAGATGCGCACAATCCTTGGTAATACGGGTAATTTCTTTGGCTTTGCTGGGGGAGACGATGAACGGCAGCCCTAATATTTTCATGAGTTTTCGACGCTGCGGACTACTCGAGGCTAGGACAAGATTTTTCATTTTAAGAATTCAGCAATCGTAAAAATGGATTCTAAAGGTACGTTAAATTTAGCCAATGCCTCGGTGGCACCTTCGCCCCGGTCAATGACACAGATAGCTTTTATAATTTTGATATTCATCTTCTGCAGCACTTCGATCGATTCCACAAAAGCTTTGCCAGTGGTTGCCACATCATCAATGATCACTACACTCGCCCCCTCTTTAAGCAAAGGGCCTTCAACCTGCTGCTGCTTGCCATGCGCCTTGGGTTGTTTACGGATAATAAAAGTATTGATGGAAATACCTTCCTGATAACTTAAAGACGCAATAGCCCCCACCATCGGATCCGCGCCCAAGGTAGGCCCGCCGATGGCATCCAGATGATCATCCTTGACCATATCCAGCATAACGCGCGCGGTCAGATAGGCCCCTGGAGCAGAGAGGGTCACAAGCCTGGCATCCAGATAAAAATTACTCTCTTTTCCCGACGATAATATAAATTTCCCCTTGGAAAAAGCCCGCGTTTTAAGAAGGCGAAACAATTCACTTTTGTCATGGGCAATGGATGTATGCATGAAAAATCTTTCTTTTTTAGGATCAAATTAATTTAGAATTGAGGGATCTCCAAATTGCGGCTATGGATCTCGACTATCAACAAAAGGCGGAATTTTAACAGGGCTTTATAGTCTTTGTATTCTTTAGGACTGAAACCGGATGTCGTATGAAAAGATTTGCTGGCATCAAGTTCCACGAGGGTATTCTCATAAGTATCAATAAGCTGGTCATCGCTGAGCCTGACAATGGCTGATTTGTCTAAAATAGTCACATCGGATGGGTATTCAGCCCTCGACAAAGGCGTTAAACATAAAACCATCATCATCATTAAGGCAAATTTTTTAAACATAGAGTCCCTTCATTATAATTCCATAATTCTTTCCCATTGATTAGGTTGTGCCGATTCCTTAATTTTGTATTAGATAAACGGCTTTTGTTATGCAATCCAAGAATAGAAAGTAATTTAATTATATGGTAACATAACGCATGCTTCAAGCCTTTTTACAGGGAGCTTGCCAACTCATTTTCCCTGACAATTGCCTGCTTTGCCGCGAATTCCTCAATAGCCGCCACCAGCGACAGCTATGTACCAGCTGTCAGGCTGATTTGGTATTTAACCCCACTCCATTTAACCGGCAGTCAACAATCGGTTCATTTGCTTTTGACAACGCCTGGTCAGTATGTCTTTATAATGAAACCGCCCAAAAACTTTTGCACGCCTTCAAATATAATTCCAAAACCGCTTTAAGTAAAACCTTTGTCCCTTTAATGATTGATTTTATCGACCGCCATCATATTCCCCTACGAGAATTCGATCTGATTTCTCCTGTTCCCTTGCATCCGGTCAGGCTCAGGGAAAGGGGGTATAATCAATCAGCCCTGTTAAGTTTAGCCTTAAGCCAGCACTATGCTATAGCCCATACGGAAAACTTGTTGATTCGTCAGAAAGTAACCCCAACCCAGACGGAATTAGGGGCAAAACAACGCTGGACAAATATGAGTGGCGCTTTTAAAATGAAAAATTCGACGGATCTTAGGACCAAGAGTGTTATTCTTATTGATGATCTTTTCACCACAGGAGCTACTGTTAACGCAGCTGCAGAAGTCTTAAAAAATGCAGGGGCTGCTCGCGTTGGGGTGTTGACTTTTAGTATAACGGTTTAATTTTAAGACTGGATTCCCGCTTTCGCGGGAATGACAGTATTTTTTGACTATGCGTATATTACGAAATTATATTTTACGGGAATGCCTTCAGCCTTTTACGCTGTCGATTTGTGTATTGACCAGCGTTTTTCTTTTGGGGTATTTACCGCAATTGGCCAACAAGGTCATTAATAATGGGGTGTCTCTGGCGGCCATGAGTCAGGTCTTTCTATATTATATCCCCATCCTTTTAGGCTATACCCTGCCCATCACCTGTCTGATCACCGTGATCCTGGCCTTTGGGCATATGTCCTCGGAAAACGAAATCTTGGCTATACGCGCTTCAGGTATCCATCTGCTGCGTCTTTTGGTCCCATTAATCATCATGGGTGTCATCTTATGCCAGGTCGTTTATATACTCAATGATCGCATCATTCCTGAAGCTTATGATGCCCAAACACGCATCTTGCAGGAAACAGGCAGCCAGGATCCCTCAGCCATGCTCGAGCCTGGCAGTTTCATTAATGCCTTTGATAAATACATTATTTTTATTTACCGGATGGACGGTGATCTGTTATACGGCGTCAGGATCTATGAGCCGGCACCTAATAAACCTACCAAAACCATCATTGCCTCCCAAGGTGAATTTGTTCATGTCCCGGGCAAGGCCCAGCTGATGCTTAAACTCATCGACGGTACTACTGATGAACCTGACCTGAGCAACCCTAATAATTTTTACAAACTTAATTTCCAGACATCCTTTATCACCATGGATCTTTCTAAAAAGAATGTAAAAACCGAAAAAAAATCGAAGGCCATGACATTACAAGAATTACACAGAAAAATTAAGAGCCTGCGCCACCTGTCTATTGACCCATCACCCTTGGTCGCTGAATACCAGCGCCGGATGGCATGGTCTTTGTCTCCTTTGATATTTATCCTTTTGGGTTTTCCATTTGCAGCCATCACTCATCGCCGTGCCAAATCCGCCAATCTTTTATATGCCTTATTATTTGCCGCCCCTTATTACATCTTATCTTTGGCTTGCCAAGGCTTAGCCTCCCAAAATGTCAACAACCCTATTCTTTTAATGTGGGCCCCTAATGCCCTAGCGCTTACCCTGGCCCTTATTTTTAACTGGAAATTATGCACCCGATAAACAGATAGAAACTATGCGTATACTAGATCGTTATATTTTGAAATCTATCCTGGTCATATTCGCGGGAACTGTTTTTACCTTTGCGTTTTTGTTTATCCTCATTGATTTGTTCGGTAATTTACAGGACTTTATCTCACGGAGTGTGGGATTCAACGTACTGGTGCAATATTATGTTTCATTCCTGCCGTCGATTGTCGTACAAACCTCTACCATGGCATGCCTTATTTCTGTGCTATTTACCTATAGCAGTCTCAATGCCCATAATGAAATCATCGCCATCCGTGCGTCGGGCATGAATTTCTGGCAGATCACCCGTCCGGCACTGGTATTTGCCATTTTTGTATCGGCACTCGTATTCCTGGTGAATGAAGAATTCGTGCCGCAATCCTCGATGGTGAATCAGGAAATTAGGGACACCCAGATCAAGGTCTCCCCTTCCCAAAAAGGTAAAGGCAAGCCCTTGATCCACAATCTTACCTTCTACGGCCTTAAAAACCGCCTGTTCTTTATCGACACCTTTGATCCTAACACCAGCGATTTAACTGGTATCACCATCATCGGGCATGACCATAATCAAAATTTAGTCGAGAAAATCGTGGCACTCAAAGGCCAATGGACGGGCATTGGTTGGAAATTTTATAATTGCCAAATAACATCGTATGGCGGTGCTTTGCCTAATGCTCCCAGTAGCATACGCATATCTACAGAAAAATTAATGGACATCAAGGAAACGCCTAAGGATTTCTTAAGGCAAAGGGTGGATACGGCCTCAATGAACCTGCGCCAACTGCATAGCTATATCAAACGATTTTCCGGCAGTGGGGCGCTTAAAACAATTAATAATCTCCGGGTTGATCTGCATCAAAAAATCACTTTTCCCCTGCGGAATTTTATCATTGTTTTGATTGGATTGCCTTTTGCGCTGATGTCGGTAGGTAAACGCAAAGCCATGACCTTTACGTCCATTGCCATTGCCCTGGTCATCGGATTCCTTTATTACGTCTCCGACGCAGTGGGACTGGCCTTGGCCAAAGGCGAAGCTTTATTGCCCTGGGAAGGCGCATGGCTCACCCCCATCCTGTTTACCTTCATGGCACTCTTTATTATTTTCAGGAATTTTTAAAAAGGGGACACTTTAAAGTGTCCCCTTTTTATTTTAAAAATGATACACGCGCGGCAGGCGATTGCCTAAAGAGCAGAGGATTTCATAACTAATGGTGTCTGCCCAATGGGCTACTTCGTCTACTGAAATGGTCGCACCTTTTTGAACGCCCATAATCACTGCTTCATCACCGATTTTAGGAGTATTACCTGAAAGGGTAACTGCTGTAATGTCCACGATGATCTGATCCATGGTCACACGCCCCACCACCGGACAACGCACACCTGCGATCAGCACAAAAGCTTTGTTCGACAAAGAACGCAAATACCCATTGCTGTAACCAATCGGTAATATCGCCACCGTAATGTCTTCCTTGGCTTTAAAAGTATGCCCGTAGCTGACGCCACGGCCTTTGGCAATGGTCTGTACAAAAATAATGCGGGTCTTGACTGTCATCACGGGCTTTAGATGAATTTTCTTCTTTAAATCCTCAAGCGGGTAAACACCGTAAAGCATGATGCCAGGACGGGCCAGATTAAAAAGTTCAGTCTTATAATCACCCAACCCCATGCTGTTTCCCGCGTGCACATACGAAAAAGTGATAAACTGATTTTCCAAAGAATACACCATGTCACGAAAGCGGCGCATCTGTCCTATGGTGAAATCACGGTCAGTATCCGCAACAGGCAAATGAGTATAAATTCCCTCTAAAATCAAATTAGGACAATCTTGTTGTATCGATTGCACAAAACCCAAGGCCTGATCTTCATTGACCCCTAAACGGCCCATACCGGTATCCACTTTAATATGTACCGGGATTTGAAGGCCTGCCTGATGAGCGCAGTGATCCAGGGCATGGGCCATTTCCAGGGCACATACCGTCGGTGTTAATTTATACTCAATGATATCTTTGGCTTCTGAGACTAAGGTCGATTCGAACAGTAAAATCTTCTGCTTGAATCCTGCCACACGCAAGTTTACGCCTTCGCTGACATTGGAAACACCCAAATACTTGCAGCCACATTCGCTTAAACTCTCCGCCACCTGCAGCATCCCATGGCCATAGGCATCCGCCTTGATAACCGGCATGACACCCAAGGAATGCGACATGTTTTTGGTAGCCAGCTTCTGCAATTGTTCAAAATTATGCGTCAAAGCCTTGAGGTCTAATTCACACCAGGTCGGCGGATGAGTGACTGTTTCGGAATTTAAGATTTTAACGTCCACTTGTCACCTGACAATCCTGGGGATACAAATATAAGGGCAAAAGATTTGCGGCATCGTCGTATTGTTTATTGCAAAAACGTTTATAAGCCAGAGCCGCCATTACCTTACTTTGAGGATACCACCATTTTTCATCGGCGAAAAGACATTTACAGGAACTGTTTTTTTGAGCAGATTTTTGATACGCCTCTTCAATATTCTTACGGTAAATGCCTAGCGCATCACCAACAAAAAGAGTTCGTCCATGCACTTGATCTAAAACCGCGTCCAGCGTAGTTAATAAATACTCACCCTTACGTCCCTTAGGGCCGTATAAACACGAGTACACGTTTCCTCGACGGGCATCATTGATAACACAAATTTCATCACAGGCACCCAAATCGATCCCCTGAGCAATGATGTCCATGCTTGGAATACCAACCACAGGCTTACCGGTGGCAAAAGCAAAAGACTTAACCGTGGCTAAACCCACACGCAAACTTGTAAAAGACCCTGGGCCTAAGGCAATGGCAAAACCGTCAATCTGGTTGAACTTAACTCCGGCAGAATCAAGGATTTTATCCACCGCCGGAATAATAGAATCCTCCAGCACTAAAGCAGATTTTAAATTCCGGTAACGCAAGACCTTCTCATCCTTGTTAAGGGCTAACGAGAAGATTTTAGTTGAGGTTTCGAAGGATAAGAAATACATATCTGTCGCTTACTTTCACCTTTATGTTGTAATTCCACTAAATAATATTTTTCTGGCACATTTTTACCTAGACGCTCAGGCCATTCGATGAGACTAACACCTTCACCATAAAAATATTCATCGAAATCCAGTGTATCAAGTTCTTTAGCATTTCCCAGACGGTAAAGATCAAAATGATAGATCGGTAATTTTCCTTTATAGTAATTCATGATAACAAAGGTTGGACTAACAACCTTCTTAGGGCTGACTTTTAATGCCTGGGCCAGCCCTTTAACAAAGGTGGTTTTACCAGCCCCCAGATCCCCCTGCAATAAAACAATATCCCCAGCCTTCAGTTGCGTGGCCAGATGTTGGGCGCAAAGTTGGGTTTCTTTTTCACTATTAGAAATGAGTGAAACTTTTGGTATCAATTTTTTCTTTAACATCTGACGTGATCGTACCTATCGGATAAAAATAAAATGCTCTTTTTTGAGTTTGCCAATCCATCAGCAAACGTGCTTTTTGGGGCGACAGTGTAAATAAAAGCTCGAAATCTTCCCCGTCATTTAAAGCCTGAGATAAACTGACACCTTGATGCCGCGGGATGTATGCATGGTCCAAACGCGCCCCCACCTTACTAGCTTTAAGAATATGATTCAAATCCCCGGACAGACCATCTGATATGTCCATCATAGCGCTGGGTTTAAAATTCTCAACCAAAAATCTTGCTTGGGGACCGCGAGGGGTAAAACTTAAATGACGGCCGCTTTTAAACGATCCACCCAAAGGCCCTGTCACAAAAATCACATCTCCTGCCTTGGCGCCATCGCGGGTCGTTAAATTCTTCTTTTCTACCAAACCTAATAAAGCAACATTGATCACTATCTTATCTGTTTTAATAGTATCTCCGCCGACAATGCTAACATTAAATTGCCGGGCCACCTCTTGTATTCCTTTATAAATATCTTTAATAAAACTCACGGGAAGATTTTTGGGAATGCCGATAGAGACCACTGCAAAGGTAGGCCAGCCTCCCATGGCTGCAATATCGCTGATACTGCAAGCCAAGGCTTTATGCCCAATGCCTTGTGGCGGCATACGACGGGTGAAATGCGTGTCTTCAGCCAGCATGTCTGTAGTAATTAGTAAATATTCACTTTTGCTATAAGGTACAACAGCCGCGTCATCACCTATACCCTTGATCACAGTTTTGGATACAGGCACGAATTGCTTAAGCATGTTGATTAAACCGAATTCGCCTAGTTTGGAAATTTTCATATTACGCCTGTGGGTCCTGTCTCGTCATTGCTGTTAAGGTGCTCCTAATTGAAACGCGTACGTCACAGCCTTATAGAACGGCGGTTTCCCTTAATTAGCCCTGAGAACCGTTTCCGTCCGCCCCTTAACATCAATTCCGAGCCACCCACCGACTAATATTTTTTACGAAAGGTGGGTAAATAATTCCGTATTCCGTCACAATACCCGTAATTAATTTAGCTGGTGTCACATCGAATGCAGGGTTATAAACTTTGATGCCTTTAGGAGCAACTGAAACTCCAGCGATATGGGTCACTTCTTCGCTTTTTCTCTCTTCAATAGGGATTTGCTTGCCTGATTTAATAGCTAAATCAAAAGTCGTACTTGGAGCTACAATATAAAAAGGAACGCCATGATGTTTGGCTAAGACGGCTAGCATATACGTGCCAATCTTATTGGCGGTGTCGCCGTTAGACGCAATACGGTCAGCTCCGGCAAAAATGATATCGACTTGTCCTTTGCCCATCAGGGAAGCTGCCATATTATCGCAAATAAGGGTAGTGTCGATCTTCTGACGCAGAAGCTCCCAACATGTCAGCCTTGCCCCTTGCAATAACGGACGCGTCTCGAGAGAATGAACACTAAATTTCTTGCCTTGTTTTTGGGCACTATAAAAAACACCTAACGCTGTGCCATAATCCACCGTGGCTAAAGCGCCGGCATTGCACACGGTCATACATCGGATTCCATTCTTAATTAATTTTGCGCCATAATCCCCCATCCGGCGGCAAACATCCTGGTCAGCCTTAAAAATAGACATGGCCTC
>JABDGZ010000026.1 GCA_013285735.1 Candidatus Omnitrophota bacterium | reverse complement strand
ATGACGTTATCGGTGGGGAAGTAGCCTCTCTGGAATGTTTGGATATGGTGGAGAACGCCTTGCTGTAGCATCCAAGTGATATTCCCGCCATCAACGGGGTTACGTGCTAAACGATCCAGTTTCCAGCAGAGAATACCGTCAGCTTTTTTCTCATGGATGTCTTGAAGCATCTGGTTAAATACAAGTCTGCCAGGGGCTTTTGCAGATTTCTCCTCAGTGAGAACTCCAATAATTTTAAGACCCTGCTCACTGGCCAATTTTTTCAGCTCGTCAATTTGTGAGGAGATAGAGGCCACCTGCTTGTCTTCACTTTCAGAAGACTTGCGAGCGTAAAGAAAATATCGGATAGGGGAGGGAAGTTTGTTCATTTTTCAATCCGTTTGATTAACTTTATTAAATCCGATTTTTTATAAAGGCGGTAATTATTCATCGGGTGGCGATGGGGCTTTAGTTTGCCTTGTTTATCCCAGTTACGTAGCGTTTGACCAGTGACTTTAAGGAATTTTGCCGCTTCTTTGATTTGCAGTAATTCAGACATAGTGTCATCTCCTAACCTTATAAAACATTATAAGAGTTTATTTTTACCTTTCAACAGTTTTCTTTGAGCCTTTATCGCAAGCATCAGTTTTGATAAATCGTTACTTTGGAAATATAAGCTTAATAATTCCGGCTCTTTGCATAACTTGTCTACATGTTTATCATGTTCCTTACAACTTTTATAGGTGAGGTTAAGGCAATGTCGGCACCCGAAATATTGATCTTTATCCAAATATAAGACCCCAACTCGTTTACGGCAGGGTTGTTCGTTTGTTATTAATGGGCAAATAAACCACCATCTATGTCCGCCAAAGAAGCAAGGTGTTGTAGTAAGTATAGCGACATAATCAAGTTCGATTTTTTTGCCATTGCTGTCTGTATGCGTGTATTGAAAGCGAATATACCCATCATCTTCAAACGTAAAAATTTCAAAGCCAATACTGCCGAATTGGATGCCGTTATTGTTCCAATTCATAACACCCTTATTTTCAGTACCATTTAGAAAATGGTTTTTATTAAGATGTTTTGTTGAGATTGATCTACACTCTTGTACCGTATGTCTTTTTGAATATGCGTCTCGTCCCATAGAATTTGTCCAGTTGGCGGAAATTTCTAGAAAATTTGATGCGTCCAACCAGGTTTACACTAAGTATTTGACTCAATTTGATTAACTTAACTTGTCTTTTACCTAAATCATTAATGTTTTGTCTGTGACATGGACAATTTTACCGTTAAAAATCCTCTTGATCTCAGCGATCTGTTTTAGGTCTTTCTGCCCAATTCCAGTTAATAGCTTTTTTTCTTCATACGTGAAGGAAGATAATTCTGGGACGTCTGGGACGGTTGTTTTTGACTCCTTATCAACTTCTTTAAATATTTCTTTAGTTACACTTCGCACGTAAGTAGAAGAAAGGTGTCCCAAGCGTCCCAAAATATTTGGTATTGTTTCTTCTTCTTTTTGTAAAACAGGCATTCGAACTGAGAATATCTTGTGGCAAGAATTTCGGATACCTACGAGTTTAAATATCTTCTTTCGATGTTGAGTCCCCTCGATGCCAGGATAAACAATACATCCAAATTTGCCACTGGGTTCTATGAATAGGTGATCCCCAGTTTGGTCGTGACCTTCTTTAGCACAGGCTGGACAGCGGGCAATGATTTTTTGTCCTACATGCTTCACTTTCTCCAATTTATTAGTATCAAGTCCCATAGTTTGTTACTTGATTCTTGAACCCGACACGTCTGAACCCACGAAAGGGTTTACCTGAGCGTTCTATGGATTGAGCCTTTGCAGTGGCGAATAGTTCCAGCATTAATCCTTCTAATTCTTTATAGACGATAGTAATAGGTTTTGCGTTCCACCCTTTAGTTGGGCAATATTCTGCATAGGCCTCAACAATTTCGTTAGTTGTTAGGTCAGAGTTTCCATCTTTTTCGATCTTATCGATTAAAAAGTGCCGTAGGCTATCACTTTCTCCTAGAAGGGCATCTACAATACTTTCTTGAGCAGGGGAGAGATTGATGTCACCAATTTCAGCTATATCATTTAAAACCATACTCAGCCCAGCTAAAGCCCAGTTGAGAATGCCGCTACCTTCTTCTTTGATAAGAAGTTCGGCAAAGTGACGGATTTTCTTTTTAGGTGGATGATTTTCATAAGGGACGATCAAAAGTCGTCTTTTCCAGGCACCAATGTCTCCATCTAACCGAACCCTGAGTCTTGAGTTGGAGGTTATGAGAATGCAGTAATTACCTTGCATTTGAAAAGATCCAGTTCCACCCTTTTGTTCAGCATCGAAATAATCTCCACCTACAAGTCCTTTAATTACATAGGCACCTTTTTCAGAAAGGAAATTTCCAGGAACATCGACACCAACAAGTAACGTCTTTTTTAAATAGCGGAAAAGTTCAAATCTTCCACTTAATTGTTGCGTTCGCAGTTCGGTGACGTTGATTTGTCCGATAAGTTTTTGAATAATGAGTGCTAATGTTGATTTCCCTCCTCCTGGTGTCCCTTCTAGAATAAGAAGACGTTGGATTAGATTGTTTCCTAACAGACAAAGTCCGACATACTTTTGAATGAGGAGGGCATCATCCCCTTTGACAGCAGGATGGATGAGTTCGGTCAAGAAACGATTGCATTGAGCTTTTTCATTAAAAAGAATCGGGCAATAATTACGGGAGAGAAGGACTGGGGAGAAGGGCTTAAGATCAGCTTCACCATTATTATTAAAAATGATTACTCCATTAGCTAGATGAACATAATTGTCAGCCTTTTGGAATGCGTGCCGTTTTTCACAGATACCTTTGAGTTGTGCCACAATATGACTGAGCGTTATAGCCGTTCGTTTAGTTTCTAGTTCAAGTAAATTTCTTTCACGGGACACCTCAAGCATCCGTTCAGCAATCTCATTTTTGATTAAGTGTTCAGTAATATCAGTATAGATTCCTGTGTTTTCGTCATAACGGTAAAATACTCGTTCATCCGGCTCATAAATCTGAATGTGTTCAGCGTTATGCAGGCCTGCCCAGAAATTTTGATTAATGCTCGATAGTTTTTCTTGTTCGTTGAAGTAGTAAGGTTGGCCGTGTTGGTCGACTAGTTTGTTGAAAATAGGATCAGAGGGTTCTTGTGTTTGGCTATCCTGAACAGGGGTATAGTCAGCAAGTATTCTTAATAAATCTTTTGCAGTGATTGAAGCAATGGGGACATCTTGCTCTACCATATAAGACGTACCAGTGTCAGGGTGGATGGAGCCAGGGCCAACGACCTGCGATCCCGCAGTGATGATTTCTCCGTGATCCTGGCCATCTTTCTTGAGTTTGATTTTCCTTGCGATGCCTGGGCAGATGACAAAGAAATGCTCGCCCTTTTTTGGCGTTTTAACTGAAAAAGTCGGAAGTAAATGTTTTTTGGCGAATGCGACCATTTCCGGCGTATCCGCATCCACAATGACCAGATCACCACATCCTCCCAAGATGCCATAATTGTTGCCTTGATTAAGCCATGATTGAATATCGGCCAGAGAATAGGGATGATTAGGCCAGTCTTTTTCGAAAGGTTTTTTTGAATTTGGGAGAAGTTTTACAAATCCAAAACGGTTATTGTGTAATTGTTGAGGTATTGCCGGTTGATTCATCAATTGAACCTTTGTTGGTAGATGGTTTTAAAACAGCTCGATAAAGACGAAGCAACGCCAGACCTTTAGCTTGAGCCTCAATCAGGCTGATGTTTTGGCCAAACTTTTGTTGGTAAATATTTTGAAATTCTTTGACAGCTTCTTGCGAAAGCATAAAAAGCTCCATAATGGTTCTTATGGAACAAAGTTTATCAAAGTTTAGGGAGCTTGAAAATTCGCTGAAACAGAGGGTTTAAAAGGCTATTTTCAGTGTACTGAGATATTGATTGGAGGATGTTATTTAAGAGTGGAGCGTGGATTATAGTTTATGGTACTCTTTCATGTATTTTCTAACTCGAGGGAGAATTGTTTCTCGATTATCCCTATAATGGTTGATGTTTTGATTTCTTTTTCTACATTTTGCCGAGCAGTATATTCTTCTATTTCTGAATGTAAATATTTTATGACATACAGGACACATTGATAGAACATGTTTTTCTTGGAGGCTGTCTATATACGAATGAAAAAAAGAATAGGCAAATGCTATTAACGGATTCGGGGGATTTTTATATTCGGTGTTAATTTGATTTAGGATGGCAATTTCTTTCGTATCTGCTTTTTTTAAGGGTTGAGGGTTTATGTAATTTGAACCCAGTTGGTAAGGTTTCCACACAACAGAGTTAAAATTCTCAAAAGACATTAATATGGTATCTTCTTCCCTTGATATCTTTTCCCATAGTGCATTAATATATTTTGAAATATTTCCATGAGTTTCTCCAACGCTTCTTTTTTCATTTGAATTATTTTCAAAAGATAAATCTGCTGTAATGTTGTGAATAGGGAGTGGAACGAGCTTTTCTTTTTTAAGAACAATCTTTTTTTCGTATAATTCAGCATACAAATCGAGCAAGAAACAGCTTTTGTTTTGCTTTATAGATTTTTCGGTATACTGGTAATTCTTTACTTTAATGCGATCTAATTCTTGAAGTTGTTGTAATTTTTCACCACGCAATAGGTTAAAGCGATTTTTAAGTACGGGGTCTTTTGTTATTTGCTGACGCTTGAAAGTTGCTTTGTATTCTTTATATGTTGAAGGGAATAAGCATTTCTTATCGATATAATCCTTTTTCATTGCGTATATCGAATAAACTTTTAGAACAACTTCTGTATTAATATTGTTACAATTCGAATTAGCTTTTATTCCAAATAAAGAGGCAGGGATGGATTCGACATGGCCAATTACGTCAAATTCTTGGAGTCTTTTATTAAAATATAGCAATTCGCCTGAAAGGGAGATTGGCATAAGTATTTATATGGTTTTATAAAGTTGACTTTATTGTAGATGAATATTATATTGATTTCAAGGGCCTCATATTGAGGCGCATCCTTTAAAAGATTTAATCAAGGGGGTTTTAGAGAAAGAATTAAATATTAAATTTACATAGGAACACTGCTTTTCCTACAAAAAACCAACTATCAAGAGGAAGAGACTGTGTCCCGAAGCGCTTATGCGCTTTCGGGGCGAGCGGTCTTTCGCTTTTACTTGATAGTTGGGCGGGAGAATTAAAAATGCTTGCCCCTTTTTATTTGGGGGTAAGGTCAAAAGGATATTAAAGATGGATATTTTAAGAAAGTTTTTCAACTTGTATACCAACAAAACACCTGCACGAGCTGATTATAAGCTCGATTCAGATGATACTATGCTGACGATACAACAGGATAGGGCGAAAAAGTTATATGAAACTGATTCGTTATTCGCTTTTCGTATTGCTATGGGTGATGAAAAGGCTCCAGATGGTATTTTGCCCGCTGCGGTCTATGGGAAAGTGTGTGACGAGATTGAGAAAATTAGTGACATAGATAAATGTATGGAATTAGCAAATTCTTTTCGCAATAACAAAATCAGTGCTGATTCCAAGAGATTAAAATTTAGGAGTGAAGATGCTCCTATTGAGAAAATGAAAGAAGTGGTATGGTGCCGTATAAAGGAAATAGAGAAAAAATTGCCCAAGGGCGTGACGTTTGATGACTTTTTACAAAAAGAAGTCCAGAAAATGAAAGAAAATTTTAAAGAAGAATATCTATCTTCAACGAAAGAGGCTATCTCGGATTTCTTCGACTCTCTTGAACGTGATAAAACCCCGCATGGGTACGTTATGGATTTTGAATTTGCAGAAAAAGTTATGAAAGATTACGGGGGATTTATAGAATGTTTAAAACCACGACTTTTTACAATATTTTTTCATTGTGAATCAGTCTTGCCTTATGCGCCAGGGTTAATAGAAGATGCTCTCAATATTACTGCAAAATATTATCATGAAAAGGGTGATAGACATATGGTTGAATCAATCCATACATGTTTAGCATGTCTTATTGGGTATGAAAATGACGAAAAGGCTCTTACAATGATGAAGACTTTTGAGAATAAAAAAATGTATGATTGCTCTTTACAATTGATTAAAGAATATCGAAAAAATAACAAATTTTATGTCGAGGGATTTTTTAAAGATACTCCATTCAATAAATTAGATTTTGATAATTTAAATTCTTATAATTCAGATAAGGTGCTACTAATCTATGGTGCATATCTTAAACATGCACATTTACCATTGAGTTATTTATTTCGTAAGAAAATACCAGAATCATTATTATCATTTTCTAAAGAGGATTTTGCTAAAGCTTTAACATTTCAATCAAATATATGTAGATCAAGAGGGGAAAGGGAGGATGCGGAAGCCTTGGAATTAAGCAAGGAACGCCTGAACGAGTATGTTGATGATGAAACGGCGTTAAAACAGTTTATTAAGAATTTCTCTGATAAAGTAATTCGGGATTCTATTATTTCTAATTTGAAGGAATTACAAGAAGATTTATATAAGTAGAAGCGGCAATAAATTCTTTCCTGTAAATTTTTTTGTTTTCTGTTCCCTGTAATTTTAATAAATTGCAGGGTTTTTCTGTTTGGAGTAATATAAACAATAAATAATGACTTTATTCCCAAATTAAACCATGAAATATTTCTTTGATTATTCTTCTGAACTTTCATCTCACCTTGAATTTGATCCCAAAGCATTTATTGGGGATCAGCAAGTCCCTCAAGAAGTGTGTAACTTTATTTTAGCTTTAGCATTGGCCCATAATGACTATAAATTCCTAAATGTGCTTTATAACATGCACTTAAAATCAAAACCAGATGGAAAAATCGAAAGAAATACAGTTTGGGGTGAACATGGTGGAATTAAAAATTACCTTATTTTTCATCATATCGCCTTTGTTTACGAACTTTTTAAATTGATCCAGGAAAATAAAAAGGTATTAGAAGATCCATTTTTAAAAAAGGTTGTCCAAAACCTTCATAAAGGCGCTCGCAAATCATGGGATAATTTGATAGATGCTGCTCTTTCAGAAGAAAAATCGATTAAAAGATCTAATCCATTCTTCATGATAAGAAATAAAATGGTCTACCACTACGATACTAAAGAATTGATGGCGGGGTATAAATTAGGATTCTTTAAAGATGATAAAGTAATAGAGGATGCCTGTATTTCACTCGGTAGTAATTTAAGAAAAGTGAGATTTTATTTTGCAGATAAAGCTATTGAGGGGTACTTAAATAAAGCTGTTCAAGGATATTCAGGGAAGGGGTTAACCAAAGATCTTGAAGATTTTTTTGTATCTTTAATGGACGCAATGAGAGATACAAATTTAGCTTTATATAATATTTGTGTTGAATTCATTATAAAGAGAGGGATAACCTGGAAAAATCCTAAAAAGGAGGGTAAAGGTAGTATTTTATCGATCTGAGAACATATGACTGATCCATTAAGGGAAGCAATTAGAGAGACAGTAGAAGCCCGAAAAGAGGCTGTGAATTTCTTTTCAAATAATTCGAAGCAGGAGAGAGAAAAATGGGTGGTCGGACAGTTTCTTAGAAAAATGGGAATAGAATTCGTGGAAAATGAATTAATGCCAGCGACAGGTTTGGCCCCGGATATTATATTTCGAGATGCTGCTTTTGAAATAAAGGAGATTGATGTTGAAGGTCGTAGGCGACATGATGAGAAGAAGGAAGAATTAAAGAAAGCCCAGGCTGCTTCCAGTTTAGATGATTTATTAAGCTCATATGAATTTAAAGAAATTTCTTTTCAAGGCGTTGTCGATAGGGTAGACAAGGCTTTAAAAAGATATGTTTGTAGTCCTGATTTTTCTAAAAAGACAAATATTCTCTTCTATGTAAATTACACCGTTTTAGGCGAACATTGTTTTACTTCACAGAATTTTGAAATTTGGAAACAATGGCGTTCCCTCTCCATGGTATCAAACAATAATGTATTTTATGTTTTTTGGGCAGCCGTGGATGCGCCAAGTTTTCTAAAAATGGGTGTGGTCAAATGATTCAATCTTTGAATGGGAATTTGATTGATGGTCGAAAGCCGCCCCGATTTATTATTAAGTTTGGGCAAAAGGAACATCTAAAAATGCTGCAAGAAGGCAAGTTATATATGCAGCCATGGCGTTGGTTCAAAGATTGCGAAAGCCATAAAGAAAGAAGAGATGTAAATGAGGGAGTGCAGCATTGGTTCAATCCGGAAAAGACAGAAATTTATATCGCTGGCCATAAGTTCACTCGAGCTGGAGGGACAGTTGATGCCAGGATGAGTTTGGTTGATGAGAAAACAAATATTTTCTGTGCAGCTGCTTTTTGGAATGGTGATGATAGTAAGGAAGATGGTAGAATGTTTGAAGAAGAGATTAAGGATTTTGGAGAAAATTTCTTAGCGATAGGGGATATTAAAGTATTCTTTCAAAAATTAAACAGTGCTTTGAAAGACCTGCATGCTAATGGAACCATTGAAGGAGCCGATGCTCAAAGGGTATCATATTTTGATGAAGTATCTTATGATGGGGAAGTGGGCCCCTTTAGAAAATCTTCTCGATATAAGCACCAAAAAGAATGGCGATTGATTATCCGGAAAGTCCAAGAAGATAGGGAGCCGTTTGTATTGGACATAGGTTCAATTAAAGAGATTACCATACTCGGCGAAACGAAGGATTTTAAGAATAAAATGGAAAGAGTGGCCGAGGGTTTAGTTAAGATATCTATTTGAGAGGGGTATACATTGGTTATTGGCGAATTAGAAAAACAAGCCACTCATGCTATTCGAGAAAGGCTTTCACACTTTACTGTCGTAGTAGATGTCTCCACAAAGGATGTGCCTGATTGGGGGACGGGATCTTTAATAAAGTTTCATAACAGATACTTTATATTGACTTGTGCTCATGTTGTTACCCCAGACTATCCAGATAGTGAACTGGGTGTTTTGTTTTATCCAGGTGGAACGTCTAAGTACAGCAGTAAAGAAAAAATTAAAGCAATGTCTCTTCCTGAGTTATTGCAGGCTATTCCTAATAGGTCGTACCGTCAACGACTTGACGTCGTAAAGAGGATTTATTCTGAACCCAAAGATGATTTAGTTTTTCTTGAATTGAACCCTGAGTCAGAGCAAGTAAGCAAGAATGAATTTTATGACATATCAGAGCGGGGGATAAAGGTTCCTGATCCTGGACAAGGGATATATCTTACTGGTTTTTCTCAGGAATTAGCCAGGGATTTAGGTAAGAAAAGGATGGGAGCTTTACCCTATTTTGAATTAACCGTCCTTACTTCAAGAGATATAGAGCTGGCAGATTTTGATGCCCAAAGGGAATTTTTAGTTGATTATCCTAAGGATGAGTCTTCAGTAGAGCCTAAGGGTTTAAGCGGCTGTGGTGTATGGGTAAGGTTGCCATCTGGAAAAGATAATGTTTGGACGCCTAATCTTTATCTTGTTGGTGTTCAGAAAGCCGTTTATAGAACCAATCAAGTTTTGTCCGTTACAAAAGCGGAGCAGATATTAAAATTGCTTGGTGAATAATTTAGAATTTTTTAAAATTTTCTGCAAAACAGAAAACAAAAACTATATTTGGGACAAAAATAGCTTCAAGGATGGGCAGGCTAAATTTTTAGGGGTGGTGTGTATATGACACCGGTTATGTATTTGAGATATGCCATGCCTCCCAGGATTTTACTGACGTTTCTGACCTTTGTTTCAGCGTGTTAAGAGGCGGTTGAGGCCATTAAACAGGTTCTAACATCCTCCCGCCAGTGACCCCATTTCTTATTGGTCCATACCGGACACATGGGTAACAGTTCGTACCGGAGAGATAGGTTACACTATCTCCGGTGCGAACGGGTACTCTAAAGGCTCTATTTTCTCGCTTTCCAAGTCAAAATATCCTAAATCATAATCCATAAAAGATACAAGCCAAATTCCATCTTCGGTTTCTTTAATTCCAATATTTTGTCCTGCTAAAGCTTTAGTTAAGTTAATTTTCTTTCTTTTAAAGCATATTCTACCACAGGATGTCACTGTTACCGTTCTGTCATGGAATGGATAATTGATGTCTTGAATGCCTTTATAAGGCCGAGGGGAATAAGTGTATATTTCATTTGGGTATTTCATATCAAGGGCCTGATGAGGGCGCTGAGTATTGAATTCGTCGATGAACAGATCGAATTTTTCTTGCTGTTGCAATAAGTTCTCTCCCGGCGGTTTTGTTGCTTCTTTTTTTAGTGTTAAATGCATGCGTTCATGTCGGCCGTTTTGTTGAGGATTGCCCGGTTTAATGCGTTCAATGCAGATGCCAAGCCGTAACCACCAGACGGATAGTTTGCTTAATCCAAATAGGGCGCAGGGTGAAGAGAACGGAACGCCATTGTCTGTACGAATGGTTTTGGGTAATCCGTATTTTTGGAATGTTTGCTCAAAGATGCTAAAAGCCAGCGCCTCGCAGTTATTGGATAGTCCTTCGCAAGTCAGTAAAAAGCGGCTGGCAAAATCAGTGATCGTTAAGGGGTAACAGTATTGTTTATTAGCGAGCATAAATTCGCCTTTATAATCAGCGCACCACAGGTCATTAGGATTGTATGTCATGGATAAAGGGGTGCCTTGGGCTTTGAATGGCCTCTTTTTTCTACGCTTAACCAAGTCATACCGGTCGAGAATGCAGTGGATGGTGCTTTTAGCAGGAGTTTTGACTTCAGGGTATTTACGTCGAATTATCTCACGAATTTTTGGTGCTCCCCAGGAAGGTTTATCACGTTTGATACGAAGGATTTCAGCTTTGAGCTGTGTTGGTAATTGATTGGCGTAACGCATAGGACGTCTTGCACGGTCTGTTAGGCCTAAAATACCAACATCTTTATAGCGTTGGAAGAATTTATAGCCAGTTTTTCTCGATATGCCGAATTCACGGCATAACTCAGCCATTTTTTCACCTTCTAATAATCTGCCGACGAATTTCATACGTTCATCCATGATAACACTCTCTTTACAGGACATAGGCGCACCTCCTATGCCATATTGTATTAAAAGTGTTACCTATGTCTCCGGTATATTCTGTTACCTATGTGTCAGGAAGGGCAAACCTTTTATAAGGTCATATGATCTTGTAAAAGGTTTTTTATTGTATGAGAAAAAAGGACTTGAAAAGAGCCCTATATGCTCAACGAAGGTCTTCTTGTTTTGTCCCGTCCCTGTGGTACACTATTTACATGCCCACGCTTTATATTATTGCTGGCCCCAACGGTTCCGGTAAGACAACTTTTGCAAAAGAATTTTTGCTCTATTATGCAAAGTGCTCAAACTTTGTTAATGCAGATTTAATTGCTCTAGGTCTTTCGCCTTTTTCTCCTGGCAGTGTTAATATTAAAGCAGGTAAATTGCTTCTTAAAGAAATTGATCAATTCATGGCTCACAATGTTGATTTTGCTTTTGAAACAACTTTGTCTGGTAAGGCATATGTTTCTTTGTTTAAGTAGGCTAAAGCAAAAGGTTACAGAATTACAGTTTTTTATTTAAGTATTCCGAGTAATAAACTTGCGCAAGAGAGAGTGAAACAGCGAGTTAAAGAAGGTGGGCATAGTGTGCCAATAGTGGATATTAACAGACGATTCAATAGAAGTTGGCAGAATTTCATTAACCTATATATGCCGTTAACGGATTCATGGTTGTTATTTGATAATTCAATGCTTAGGCCGATTGAAGTAGTGAAATGTGATCATGGTAAGGTGGAAGTTTTAAACAAATCTTTATACAAAGAATTAATGGAGGTTAAAGATGACAAGTCTTAAATCTAGTACATTAATTTTAAATAAGGCAGGAAAGGCAATGCGAAGTGCCGTACGTAAGGTTTTAGCTGAAAAAAGATTAAGAGGTGAACCTGCTATTATTTGGAAAAATGGCAAGGTTGTCAAAGTGCCCGCAAGTCAATTAAGTAAGATTTAAATAGGTGCGGGTAACGTCCCGCCAGCGACCCCAGTAATTTATTAAGTTACTGGGGTTTTGTCTTTTTTCGGAGGGTATGGTTTTATAAAAATCTTGCAGAATATACAAACCTTGTATATACTTGTAATGGAGGGAAAATTATGAAAACACAAACAGTTAATATATCTTTTTCGGATGAGCTTTTGAAAGACATTGATGCGGTAAGTCATGAGGAAGCACGGACGCGGTCTGAGTTTATTCGTGAGGCTGCACGTGCCTATATTGCTAGAAAGCGTGTGTGGAAGGGGATTTTTCAGTCCACCGCAAAGCATGTTAAGAGCCTTGGCTTGAAAGAAAAAGATATTGCTGGTGCAATTGCAAACTATCGCCAAGGGAAGAGTTAATGGTGAAGGTTGTTTTAGATACTAATACCCTCATTTCCGCAATCATGTTTGGCGGTAAATGTCGTAATATTTTGGAAATGGGAATATCGGGTAAGATCAAAATAGCTATGTCTCAAGATATTCTTAAGGAATTGGCAGGAGTATTGGTTGGTAAGAAATTTCGAGTACCGACCCCTGTTGTTCAACAGACCATTCATGAGCTTTCTGAAATTGCAGAATTAGTAATTGTGGTAGATAAAATCAATGCTATTAAGAGCGATCACGATGATAATCGTATTCTTGAATGTGCTGTTAGTGCAAAAGCGGACTATATCGTTTCAGGTGACAGCGATCTTCTAAGCTTAAAGAATTTCAAGAAGATCAAAATATTTTCTCCGAGCGATTTTTTGCTTAAAATGTGAGAAAAGAATATGGTTTATCAAAATTCAAAGTTCGTAGAAATCCATATATGGAAAAGTCTAAACAAAATGTTATCGTCGTCATAGGCGCTGGATCGATTGGTCAAGCGATTGCGCGGCGGGTTAGTGTAGGCAAGCACATAGTACTTGCTGATTTACGTCAGGACAATGCCGATGCTGCAGCAAAGCTTTTAAGTGATGCTGGTTTTAGCGTGAGCACCGAGAAAGTAGATGTATCATCGCGTGCTTCGGTTCAAGCTTTGGCTAAGACTGCTATTTCTTTTGGAGAGATTTTTGGTGTCATCCATGCGGCTGGCGTTTCTCCGAGTCAGGCATCGCCGGAGACAATCCTAAAGGTCGATCTCTACGGGACAGCGCTCGTGTTGGAGGAATTTGGCAATGTCATAGCAGCCGGAGGTTCTTGTGTTGTTATTTCATCACAATCCGGGCATCGTTTGCCACCGCTTACTGTCGAGCAGAATAATTTGCTGGCAACGACGTCAGTGGAAGAGCTGTTCAAACTTCCAATCGCGAATGATGAATTGAATGGGCCGCGCGGTGCGGGCTATCGACGAATGATTGAATTATGCGCGGCAGCAGGGACTCCTGATGAGGTAGGAGTCGTTGGTGCACTTCTTATGGGGCCTGATGGTACATTTATTACGGGTAGTGATTTTCTTATGGATGGCGGTGTAACAGCATCCTATTGGTTCGGTGGACTCGCTCCAAAGTAAATGGAAAGGATGTAAGTATGGAAATCAAACGAAGTGGTTCACAACCATCTACTAAAGGCCCAGCGGATTATTTTACGGGCACGGTGCGTATTGATCCATTATTTCAAGTTAAAGATCCTGCACGCACGGCAGGAAATAGTGTTACCTTTGAGCCTGGTGCTCGGACAGCCTGGCATACTCATCCGTTAGGTCAGACGTTGATTGTAATCGCAGGTTTAGGGCGTGCGCAACGTTTGGGAGGGCCAGTTGAAGAAATACGGCCAGGCGATGTCATTTGTTTTGCACCAGGTGAAAAGCATTGGCATGGTGCGGCACCAACTACGGCCATGACGCACATTGCCATTCAGGAACAGCTTGATGGTAAAGCAGTAGACTGGATGGAAAAGGTTAGTGACGAACAATATGCCTAAGATTTTATCCGAGATTTCTAATTATTATAATTCCGGTGTTGAAGCAAAACGATTATTCCAAGGGGAATTTCAGCTTGAAAGGGTCAGAACACAGGAATTGATTTTTCGTTTTTTGAATCAACGAAAGTTAAAAATTCTTGATGTGGGCGGAGGAACTGGTTTCTATTCATTTTGGCTTAAAAAATTAGGGCATCAGGTGCATTTAATAGACCCGGTTGAGCGAAATTTAGAATTGGCCAGAACACAACAGAAAAAAAAGAGCAAATTAGATTCAATTATTCTTGCTGATGCCTGTAATCTTCCATTTGAAAATAATACATTTGATATGGTGTTAATGTTGGGACCTTTGTATCATTTGACCCTGAAAAAAGAGCGTCTAATGGCTCTTAAAGAGGTGAAAAGGATTTTAAATAAAAATGGCAAGGTCATTGCTGTGGGAATAACAAGATATGCTTCTTTGTTCGAAGGTTACTTTCATGGAGCTTTGAAGAGTGAAAGTTTTGTTCCCATGATGAGTCAAGATTTAAAGAATGGGCAACACCGCAATAAAACGGGAAGATTTGATTATTTTACCACGGCCTACTTTCATCATCCTAAAGAGTTACGCGAAGAGATTGATGACGCAGGTTTTAAATCTTCAGAATTGTTGGCCGTAGAGAGTTTTGGTTGGCTTATTCCAAATTTCAAAAATGTCTGGAAAAATGCATCTAAACGAAAGTTTTTACTTAATACGATTCGCAAAACAGAGTCAGATGCATCGCTCATGGCTTTATCTGCTCACCTAATGGCAGTTGGAATTAAGTAGTCATGAAACTCAAGGAAAATAACGAAATGTTGAGTGACGACGGTACCAAGATAATTCACAGGGGAACGCTGGAGATGGATGCTTTCGTTGCGAATACCAAGCGGGCGATGGCGATCACACCCACCATTAACCGATTGACGTTCGACGATGCAGATGAAATCCGGGTCTTATTTAGTGAGCTGACTGGCAGGAAGGTTGATGACAGCTTTCTACTCATTCCGCCGTTTTATACGGCCTATGGTCTCGAAATCCGCGTTGGCAAACGCGTTTTCATTAATCAAAATTGCACTTTATATGACTTTGCCGAGATTAGCCTTGGCGATGACGTGATGATTGGGCCCAACGTGAGTATCATTTCGGCGGGCCATCCGGTCGCACCATCTGATCGGTGCACCTACGTAGTCGGAAAGCCTATTGTAATTGAGAGAAATGTATGGATCGCAGCCGGTGCCACCATCATCGGTGGCGTAACTGTGGGTGAAAATTCGGTCGTCGCAGCGGGTTCGGTAGTCACCAAGGACGTGCCCCCAAATACTCTTGTTGGTGGAAATCCGGCCAGAGTTATTCGTTCGGTTGGTGCAAGTGATAGGATTTGAACTTTAAATTGAAATTAAAAGGAAATAATTTTGTGCTAAAATGATGCCATGAATATACAGAAAATATATTTTAGTCTTTTAGTAGTAACCATTTTTATTTTACTGAAGATATCGTCTTTCTCTTACGCCCAGGAGAATTGCGCTTCGATTGAGGAGCGTACAGGGGTTTCAACGATGAAAGGTAAGCCTATTGTTCTATTGGGGCATGAGGTCAAGGTTGGTCAGAAAGCTCCTGATTTTGTTGTCCAAGCGAATGATATGTCGGATGCCCGTTTAAGCGATTTTTCCGGCAAAATAAAACTTATTGCATCCGTTCCTTCGTTGGATACAAAGGTGTGTGATCTTGAAATCCGTCATTTTAATCAAGAAGCCTCTTCGCTATCCCCAGATATAAAAATTCTTTTTATTAGCATGGATTTACCCTTTGCCCAAAAGCGTTTCTGTTCAGCTGCTGATATTAAGAATGTAAAGGCATTCTCTGATCACCGTACTGCTGACCTTGGTATCAATTACGGTGTGCTCATTAAGGATATGCGGTTGCTTTCCAGGGCTATTTTTATTATCGACAAGAACGATACGGTACGTTATGTCCAATACGTACACGAACAGGGGACTCAGCCTGACTATGAGGCTGCTTTAAAAATTTTAAAGAGTTTGTTGTGAGGCTTCATTTATATCTAACAATTTGGTTCTTTTTATTTTTGTCATCCGCGTTTGGGGGAGATTGCCTGCCAGGTACCACGGGTGTTGTGTGGTCGATCGATGAGGTTGCTGGTCTGGCAAGCCAGAAATTCTCGTGTGAGGATCTGGCACAAGTCATCGCATTGGCTTCTGCAGAGTCTGGCTTCAAGCCATTCTGTGTGTCTGCGAATAATGTTTCGGGAACGGCCAACTACAGCGAGGATTCAGGCTTATGGCAGATGAACGATCTCAGGAAAAATTTAGAATTTGAGTATGGCACGGGAGGAGGGCAAGATGAGCGAAACCCTCAAGCTCACCGCTGTGGTTTAAATCCCGAATGCAGTTTAGATTACATTTATAGGATTTGGAAGCTAGACGGAGGATTTAGTTCTAAACGCTGGCATGCCTACCAAACAAATAACTATTACGCCGCTCTTGACCTAGCCCATCAGTTCATCAAAGACCATCCTGAGTATCTGAAGCAATGTCATATGAGAAAATGACTGGTCGCTAAAAAGAAAAGAAAAAAAATATGGAAATCAAAAGAATTGGTTCACAGCCGTCGAATAAAGGACCAGCTGATTGGTTTACTGGTACAGTACGCATAGATCCCTTATTTCAAAGAGAAGCACCAGCTAGAGTAGCCGGCGCCAGTGTAACATTTGAACCCGGCGCTCGAACAGCATGGCACACTCATCCATTAGGTTAGACTCTGATTGTGACAGTTGGCTGCGGTTGGGCGCAGCGTGAAGGAGGCCCTATTGAAGAAATCTATCCTGGTGATGTGGGTTTGGTTTACGCCAGGTGAGAAAGATTGGCATGGCGCAACGAAAACGACGGCTATGACACATATTGCCATTCAAGAAGCGCTTGACGGCAAGGTGGTTGACTGGATGGAAAATGTGAGCGATGAACAATACATCAGGACTTGAATATTCAGATAGGTTTGAGTTCGAGTCTTTTTTACCACCCTCTTATTATACCCCAGTACAATTGATTCATTTTCACCCATCCCTAAAATAACATCGTGAATGAAACGGAAGAATTACCACTTAAGAATTACAAAATGCCCTTAGAAAAAAAACAAATCTATATTTTGGATGATGACGAATCAGTGCTTCGTTCACTGAAATTATTGATGGTTAGTTATGGATTTGAAGTGGCTACATTTTCTTCTGCAGAGGAATTCTTTAGCGCTGTGCCTAATAGCGCCCCAGGATGTTTGATTTTGGATATTCATATGAAGGGAATAAATGGGTGGGACACCATGCAAAAGCTTACGGAAACAGGATCTACCATTCCTACCATTGTTATTACGGCGGATAAGGATGAGAGCTTTAAGGAGAAGGCGTTAAAAGCAGGGGCAGTGGGTTTTTTACAAAAACCATTTGAGGACCACTACCTGCTTCATATGGTTAATCGGGTTTTTAACAAGACAACATGAAAGAAGGTCTTTATGAGAAATGAAATATTGCCGTCGGATGAATCAGGAATCAATGTTTTAACGATGGATGAGTCAGTTAATTTTAATAGGGAGTTTGAGAGATTGTGCGCAGAAGCTGAAGAATACGATTTTTTGAAGGGTAAAAGTCCCCAAGTCTTAACTGATGATTTGGAAGAAGTTGAATAGGTATCCATAATTTTATAGAATTAGTTCTATTAACAAGCATGATAGGTAGCACTAAAGAAAGGTAGTTTATATGCAAAAACCCGATAGAAAAAATGCACCTAAAGAGGTTGAAACTTTTTCGTTATTAACAGCTAACAAAGCTAGAGAGTATTTAAAGGATCTTGATGGCTGGCAATTAACTGATGATCATAAAATGCTTTACCGTGAATTCATATTGCAGGATTTTATGGCTGCCATTGATCTCATTGATCACGTTGCTGTCATTGCGGAAGAAGAAAAACATCATCCGGATATGCATTTGACACAATATCGCAACCTGCGTATTGGGTTGACAACGCATGATGTAGGAGGGCTTTCTCAGAAGGATTTTACTGTAGCTTTGAAGATCAAGGATCTGCCAATACTCTTGCACAAGCATAATAATGGGGTAGTCATAGATCAACAATCGCGGGATAGTCATAAGATTATTCAGCCTAAGCAAAAGCAAGCTGTAAGCAGGGCAATAAAGAAAAGTGATAATAAAGCAAAGGGAATCAAAATGAAGGAAGGCTCTAACAGAATGAATCGCCTCACTAAAAAGACATAATTTTTCTCTTTGCCAATCGAAAGATAGAGGGTATAAATACTATTAATTAAGTTTAATAAGATTTAGAAAGGGAAAAATGTCAAAACACCATCTTCAAAATTTAGCAGAACAAATTGCCAACAAGGGATATGCTTCAGCGCCATTTCATTCTATACAACTTCGGGCTTATCAGATTCATCTGGAAAAAGGTGGATCTGATTTAGATAATTGGTTGGAAGCAGAGCGATGTTTTAAGAGTAACGACAAGGCTATTTTAAGACGTATCAATGAAGGAGATCCTAATACTCAAAAGTAATATGGAGGACGATCTATTGCAAATAGGAATCCATGGGGCTGATGGAGGGGTTAACTTTGTCTTATTTAGCCGCCATGCCAGTCGTGTTCGAATCGAGTTGTTTAATCAACCTGCAGACGCAACACCGTCTAGGGTTATTGATCTTGATCCCGTGCACAACCGCACGGGGGATCTGTGGCACGTTTGGGTTGAAGGAATTCGTCCCGGTCAACTCTATGCCTACCGGGTGGATGGCCCCTACGAACCTGGGGAAGGACATCGTTTTAATTTTAATAAATTGCTTTTAGACCCACTCGCGACAGCGATCTCACCGTTGCCTGATTCAGATTTTAGCGATGCCATACCCATGCCGAAATGTGTATTCATGAACGAGCAATTCGACTGGAAGGACGACCGTCCGCTTAAGACACACTGGTCGAAGACCGTCATTTATGAAACACACGTTCGTGGCTTTACCATTCATCCCAGCTCCGGCGTTAAGAATTCCGGCACTTACCGAGGGTTGATAGAAAAGATCCCTTATCTTAAAGAATTGGGGGTGACGGCGGTGGAACTGATGCCTGTGCAGGAGTTTAATGAGCATCAGGTGATGGGTACTAATCCTCAAACAGGCCAGCCTCTTAAGAATTACTGGGGATATAATCCCATGCTTTTTTGTGCGCCTAAAGCTTCTTACAGCAGTTTAAAAGGACTGGGCCAGCAGAAGCTGGAGTTTAAAGAGATGATCCGGGCCTTTCATAAAGCTGGGATTGAAGTGATACTAGACGTCGTGTTCAATCACACAGCGGAGGAAAATGAACAGGGGCCTACACTTTGTTTTCGAGGGATTGATAATAGTATTTTTTACATACTAGCGGATGATAAACATTTTTATAAAGATTATACGGGTACCGGTAACACCATCAATGCTAATCATCCTGTAGTGCAGGAGCATATCTTGACTGCATTGCGTTACTGGGTGGTAGAGATGCGTGTCGATGGATTCCGTTTCGACCTGGCTGCAGCGCTCGGTCGTGACGGTCATGGTAATATACTGCCTGATCCTCCGCTTCTCAAGCAGATTGCTGATGATCCAATCTTAAAGAATGTAAAGATTATCGCTGAGGCGTGGGATGCCGCTGGAGCGTATGAGGTGGGGAGTTTCTCTGAACAACGCTGGACAGAATGGAACGGTCAGTATCGTGATGATATTAGGCGTTTCTGGCGCGGCGATGATGGGTTTCTTGGTTTATTTGTACAACGTATCTGTGGTAGCGACGACATTTATTCCAAATCTGGCAAAAGTCCCAAGAGAAGCGTCAACTTCATCACCTGCCACGATGGCTTCACTTTAAATGACTTGGTGAGTTTCCGTGACAAACATAATGAAGCAAATGGGGAAAATAACCGTGACGGGTCAGATGAGAATTTTAGTGAGAATTACGGTGCAGAGGGAAAGACGGTGGATGTCCAAATTGAGTCTGTAAGAAAACGGCAGATTAAAAATTTTCTTTTATCCCTGTTGATCTCACGCGGTGTGCCGATGCTTCTAGGTGGGGATGAATTTCGTCGCACGCAAGGTGGCAACAATAACCCCTATTGTCAAGACAATGAGGTCAGTTGGTATGACTGGAGTTGTCTGGAAAAAAATAGAGAAATTTTTCGCTTTACCTGTGGCCTGATCGCTTTTCGTCTTGCCCATCCGATTTTGAGCACGGAGCAATTTTACACGGACGCTGAAATAAAATGGTTTAGTCCGCAAGGAGGGCTGCCCAATTGGGATAACCCGAAAGAAAAGCAATTTGCCTGTTTGATCCATGAAAGCGAACACAATGCTTTATATCTAATGTTCAATGCGGGCGTTGATGCCGTTGATTTCACTTTGCCTCCTGTGTCACCGGGAGAACGGTGGCGTTTGGCTGTTGACACCTCTCACGAAGCGCCGCAAGATCTGTTTGCTCAGGGTGAGGAACCATTTATAGAAAATACGCAAACGTATCACCTAGGGTCGCAATCTAGCGTCATACTTCTAGCTCGATGAACACATAATCTAAAATGTCATTATAAACAAGGAGAGTGTATGTTTACAGAACATATAACAGGTACAATTATTGTCAAAGGATCTGCAAGAGATACATGTTCCTTGTGTAGTCATTATGAATTATTTCCTCAATTTATTGATGGCATTAGTTTAGTATCGCGATCAGACGATAAAACTAGCCACTGGGAAATTAGGACTATCATGGGTAAAAAGATCAAATCGACGGCGGTTATTACAGAATTACAGGAAGACAAGCGCATTTCCTGGGAGAGCGCCGGGAAGGAATTGAATACAAAAGGATACGTGACGTTCACATCACTCCTGAACAATGAAACGGAAATAACAATTTTTATTGAGTATTCTCATCCTTTTGGATTATTTGGTGAGTTTCTTTTAGAAATCTTTAGTGAGCCACAGCAAAAACTTGAAGAAGCATTGGAAAGATTTAAGGGTTATGTGGAAGGGATAGTTCCTTTAGTATACAAGGAAGATCAGATCAGCGAAGGGGTTCTGTAAAAGGCCTTGGCTAGTGTTTTAAGAAAATTTTTGTTAGAGAGGGTAAGTCTGTTTAATGATTTTAGCTGTTAAAGTCTTCAAACAGATTCTAACATCCTCCCGCCAGCGACTCCAGTTTGTGCAAGTAATTGTTAATCGTATTATTCTTAAAATTTTAAGAGTATCATAATAATTATAACCTGCTTTTAAATATGTATTACCTATGGAATCAATTTAAAATTTATTCAGAAAGGTTTGAGTTAGAGATGTTGCGCGAAACCAAGCATTTAATGACTGAAACGGATACGCTGAAGCTCACAGAAAGTGATTCTGAAGTGGCCTTTGTAGGGAGGTCTAACGCCGGTAAAAGTACTCTCATTAATGCTTTATGCCAAAAAAAGAACATGGCGCGTGTGTCACAGGTTCCCGGAAAGACCAGGACTATTAATGTATACGAGGTCAAGCCATACCATTGGATAGTCGATCTTCCCGGTTATGGATATGCGGTTGGTTCAAAATCTGGCAAGGCAGAATTTGGACCGATGATAGAAGAATATCTAACTAGCAGAAATAATCTCTGCATGGTATTTGTCATTCTCGATGCTGTCGCAGGGCCGACAAAGCTGGATATTTTAATGATTAATTGGCTTATGCATCACGCTTACCCCTTTAACATCATCGTCAATAAGATCGACAAGGTCGGCCCTTCAAAGCTTGATGTGAGAAAGAAGGAAATTACCAGCCAACTTGTTGATACTGCTGATATCTTTTGGGTCAGTTCAAAAAAGAAGATCCAGATAGAACCTTTGCAAAAGCTGATCGCCAAATTGTTGAATGTTTGACCTGGCTTAAGAAATCCAGAGCGTTGCATCATCATTCAAAATGAGATATACTTATATTAGATCTTAGAAGCATAATTGTTTCCTGCAAACTTCCTGCAGCACCATTGATCTATTTCTGAAGCTTTCGGTTATACTTAAAGAGAGAAGGCCCTTATGAAAGTCTTAACCAACCAGACAAAAACTGAAACTTGGCAAGACATTGTAGCCAAATATCAAAATCCACAAAGAGCTAGAAGCATAGGCCAATTGCTTAATACTTTGATCCCGTATGCATTTGTTTGGTATGTGCTGATCAAGTGTTTAAGCATTTCGTTGTGGATAGAACTTCCTTTAATGCTCATAGCAGCAGGATTGTTAGTACGTATTTTTATCATCTTTCATGATTGTGGTCATGGCGCATTTTTTAAATCACAAAAGGCTAATAATTTTTGGGGATTTATAACCGGTGTATTGCTCTTTACACCTTACCAGAATTGGCGGCATGATCACGCCATTCACCATTCTCATTCCGGTAATTTGGATCATCGCGGTATAGGTGAAATCTGGACCATGACAGTTCAAGAATATCTTAAATCTTCCCGTTGGGTAAGGATCAAATACCGCTTTGCTCGCAATCCTTTTTGTCTGTTTATTATTGGTCCTGCAATCCTTTTTTTTATTTTGCAACGGATTCCTTCCAAGAGAGCCAGCCCAATAGGACGTAAGAGCGTACACCTGACCACGGCGGGTATTTTTATTGTAGCGGTAATAATGAGTTTAATGGTTGGTCTTAAGACATATCTCTTGATTCAATTGCCGATTGTCATGATGGCGGCGAGCATAGGCGTATGGCTATTTTATATCCAGCATCAATTTGAAGGTGTTTATTGGGAACGTCATGCCCATTGGGACTATCTCACTGAGGCTTTAAAGGGGAGTTCCTTTCTCAAGCTTCCCAAGGTGCTGCAATGGTTCACGGGTAATATTGGGTTTCATCATATCCACCACTTGAGTCCGCGTATCCCTAATTACTTTTTGGAACGATGTTATAAGGAAAATCCTATATTTCAACAAATTAAGCCGATTACCTTTCTGAAAAGTTTTCAATCATTGGCCTTTCGTCTTTGGGATGAGCAGCATAACAGATTAGTCGGATTCGATTACCTTAAAAAATTAAAATTGGGATGAGTAGTTGAGGTCCTCAAACTCTGTGATTATTTGAAATCATTCCCGTCCCTGTAGTGCAACCCTTCTATTTTTAATCCTAACTTCATCTGACCTTCATTTCCCTTCTGGTAATGTAAAATCGAAAAGTTGTAGTAATTTAGACATGGAGGGAGTTATGAAAAATATATCAGTTTTATTGGTTTTTATTCTTGTCTTGTAGAATTCTTACAGAAAGGGAGTTTATGAAAAAATTAACAACAATGCTGTTAGTGGTAATGTTATTGGGCGGGTTGTCAGCAAATGCTTTTAGTTGGGATGGTCATTATCGATACAGAGATGGTCATTATTATAGAGATGCTGGCTGGTGGGGTTTTAGTGGATTTGTAACTGGATTAGCCATTGGTGCGTACGTATCATCTCTCCCACCCGGATACGAAACAATTGTCATTGGGGGAGTTCCCTATTACTATTCCGATGGATATTATTATCAAGTTGGGCCCAATGGATATGTGGTGGTTGCGCCGCCTGTATCTGCAGGACAAACTATTCCTACAGAAAATAATTCCATGATTTATATTTTAGGGATGCTATGCGGGATTTTATTACTGCTTGGTATTGGATTATTAGTAAAGAAGTTATTGGTTAGAGAGGGGAGAATAGCTTAGTCGTTCTGCTTCAAATTTTTGTAAATTCTCATCCTATTTTCATTCTCCCTTAATCTCCGTTTTTGTATCTTATTGATGAAGTTCATGAACTACTATAATTATTTTAAATAGATTTCTTAAGATAAGCGTAAGGAGGGTTTAATGAAAACTAAAACTAACAGGCTCACGAAAGTGGTAAAAGAGCATAGGATTAAACCATCTTCTACTGTACCGACTGGACCATTTATCTTGCCTTTACTCCCATATCCAGCTCATGCCCTTGAGCCGCATATTGATCGTCGCACCATGGAAATTCATCATGATAAGCACCATGGCGCCTATGTTGCCAATCTAAATAATGCCCTTTTGGGTACCAATGTTGAAAGTTTGAGTATTGAAGATATTTGTATCAATATTTCAAGCTATCCAGTGACTGTCCGTAACAATGCCGGAGGGCATTATAATCACTCTTTGTTGTGGACGATTATGTCCCCCAAGGGTGGTGGTTCCCCCCATGGAGTGTTGCTTGATGCTATCAATGATGCCTTTGGTTCTTTTGAAGAATTCAAAAGGCAATTCTCTTCCGCGGGCAGCAATCGTTTTGGTTCTGGATGGGTTTGGCTAATTATCACCAAGGACAAGCTTATTATTTCATCAACCCCCAACCAGGATAATCCACTCATGGATGTTGCCGAAGTAAAAGGCTTCCCCATTCTAGGCATGGACGTGTGGGAGCATGCGTATTATTTGAAATATCAAAATCGCAGGCCGGATTACATTACCGCTTTTTGGAATGTTATTAACTGGGATGAAGTGGCAAAACGTTTTACAACGTCTAAATTATAGGAGGAGTTTTTATGAAAAAAGTATTGTTTATTCTAGCGGCAATGATGTTGGCTATCACGCCTGGTGTATTTGCACAACAAAATGTAAATCAGGTGCCGCCCCAGACCCAAACCCAAACAAGTCAGGTAACAACTCCGATACCTCCAATAATTATGTCTATGCCTATGAGTGTTGATCCTTGGGCTATCAGCATTGAGGGAGGCGGCCTTTGGTCTGAAAAAGACAATACCCGTTTGCATGATGGGGGAGAAATAATAGGTCGTTTAACTTATGATGTGACACCTAATCTGGCTTTGGGGGGAGAAACCGGTGGTTTGCGTTTTAAAGATGATATTGGCGGTGTTAATTATGGTTATTTGCACGGGGTTCCTGTATTGGGTGATTTGGTCCTGAAGATGCCGATTGCCTCAACCGGCAATCGCCTGGTGCCTTATGTCTATGAATCTGCCGGTTTTATTGTCTGGAGTTACCATGAGTCGGATTATTCAGATAGTACTGGTGTTGATGCCCCAACCCGTGCACACTTAGCGTCAAAACCAGGCGCGGGTCTTGAATATTATTTGACCCCGCATTTGGCTTTATTTGTGGAAGTTTCTTACCTGTTTTCCGAAAAGTTTCATTTAAAAGATGCTGCGACATCGCCTCCGAACGGAAAAATTGATGTTGATTCTCTTTATGGCGGGGGTGGTATTAAACTGGCTTTTTAAGGATAAGAACATATGGATACATTGACAGGATGCTGTGATTTGTGCTCCAGGGCAATTAAAAGTAAAGATGAAGTACGGGAGATCATGGTCTTGGGAAAAGTTCTTACATTTTGTTGTAAATCCTGCGAATCTTCATTTTTATCTAAAGGATTGCCTGAAGAATTATCAGGATATTTTTCGACCTATCAACTGCAAGAGGCTAATCCATTATTTTCCTGGTTACAAGAAGCAGCGCTCCAGGATGCCTCAGATCCTCGACCATCAAACAGTAGAAGGGTTTATTAAATCTGTTCTATCTGAAAAGAAATTTAAAGAATTTTCAGAAGGAAAAGATGTAGATTTGGGAATAGAAATCAAAAATGTTTCTCGTTTTAGAGTCAACATTTTTCGGCACCACAAAGGATTATCGCTTGCCATACGGCCTCTTCCCAATAAGATTCTTTCCTTAGCCGAATTGGGGCTTCCTGAAATTTTTTTTCAATTGGTCTGCTTAAAACACGGCCTTATCTTGATCACAGGTCCAGCAGGAAGCGGTAAAACAACCACCCTTGCTTCGTTTATCAATACTATCAATCAAAGCGAAGAACGGCATATCATTACCATTGAAGATCCTATGCGGAACTGCAGTCTCGAATCATTGATGTTTTTGATTCTGTACGCCAGGCCCACGTGATGGTGCAATTGGCACAATCTTTACGATATATCTGTTCTCAAACCCTGATTAAACGGATTGATAAGCCGGGAATGGTTTTAGCAACGGAGATTTTGATGGGGACTGTCGCTATCAGCAATCTTATTCGTCAAAATCGCGTACATGAAATCCATGGATATATGGAAACAGGCCAGGCTGAAAATATGCATACCTTTAAACAAAGTTTTGCGCA
>JABDGZ010000025.1 GCA_013285735.1 Candidatus Omnitrophota bacterium | reverse complement strand
CCTCTGCTCATGATCATGCTTATTCCCTGAGAAATGAATAAAAACGCAGCCGGCAGCAGGAATAAAACAAATCTTCCATAAAAAGGAAACTTTTTTAATCCCGAAGCAACAATCACTAGGATCATTGGTGTGATCAGTATAAGAAACATTTTCTTGTCTGATTTAAATATTCCTATGACTCCTAAAATAAACATGCTGATGGCTAATCCGATGGGTAATAATCCAAGGGGGTATTGATAAAATTCTACACTACTCTTCCATAGCCATTCCCTTGCTTCTAAAGAAAACACCCCGCTAGACGGCATAAAGTGTATTAAGGATGAGTTGATACAATCCAAGGGTGAATTTGGATTAAGCATCACCCTTAAATAGACAAAATAAATCAAAACAAAACAGGCTGCCCATAAGAAATAAGTAACAAGATACCCGATTTTTACCTTACCTTCATCGCTATTAAATAAAAAAATGCTTTGGGCAATGCCAATGCCTCCTAAAATAAAAACGGCTGTGTGTGAAATAAACATCCCTGTCATTCCTATCAAAGCAAAAATAAGGATCCTGCCAATACCAGCAGTCCTGGCTTGAAAATACGTAGCCGCCAAATATAACACAATACCCACGCACACCTCCACTGAGTATTGCTTACATTCCGCAGAATAGTCTATGAGAGACGCAGCAAAAATAAAAAAACTTAAAGCCATCAGAACGGTTACCTGGCTTGTCCATTTTTTTAACAAAACCCAATATAAAATCACTGCCAATATGCCGCATAAGAACGGGAATAAACGCAAGGCATACTCGCTATTGCCGAATATACTTACTGATAATCTTTCTATAAGTAAAAAACCTACGGGAGGAATAGCTGGTAAGCTTACACGGGTGATATCGTTAAAGAAAATTTCTTTAAAAGTTCGGGTTAAGATATCCAAGCCTACCCATGCTTCATCAGTCCAGAGAGAACGGTTATAAATATAATTGCTAAAACGTAATACAATGCCGATAAGAATCAAAAGCAGAGGAAACCATCTGATATATTTTTTAATAGAAAAAGGCTTATCCATATTATTCAAAGTTTACCACTAATCCGTAAGAGCTACTGGAATTTCTACCAAATAAAAGGCCAGTTACGCTAATTACGTAACTGGCCTTTATTGAAACTGATATACGCTGTTGTTTCTATTTCTTCGTGATATAACGCACTAAATCCACAACACGGTTGGAATAACCCCACTCGTTATCATACCAGGAGATAATTTTAAAAAACCTCTTCTCACCTTTAAGATTGTTCTGGACGGTGGCTAAAGAATCATAAATGGAAGAACGCGGATCATGGATGAAATCCGTGGACACTAATTCTTCATTCGTATACCCAAGATAACCTTTAAGATAGGTTTCAGATGCTTTTTTCAACAAAGCGTCGATTTCTTCAATCGAGGTATCTTTGATAGAACGGAAGGTCAAATCAACCACTGACACATCCGCGGTCGCGACACGGAAAGACATCCCTGTTAATTTACCCTTGGTCACGGGCAATACTTCTCCTACCGCCTTGGCTGCACCTGTCGATGAAGGAATAGTATTGATCGCTGCAGCGCGTCCGCCGCGCCAATCTTTTTTAGAAGGACCATCCACTGTCTTTTGAGTGGCGGTATACGCATGGATGGTAGTCATCAAACCTGTTTCAATGCCAATGCCTTCTTTAATAAGAACGTGAACGAGCGGCGCCAAACAATTAGTCGTACAACTGGCGTTAGAAATAATATGGTGGTTAGCTGCATCATATTCTTGCTCATTAACACCCATGACAATGGTCTTAACATCTCCCTTGGCAGGTGCTGATATGATTACTTTTTTAGCCCCAGCTTGTAAATGCCCTGCGGCTTTTTCGCTTTCGGTGAAAAGACCGGTGGATTCAATAACAATGTCAACCCCCAAGGCCTTCCAGGGAAGTTCCGCGGGAGTTTTGGTTGCTGGCACGCATTTAATTTTATGTCCGTTGACCACAATGATATCCGCCTCAGTTTTGGATGGATCACTTTTAGCGGTGGACACCGGATGCTTAAATTTACCTTGAACTGAATCATATTTAATTTGATAGGCAAAATAATCTGCGTCGGTGGAAACATCCACGACAGCCACCACATCAATTTCACTGCCTAAAAGCCCCTGGTCGCAAATAGCCTGAAACACCATGCGGCCGATACGTCCAAATCCGTTGATACCTACTTTGACTGCCATTTTCTCATCTCCTGTTTATTTTATTGTTCCAACTGATTCATGATCTTCGTATAAATGTCCTGAGCAATACCAGCGCGTGGAAAAAGCATTTGGCGGGCTTTGACACGAAGCTTACTCGTTGTTAAATTAATTTGAGTAACATCCACCGTCACATGAGCACCATTAACCGTACCCACAATTTCACCGTCTTTGGGACGCTCATCGGTAATCGTACCCATGATCGATATTACTTTATGCGCCGAAGCCAGTAATTCTTCCTGACCTTTACTGCTGACACCTTCGAAAGAATCCCTGGTTACCGCATACCCACCGACTGCCCCAGCAGTGCCGACAATCAAAAAAACGCAGCCGCTGGAAAAAACGCAGAGTAAAATTAAATAAGAAAATTTGATTAAACTCTTCATGCCCTTTAATTAACCCTTGCCTGGTTTTTTACCATGGTTTGCTTTTTTGGAACGCCAATTTAATTTACCCTTACGTAATCTCTTACTCATTTGATGTCCTTTGTTTGTCTCATTATTATTGATTTCAACGATACCATTTTATCGATAAACGCCCAAGGTTTCAAATCATTTAATTCTTTCTTGGAACTTGACCCTGTACCTACGGCCACCGTACGTACCCCTGCCCTACGGCCACATTCAACATCAATAGTCATATCTCCGACATACAAAACTTCTGATTTATCACATTTTAAGCGTTTGGCAATGCTCAGCAGGATATCCGGATAAGGTTTAGGCTGCTTTGCCCGATCCGCACAAAGCACCATATCAAAAAATTCCAGTATCCCCAACGTTTTTAAAATAATACGTGTGAATTTAGTCGGGCGATTGCTGGCAATGGCCAGTTTATACCCTTCTGCCTTCAAATATTTCAAAACCGCCAAAGCCCCTGGCAATAATTTCACCGCGCCCTTGACCCCCAAGGCTTTGGTGTGATGGGGCCGGTAAATCGTAATGGCCTGATCAGCTAATTTCTTCCCGACAAAATGGATCATCAGCTTGCGGTCACCACCGCCGACACTGCGCTTGATCTGATCATGAGATCGGGGAGCAAGGCCCAAAGACTTTAAAGTATAATTAACGCTTTGGCTCACCGCTGGGTATGCGTTAACCAAGGTGCCGTCCAAATCAAAAATGACTAATTTAATCATGATTTTTGAGAGTGGAGGCAAATAAAATAACCAGCCCTGCAACAGCCAGTATCGGTCCTACAAAAGCCTTGAAGACCAACACCACGGCTTCCCATTGTTGCAAAACCAGGGTAATCCCTAAAATCGTTACGATAAATCCGGTTATAAAAACAAGTCCCTTACGCCACATCCGCCCTCACTTGTTCTTCTACGGTAACGGATCGGGGGCGGCTTTTCCAGCGGCGATGCATCCAGCCCCATTCGGTCGGATACTTGCGGATATACCCTTCAATAATATTCGTCAATTTCTGGACATTGTATTGGATAGTTTCTTCATCTGTTGCTTTTTGTTCCAGATAAAAATGCTTTTCAATCACCAGGGTATGGAGATCACTATCGCCTTTTCGCAAAGTAAAGATCGGTAGTAATGGCGCTCCCGTACGCATGGCAAAAATGATCGGCCCTGTTGGTGTCCCGGCTTTCTGGCCAAAAAAATCAACATAAACACCTGACTTGCTGCCGGTGTTTTGATCCATCAAAACCACTAATAATTCTTTATCCCTTAAGGCCTTCAGCGACTGGGTCACACAGGCTTCGCGAGGATAACTATGCACTGTCTTAAGCCCCAAACGCGAACGCGCCGCTTGAAAATCTTTTTCAACAATCTCATCACGGCTGGGACGGATAATGGCATTGGTCGGGTAACCCATCTGTGCTAAATAAAGCAACATCAACGGAAAATTACCAAAATGCGCGGAAATACCGATAACACCACGCCCTTCTTTAAAAGCCGCGTCCAAATTTTCACGGGAATTACCTTCAAAAGAAAAAGTCTCCTTAATCAAAGCAGGACGCGCCATAAAGGCCCCGAGTTCAATAGCCCCGCGGCCGGCATTATAAAAGCAATCTTCACAAATTTTCTGCAATTCCGCTTGGGATTTTTCTTTGCCGAAGGCGATGTTTAAGGTACTCATGGCTGTGTTGCGCATGCGCCGTAGAATAAAATATACCACCGCCAGCAATCCACCAGATATTGCTTTGATAGTCGAATAAGGCAGCACCCTAAACAGCCAGGAAAAAAAATAATACGCCCAACGCACAAGGGTTCTCTCAAATCTTTTTTTCGCATCTTTAAACATGACTATTGACCAATTATCCCTTCGATGGCTTGCAATAAGTCAGTCGGATTGACCGGCTTGGTCAGGTGGGCGATGGCACCAGCTTCGAGCTCTGCTTTAACATCATCTTCCGAATCTTTGGCCGTCAAAAAAACAACCGCAATATCTTTCAGCACATCATAGGCTTTAATTTTTCTGCACAAATCACGTCCCTTGATTCCCGGCATGATAACATCCAGGATGATCAAATCAGGACGCTCATTGAGCGCTAATTGTAAGGCCTGTTCTCCATTTTTTGCAGAAATCGCCAAATACCCGGCTTTACTTAAAATCGGAACAATGACCAAATGCGCTCCTGGGTCATCATCCACTAACAATATTTTCTTAGGCATGCATTCTCCCTTATACAATTACCACTGCCATTAATATACACAAAAAACAAAAATAAGTAAAAATATCTCCGTATTTTGTATAAAAAGTCTTTTCATGATTTAACGGGAGCGACCCCCAGGCAGTGCCTTCTGTGAAAGTCTTTTTACCATGACCGTCGATAACCATGGCCATGATACTGCCCCAGGGATCCACCAGGGCACTGACACCGGTATTAGCCGCGCGCACCAGTGACCGGTGATTTTCCACACAACCAAAGACCGCGGCCTGTAAATGCAAAAATGGCGCCTTGGTATCTTCAAACCAGGCGTCATTAGTCATGTTCACCAAAAAATCAGCTCCTGCTTGGACGAAATGACGTCGCAGCCCTCCCACGGTATCCTCGAAGCAAATCAAAACACCAAAATTCTTATTATGCTGTAAGGAAAAAATCTTGTACGTCTTGCCAGCATTAAAATCATCCAAAGCAACAAATTTATTGATCCAGCCTAAAATTGGCCGTAAAGGCAGGTATTCCCCAAAAGGTACTAAATGAATTTTATCATAACGGCCCTGCATTTGTCCATCCGCACCTATCAGGAACGCGGAATTATAATACTTTTCACCATCATTACCAATAGAACCAATTAGAATGGGTGTATGCAAACTAACCGCGGTATCTTGAATTTCATTAGTTAATAACGGCGCCTCACTAAAAACACCTGGAAGGGATGTTTCCGGCCAGACGATCAGATCTAATTTTTGATCTTTCAACTGTTGGGTCAATTGGATATCCTTGGCAACGATCCAAGGTCTTTGGCTCTCATCCCAATCAGCAGCTAAAGGAATATTAGGCTGGACAACACCTACCCTCACCATTTCATAAGACTTTTTTTGTCCAGTGACCCAAAGACCATAGACGAGAACTACTGATAGTATAATCGCAACGGTAATACTTGCCTTACACGTCATTGCGAGCGCAGCGAAGCAATCTCTAAAAGAACGACAGTTTCTAAGTATTTCAAAAATCAAAAGATTAACCAGCATCACCAAAAAAGAAACCCCGTAGACACCTGTTATGTCTGCTATTTGAATGAGCCAAAGATTTTTGTATTGAGAGTGCCCCAGCATCACCCAGCTAAAGCCGCTAAAAAGATGCGCCCGGATAAATTCTAAAACTGCCCAAGTCGCGGCCAAAACAAAAATACGCCTGATAAGAGTAAGGCGCTGAAAATAAACAACGATCATTCCAAAGAAGGCAAAATATAGCGCCAGAAAAGAAACTAAAAAAAATGCACCAATATACGTAACATAACAAGTCCAGCCTGCGGTAAAAGTAAAAAACAGAAATCCGACCAGATAAGCACGCCTAAAGGCAACCCAAGGCTTTTGCCCGTCAAGAACACAAAAAAACGGGACCAAGGCGATCCACGCCAAAAATGACCATTCTATTTTGGGAAAAGAAAATACTAAAAGCCCGGCGGATAATAAACAGGATAAAAACGTCATTAGAAAGATGCGAGCCTTATGCCCCACAGCATTTTTTGTATTTTTTACCTGACCCGCAGGGGCAGGCGTCGTTGCGGCCGACTTTATCTGCGGTGCGTGCGGCGCTGGCAACGGGTTGTTGAGAAATTTGTGTTTCCTCAAGCACGGTTTGCTGGGGCGATACCGGTGTTGGAATTCCTGCTTGAAATTCCTGATGGATGGCTTTCTGAGGGATAGCACTAAATACTGAACGGGGACGAAGGTCCTGCGGCATGGCTTCCAATCTAAAGATCATCGCTGCCACTTCATGATTGATCGACGCATACATGGCCTTAAACATGGCAAAACCTTCTTTTTTATATTCAACCAACGGATCACGCTGACCTAAAGCACGCAGGCTGATACCGTCCTTGACCTGGTCCATGCTGTACAAATGTTCTTTCCATTTTGTATCAATGACATGCAGAAGGATCATGCGTTCCATACGGCGCATCACTTCTGGAGTCACCTGGGTTTCCTTGGTCTGATAAGTTTGAATCAAAACCTTTTCCAGCTCTTCTTTAATCTGCTGGGCTTTAAAAGTGCTCCACTCTTCTTTAAGAGCATCAATATTGACTGTAAATTTTGCTTGCACGTCGTTACTCAGACGATTAAAGGTCTCCTCATTTTGGTCAAGGGAATAGTGACTGTCCACTATATCGTCGGAAGCTGTCAGGACTGCGTCCAGGATAACGTCCCTTAAATTTTCACCCTCGAGAATGGAACGGCGAAGGCTGTAGATGACCTCGCGCTGCTTGTTCATGACATTGTCATAATCCAGCAATTGCTTGCGGATCTCAAAGTTATAATTTTCAACCCTCTTTTGAGCGACTTCCAAAGCACCGGACACCATGCGCGATTCAATAACTTCGCCTTCCTTCATCCCAAGCTTATCCATCACTGTCATAATGCTTTCTGAAGCGAATAAACGCATCAGATCATCCTGTAAGGACACATAAAACCGTGATGAACCAGGGTCCCCTTGACGGCCGCAACGGCCTCTTAACTGATTATCAATACGACGGGATTCATGACGCTCTGTACCAATGACGTGTAAACCACCAGCGGTAAGAACCTGTTCCCGCTCTTTAGATACCTGCTCTTTAAACTGAGTAATGAATTCTTGGAAATTTTGACTTTTTTCAGTAGCAAGCGCACGCGCTAAATATTCTGCATTACCACCTAAAACAATATCCGTACCACGGCCTGCCATGTTGGTGGCAATAGTGACTCCGTTATAACGGCCTGCCTGGGCGATAATATGCGCTTCTAATTCATGGAATTTGGCATTTAAGACCTGATGAGGAATACCTTTTTTCTTTAAAAGACTGCCGATCAACTCAGATTTTTCGATGGAAATAGTACCCACTAAAACAGGCTGGCCTTTTTTATGGCAGACATCGATCTCTTCGACGACAGCATTATATTTTTCCTGCATGGTCTTATAAATACAGTCAGGATAATTAACACGCACCAATTGACGGTTGGTCGGAATAACCACCACGTCCAGATTATAAATTTGTTTAAACTCATTAGCCTCGGTGTACGCAGTACCTGTCATACCCGCTAACTTGCCATACATACGAAAATAATTCTGAAAGGTAATGGTGGCCAGGGTTTGATTTTCACGCTCGATTTTGATACCTTCACGCGCTTCCACGGCCTGATGCAAACCATCTGACCAGCGGCGGCCCGGCATCATGCGACCGGTGAATTCATCGACGATAACCACCTTACCGTCCTTGACCACATAATCCACATCCCGGGTAAAAAATTCCTGGGCACGCAAGGCACAGATCACATGATGGCGATATTCATTGGTGTCAATTTCATGCAAATTTTTGACTCCAAATAATTGGGCAGCCTTGGTCTCTCCTTCATCTGATAAGGCAATGGACTTGGATTTCTCATCAGCCAAATAATCAAACCCTTTATACAAATCTTCGCCTTTATGCTTCGCATCGATTTCCTGGGCTTCAGTCACACGACGCCCCTTTAGCTGACGGGCGATTTGAAAAGCTTTATAGTATTTATCCGTACTTTCTTCGGCAGGTCCTGAAATGATCAACGGGGTACGCGCCTCATCCACGAGAATACTGTCAACTTCGTCGACCACCGCAAAGGCATGGCCGCGCTGGACCATTTCTTCTTTAAATGAAACCATGTTATCGCGCAGATAATCAAAACCAAACTCATTGTTCGTCCCGTAAGTAATATCGCAGGCATACGCTACCTGACGTTCACGCGGACTCATATCATGTTGGATAACACCAACCGTTAATCCTAAAAATTGATACAAAGGCCCCATCCAATTACAATCACGATGTGCCAAATAATCGTTAACAGTGATGACGTGAACGCCATCGCCAGTCAGAGCATTAAGATAGGTGGGCAAGGTTGCCACTAACGTTTTACCTTCACCCGTGGTCATCTCGGTGATGCCGCCGCTATGCAGCACCATGCCGCCGACTAACTGCACATCAAAATGGCGCATGTTCAAAACACGACGTCCTGTTTCACGAACAACGGCAAAAGCATCATTAAGGATCTCGTCTAAAACACCTTGCTTGGATTCAAATAATTCTTTTTCTAAACGCTTGATCTCAACAGCCAAATCTTCACGTTCCTGTCCTGAAGATGCCTTGCGGTAATTCTCCTGAAATTGTTCGTATTCACTTTTTTTAACACTGATCGCTTGATTGATCCGTGCTTTAAATTCAGCTGTTTTAGCTTTTAGCGCATCATCCGATAATGCCTTAATCTTTTCTTCCAAGGCACAAATCTCAGATGCCCTGGCAGATAATTTTTTCACCAGACCGATCGAAGGCAAAGGAGCTTCCGGGTGAATATGGATTTTCACCGGTGGACTCAAGCGATCGATAAACTTTTGTGCACCTTGCACTACTCCATTGCGTATTAAAAAATCAAACATCGTCGTTCCCTCGCGATTTAAGACGTTTATCCCGGTCTTCTGGCCGGGTTTTTAAAAAACCTTCAATAAACAGATCAATGTCTCCGTCTAAAACTTTCTGGGCATTACCAGTCTCGACTCCTGTGCGGTGGTCTTTGACCATCAAATACGGATGCAAAACATAGGAGCGGATCTGTGAACCCCACTCAATTTTTTGTTTGTCGCCAGCTTCTTTGTTCATGATAGCTTCCTGCTCCTGAACCTTTACCGCAAGAAGCCTTGCCCTCAAAACCTTCATGGCTTGGACCTTATTCTGCAATTGGGAGCGCTCTTTCTGTGATTGAGCAACTAATCCCGTCGGCAAATGCGTCACACGCACCGCAGAATCAGTAGTATTGACACTTTGTCCCCCAGGGCCTGACGCACGGAAAACATCAATACGCAAATCTGCAGGATTTAGATCAACTTCAGTATCATCTTCGACTTCAGGGATAATCTCAACCGAAGCAAAAGAGGTGTGCCGGCGTTTATTAGAATCAAAAGGAGAAATACGCACCAGCCGGTGTACCCCTTTTTCAGATTTTAAAAACCCGTACGCTTTTTCCCCTTCAATGCGTAAGGTCACATTCTTGATCCCTGCTTCATCACCGTGCAAAATATCAATGGTCTCACACTTATACCCCTTGGCATCGGCATGACGCACGTACATCCGCATCAGCATGGATGCCCAGTCACAAGATTCTGTGCCGCCAGCGCCGGCATTGATGCTCAAAAGCGCATTGGCATTGTCATACGGACCACTTAAATGCGCTTGTAATTCCAGCGCGTCAATTTGGGTCTTTAAAATATCCGCTTCCTCAGATAATTGCTTATTCAAATCCTCATCATCTTCGGCTAACGCTAAAAATTCTTTGGCATCACTCACACGCTTAACGCAATCGGTAAAAGGCTCAACAATATTCTTTAAACCCTTAAGCTCCTGCATAACTTTATTGGCTTGTTCCTGATGATCCCAAAATCCTTCCTGGGACATCTGTGATTGTATCTCTGCTATGGATTTTTCTTTGTGGGGCAAGTCAAAGATACCCCCTTAGGCCAGCCAGCCTTTGGGCAAGTTCATCGAATTGTTTGATTAATTGATCACTGCTCATATTTATACTTTGAATGAGGCCTTAACTCCATCCATTTTCCCTCAAGCCGGAAGTTTAACTTTCGTATCAAAATAATTCATTATTTCATCTTTATTTTTGACCGGTGATCTCTCAAGTTCATCTATAATAGCATCTTGAACGGGGCCATCTTTTCTTATTTCTTTTAAATCTACCGTTTCAAAAGTAGATAAATCAAATCTTTCCATCATCTTACCCATATAGTAATTCGAACCATTGGGAATCTCAAAAACAGTATGCTTATTTTTTATCGCATCAGCAAAAACGACGTACGCCTTGCCTACATCAAAAGACTCTGTTTGAGGACAAGGATCAAAATCATCAACTAACGTATGTGGGGACACTCTCGTAGATCCGTACCCGAAATGTCTTACTTCCACATCCCTATAAGGCATATTACCCTTAATCACCGAGATAACTTGCATATGGGTAACCCAGACACCAACAGAACAGTTAGGATTTATAGAATCATTAAGTTTATCATCCAAGTTAATTAGGTTACTAGTAATGACCTTGGCTTTAAAAATAACATCTTGGGTCTGTGACAATATAGATAATACAGTCTTTTCATCTGCTAATGACAAATGGGCGTATAAAAAAATAAAAAATATTGAACTCAATGCTATTGATCGAACTGATTTCATAAATCCTCACACACTAAAACGAAAATGCACGGTATCGCCATCTTGCATAATATAATCTTTACCCTCGAGGGTGACAAGATTTTTCTCTTGCACGGCCTTATAGGAACCTAATCTTTTTAAATCGTCATATCGATAGATTTCAGCACGGATAAAACCGCGTTCAATATCCGTATGGATTTTCCCGGCAGCTTTAACAGCAGGCGTCCCCTTAGGGATCAACCAGGCACGGGCTTCTTGCGGTCCTACAGTAAAAAAACAGATCTGATTAATCAAATCTTTACCAGCCTGGGCCAGACGTGTTAGCCCAGGAGATGTAATACCCGCAGCTTCATAGTATTCATTGCGCTCCTCGGGTGGAAGCTGCACGATATCGGCTTCTAGCTTTGTACACAAAGCAACCAAGGCCGCACCCTCTGCAGCCGCGCGCTCGCGCAAAGGCTTGAGAAGCTCTTCATCAGGTATTCCTTCATCGGTATTAGCCACATACATCAAAGGTTTGGCTGTCAAAAATTGGAATTCATTTAGAATTTCTGGAGGGATATTTAATCGACGGGCAGGAATCCCCTCATTAAAGGCTTTGACACAATCATTTAAAGCATTGCATTTAGTGATCGAGTCTTTGTCACCGGATTTGGCTTTCTTAGTCCAACGGTCAAGGGCTGTTTGGCATTGCTGGATATCTGCCAATAGCAGTTCCGTGGTGATGATATCCGCGGCAGATTTAGGATTAAGCTCGGTCATCACATTAACCACATTCTCATCTTTAAAACAACGCACCACATGAGCAATAGCATCTACCTGACGGATATGGGCCAAGAATTTATTACCCAAACCCTCACCTTGGGACGCACCTTCAACGATACCCGCGATATCCACAAAACGGATGCCCGACGGTACAATCTTGGCAGAACCCCATTCCTGGGCCAGGACATGCAGGCGTTCATCAGGTAGAGGGACAACCCCGATATTGGGTTCGATGGTCGTAAAAGGAAAATTCTCCGCAGCCGCAGCAGCACCAGTCAATGCATTAAATAACGAGGACTTGCCGACATTAGGCAAGCCTACAATACCTATTTCCATCTTAACCTCTCTTATGTCATCCTGAGTGAAACGAAGGATCTCAACAAAATTAATTCTTTAAGAGATTCTTCGCTGCGCTCAGAATGACGGATGACTAAAAACTTGTACATGATAATCTTAAAAACAGGGCTTGTCGAGGTGTTTTTGAAGGCAGGGGACGCTTCTCTTCGAACATCTAAAATTTGACATCCACATCTTTTTTAGATTCTTCGTCAACTTTAAAAAGATCTTTACGGGTATAATTTAGTGTTTGGGCAATAAAAACATAGGGGATTTGTTCTAATCTAGTATTGTACATGTTCACAGAGTCATTATAAAACTCTCTTCTATCGCGTACTTGAGTTTCGATTTCACTGATCCGATTTTGGAACTGAATAAAATTCTCACTTGCTTTAAGCTGTGGATAATTTTCAGCAACAGCAAAAACAGATTTTAATGCTCCTGTCATCATATTATCCGCATTCGCTTTATCTGCGACACTATTGGCTCCCATAAAAGCTGTTCTTGCCTGGGTTATCTGTGTCAGTACGTCTTTCTCAAAATTCATATACCCTTTGACCGACTCCAATAATTTGGTTAACTCGTCATGTCTCTGTTGCAATAAAAGGTCAATATTGCTCCACGCTTTATCAATATTGTTTTTGAGCATCACAAAACTATTATAAATGGATACCCAATACCCAACCAAGATGACCACCAGCAAGACAAAAACAATTACCGATATTATTACCATAGTTGTTCTCCGGTTAGATTATTCTCGATAATTTTAATAGCCAAAAAATACCACCTATAAAGAATGCCCCGCCAAAAACAAAACAAGCAATCATTTGCCACATCAGGCTACCAAGTAATTCTCTCTCACTTTTATTAGATATGATAAATGTTGGTTCATTGACTCCCTTTTTAATCAATACATTATTCGGCACTCGGGAATCATTGTCTGCGGTACCAACAACAAATAATGCCTCTTCTGGTTCGATATAATATTCGTAATATTTCCTATCACCCACACTCCCTCCGAAAGACAGGTGATTTGTTGGATCTAAGGCAGTAAGTCCCCAGGCTGAAACATTTAACGATGTTGCTTGATTATTATCCCAACCCTTTAAATCATTGAGTATATTCCCGAGGCCCCCCAACAATCCGGCTCTCTGTAAAAAAACTTTTTTTGCTGAAACATTAAATTCAGCTCCATGGGGATCAATATAAACTTGGCCAGTTTCATCTTTTCCAAAAAAAGGGACTCTCTGTTCCCCTGAGGAAATAGTCTCCCAGCTATAAGATATTTGAGTGTTTCCTTTAGCATCTCTGGACTCATGCATTCTATATTCTTCAATTTTATACCGATAATACACGCATTGGGATTGAGAAAAAGGTGTTACCACATATTTATCACCTACGGCATTCCCCTGAATTTCCACAAGTCCCATGGCCATTGACCTAATTTTTGAATGAGGGATATTTTCTATAAGGCTATATTTAAACATTGTTTTAAGGCCATAAATGAAAACACCAACCCCTGCCAAACTAAATACCCCTGCAAAAATAAATAATACTGATTCATTTGAATTTGTCATTTAATTCTCCTAAAACTAAGTGTACCATCCCAAACTATTTTTTACCTAGAAAATTCTTCGCTCTTAAAAGCGTATGATATTTCAACCCAAAGCGGTGGGCTTCGTCGCGTATACGGATCAGGAGTTTGAGACCCAGTGAATCGTACGCAAGCTTGATGGAATTACGCTTACCCGGCATAAAAATTTCTTCTTCGCGCTTAGCCAGAGAAATGATTGGCAAAGACAAATTTAATTTCTTTAACTCCTTGATCGCAGATGCTAATTGCCCTTTCCCGCCATCAATAACAATCAAATCCGGAAAACTTAAACCCTCTTTTTGAAGCCGGGTATACCGCCGGCGAACAATCTCAGCAATCATTAAAAAATCATCAATGCCTTTAACTGTTTTAATACGAAACCTACGATAATTATTTTTATCCGGTTTACCGTTTAAAAAAGACACCATGGAACCCACGGACTGATTTCCCATGGTATTAGAAATATCAAAACATTCGATACGCACCGGTGCACGTTCAAGACCTATGGCCCGTTGCAACTGCTCCGCTTCTTTAAAATAATTAACATCTCCTGTCCCTGAATACAAGGCACCTATAGCCCTTATCTGATCCCGCAACCGAGCTGCTCCTTCGAAATCTTTGCGACGGGATAATTCTTCCATTTCCAGATGCAGGCTGCGGTACAGATCATCCTTGCGGCCATCCAGGATTAATTTGATACTACGGATATTGTGTTGATAATCCTCTTTACTAATTTTCCCTTCGCAAGGCCCTTGGCAGAGACCTAAATCATAATAAAGGCATAATTTATCTGCAAAAGGCTCACAAGTGCGAAAAGGGAAAATTTTGCGGATAATCTGCAACGCTTCGCGGATCAATGTTGGATTAACATAAGGACCATAAAGATCAGCATTAATCTCTTTTTTCTGGCGAGCGCTAAATCGTATCACTGAAACCAGGGGAAATTCTTCCTTAGTTATTTGGATATACGGATATGTTTTCCCGTCCTTGAGTTCAATGTTGTATTTAGGCAGGTATTGCTTTATTAAACTGGCCTCTAAAATGAGGGCTTCAGCTTCAGAGGCTGTTTGGATGATATCGATATCAACTATATGGCCAACCAAAATATCCGTCTTAAGGCTGCTGGTATTCGCACGAAAATACGATTCCACCCGCTTACGGATATTAACCGCCTTGCCGACATAAATAACCACACCAGCTGCGTCCTTATACAAATAAACGCCGCTGCTGGTTGGTAATCCTTTAACTCTTGTTTTGATATCCATTTTTTCTTACACGCCAAGTATATTGAGGAACACAAGGATATATTTTTTCAAGGCTAAGCTTGCCCCCCATCCCCCCAAGCGCGGAAAACTCCCCGCTGCTTTCGCAAGAAGCGGGAAGTTTTCCTGGGGGGTTCAATAAGAGCCTTTCAAAAACATATCCTTGTATTCCTCAACCGCATGTATTAAATAAACCATTAGCAGGCTGATACCGATATATTTTTCCTGCGTATAAAAATTTGACAACGTTGCTTTCGGCATATTTCCCTATTGCTTGCTCAGCATTGCCGAACTCCCTCTGACTAACCTCCTGCATACGCCGAGCAAGTAATAGGGGGTATACGTCAAATTTTAGCAGGAAAAGTATACCGGTGTCAGCCGTCCATGAGTATCTGGATTCCCGGAGCAACTGCGAATGTCCGGCATGAGGACCTTTCGCGGGAATGACAAATTGTCGTTAATTTAATTTCTTCCTAAGCCCTTGCCACAGCAACAGGCAGTTGACGGCTCCGGCGATGCTGCTGGCTAGCGCGATGCCGCCGACCTTCAGGGGAAACATCAGTGCCACATTTAACACGACATTAATCACCAGGCAAACTGTGGCTGCTTTGACTGGCGTCTTGGTATCATGCAAAGCGTAAAAGGCAGCTACCAGGATCCGCGAAGCCCCAAAAAAAGGTAATCCCAGCGCAGCATAAAACATCACCTGGGATGTGACTGACGTTGAATACGCATCAAAAGCCCCTCGTTGAAAAATAATATGGATGATCCACGTCGAAAAAAAAGCCATGCCCACGGCCACGGGGATTAAGACCAGCATCAGATTACGCAAGGCAAAAAACAGTGTTGATTTAAAACGGATCATGTCTTTTTCCTGGGCAAGTTTAGATAGCGACGGCAAAGCAACTGATGATAAGGCATATCCAAAAACCCCTAAAGGGAATTGGATCATGCGATTGGCATAATAAATCGCAGCGATACCCCCAGCCCCAACGATCACGGCCAGCGATGCGCAAAAAGTATCCACGAATATATTAATCTGATAAACAGCACTGCCCCATAAACGCGGCAGCAAAAGCTTCCCGATTTTCAAGGCTCCTTCATGGTTTAGGCTGATGGGCATCTTCCAATGAACACCCCGACGGCGCAAAGCCTCCCATTGGGCTAAAAACTGCCAAACACCGCCCACTAAAACACCGACAGAAATCGTATACGCCAGCGGCCATGAAAATAAACAAGCCACCCAAACACTCAAAATCATGGCCACGTTCAAAAGGCAAGGGCCCCAAGACGGAGCAAAAAACGCGTTTAAAGAATACAAAATCCCAGCTTGAAAAGCTGTTAACGCAATCAAAATCAAATATGGAAACATAATGCGTGTCAAATCAACGGTCAGTTGTAATTCTCCTGGCTCTCTGGCGAAGCCGGGTGCAATCAGCCGCACAATCCATGGTGCCGCCACAATCCCAATCACCGTGATACTTCCCAAAACGATCACACCCCATGCCAAAACCACGTTAATACATTCCTGCCATTCTTCTTTAGATTTTTTCTGGGTATATTCTGAAAGTACCGGCACAATAGCAGCATTAGCCGCTCCCTCACCAACCATATCTCTAAGCAAATTAGGAATGCGCTGGGCTACAAAAAATGCCTCAGCCAAAAAGCCAGTCCCTAAAAAACGGGCCAAGATCACATCACGCAGAAATCCCAGCACCCGGGACGCCAATACTCCGCACGCGACAATACCGCTGGATTTTAGAAGGGCATGATGAAGGTGGCGGGGTTTAGATTTATCAATTGACATATATTCGGTGGTTTGCTATTATGCACCCTCTAAACAATTAAAAGGAGAATTTATTCATGCCACAACGTCGTACTGCTATTAAAGATTTACGTAAATCCCACACCAAACACCTGCACAATCTGCAGATTAAGACTGATCTGAAAAAGGCCGTCAAGAAATTCACGGTCGCGGCTGCTGACAAAAAGGCTGATCCTAAAGAATTGCTCAAAGAAATTTACAAAAAATTCGATAAGGCTGCCAAGCGCAACGTCATGCACAAGAAAACAGCGGCCCGTCGTAAGTCCCGCTTCGCACGTTCTTTAGCGACGAAGTAATAAACCTAATTCGACCACCAATTTTTCCACCGCGTATTGAGGCTCGAGGCGGCTGCGTTTAATATTCAAGTCTGCCTCTTCTAAAGCCTTAAGCCCCCGTTCAAAACGTTCCCGGCCAAGGGGCTTGCCTTCCTTGCTCCAATACCAAACCAAGGCTCCCATGATCTGTAACGGATGAACATCCTCCTGATAGAAACCATCTAACATTTTCAATGCATCCCCGCTGCGATGAGCTGTCATTAATCTGGTCATATCAAAAACATTCGGACCTTCAGGCCGGGCCATCACCGCTCCCTTGGCATACAGGGGTAAATCTTTCAAATCACCTTTAAGTGTGCTTTCAGTAGATTCTAATATCACATCACAGTATTTGGCTGGTTTTTGACAAAAATCGATCAGCACCTTAATATCCGTGGATTTTAATTTATGGACCTGACGCAGAACAATCAGGCGATGCGGGGAGATGACCGGCAGGGTCAAAAATGCTTTTTTTAGTGCATTGTCGCCAAGTTCTTTGGCATCGAGATTATCAAAATCAAAAGCCAAAGCTTCTTCAGTATTCTTAAATAATTTATTTTTGATTTCAGTAATTTTGGCATCTTTGGCTGGTAGATCATCACCAAGGAAGAGATAAATCATAGCTTACCAATTCTCAACGGTACGCTCAACAATACGGGTGGCAAGATCAAGCAAAGCAGCATCTATCGCGGCACTCTGCGTTTGGGCCTGGGCCCCTGTCAGAAAATACGTTGTCTCTCCAGTGAAAGAAGGCTCTTTCCAAAGAATCTTACCCGTGGCAGTATCTGTCATGGTTAAAGCAACAATGACCCGGATACGGTATTCCTGGACATTTTGATTGGTATCTTGCCGTAACGTATCCTGGACAATACCCGTTACTTCACCGCTTAGCACCAGATCAGCTTTATCCGCGTCAGCGATATGCAAATTACCATCAAATAAAAATCTGTCTATAATGGCACTACGGACATTGGTCTCCAACGCAGGTACATAAAGTCCGCCGTTATTTTCATCAACATAGGCGACTTTATTCTCGAAAGGCTGAATGGCAATTTTTTTGTACTGGGGAGGCAATAAAGATCCGGTTGTATAACCGCAGCCGGCAATAGATAAAATAAGAAGTGTGGACAGAAAAAGACGCACCATTATTCACCAATTTTAATCAAAATGGCCTGGGCCTTAGGACCCCACGAGGTGTCCGCGTAGTTGATAGCAACTTCTTTGTAATAAATCCGCGCGGCTTTTAAATTTTTCTGCTTTTCATAAAACTTGGCGATGACAAAATTATTCTCTGCTTCCTTGTCCTTAAGACGGGCCATCTGTGCCTGGGCTTCCGGGGTCAATTGACTATCCGGATGAGTTTTAACAAATTCATTAAATTCTTCCATGGCAACGCTGGCCACCTTCTGCTCATGCTGTGCATCTGAAGCCCTGTTCATATCCGCCATGGCAATCTGAAATTTGGAAGCTTGGGCCCATTCGCTGGTCGGATAATCATTCATAGTTTTCTCAAATTCATCCCGGGCTTCCTGGTACATGCCCTTTTCCTTCAAATAAAGCCCAATTTTATACTGCGCAATCGCCGCATATTTGCCGTACGGTGCATTCCTGATAACAGTCCGAAGAATTTCGACAACCCTGTCATCGCTGCCTATAACCACCTGGGCCCATTTGCTGCGACCCTTGTTCTCTAAAAGATGGTTAGCAATATTATACTCAATGCCGACGATTTGCGCGGAACGTTCACTAAAAGGATATTTATCAATGACCAACTGGTACGACAGATACGCTTCATATGGCTTGTTCATGCTTTCCAAACATTGGCCTGAAAAGAATTCTGCCTCTGGAGCTTCTTTGGCGCGAGGGTAGGCTTTGATCAATTTTTTAAACTCGACTAAAGCTTTCTTACAATTACCCAAATCTTTAAAACTTTGGGCAAATTCCAACTGGTCTTCGGGGGTAGGCTTTACTTCCCATTTGGGATTAACAAACTTACCTGTCTCGGGAGTCCAAATCCAATCAGCTGGACATAAAGAGGGGAACAAGAATAAAAATAGGATAGATAGGTGAATATTTCGACGGAACATATCTGGTAAATTTAACATAGTTAAACGGCTTTGTCAACGGGCAGTCTTTTACAATGCAAGATGAGCCTGAAGGAATCAACTATAAAATCAGCTATAGGAGATCCCTGACAAGAGAGTCATACTCGGAGGCATGACACTCAATATGAACGACACACAGATAACGACCATTAATGATGTTAAAGAATTCTTACTACAAAATGACAAAATCCAGTTTAACTATCAAAACAAAACCCAAGCCTATGCCTGGGTTGAGGACACTCTTGTGAAATTCACCTATATCAAACTTAATAAAGCCGATAAAGGAGTCCTCAAAACCTATGTAGCGCTCATGACGGGCTACTCACGCGCCCAAGTCACCCGCCTAATCACTCAATACCTGCGTTGCGGCTCTGTTCAAGTAACGGAATATCAACGCCATACTTTTGCCCATAAATACCAAGATTGTGATATCAAACTCTTGGCCTTTACCGACGAACTGCACGAATTCCCCAACGGTAACGCCGTTAAGACAACCCTTAAGCGCCTGGCCGCTTCAGATGAACAATATAAAGACATTGCAGAAGTCTCTGTCAGTCACATTTACAACCTGCGTAAAAAACCCGCCTATCAACGCATAACTAAATGGTTCGCGAGAACTAAATCGAAATTTGGCCGCCTTCACATTGGGCAACGCCAAATACCTCAACCCCTTGGTCGTCCTGGCTTTATCCGCATTGATTCAGTCCATCAGGGTGACCGTCTTAAAACCAAAGGCGTCTATCACATTAATTCTATCGACGAAGTCACACAGTTTGAATTTATTGGCGCTGTACAAGCACCCACTGAAGAACAAATGTTGCCTTTACTTGAACAGCTAATCAATGCCTATCCTTTTAAAATCTTGGGCTTCCACGCCGACAACGGCTCGGAATATATCAACCAGCACGTTGCTGCTATGCTGAATCGTCTCCTCATCAAATTAACCAAGTCTCGCCCCAGGCATTCCAACGACAATGCCTTAGTCGAATCAAAGAACGGGACTGTCATTCGCAAATGGTTCGGATATAGTTTTATCGACTCTTCCAATGCCTCAAGACTCAATGCCTTCTACTTCGGCTCTTTTAACCGTTACTTAAACTTCCACCGCCCTTGCGCATTCGCAACCAACATCGTCGATGCTAAAGGTAAAATCAAGAAAATATATCGTCTCAAGGATTATAAAACCCCCTATGAGAAACTTAAAAGTCTTCCACACAAAAACCAAAATCTTAAAAAAGGAGAATCGTTCCAGAAACTCGATAGTTTTGCTAATACTTACACCGATAATCAAATGGCTCAAATCGTTCAAACTCAACGGCGGGCTCTTTTTGAAAAAATTGCCCGCACATCTTAACTCTCTTTATTCAGGCTCATCTATTGACTGGAAAAGACTCGGGCTAAACAGTTGCTTCAATACCCAAAAATTGTCTAAGATTATTTAAAGGGCTGATATTAATAATCACCGGCACAAAGCCAGGGTCGTTTTGCAATTGGCGGAGCAAGGCTGGGTCGAAATGAAATTTAATCCCTTCACCGGCATTTTGAATTTCCAGAGGTGTTTTGTTAACGGTGAAGTCGATACCACCGTTTCGAGCCAAGGCATTATTCTGAACATGTAAATTCACAGGTAATATTGCTTCTCTATCGCTAGGGCCATGTGTAATTAATGCTCTGTCTAACTCCTCCTTAACCTTCTGTAATAAATTTCGCGCAGCTTCACGCTGTTGTATATTATTCAGGAATTCTAATTCATACCTTAAATCCATCCTCATTTTCATATTTTGAAAACCTTTGAGTAACCCTGTCCTATTACCACTGTTTAAGACACCACTCGCCTGGACTACATCAATGAGTCTCATAATTTGATCATATACGCTTCTCTCTGCAGGTGTCAATTGAACGGATATACTAAATGGCTGTCCTGGCACAATTTTTTCCTGTATACTATTTAAAATCGTAACATACTCCCCAATGACGTTTTTCACTTCATTTAGATTAGATTCAGAAGTAAATTTCTTAATTTGATCGTTATGAGTATCAATAAAATTACTTAATTTTAAAGTATGCTCCCTCAACGTTGTTAATGTTTCCCCTGATATTTCCAAAGCCACTGTTTGATGGCTCTCTGCAGCGGCAGGAGACACCTCTTCCTGCTTGGTCAAAACCGTATCATTAGGAACAAAAAGCATGGCTCCTACAAGCCCTCCTTGAATACCAGCCTTCTTGGCCATATAATCCAAGGCATTTAAATTCTTTAGAAGAAGCGTGAATCGTAAAGGTAAACGAAGGCCGTGCTGTCGTAACTTTGTAATCAAATTCATCACTAGGCGTATAGACAAATTGCCTTCAGGTAAATTCTTTATTTCTTCTTTAATAATCCTAACCAGCTCATCTTTGTCTAATGCCTTACCCTTATTACAATCCTGTTTAAGCAGATACTCAATAAAAGCCGGCAAAACCTCCTCTTTAGGAAGCTCAGAGTGAATGATCTCTTCTACCATCTCCCTGTCTTCCTTCGTTATTTCAATATAAAAATTCCGGTCAAGGGTGGCAATACGACCATCTGACATCAATTTAAAATTGCCTTCATGGGCATCGGAATGGACAAGCACCGTGCCTTCTGGCGTTAAAGGTGCATGCATAATTTGAGCCAGGTAATTCTTGGCCACGGTCGCAATAATTGCTTTATAATCTTCACTGGTGACCTTACCTTCATTAAAGTCTCTTTGCTCACTCACTTGAAGTTTTGTCAATTCAGTACCATCCACGTATTCCTCAACCTTGACATAAATATTATTGGGCTGATAGGAAGATGGTATATACATTTGAAAAGGACTGCCTGGCGTACTCCAGCCGTTAAATGCCTCCTTAAATAGTTTGTCATTTTCAAAAAATCTAGTATCTTCTATATCACTTTCCGTCCACTCTTTTAAATCCGGCAGAATTTGGTCACGGGCCAGGAGATACCACTCATACATGGGATCATCGTGGGGAGTTTTTTCTATCAAAGAATTTAAAACCTTCATTAAAAGATCATAGGTCTCCAATATCCTTGCCTTTGAATTAGGGTTGGCAACCTTAACCACATACTTACGACCCTCCTTCTCCCCATCCCTAGGCTTCTTCACTAATAAATAAACGGTCACTAATGATCCTCCACCGATCATATGCACTAATTTATCCCCTTCCTCAATCAAACCAGGGGCTTTTTCTTTAATCAGATTATACGCCGTTATTTTCATCTGCCCTCGCATAGAATCGTACACATGCAAGAATTTCTCCTGGTATTCCGGCGGGATATCCGCATATTGTCCTAATAATTGAAGAAAACGTACACCCATAGCTCCTAATTGCTGGGCCAGGGCAATGATCGCATCAATTTCACCCAATACATCCATTGATGGAGGCTTATGGTATTTATCAGGAATATCACGAAGTATCTCCGCTTCGATTTCAGCCATGGGGCTTCCTACGGAAGCAGAAAAAGCTATACTAGCTGCTTTTATGGCCATTAATCTACCTGCATGAGAAATCCCCTCATACGATGCCCTTTCCAAAAAATAATGGCTCGGATTAAATGTATGCGGCGTAAATGCTCTATCTACTTTAGGAGCACGATGACTATCTTCAAAATCATCCCGTGGTGTGTCCAAATCGGGCTCATATTCCCCATCTTCCTCCTCTTCAAAATCGCCTCCTAAGTTATAGTCTTGCTCAGCTGCAAAATCTTGATCCAAATCCTCATCTTCATATGGTATGTCTGACATCTCTTCCATAGACTCAAAATCATCATCCTCGTCTTCCTCTTCTCGGAGTGTCCTTCCAGACGTTACTTCATCCATCCCCGCTACAGCGGTTTCCAAAGATGTCCTGAGATTTCTAGGCACCTCATCTAAATTATCTGCATCGACTGCAAAGAGATGACTGAAATACTGTTGAAAATAACTTTGAGTCACTTCCCTCGGATTTGCCTGATGTGATGGCCTTTGAAGAAGCGCTGGCAACATAATAGGCCACATCAGAAAATACATCTCTTTGGGAGTGGCAGCCTGGGCAAATGCTGCCATTATGCTTCTCACTGCATTTTGATTTGAGGGAGAAACTTGAACGTGATGGTCAAGAAACTGCCCCATCAGTTCTGTAACATCTTGAGGATTACGTAAAACACCTTGATGCGGCATCATCAGTATTTTACGCAACAATATATACCGGCTAATAGCGCCCTGCCGGTACAAATACTCCATAATTTGGCTGACTGCAACATACCTGTATTTCCAATCCTCCCAAAATGTTTGTTTTATATCATCATCTATTCCTTGCGTGATCCAATCCTGCAATTGTTCATTATCTAAATAATCAATGGGCCTAAAAAGCTGTCCCAATGGCCCTGCCCCATTAGCATATGATTTAATCCACCAATCCCTAAATATCGCACTGGCTAAGGGGGTTTCGTCTTCTCTGGTACCCAAGAACGCCTCTAAAAGCTCCCTGGGCGTTTCATAAGCAAAACTAAGGTACGCATCTAAACCAACAGCCTTACCTGCCGCAAAATTAGAATCCATAGAACGGTATTTAGACTTAGCCCAGTCACTCACAGCCTCGAGTTCATGATTTTCTTGAGCGACCTCCTCAATGAGATGTTCAAAACTCCGATAACCTAATAAATTATTATCAACATTCTGATAAAGAACTTTCATGGTATCTTCAAATGAATGTGTTTCCATAAACTGAAATAATGAATAATCAAACAATGCCCTTTTAATATCCGGGTCCTCGATCAACCGTGACATCTCCAGCATCCGTTCAGGCTTCCCCTGGCAAATCGGATAAAAAAGTTTGAGTAAATCCGACAATTCTACTAAAAGCTTCTCAGCTTGGTGAGATCCAAAAAAGGATGGATATTTTAATAGAGCTGAAGAATAATCCAAATTAAACATTTGTGCATACCTCACATACTCTTCCCAGGCTTTATTAACAGATGACATTCTTATACGTCCCCTGGATCTGGTTTCTAGCAGGCCATGAAGATTTTCAATAATTGCTTCATGGGCCCGAATAAACACTAGGTCTTCACTTTCAAACACAGCTTTTGTCGCATCCCGATTTATTTTAAAACAATATTCAAGCAGTTTGATCTCATCATCTTCCCAATCATCATTTGATACGTGTTTTAATATTTCACTAATCCTCTCTTCACGATTATCGTATTTTATGAGCAAAGCAAGAGTTTCTATTGAATAATGTTGGGAGACTAATGTAAGATCTGCCAACATGTCCATAAAAATTCTCTTGCGCACATTATCCAGCGACTGCATCAGAATATTCATATCCCTCTCAAGACCTGTTAAGCCATTGGCCCGAAAATAATCATCAAACATGTCTTCCTCTGATTTTAAATTTCTCCATTTCCAAAGTTTGGACAATTCAGGATCATTTTCCTGTTGGATCATCTGATCTGTAATATTTCCATTAAACTTCGCAAGCTTCATATCAATCTTGGGTTTTCCATCCTGATCCGAGTTTGCCTTAACTTCTACTCCAATAGTAAATAAATGAGGATACTTCTCAACTAAAGGATCATTAGAAAAAACTGTCAATTGACCCAGAAGATGTCTTGCCAAACATGCCTGCAAAATATCTACAGGACTACCTTCTTGCGCAGCGGCCTCTGCTTTATAAAACATGTCCATTTTTAAACGATCATCCATATAACCTTTGCTCCCTCTATAACGATTTATCTGAAAGAGTTCGAGAAGATTAATTAACTCGCTGCCTGATTCAGGAGAGTCTTCCAAGCTGGGTCGAGGTATATATGCTCCTTCTTTAGGGGTGATATTATACATTTGGGCCCCCTTCATGTCCCAAATACCAAATTCCAAGGGCGGCTGACCTGTCGAACGATGAAAATCGTTGACAAAAATAAATAACTCCTTACTTGCTGCTTGCCACTTTGAAAGAGTGTTCTCATCATCACCAAAGAGATTAGAAACGTGATCCATAAACCCCAGTAAATTGACCACCTCATAACCATTGACCTCATCCATATCAATTGCTCTTACATCGACATTAAGCCGGCTCTCTAATGCCCTTGCCCCCTCTTTCTCAAAAGCAATGGCCAATAAATCTTTTATCGTCTTGCTTACCAACGGCGTGGCCTTTAAAAAATTCTCCCTAAAAATAGCGCGAATCTCTGCTGGGGTCATTTCTTGCGGTTGTGCGGCAAGATGCTCACGACGATCTGCATCAATACTATCCGGCCAATAAAGCTCATCTTCATGGCCTTCTTTTAATCTTTCAATAAGCTTTCTTCTAAATTCAATATTACCTGCATCTAATAATCCATTCAGTTGATCAAACTCATCGACTTGAATCTCTGATTCAATAAGCCCTACTTCTTTTAAATCATCCAATAAAACCTTGGGATCCTTACCTTCCCGTTGAAATTCTTCATATTTAAAATTGTAGTCAAGCTCATCCTTGAAACCTTTGATGGGAAGATCAAAGTCAAGAGCATTGATATTAAAGGCGTGCAAATACCCTTCACGATGAAACAACGGGAGATTCAAATCATAACTCAAAACTATCCCCAGCATAATCGGATCTGAATCCACGACATTGACAAACAATTCCCTGACCATTCTTTGAAATAATCTGTACCTTTTGTTTCCCTCTGCACTGCCTAACCCTTCACCTCGGGTTGGAAAAATCTGAGATAGCCGGGTATACACCTTCCTAAGACGTCTTTCTTTTTTTGCTTGCTCTTGCTCATTATAATTAATTTCATACAATTCTGACACGAGTCCACTGTAAATATCATTCATCGCAGCAAGCTAATTCTCAAATCATGGACTCGCAGGTAATTTATCAACGGTATTTAAAGGCTTTTAAAAAAGGCGTGTACAACT
>JABDGZ010000024.1:25795-26446 GCA_013285735.1 Candidatus Omnitrophota bacterium | reverse complement strand
GGGCATTTTCCCGTGCACTGGTTTCCGCAGCTGTCCTTACCGCAACTATCCGGCTGGCAAGCTATTGCACTTACGCATTTTCCTGTCTGGGGATCCACCGTCTGGCACATGTAACTGAGGATCTTTTTAACGTTTTCTTTGGTCCCTCTGAAAATTACTTTTACCCACTGACTTAGCAAATTTCTTTAAATCCGCACCGAGTTCCCCAATTTGAGCTACATGGGTGATTTTCTGATTGACATTACTGACAATACCGATGGAAACTGAGACCAATCCTGTTTTGACGGTATTGCCCTGGCGGTCAACACCCATAATAAATCCAGCAGCACGGTCCTCATCGTTATAGAAACTAGGGGAAATTTTATCAAAAGCTTCAATGATATTTTGGCTGATGGCATCAGCTTTGTCATCATCAGCAATAAATACAAAATCATCTCCTCCGATATGGCCTACAAAAGCATCCATCCCGCAAAATTGCTGGGTGGCGTCAATGAGGATACGGGCCAGGGCACGGATGATTTCATCGCCGTGTTCGAAACCATATTTATCATTATAAATTTTGAATTTATCAAGGTCCGCGTAGCCCACGGCGAAAGGTTTTTCAGCGTCGATGTGAGCTTGGAATTCTTCCATGATGGAAGAATTTCCCGG
>JABDGZ010000024.1:0-25785 GCA_013285735.1 Candidatus Omnitrophota bacterium | reverse complement strand
TCAAGGGATTGGCATCCAGGGAACGGGTGGTACGCGTTAAGATCATACGGATACGCGCCAGCAAGGTTTCGGGCTCGAAAGGTTTGACTAAATAATCATCTGCGCCGGATTCTATGCCAGTGACCATGTCCCGGGTTTCACCTTTACCGGTGAGCATGATGACAGGCAGGTGACGCAGTAAAATATCATGACGCAATTGGCGGCAGAATTCCGGGCCGTTCATCACCGGCATATTATAGTCGGTGATGATCAAATCAGGATTTTTGGCCTTGACTACTTCCAGGCCTTCTTTGCCATTGCTAGCCTCGAAGATGGTGTAATGTTCTGAAAGGCTTAAGTCAAGGACATCACGGATATCAGGGTCATCATCAATGATTAAGACTCGTTCACGACGCATCATTTTTCTCGATTGTTAGATGTTTTTCAAATGCATTTTGTGAGGAGGGCAGGGTGAAATAAAAGGTAGTTCCTACACCGACCTGGCTTTTAACACTCATTTTACCATGATGGGCCTCGACAATATTTTTAGCGAGGACCAGCCCTAAACCGGTTCCTTTGACATTTTGATTGATTTCATTGTCAACCCGGAAAAATTCACTGAAAAGTTTTTGTAATTCTGACGTAGGGATACCGATACCGGTGTCAGATACGCTAAAGACGAGAAAGTCATCTTCGAGTGTTGGCGCCACCTCCACGGTGATAGTCCCGTCTTTGGGTGTGAATTTGATGGCATTGCTGAGCAGATTGATAAGGACACGTTCAGCATGGGAAGCATCCACATAAACCTCTTCAATGTGTTCAGGGAGACGTACTTGCAATTTTACACCCTTGGTGGCTATTTGGGGAGCCAATAAATCAGCAACGTTATCCACGATATTTTTAATTTTATAGGCATTAAATTTCATTTCCTGGCGTCCGGATTCAATGCGCGCGATATCCAAAAGATCGTTGATCAGGCTCACTAAATTATCAGAGTGCGAATTGATTTTGGCCAGGCGTTCTTTGACCGCGGCAGGCACTTCGCCAATTTTTCCGGCGATGAGGATGGCGGCATAACCTTTAATAGACGTTAAAGGCGTGCGCAGTTCATGCGAAACAGCGGAAATAAATTCTGATTTTTTCTTACTGATGTCGTTGACTTTTTCCAGGGCACCAGCCAGCTGTTTGGTGCGGTCCGCGACCTTTAGCTCCAATTCCTGGCTTGAACGAAAAACTTTTTCAAACAGTTTCGCGTTTTCAATAGACTGCCCTATTTGTCCGGCGAGGATCGTGATCAATTCTTCATCACCTTGAGTGACTGCAGGGGCGTTAAAACGGTTTCCTGCGAACACAAAGCCGATGCTTCCGGTTTGAGTCAGGATAGGGGAGATAATAAAGTGTTCAGATTCAAACATCTGGATTATTTTTTCCCGTGCTTTGTTGGGGCTATTGTTGGAAGACAGGGAGTGGGTTGATCCCATCAGAGACTCATCAGCGATCATTTCTTTGAGTATTGCTTCTGCACGGGCATCCTTGTAACCGACGTTAAGGCGGATTTTTAAAACATTATCATCATTCACGGAGGCAATCAGTACGCGGGCAAAGCCCAAATCTTCGAAAAGTGCTGGGGAAATCCTTTGAAAGATTTCACTTTCATTCAGCGCCTGGCTCATTTGCCGGGATGTCCTCTGAAGGGCGTTTAAGCCGTTGAGACGTTTATCCATTTCTTCACGGGTTCTATTAAGTTCCAGGTCAGTACGGACAATTAATTTCGCTTGCTCATCCAAGTCGTTAAAGGAACGCATGAGTTTACGATGAGCTCCGTTCATTTCTTTGATGATTTCTTCCTTGGCAACAGAGGCATAAATAAGATACACCGTGGCACAGATCAGGATAAAAATCAAGATGCCAAGTACTGTTACGATTTCAGAAATAGTTGAATCCATAAAATGCACACTCTCTTATGAGATGGCCATAATGAGGATGTTTTCGTTATGTAAATAAACGTTTTTGATATTGTTTAGCGTACCAAAGGGTCCTATTTCGCCGTAAGAGCACATGCCTATAATCGGCGTTGTGTGGCCCAGAATATCCTTGATGGCTTGAATTTCATTGAAAGCAGCTCTCCCCAGGATTTTATGACGAGCTAAAGATTCAAAGATAAGTATCAACTTAGCCGGCTTTTCTGCGAGTGAAGCTTTGGCTAATTTTGCAGCTTCAATGGCAGAGTTGAGACAAGATTCGCTGTTGCTGATCATCAAATGCACCTCAGCGCCCTGGGGGATGCCCTCATGACATACGATACTACCGTCTTCCAGGATGTCAATAAGGTTACGCAACAAATATTGGCGGGGTTCTTCAAGGTAGATCCCTAAGGGATAGAGCGCTGCGTATGAATTTAAGGCTACATTTTTTAATCCTTCTGCTTCTGCTCCCAGGAAATGTTTATATATCTCAACGGCTGGCTTATGGTCGATGGTACGGATGATGTAGCCGTCGACCTTGGTGACCGTGCGCGGCTTACCCAGCGGTTTAAAACCGTGTTTGCAGCCCAGGGCCAGTTGGAATGATCCTCCGAGTAAAAGACCAACGACAGAATTTTGCAGTATTTGATCTTGAAAAAATTGAGAGAGGTTTTTATATTTAAAATCATCGCTGGAAATTGCACCAAGCAAGGGGAAGCCTCCTCCCAATGATTCTTTGACGCCGCGTATGAATTGGGAACTGTTTTTTTCAATGCCTTCTGAAAAAGTGATGAATACTTCACGATGAGATGCGTTTAAGTCCTGGGCTGCTCTGCGGGCCAAATTAAATCCAGTGTAGTACATGTCCTGGCCGCCGAGATCACCGATTGCTGAAATTCCAAAGAGCATGTCATCGGAATTAATACCTACAATAGCGATCCCGCGATTAGTCACACCATTGGATAAAATAATACCGCCGGTGGAAGAGCCAACCAGGTTTTTGGGCTTGAGAGTACGGGTTATAATGGATTGCACTTCAGGAACAACATATTGAGGTGAAGCAAAAAGAATGATTAAATCAGTATTAGCGGTGTTGAGTTGATTTTTGACTTGCACACAGGCCTGCAAAATAGCTTTTTCAGGATCAGGGTGCTGACTGAAACCAATGCTGATGCTGGTAGACAAAGAAGAACTCCTTAGGTTTAATTTTGCTTCCTGTATTCGATTATAAATTTAAGATACCAAGTGTCAACCATAATTAGAAATTCGGCCAACGAGAAATATTCATTGACGCTTGAAAATACAGTGGTTATATTAGTTCTCCTTGGCCCCATCGTCTAGCCTGGTTAGGACGTCTGCTTCTCAGGCAGAAAACACCGGTTCAAATCCGGTTGGGGCTACCAGTACTTTTAGAGTACAATTCCATTTCCTATTTAAATCCACCAAAATCATCGTATCTCCTCGGAAAACAATCACTAACGACTAATGTTATATCAACATTAGTCAACACATCACGACACTAAAAAAGTCGATATTTTAGGGGCTTTGGTGGTGAATTGGTGGTGAAAATTCTGAAAGGGAATATGGTTATGACTACTGTTACTCAAGAAACTAGCAGGAAGCAGTTTTTAACAGTATTATTTGAAGCATTTTTACAAGAATCAGAAGGTCTTATAGAAACAAGAGAATTTTTTTTGGATAGAGCAAGGCCTGAAGCAAGGTTTCATAGAACTATTGATGCAATTGTAAGTCATACACCTGCTGGGGATTATTATTTTGGGGTATGTCCAAGACTAAGAACAAGCGGTAAAAAAGAAGATGTTGGATTTATAGTTTCCCTTTGGGTCGATTTAGACATCCCCCTTGAACAGGCTAAGGAACGGCTGAAGGGATTCCCTAACCCTTCCATAATTATTAGTTCTGGTTTTCACACACAGATATACTGGTTGCTGAAAAAAACAGAGACAGTTAAGCCAAATATAGAAAATATTTTGAAAGGATTGGCTATCGCATTAGGAGCTGATCATTGTCATGATCTATCAAGAATCTTACGGGTACCAGATACAAAAAATTTCAAAAAGGTAGTTATGAAATCAAAATTCGTCGAAATTTGTCCTGATGGGCAAGGAATTTTGGATCAGTTGATACAAAAGAAATTTTTGGAGGTGATCTCACCAACAGAGGTACGTTTTAAGCCAAGTATTTCTCAAAAAATAGACAAAATTCGTGATATTGCAAAAAGGGATTTTGATAAGGTTTGGGCTATATTTCAAGATGCTTTAAAAGATCAAAACAATTTTAAATATGTTGAGGTGGCTGAGTTTAATCCAGAAATTAGGTATACCATTAGCGAGTTTGATTCCTACGGGGTTCAAGTTCAAGAAAATGGAGGGATTCAGAACCTGGGTAATCGTGAAGAACAGGATACTGAACTTAAAGGATTGAAGTTAAGCAAAGAAACAGTAAAACTGATTAAAGATGGAAAACAGGAAGGAGATGGGTTTAAGTCTCGTAGTGAAGCTGATTATAAAGTGGTGCATGATTTGATCAAAGCGTATTGTTCCGAAGACGCCGTAGAAGCTATTTTTGCTAAGCACGCTATTGGAGCAAAGTATAGAGAGCAGGGGATTACCTATCTTAAACATACTATTGATAGAGCAAGACAGAATATTATGGACTCGCTCCAGAATAAATCAAAAGTAGTTGGGGGTAGTTTATTAGATCAGCGTAAGATTATTTATTCGGGGGGAAATTTTTATGAATACAGAGACGGATGTTATAGGGAAGTGAATATTGAGATAGTGAAAAGATGGGTTATGGGTATAACTTCAAGCAAGAAGGATGCGGAAGAGATTATTTATTTCCTACAAGCAAGGGCATTTGTTGATGTCAAAGATTTGAATAAGTCGGGGTACTTAAATCTTAAGAATGGTTTGTTGGATTTGATATCTGGGCAATTATTAGGGCATGACTCTAATGCTTATTCTACGATTCAATTGGATGTAAATTATAATCCCAATGCTCGATGTGATCTATGGATAAAAACGCTCAAAGAGATATTTCCATTTGAGGGAGAAGACGACAAGATTAGTGATTTACAGGAATTTTTTGGTCTTTGTTTTACTAAGGAGACTAAATTTGGCAAAGCCTTGCTATGTGTTGGAGAAGGAGCAAACGGTAAAAGCCTTATTTTGGGTATAATAGCAAAGTTATTAGGGGATGATAATATAGCAGCGATCCCTCTTGAAAAATTTGACAATGCACACTACATAGTCAATCTTTTTGGTAAATTGGCAAATGTGAGCATTGAAACAAATGCCAAATCAGATGTCTATGACAGTGTGTTTAAAGCCGTTGTTTCCGGTGATCCGATTCAGGCGGATCAAAAATACAAACCTTCATTTCACTTTAGGCCTTTCAGCAAGCTCATAATTGCTACAAATAATCTGCCAAGGGTCGATGACAAATCCGACGCTTATTTTAGGCGTTTATTGATCATAAGATTTAATAAGCAATTCACAGAAATACAGCAAAATAAAAATTTAAGTGAAGAGCTTATGCTTGAAGCAGAAGGGATATTAAATTGGTGCCTTGAAGGATTAAAACGATTAAATGCAAGGGGGCGTTTTGACGAAAAAGAATACCTTAAAAAAGAAATCCACGAGTACAGGGTTGAAAATAATAACGTCCTACTATATGTGAACGAAAGTTGTGTTCTACATTCAGATGTCTCAACTCCTATAGGATATTTATATGATGATTATGTCAATTGGTGCAAAAATACCGGGTGTTACAGGCTTCAAAAGATAAGGTTTGGCAAAGAAATCCAGAGGCAATTCAAAGAGCTAACGAAAGAAACCACTACTAATGGGGTATGGGTGTGGCAGGGGATTGAAGTAAGAGAGGCAACTCGATTTCAGCTAACGCCTGATGGAAATATTACCCTTACACAAAGGTAAGTTGTAGTTCTTTCATATAAGAATTCTAACGGTCTAAGATCAGAATTATAGGAATTATAGGATTTTCTTAACTTATTTTTACAAAAGAAAGTTAAGTAAGTCCTATAATTTTTATTATTTTTTGTTTTTTAGTGATCATTTATATATTTCTTAGTGTGTTTGTGTGGAAGAAAATGAAAAAAACACAAAAAAGTGTGTTTTTGGTGTGTTTACGGTGAAATCCAGATCATAAGTATGTATAATTCAAGAATCTAATTTTTTCTTAATATTTCATGCTATATTTTGTTTTGCCGAATTTTTTCGTTAATCCTATGGAACATATACTTTTTCAGTTTTTCCCTGCATATTGCTAATTCTAAGGGGGTTCTTCATAGTTTTAGCGTGGTTTTCAAAAATAAGCGGTGATTTATTCGTGAAAGTAGCTTTTTTTGAGAAATACAGTAGAATTGCAGGGATAAATGATTTAACCCTTGTGACGTAGATTATGGTAATTAGAAAGATTTTATGGTCAAAAAATTAAATTTAAGAATTCTAAGTGTGTTTTTTGTATTATTTTGTTTGACCCCACTTCAAGTATCTCACGCAGATTATGATTCATTTACAGTAAATGTGCCAAATTCTCAGGGAGGGTATACAGCAATAGTTATTACAAAATCGGGTAATGGATACACTGGACAAAAAGGAGAGTATTATTCACAGTTTCCTTCGGTGTCACAACTTCAGGCTGTTTATAGGACGGGGACTTCTTATACAACTGTTGTAACTCCTGTACAATCAGTTGGAGTCCCAAGTTCCACTGCTCAGGTAAGAGAAAATATTTGGGGGCATTTAGCTGGTTGGGTAGCATTTATAAGTCTTGTAGTATTATGTGTGCTAATTGCGGGAATAGTTGGACAATGTCCTGCATGTAAGAAATTATGGGCACGTCGAATAGTACATAAAGAAGAGATTGACCGTAGTAACGGCCTTAAGGAGGTAACCCGTTACAGAGATCATAGAGATTCGAGCGGTAGGCTGATTAAACGGGAGAGCTGGCGTGAGACGGTACCAACGATAGATATTAAATATCGAGAGTATTGTAGATGTAATAAATGTTTCTATGAATGGACAGAAATTTCTACAACTTCAATGTGAAGTGGGATGCTTTTAATAAAAGTACGAATTAAGTTATGAAAAAAATTAAAGATAAGCCGCTTTATATAAAGCTTCAGAAAAGGCGGTTTCTTAAAACACAAGAACGCGCTAGATTCTATAAAGAATTTCGAAGCCATCTTAATACCTTAAGTAGACGTCTAAAAAAAGAAGAAAAATATCGAAGCCCATATCGCGGCTTACAGTTGACTGCCGAAAATGTTGTAGATGCTCCAAATAATTTATTGTTAAATTCTAATACCAATCAAGTTTTAGACTTTATTCGAAAAATTGAAAATAAATTTAATGCTAAAAAGCCGGTTTTTGTGAATTTGAATAATGTCCAAGATATTGATTCCGGAGCGATTATTTTATTATTGTCTATTATGATTAAATTTAAATCTGGGAATATAGAATTTAATGGTAACTTTCCAAAAAGATTGACAGCAATAGAGTTACTTAGGACCAGCGGTTTTTTTGAAAGTTTGAACAAAAAAGAATTTCAAGAAGAAGACAACTACGAGATTGCAGGAACTGATAAGGGGGGAATTTTAACCCATGCTAATAAGAGAGTGGATCCTATTCTTGCCGCCCGTTTAATCGAGACTTCTTCTTTAACAATATGGAAAGAGATCAGGAGATGCCAAGGGGTATATCGAGTATTGATAGAATTAATGCAAAATACAAATAATCATGCAGAAATCGGTAAGCCCGGAGAAAAGCATTGGTGGCTATCCGTAAACCATACTTCTGGGGAAAGAAAAGTTCGTTTTGCCTTTGTGGATTTAGGTGTAGGGATTTTTGAAAGTCTAGCGCATAAGCCAAGTGATTCTAAGTTTGCAAAATGGAAAGAAAAATTTCAGAATTTTATTGAGGGGAAAAATAATCCCGAATTATTACGACTTATATTGAGTGGGAATTTCCATTTTACAGTGACCGGACTTGATTTTAGGGGGAAGGGATTGCCGGGGATATTTCATGCACAAAAATTAGGTCAAATATCCGGGCTAAGAATAATTACCAACGATACTTATTGTTGCCCTAGTGAAAATTCTTATGTTAAACTAAGCACACCATTTATTGGTACTTTTGTTTATTGGGAGGTTAATAAAGACAATGTCAACTGCAAATCAAATTAGTATTACTATTGCTAATGACTTTAGTAAAACACCAGGACCACGACTAATTGTGGAGGGGGCATTTTCTGGGGAGAAATTTCGTCAAGAAGTATTGGCGCCTAAAGTCGCTGAAGCTTTGAAAGACGGCAAAGTACTTTTAGTTGATTTAGACGGTACGGCTGGTTACGGTACTTCTTTCCTTGAAGAAGCTTTTGGAGGGTTAATTCGTCAGGATAAATATAGTTGTTCTGATTTAAAGAGAATACTAAAATTTAAATCACAGGAAGAATCTTATTTGATAGAAGAAGTTTTGCAATACATAGGTGATGCTAGTGGACAGAAGTAAGATCATATTTTTTATTTTAGTGTTCATCACCCTTGTGATTGGAATTCTTATCGGAAAGATAGTAACGATTCCGTGCAGTTTTGCTGTATCCATGGATCCACTTGAGGGTGTTTCAATTTTGTGTACGGTATTTGTTGCAGTTTATGTTTCTTCAATATTGGAAAGTCAGAAAGACAGTTTTAAGATAAAAAGAGACTTGGCTTTAAGTAGAGCTAAAGACTTAGATGAATATGTTCATGAAATTGCTGAATTTATTAGTATTTCAGGACAAAAATATGGTGAGATCACTTTTCGTTTAAAAAAGATTTTTATGATGTCAGAGAGAATAAGTAAGGTTTTAACTCTAACCAAGATTAAGAATCAAGATTTTAGAAATAAATTTCAGAATCTTCATAAAGAACTAAGAGTGTTAATGACGAACATACCAATTAGTATTTCTTCATCAGAAGAAATACCGTTGGTTTGTACAGACGGAAAAGTAATTTATAGTCGCGAAAGACTTCAAGAAATAGAAATTAAATTAGATGAAGTTAAAGATTGTGTTTTAAAATTACAAATTGAAATTGTTAATAATTAAATTCTTTATTAATATCTAACCTTAACTGTCCAGCTTCAAGCCCGTATTCCCGTAAGACTTGATTTACTGCATTCTACTGTTGAACCGATAGAGTATACATTTTCATTGGTTTTCTCCACATATCCCTAATCCTACACAGTTTCTACATAGTTTTAGAAGGGTTCTCAAGAGATATTACCAAATAAACCTGTATGTGTTTTTCACCAATTTTTCAATAGAGAATAGGGAGAAATTTAAAAGCAAATAAACAGTAGTTTATTTGGTTCAAATTAAATGGCTATCGATCTGGCATTAAGGTTTTTCAATCACTATCTTTACAGCTTGGACATACCTTCATTTGTTACTGCTTGTTTTGCATTTGTACTTTCTTGTTGTGCAAGTGCTACCATGTCCGCATCATAATAAAATATGGAATAGGAAACATCTTCAACTGAAATTAAAACCGAATCTCCTTTTTTATCATTTCCCCAAAGAAAATTGCTTCCTTCTTGATCATGCTGCCCATATTTTTGGTCTAATTTTTTAAGAAGTGTTCCGTCAGTTAGATTTCCAACAGGCAGTTCGCCTATTTGGACGCTGTAAAGTTTCTTACTGTTTAGAGTAAATAAAAGGTGCACAGTCACATTTGTGTCAAAAAGACTATCTGGAAATGTCATGGCATAACAATTTGCGTAATCAGGAGCACCAGTCATTGGAGCAAGACACGTTTCCGCAGAATCATCAGACTTGCCAATCTTAGCCTTTGATAGCAATAGCATTTTTGCATCTGACATAGTCATTCCCCACTTAAAATCAGCATATTGGGCTGCGATAACTGGTTGTTCTGGGGAAGGAGGGGGCGTGGACTGTATTTGTTGCCATGGTTGAGGAGACTGTGTCGTTTGTTGTTGAGTGGCTTGTTGTTGGGTTGCCTGTTGTTGAGCAGGTTGCTGCTGTGTAGCCTGTTGCTGTTGCGCTTGTTGGGCAGCTTGCTGTTGTTCTGCTTGTTGTTTGGCAGTTTGTTGTTGGGTTGTCTGAGTTACTTGCTGTACCTGAGAAACCACACTATCAAATAGACCAGCATATGCCACATTTGATAAACAAAAAACAAAACATCCAACGACAAGACTTTTCATACTTTAGCTCCTTTCATGTCATAGCTTAAAATTTTGAGGATTATACACCATCTGTAGATGGTTGTTAATGTTTATTTTATTGGCAATATAAAGCATATGCCAAACAATATTTGTCTTCAATTAGGTAAGCAAATTAGGTGTTTAAGGATCAAATACAACCTGACCCAAGAGGCATTAGCTGAAAAATCGGGTATCAGTACAAAATACCTTCAAAACTTGGAAGGTAAAAATCCAAAAGTAGCAAGTGTGGTGACTTTAGAAAAATTGGCTAAAGGGTTTGGGATACCGCTTTGGAAATTATTAAAATTAAAATAATTTTAGAAGATGACAAACCTCTTAAGTTTTAAACAATGGCGGCATTTTACAAGTGTGCTAAGATATTTAAAAATTAAGAGCGCCGCCCCATGCAATTTAAATTTACAGATTACAATCGTTCAGAAAAAATAATCAAATCTTCCTATCAGAGAGAATGGTCAGAAGTTGAAAAAACTATTCTTAACCTTCCTCTCCATTTAAAGCCTTCAGATCAAGATGGAATTATTGGAAACCCTATATTTGACCCCGTAGGAACTAATAAGTTTTTAAAAGATAGCCTTACCAAAAAAGGGTGGACTTCTAAATTTGCAATTCCAGGAGATTTTAAATTTTTAGGAACAGGTATTGATTTCGTTAAACCAGGAATTATTCTAGAAGTCCAATTTTCTAACTACCCTTTTTTATTAAATAACACAGTTCGATCTGAACTTTTTATTAAATCTAAAATGGGTATTCTTGAAAGAAAAGCTGCTTTAATAATTTTAATTACTAAATGTCACATGTTTCCAGCTTCAAACAGTACCCTCTATTATGAACAAGCTGTTCGCCAACTTAATGAGTTATTCAAATACAAAGTGCTTACAGTTCCTCTACGTCTTATCGGATTAAAGGAACGCACAGGAAATAAGGTAAAGGGTGCATGGACCCATCGAGGGGAGAGATATTCAAGGACAGGTATTGCAAAAGGATGTTATTTTAGAATTATATCTTCTAAATTAGGAAGATGCAGGATATCTAAACTTCATTAAACAACACGGTATGTTATTTTTGAATCCTTTAATTTAGCAATAATGATATCTTAATGACAACAGTTATAAAACACGATATACTTTTAAGAAATTGAGAAATTTAATTTATGAAAATAGAAAAAATATACTCCTTTAAAGGTGGTGAAGAGTTCCTGAAAGTGAACCACCCTATGGAACTACAAGAAGTGATTCGAGCTGTCGAGAACCTCGATGCCGTTTCTTGCCTTACCAAAAAAAGTAAAGAAAAAACTATGCATGGCAAATTACTTTTTCATCCTGCAGAAATGAATGATCATCTAAAGGAAGAATTATTTATAGGGGGCTGGACAGAAAAAGCTTCCCCAAAAAGTAAAAAGAAGTATAAAGAGCCAAGGCATTACTTTGGGAAGGGTAGATATCGAGAAATGGATGGTATTAAAAATAGAGTTGGATTAGAAATACAGTTCGGCAAGTATGCCTTTATGGGCTATGACATTTTTGGTAAGATGGTTATCTTCAAAAACTTGGGAAAAATTGATTGTGGCATTGAAATTGTTCCCATGGCAAAATTACAAAAACAAATGTCCACAGGGGTATCAGCTTTCGAACAGATTATGGTTGATTTCCAGTACCGTGGTGAAAGTAATATTGATATCCCTGTCTTCGTTATTGGGATTGATCTAACTGATGATGAGTTGGCTAGAACTATTAAGCGACGGGAAATCTTTATTAATAACCCATCAGAAATTAAATTAAGAGAGAATAATGGCTCAGCTCCCGGCCCGAAGTCCGAATAGTTCTAATCTTGCCTGAGCAAATTCTTCTGGTAGTTGGGTTAATTTAGACGATACATCATTACTGCTGTACACAGGAGTTCCCATCAGACGACGTTGAAGTGTTCCATCTGCTGCCATTTTTATTCTTTCTTCAGCACTATCTAAATAATTCTTTTGAATATCTGAGCCGAATGCTTTTCTTTCGTGAAGAACTGCTGCACATAAGGCGCTGCCAACACCCATAAATGGGTCTAAAACAGCATCTCCTTTATTCGTTAAAGAAAGAACTAACCGTTCTATTAATTCAATGGGAAATTGACAAGGATGATCTACTTTTTCAGGATGGTTGCTTTTTACATTAGGTATATCCCAAACATCGGAGGGGTTTTTTCCTAATGGATTACCAGATAGTTTTCCGTGATTTTCATCTTTCTTATAATTTCTTTTCCCAGGATATTTTTGTGGTACTCTGATTGGATCTAAATTAAAAGTATACTCGTCTGACTTGGTAAACCACACAATGGTTTCGTGCCGTCCAGAAAATCTTTTAGTACAATGTAGCCCGTGACCAAAATGCCAAATGATTCGATTTCTTAGTTTTAATCCTAATCTCTTACCTATTGCGTAAATCAAAGCATCTAAAGGAAACACTTCTCCATCTTTAGCAATGTGATTACCAACCTGCCAACAAATACTGCCATCATCTGTCAAAATTCTAACAGCTTCCCGCATAGTATCCTCTTGTTCACCAAGATACAGATTGAGGTCTTTTCTTTTTTCGTATTCTTTACCGATATTATAAGGAGGAGAAGTTACAACTAACTTAACAGATTGATCAGGGATAGACTTCATTAAGTCTAATCTATCACCATGAAATAAAACAACATTCGAATCAGGAGAAAATTCCCGAGAAATTTTAAGTTCTGAATGGAATGACAAGTTAGATTCTTCTTTTTTCATATAATTTATTCTACTGTAGAGCGGAATCTTATTCAAGAAAGATTGGTAATTATGTATTACTTTTAAAATTTAAAAACAATCTTTTTTCACTTCGATTTTAACATCATTAATATCTAAACGACATTTTGGACAGACAAGAGATTCGTATCCTACACATCCATCATAATGAATCCATTTACCATCCCAGCCACAACAGGGGCATGCTGGCATCCTAATTTTATAAACAGTTTGCTTTTGCATAACACTCCTTTTTATAATTATTCAATCGCAAATGAGGCATTTACCACAACCATCACTTTTTTTTCTAAAGAATTGGTATCATCTTCCCCATAATCAGAAACTTGTGTAGACGTAATTGGCGTGATTTGAAATACTCCCATTTTAGCGGATTGAAGGGAACCAATTTTATTTCCTACGGAATTTACTATACTCTCTGCTCTTGATTTTGCATTTTCAGTTGCTTTAGCTAATAATTCAACTTTTAAAGCATCAATATTATTATAAAAGTAATTAGGGGTTACTGATTCAAAGTTTATTCCTTGGTCTATTAATTCTGTGGATTGGTGAGCGAGAGCATCAATTTTATCAATGTCTTTGGAACGTATTTCAATGCTTTGACTTAATTCATAGCCACTAATGACACTGGTATCATTACCGTCGTTATCTTTTTGATAAACCCTCTTTGTATCAATTTGGTTGATATGCTCATCATTTTTATTCACTTCTTTTGAAGTCATATAAGCTAAAATATTTCCCAAATCTCCTTTTAATTCCTTATAAGCTATCTGTAGGCTCGCTTCTCGTCTTGTAAAAGTACAATCCCAAACTATATAGTCACTTTTGATGATTTCCTGAGCTGATCCTTTAACGGTTATTGTATGTTGCCAGAATTTCATTATCTTTAAAAATCCACCAGACAAAATAAGGCTGGCCACAATGGTTGCTCCGGCAATGCAAACACCTAAAATAATGATCTGTGAATCTTTTAAAATTTTTGAACCTTCCATAAATTTCTTTTCTATTAACTGCTTCAATAGCAGGGGTAGTTTTATTGCTCTATTCGATTTTTTTGGAATATTGTTCTTTAAGGTCATTTATCCGGGTAGCAATATCTTCTAAGTCTGCCTTTATCCATTCCGCTTTCTGTAAAGAAAATGTTCTTGGATCAAGAGTTGCTGCATATTCTAATTGTTCTTGAAATCTATTTAAAAGAACCTCAACGTTTATAATCTTTCTATCCAACAATTCTTCTGGAGTAGGTGGTGCAAATAAATCTGTCATAGCCATTTTCTTTTTAGATTTTATGGATTAACATTTATACTCTTCATTTCTCAAATGATAATACCCCTTCAAATCTTCGCGGTATTTTGTATTTTCAGGATTGTACTTTACCGCCTTCTTGATACAAGTAATTGATTTTTCGGCAAAGTAAATCGAAATATACCTGTCGCTTCCTTTCTCACTGCCTATGAGGGATAGCCATGAGTAAATATCAGCAAGTAAAGCCCATGCCCGTGAATATCTTCTATTTTTCCTTATTGCTCTGATTGCATAATATCTGGCCTTACGCTTATAGCGATTTTCTTTAGGCCCATCGACATCAACCCTGTCATAAAGCTGTGCCAATGTATAAAAAACAAATTCATCTTTTGGTTCTATATTTTCGCAATAAATAATCCTTCTTTTTAGTCTAACGTAATACTTTTGTGCCAAAAAATCGAATCCTTCTTTTGAAACACTCTTTTTGAGAGCTCCTTTACGATCAAGATAATCGCAGACATCTTCCATAGCACACCAATTTTCTAGCATTATAAGGGACACTCTTTTTAAAGGGATCATGAATGAAACGCCTACCTGTTTAAGAGTTAACCACTGGAAGTGGTTCCAACATGACGTCCTTTTTCATTATATGTATAAATTAAGCGTTGCCGTTGAATGTTAACAGTACCACTTGTATATCCTCGTAAACCATAATTAGGTTCATCACCGCTGGATAAGGTAAACATTTGCTGATTCTTTTCATTGTAGACAATAATCCCTTGACCCCTTCGTGGAATTACATTTCCGATTGGCATATGTTTTTCCTTTCTTACTATAATTATAGGTTCTTCATAGGAGAAAGGCCACCAAAGAAAGTGCACTTTATCGTCGGAGAATATATACTATTGAGCAATTGATATCGGAAGAATTGTATTTATTTTTTAGGAGGGCTAAAATGGATTTAATGACTAAAGAATTGGAACAAAAGTTTCCAAAGTTATATGCGACTGAGAATATGAAGCCAGAAGAAGTTAAAGTCATCGCTAAATTTTTTGATCCTTGCGGGTCATGGACTTGGTATGCCACTGAATATGATCCAGTAAGAAGGATTTTCTTTGGACTTGTTCGAGGTTTTGAATCAGAGCTTGGAAATTTTAGCCTTGATGAGATGGAGGAGTTCAAAGGCCCTTTAGGATTAGGTATTGAGCGTGATCTATATTTTGGTGAACATACTTTAGCGGACGTAATAAAGAAACAATTGTAAAATAACAGGAGGATGAAATGGACAGAGTTGCGATCTATTTACGTGTAAGTACAAAAGAGCAAACAATAAATACCCAGAGGCAACCGGTAATGGATTATTGCAAATATCATAATTTTCAGATTTATCGGGAATATTCAGACGAAGGCGTCTCTGGAAGCACAACGTCGCGGCCTATGTTTGATTTAATGCTTAAAGATATGCGAGCAGGAGAATTTACTTCGATCATTGTTTATCGTTTGGATCGGTTGGGGCGGTCATTAGGACATTTATTGCAAATATTCGAGGAACTGCGTAATAGAAGAATTCAGTTAATATCAATCTCGGATAATATCAATACCGCTGATGATTCACCAACTGCGAGAGCTTTCTGGTCTCTTCTTTCGGTTTTTTCCCAGCTGGAACGAGAAATCATCGTTGAGCGAGTTCGTGCAGGGCTTGCTCGTGCTCGAAGAGAAGGGAAACAATTAGGTCGGAGAACAGGGTCTAAAGATAAAAACAAAAGAAGCGTTTCAGGATATCGCTTGAGGTATGCTGGTAGAAGTAAGGAGGAGCGACGACTTGGAAAACGAAGAAATAAGAACATGTCGACGGGAAATTAGTTTAGTATGACTGAAAAAACAATAAGCGAAAGATTTCTAAAAAAATATCTTGACAATTAATGCCTATCTGTGTTGTAATATAGCATACTTAAATGTTGTGCAATACAAGTCAATTGATCGAAAGAAATTATGACAGATTATTTTGCTCCTCCAAGTTCAAAAGAAGTTAAAGAACGAATGGTTAATCGTTACAAGCCAGCTAAAGTAGCTAAAATACTTAGTGAGCAATTTGCACATAAGGTTTCTGCTGGGGTGATCCGTAAGTGGGATAATTATATCCTATCTGCTGACAAAACAAAAGAAGGTGTTAGAGCCAAAGGAGAAAAAAGAAGCTATTCATTAGAAGACGTAGAATATTTTAACTTAATTTCTGTTCTTAGGAATATGGGGTATAGTTTGGATGAAATTAAGGACGAATGGCCCTATATAGGTGAAATAGGTCCACAACATCCAATTGCAATGGATGTTATGAATCGTATAGTAAGACAGAGAGAAGCTTTTTTTCATGTAGAACGATTATTAACAAAATTAAGCGGAATAGATTTAAGTAAAATTGTCCCTAAAAATGTTTGACCTCTAATTTTTTTTATTAAATATTACACAGTGTTTAAACATGTCATATTTGAACATGAGGATTTATGGAAAAACAAATGTCAAAGCGCAACAGTATAAAGAAACGGAAAGCGGGAGGATTTTGTAGAAGATGCAATAAAAATGTTTACCTTAATGAGTCATTGGTAGAAATTAGAGACGGAAGAGTGCAAGTAAGGGGCGACTGCGTGATTTGCAGTGGTTACGTTAAATTTATTCCTTATAAGCAGTCTTCTTTAATCAAGGAGGTGAATATAGAGAACAATCTTGAAGTAACTGTAGTTTCGTAGAAGTAGATAAATAAAAAGCCCAACCAACGACTTTGCGGGCGGCTGGAAGGGCTAAGGTAATAAACCTCTTGGAGTTTTTATGCTCTTTTAAGGCATTTTTATTGTCTCATAAAAACTCCTAAACTGTCAATAAAAACATAAGGAGAGAAAAGATGAAAGAATTTAATGTAAACGAAGCTTTAAAATTAGTAGAAGCAGGTTTTTTCGTTACACCCCTAGCTGGTCAACGCCCTGTAGGATTTACAAACGATCCTGAAGTTGTCAGGCTAATATGGGGTAGGCTCCCGGATGCAAATATTGGACTCGCTCTTGGGCCTGAAAACAAAATTTGTGCTTTACGAGTAACCCCTCAAGAGGGAGGGTTGGTGTCTTTGAAATCTCTTATTAAGGAATGTGATTTTTTAGAAGAAACTCCGCAAGCAGAAAGTCTTATGGGCGTGAGGCTATATTTCTTTAAATATTATCCCAATTTCTTTATTCCTGATGGATTTAAAAAGGGCCTCAAAGTGTTGAAGAGAGGAATCATGTTATTACCGCCTTCAATTTATATTTCAGGAAAACGTTTCTTGTATAAAGAAGGTCGTGAATTGGTAAATTTTCCCTTAGCAGATATTCCAGAATTTTTGATTAGAAAAAGTGAGGTTGTTGAAGTGAATAAAAGAGTTAATAGGTTAAGTATTTATGAAAGACCTAATCAACGACTTTGTGTTCTTGAATCAAATGCTGTGATTTAACAGAACGAAAATTAACCAGTGTTAAACAAAAAACCGGAGGGTGTAAATGTATCCTAATATAACTATTAAGATTCAAGTTCAAAAATATGACGGCAGGGTTGATGCGTTTTTAGATCTCGATAATTTTGAATTGCCAATAGGAGAAACGAGAGGCAAGAGGGTCGTCTGGCAAGAGGATATTAACGAGAGAGCTTCTCAGATCAAAGACATCGCAAAGTTATTTGACCCGTATCGTATTAGCAGAAAGAATAAATCGGTACAAACTCTCAAAGACGAAGAGGCCGATGTTTGTAGCTTCCAGTTAAATAAAGATGATTTCAACAAACAGGGTTGGTTAATTAAAGAAAATGCTTTGAAGAAGTTTGCAAATGCCAGGTGGCAACGGCTTAAAGGTCTTCAATATTTTCAAAAAACAATGGAATGAAGAACTTGGTATTAACAGGCAGGTATTTACTGGAAATTGATGCCGTAACATTTAACGAAAGTTTTAAGAAAAAAGCCCTAACCGTAAGCTAACTTTTCGAGGGCTGGCTTGCGGTAGGGCTGGATGAATAACCTCAAGAGCGCTTTTATGCGTCTATCAGCTTTTTTATTTGACCATAAAGACTCTTGGTTGTCAAGTCAAGATCAGGAGGATGGAAAATGATTACATCAGCAACAGAGATTTTAACGGCAGAGCAAATATGCGAAATTTTGCACATTAAAGGAAACACACTTTATACAAAAAAATGGCGTAGGCTTTCAGGTATCCCAGTATTTAAACAGGGAAAATATCTTTTTGCTTTCAAGGGTGAGTTTTGGGGGTGGTATCAGGCAAGGGCGGTGGTCTGTGTCTAAAAGTAAGCAATATAAAAAAAGTAGATACTTGGGTGTCAGAATTTGTAACGGGAAAAAGGGGATAACTTATGAGGTGAGTTATTACCCCTTTCCTGGGGCTAAAAAGAAATATCTTCGGGTAGAAGCTACTTCTGAAAAAGAGGCCTTTATTAAACGTGCCCAGCTTATGGGTGAAAAACCTAAATATCAGACACAGGAGTTTTCATTTCCTGAACTTAAAGAACGACTAAAACTTAAGTGTCAGGCAGACAAAGATAGTCCTAAGACGATAATCAATTTGATGGGAAAATTTCATACACTATTTGAAGAATTTTTACCATTGCATTATCCGCACGTCAAAAGCATTAACGAGCTTAATCAACAGATTATTGAAAGGTATAAACAATTCATCGTCGTCGATAAAAAGAGAGAAAATGGTTGGAGAGATGAATTGACCAAAATTAAGTCAATATTCAGGAAGATGGTGGCTATTGGTTGCTGTGAAGAACGGATATGCGCGAATGTTTTAGCCAAGTTCGCTAAACCAAAAAGGGAATTAAAGGTCTATAAGGAAATCACAATAGACCAGAAAAGGGAATTTTTGAAGTATATCAAGGAAGACCGACCAGACTTATATGGGATTACTTTTTTTATTATGCGACTTGGTTGGCGCAGAGAACAGGTGATTTCTTTAAAGCGGACAGATATTAAATTCATTGGAGTAAAGCCAGTTGAAATTGTTTGCCAGCCGCAAAATACTAAGAACAAAGAACCCTTTGTTTTAAGAAATTTTGGTAATGATATAACCGATGTATTAAATGAGTATTACCAACTAAGTAGAGGTTATGAGTGGTTGTTCCCGAATCGAAAGGGTAACAAGGTTCATTCCAACAATTACTCGAATTATATTTCGGAGACGTCAGAAAAAGTTCTCAAAATTAGACTAACTCCGCATGATTTTAGGCATATGTTTTGTACGCATGCTAAAAAAGAGGGATTGCCTGAAAGAGACATCATGGCCATTACAGGACACAAAGACATTGGGTCGTTTCAGATATACACCCATGCAACAGGAGAGGGGGTTAAGAAGGTTCTGGACAGTAGTAAAATATTTTAATAAATGACGAGGAGAGAGTTGATTAGTGGTGAATTTAGTGGTGAAATGAATTGTTACCGACGAGAGGTATGTATAATCCGGTTGGGGCTACCAAACTGTGCCATAGAAAGAACCTCCTCGTTTGAGGGGGTTTTCTTATTGGGATCGGGGAGGGGGATAGTGTACACAATTTCAAGGTGGGGGTAGTCAATCGTTATTTGTTTAATGAACGTCCTCAGGAAGCCTTTACGCTCGGTTATAGAGCCTTTTAGAAGGGTTTCCCGCAAATCTTGGACATACGGTTTCAAATCTTCTTCACTCATTATGATTTTTCGGTTATTTATCTTATCCATTTCCAGTTTATTGATTTTGAGATTTATTGTCTCAATTTCTTCGTTTAATTCCTTAACTCGAGGGGCAACATCGCACAGATCAAGCTTGCTGGTTTCGATAACCTGATAAAGCTTTCTCCGTCGTTCCAGTTTGTCTTCAAGGAGTCCTCTCAGTATTTCGATTTGTTTCCAAGAGTCTTTATCCTCGATCTCAATTTCTTTATTGACCATCAAGAGTAATTTTTTGAGGTTCTCTTCCGTTAATACTCTCTGTTGTAATGTTTTGATGATAAAAGATTCCAATTTCTTGGCATTTATGAGACGTTGTGAACAATGGCCAGGTCCCATCTTTATATACTTGAAGCAGGTGTAGTAATGATATTGTCCGGATTTGGCTCCACAAGCAGACATTGAATAACCACATTTTTTGCATTTTAGGAAAGTGCTTAATAGGTGATCTGAAGCAAGAGCCCTGGGATGGGTGACAAACCGGGTTCTTTGTTGGAGCAAAGATTGGACTTTTTCATATTGATCCTTTGAAATGATTGAAGGATGGGCTTCAGGCGTTTTGATTATGGAGTTTCTGTTTTTATGGTCACGCCACACAACAATTCCCAGGTATGTTTCATTCTTTAACATGTAAGCAATATTAGAAATATTCCAAGGCTTACCGGATTTTCTAAAAACACCATCGTTGTTCAAGGTTTTGCTGATTTCTTTAAGACCATATCCTTTGAGGCACAGATTAAAAACTCGTTTTATTACTTCTGCTTCGTGGGGAATAAGTTTGAGCTTGTTTTTGGAATTTTTTCCCACAATAGTTTTTTCAATTTCATAACCATAAGGGACACAACCACCATTCCAAAATCCTCGACTGGCATTTTCTTTCATCCCTCGGACAGTGTCTTGAGCAAGGTTAGCAGAATAAAACTCATCCATAGATTCGATAATTGCTTCCATCAGTTTTCCGGTGGCATTGTCTTCAAACTTTTCATTGATAGAAATGACTTGAATGCCCCTTTTGCGGAGGAGAGATTTGTATAGGATAGAATCTTCCCGATTGCGTGCGAAGCGATTAAGCTTCCAAACAAGAATCGTTTCAAAGGGCGAATCTTTCTGTTTGGTTGTAGCGATCATCTCTTGGAATTGAGGTCGGTTAGCTGAACGGGCGCTTTCTGCCTCGTCAACATACTCTTGGACAATGATCCAATCCCTCTTGATGGCGTATTCCCGAAGGGCTTTTAATTGAGCAGGGAGCGATAAATCTTTTTCGGCCTGTTTTTCAGAGGAAACTCTTGCGTATAATGCGACCTTCATTTATTGAGATTCCTTTAAATTAAACAACTTTCCTATTTCATCATTTTTAAGATATTGCAGGTAGCTCATAAGCGCTAGTTTATTTGCGTTAGATAAATTTTCATAAGCTCTGCAAATAAATTCTGTGTCAGGTGCCGGTATATCAGATTCACCCCTTGCTTGTGCGATCTGTTGTACGGCATACACAGCTTTATTTATTTCTTCCTGTGCCTTATTAGTTAGGTCAGAAACTGGAACGCCGTAGACTTTTGCCAGTTTAGTTAAAGTTTTTTGAGTTGGAATGCCTCGTTTTCCTCGTTCAATTTGGGAGAGATAAGCATTGGATATGTGAACTTGTTCTTCCACATTACGAAGCGTAAGTTTTCGATCATTGCGTAGTTTTTTTAAATATTCTCCGAATTCAGTTACCATGTTCTCCTCCCTTTTGATAGAAATCATATCAGACTTGATAAACTATTGCAAGCACTATTTTTGCTTTAGTGATGATTTAATATTGACTTTCCAAAAATTAACAATAGAATAAACACATGCATAACTTTTGTAAGAAAGGAGTAAAAGGAATGAAAGTAGCTATCCGAAGTAATCGAATAAGAAAAATATTAGCAAAGAAAAATATGTCACAGAATTGTTTCGCCATGAGATTGGGCGTAAGCAGTAGTTACATGTCACAGCTTATGTTAGGTATTCGGAATCCCTCTCCATCTTTAAGAGTAAGGATCTTGGCAGAATTTAAAATGGATGAAAGCGGATTTGATGAGATTTTTATATTGAAGGGTTAGATTGATGCCAAGCGGATGCAGTGATGGATTAACAGCTGATGAACACGTAGAGGAAGGTCTTCTAATTTTGGCGAGGATCATTTCTCGAGATTTTATGGCAAAGCAGGCATTAAATGGAAATTGCGAAAATGGTGGTTCAAACAATGAGGACATACAGAACGAGTGATCTTTACCTTTCGGCATATCTTAAAGCGAAAGGATTAAAGTTCCAAGATAAGTACAGGGTCGGGGATAAATTTGTATTCATTTTTGAGGATCGAGATGACCGACAACAGCTTATAAGGGATTTTTTTAATGACGGCATGGTTAGCATAACGGCATTTAAGAACGCCATTCAGGATTTAAAGACAATGGTTTTTAACACGTAAGAAAGGACATTATTGATATGGAAATTGTAAAAAACATAATACCTCAGCAGTTACGGAAAGATGGTTTTGGTTTTGTAAGGTTAAAGCCCCAGACAAAGATTCCATTTGAACAAAATTGGCAGAGTAATCCCCATTCTTTTAATGAAATTCAGGCATGGATTGATCAGGGAGGGAATTATGGGGTTTTGGGGGGCCACGGGGGCCTTATTATTATTGATGCGGATACGGAAGAGCTAACTGTCCTGATAAAAAGTTGTTTGCCAGGCACATTTACCGTTAAATCACGGCGAGGTTTTCATTTTTATTATTTTTCGGACATTGAAAAGAAAATTGTTCTAAAGAAGGAAGGTGGTCATTATGGAGAAATCATTTCTAAAGGATCACAGGTGGTTGGCCCAGGTAGTGTGCATCCTGACAGCGGTAATTTATATGATGTTGTTAACGATGTTGATATTGTAGAAGTAAGCCGGGAGCAGATTTATTCCGAATTGGTCGAATATATTCAGATTGATCCTCCGCAAATAGACGCCGAAATAGAGATTGAGAATATAAATGTCGTTGACGTACTTAATAAGAAAGGCATTCAGCTTCACCATGTTGGAGGTCAGCTCATTTGTGGTCATCCGGTGCATGGATCAACGAACAACAATAACTTTGTGGTTCATCCAGAGAAGAATGTCTGGCATTGTTTCAGATGTAGCACGGGTGGAGGTGCGCTGACATTAATTGCGGTATTAGAAGGCGTTATTCAATGCAATGAAGCGGTGGCAGGGAGATTAAGAGGGGATAAATTCATTAATACCTTACGCCTCGCTAAGGACAGTTACGGTTTGGATGTAAAGATAAAGTCACAAAATCAGGCCGAGACAATTCTCTCCGAAGATAAAGTAACCGATCTTGAGGCAAGAATAAAAGCGATACCAGCAGACACTATGCCGGTTAAGATTCCTGCTTTGCTAGATTCCTTCCTAAAAGAAATAGCCATTTTAAATATCGCACAAGGGGATGCTCTATTAAAGCACACGATCAAGGATCATTTCAATTTCACAAACGATGATCTTAAAAGTTATGAAAAGGTTTTGAGATGTTACCGCAAAGAACCAAAAGAGAATGAAGCACGGAAGTCTTTAAGTCAAGCTGATCTTATCGAAATATTGCATGATGAGCAGGGCAATATGACGATCCATCCGGCACAGGATTATACGGATGGCATGATGGTTTTTATGGTCAAGGTAAAGGATACGCCCTGCCTGGTTACATCAGACAGGCGTTTATTCCCTTTGGAAGAAGCCTCGCAGGAAGGTTTTGTCATTAAGCATAGCACTGTGGACACGTCCCGTTTTTCAGCAAAAGGTGTTACTGCCTTTCTGGATAGCAAGTATGAAGTAAGCATCTCCGGTCTATATGAGAAAATTCTCAGCTATGTGAGGCTATTTATTCGCTTTCCTGACGAATCGTATTTGAGCTATATCAGCCTGTGGGTGATGGGAACGTATGTCTTTATGATTTTTCGTTATTATCCTTATGTATGGCTGAACGCTGAGAAAGCATCTGGTAAGACGCTATTGATGGAGGTCTTGTCAGCCATTGCCTTCAACGGTGAGCTCATCACCAATCCCACAGAATCAGTCATCTTCCGTGATATTTCAAATAACCTTATAACGATGTTTATTGATGAGGTTGAGCAGTTACGCAAGAGGGACAAGGACACTTACGGATCTTTAATTAGTCTTCTCAATTCTGGCTTTAACAAGGCAGGGGTAGTCAAGCGTTCGGAGTCTACTGGTCAGGGTGGTTTTGTGGTCAAAGCGTACAGCGCCTATTCACCCAAGATGTTTGCTGGTATCAGCGAAATTGACGACGTCTTGCAGGATCGCACTGTCCGCATTCCTCTATTACGCAAAAAAGATGATGAAATGACACAACGATATAAAGGAACGCCGGAAATATTGGATCGTCAGCGGGACATCCGGGATGACCTTTACGTTTTTGCCCTCACCTATGGTAAGGACTTGGCGGAGTATTATCACAAAGAGGGCCCGGATGGTATCGAAGGGCTTGGGCATCTTAATAATCGGGAGCTTGATATATGGGAGCCGATATTTTTATTGGCTAATGTGATCGACTCTCAGGCCAGTAGCCTAAATTTGACAGGCAAAATGGAAGCTCTGAGCAAGCAATCTCTTGAAGAGAAACAATCAGACAGCGTTTCGCAGAACGAAACCTATAAAATCCTTACTGTCCTTAAAGCTATGTTGGATGAGGTTACACCATTAAGCGAAGATGGCGATTTTCGTACATTCGAGGCTGATCGGGTGCTTGAGTATTTCAAGAAAACCGAGGATTTCGACTGGATCGAAAAGACGCAGGCACTTACCCGCAGGCTTAAAAGGGTCAAGGTGGCTTCAGATCAGAAACGTGTTGAAGGTGAAAAGAAACGAATTTATACAATGAACGTCAAGGAGTTTAGCGATCTATGCGAACGGTTCAAGATTTGATGATGGTATACGTGAAGTTTCTTTCTTATTTGGTATCAAATTATTTTAAGGCATTAAGGCAGACAGCAGTATTTCCCTTTATTTTTTAGCATGTTATAACGCCTTAATTTATGAGGATGGCTTAAATTAAATTTAAGGCAGATTTTGAGACAGCGTAACTACTTATTTCATATTTAGTTATGTTGAAATGGCTTAAAGTCTCAAATTATTTGAGGGGTGGTGAAGATGAATAATTTAATGGATAGTATCAGGCGTTTCAAATTGGCCCGTCAGATAATCCAGCCTGTTGAGAGACATGATGAGCTTGATGAACTAGTCAAGTTGTATGAGACGATTGGGCCCACAGATGGCGTTCTTAAACAAGATTTTAAATTACGATGGGACAAATTGCCGGAAGAAAAGCGTTCAGAACTGGTAAAACGTCTTTTAATATTAAGTTTACTGCCATCAGTAGTCAGGGACGCTTTAGAAATTTTTAAGGGGAAGATTGTAAATCTGGTTTAGGGCTTAGGGAAGGAAAGATTTCATTGGTCACTATGTTTAAATTGGAGGTAATTCTATGCCAAAACTTACACCTGCGGTAACAAAAGCACGAGCCGCAAAACTTGTCAAAACTTTACAAAATAAAGATTTCAATCAAGCTGCTGTTGCGCGGGAGTTAGGCGTTAGTCGCCAAGCCATCCAAGATAAAATGAAACAGCCGGAGGTCCAAAAGACTCTGGAACAAGTCATTGCTGATAATTTCAAGAAAGCTAATATCACAATAGAAAGAGTTTATTCTGTGTTGGCTGCAGGCCTAGATGCAAAAAAGGATGGAAATATTGATTACAAAGAGTGCCGGGAGGCTGTTAAATTGTGCCTTGAATTGATTGG
>JABDGZ010000023.1:2153-28259 GCA_013285735.1 Candidatus Omnitrophota bacterium | reverse complement strand
TATTGGCGCGAAGGTCACGACGAAGTTGATTTCGTTATTAAGCATGGGGAGAAATTATTAGGCATTGAGGTAAAGACGGGATTTGAGACAGGGGACAAGGCCTTCGATGCTTTTCAGAAGGAATATCCTAAAGCAAAGACATTATTGGTAGGGGAGTATGGTGTTAAGCTTGAAAAGTTTTTGAGTACGCCGGTTGAAGAGTATCTTAACTGATTGGTAAAGATAAGAAGATTTAATGGATAAAAGATTTAAGAACAAAGTCGAACTAGAATTGGCTGTAGGATTTTATGACAGCGGGGTAGCCCATGCTGATCAAGGGAACTTTGTTCAGTCCATCGCTGATTTTACCAAGGTCATTGTTTTAAATCCCAATGTGCCGGAAGTATATTATAATCGTGCTATAGCTTATACAAAGGTAGGTAATCTTGTTCAAGCTATTGAAGATTTTACTAAGGTTATTGAATTAAATCCTAATAATCCTGCTGGGTATCATAATCGGGCGGTTTGTTTATATCATTTAAAGGAATATGACAGGGCTTGGGGAGATGTACGAAAGGCAGAAGAATTAGGGGCAAAGGGTAATCCGGAGCTTATTCAGATGCTTAAGAAAGCGACTGGGGATATCAGGTGAAGACAATACCTGGGGGTAACTAAGGTAATGAAGACTTTTGTTCTTGGTGATATCCACGGTGAGTATAAAGCCTTAATTGAATGTTTAAAGTTATCTAAATTCAATAAAATGGAAGACCGGCTGATCTGTTTAGGGGATGTTTGCGACAGGGGAGCGCAGGTTAAGGAATGTATTGATGAGCTTTTGACTATCCCTAAATGTATTTATATCCTGGGTAATCATGACGCATGGGCTTTGGAATGGGCTAATCATGGGAATATACCTAAAGAATGGATGAAAGAAGGCGGTGCTGCAACAGTAAAGTCATACAATGGTACAAATATGCCTAAGGAACATATTGAATTTTTGGCTAAAGCTCCGCTGTATTTTGTGGATAAGAATAAATTATTCGTCCATGGCGGTTACGATTGGGAACGTAATGTTGAAGAAACTTCAGTTGAAATTTTTATTTGGGATAGAAAATTAATAACTAGAGCCCAATTGCTTAAAATTATGGGCCCCGTCTCGAAGTTGGGTGAGTATGATGAAATATTTGTCGGACATACACCGACGTTTACTTTAACGGGAGAATTTGAGCCCAAAAGATTCTGCAATGTCTGGGCAATGGATACAGGGGCAGGTTGGGGTGGATATTTGACGATCATGGATGTTGATACAAAAGAATTTTGGCAATCAAGAATCACCAAAGATGTTTTAGATGATGATTTTTCTAATATTGGCAGATTTTGTGATTTAATTACCAATACAATGAAATGGATGTGCCCGAAATGCAGGGAATTTGTAACCACGAAATACTCAAATTCTGAAATGGAATGCCCTAAGTGCGGGCAGAGGTTTAAAAAATAGGGGTTACGGTTAATCGGCTATAAACAGATACAATCGGACATAATTGGATATAGTATGAATATCCGGTAACAACAGCAAGGTTTTACTAACGGAGATTATGATAGGTAACGAGCATTTTCCTTACTTGCGGAAAAGCGGATAGTATGGTATCCTTATTTAAAAGGAGATAAAAAACTATGACTATTACTATGACAAGCAAAAACCAAGTAACAATCCCAAAAAAGATTGTTGATCGATTTCATTTAAAAAGAGGGACCATCTTTGATATTAAGATTGAGGACAACAGGATTGAATTAATTCCAATGGAATTGGTTGAGAAATCTTATACGGAAGAGGAATATAAAAAACTTGAAGAATTATATCAACAAGAAAAGTCTACTATTAAACCAATGGGGAAGGGCTTAATTGGAAAATTGAAAAAAGGCAAAGTCTAATGCCACTTTTTCTTTTTTATGCATCTTCTTTTGGGCGCTCTTTAAAAAATCTTGATCCACAACAACGTGTTATTATTGCCCGCATCATTGAGTCGCTTGAAATTTATTACTCCACTGGGTGTAATCTCTCCAAAGTGCTTGAATCAGAAACCAGATTCTTCTACAAAAAATTTCGCCACGATTTTTATGAAGCTGGGGTTGAAGGTAAATTGAGGGTTGTCTTACGCAAAGACGGCTCAAATTGTGTGGCCATTTTGGCTGGGAATCATGATCAAGTTAGAAAATTTTTAGCCTGATTAGTGGCCTTTTTATCGGGGATTATGATAAGTAGAAATCAAGGCTATGATTCTTCAAAATAAAACATTAGAAAAATTGCGTCAATTAATAAATGAAGAGACCGAATACCGTTCGGACTGTAGGGAACAATGGATTTGACGTCAATTATAACAATGGTGCTGTTGGGAGAAATAGTATTTAATAAGCTACTTGCCGGGGAGAGAATGACTATCAGCCAACCCTAAAAAAGCAGAGAGACTCACTAATGGCTGAATAGTGATACTTTCAATAATAACGCCTGGGACTTTTTGCCATTGAGCAAGTTGGGCTTGGTCTACGTGAAATTTGATTCCTACACCACCATTTTGGGTTTGTAGAATTTTATTGGCAGGAGTTAAGTCGATACCACCCGTCTGAGCATTGTCACTGGGTGGCGACTTTTGAAGTCCATTCGTTTTTTCAACCGTAAAAAGCATATCCCCTCGAGGTTGAGTAGATATAAGACTGTTGCTATCTGGTGCTTTTTGAAAAGCATAAAAATCAGCGCTTATTTGTTTCATTCCATGACTCGCCATGATCGTTTCCCATTCTTCCATCGAATGAAAGTTATACGGCATGGGCCAGTTATATCGGCGGCCTAACACAACACTATACCATTCAGAAAATGCCAAATATGCACGTCCAAGCTCTGCTCCATACTGTCTTACTGCGTTCTGAAAATCCTTTGAAACTTCAATGTTCGTGCGAGGGTTATTTATGTCTTTTTCCATTGAAAAAGTTGGTTCTCTAATAAAAACCTTAGCGCCTGGTCTTGATATTCTATGAATTTCTTTTAACAAATTATGTAATATTGATGATTCTAAATGATGAAGCACAAAATTTACAATTACTAAATCAACCGAATTGTCTGCCAAAGGGATTTTATTTGGATTGGGCATTAAAAGAAATTGCAAATTGGGCATGTTAAATTTATCTTGATACTGGGGATCAATATCTGCTCCCTTAACAGTAATATCTGGACGATGGCTGGCAACAAACTGAGCAACCACTCCTTGTCCTGTTCCAAGATCAAAAACAACAGCTCCACTATGTAACTGGGCTAAAATTTCAGGGTATGATATTTGAAAACTTAAATCTCTTATAAGCGATACAAAATTTACCTCAGCAGCTTTCCACTCTACGCTATTTTTAAAGTCATAATGATCGTAAACTTGCTGAGCGGCTATTTTTTGGTTTTGCCAATTTCTTGTAAGAGTATTTAATACGTTTCGCACGATTTCTTTCCCTTTAGGCACTGATCTGACAACATAGTGTTGTGTGTAAATTCGCTCAAATAAGGCTCTTAGTTGCGGTTCTTTAACTAACGCTTCTAATGGATTAAAACTAACGTCAGCTGCTTCAGACATCGCCATATCTATAGTTGCTGAAACAATCATTGCTCTATTATTTGGTTTTACTGTATCTACTAACTGATTATAATTTGTAGTAATAGACATAGCTTTATCAATTCTTCCAAAACCAAATCCACCAGAAAAATATTTCCTTGGAGCCGTTTTTTTAGTGTCAGGGCCTGTATCTTCTTTAATGAAATTATAAACACCCTTCTTAAACGCCTGTAAATACCGCTGATAAATTCTCTGCATTTCTTTCGGATCATCAACGTTGACACCAACTACTTTATTCTTGTCTGCATACACCTGTTCTAAAATACTATCCTTAATTTTATTTTTGTACCATGTCGCTAAAATAAGTGAATTGTAAACTTGCCGTAGTTGCGCAAAGTTCTTATTTTCATTTACCTCTTTGGTTAATTCAGGAATGACAATCTCTCGGACAATTTGACTACCTAACTGACTGGTCTCTTTTGCTTGAGTTTTAGTTTCATTACTTATTCCCTCATGCTTCTGTAATGACAAATAATCTTGTTCAAGCATCACTTTTAGTCTTGATTCGACAACATAAGCTGCACCGACTTTATTATTCTCGTAAACCACCGCTTTTTCAGGAACTATCCAAACTTTGTTAAACGTATTGACGGAAACATTCGTCGTCCCAAATTTCTTTTCTGCATCTTTATAGATTCGTTTCCAGAATTTCTTGCCTATCTCACCTTTAGGATAAATTAAAGATGCCGTTATTTGCTTTAGCATATAGTCCTCGACCAACAAGTCTCGCCCCATTTCGGTAAGACCAAAGCTATTAGGAATAATTCTGTTCTTTTCATATGGACTCAAATTAACCCATAAATCTTTTTCAGGAATAGTCAATGAGGCGAGAAAATATTTAATCAACTTTCTGGATTCATCTTTAAGTCCGGCATTAGATAATTGGCTATCACCTTTATCAAGGATAAAATCAAATTTAAACGGATTTTCAGAATGGATCTTTATGCCTTTTAAAATCGGAGGGTTAAACTCAGTGCTTAAATGAACCATTACGCCAGGCGCAGGCAAACGAAATTCCTGAGCACAAAGAGGGTTCGGCCCCATAACGCCTGTGACCAAAAAACACAAGAGGATAGGTAAAGTAAGCATCTTTTTCATTATTAAGTAAAAGATACCATATAAATTCAACTAAAGCTAATTGGGGACAGTAGTATTTTGAATCTAAAAATGGCAAACTTTCTCTATGAAAAAATCCTTATGCTTCAGACGCAAACGTTGTTTATCCTGTCATGATTTATTTGATCCAAATCCTCGAACCAAAGGTCACCAGCAATATTGTTCAAAAGCTGATTGCCAAGAAATACGTCAGAGACTAAATGAAAAAGACTGGTGCCAAAACAATCTTGATGTCGTGAAGCAATACAAAAGCAAATGGCAAAAGAAACATCCAGATTACAGCCGTCTAAAACGGGCTGCTGACCTGGCTCTAGCTCAGAAAAATCGTCAGGATACAAAAGCTCGAATGCAAAAGATGCGTAAAAAAGCCATGTTTGACAAGAACAAGTCGATATTAACACAAGTCATTGGCAAAAATACCGATAACCGTTGCTTAATGCGTGGACGATGGCTTTTTCTTCGTTTGACAAGAACAAGTGCTTGGACAAGAGCCTTAATCATGAGGCATACTTCTGGCATAAGGTTAAAACGTATTGCTAATCGGTTGCCTAAAAGTCGTCTATATGATCTTTCGGGCCTACTGAAAGGAGACAGTGGTGATGGATGAGGAATCATTGATTCAACGGGTATTGCATTTAAGACAAGTAGAAAAACTCTCTGGCCGCCAAATAGCAAAGCTATTAAGAATTGGTGGAAGAAAAGTCAGTCGAATCCTAAAAGGAAATGACAGCGCTAAACCCATCCCACCTAAAACTGTTATCGATGATTATTATCACTTAATGGTTCATTGGTTCAAAGAATACCCTAATCTGCGAGCGAAGCAAATATTTGAAAGGCTTAAAGAATATGGTTATCAAGGCGGTTATGGAAGTGTGGTCAAATATTCATTGGAATTCAGACAGACTAAATCAAAGGCTTACCATCCATTAGTTTTCCTGCCCGGAGAAGAAGCTCAGGTTGATTGGTTTTTTGTTAACCTTCCCGGTCTTGGGAAGATGGCAGGATTCTTGTATGTCTTAGCTTATTCACGATACGCATGGGGCATGTTTTATCCTAAGCATTCTTTTGAATTCTTTTTGGCTGGCCATGTAGCATGTTTCAAGAATATTGACGGATTGGCCCATCGTCACCGTTATGACAATCTTAAAAGTGTTATCATCAAACATACCCCAGAAGAAATTAAATACAATGGACAATTCTTAGATTTTGCTAGGCACTATAATTTTTCAATCCACGTCTGTAATCCGTACAGCGGTAATGAAAAAGGCCGTGTGGAAAGAATTATAAAAGATATCCGCCCGTTCCTTTATGCTGAAAAATTTACTGACCTAAAGGATCTTAATTGTAAATTCCATGCTTGGCTTGATAATCGTAATAATACCATCCATCGTTCAACAAAGAAAAAACCTAATGAACTTTTAATCGAAGAACGCCTTAAAGGTTTGCCGCATTCATATCCAACCAGCCGTGTGATCATGGGTGCTGCTTCAAAGACAGCCTTGGTTGAATTTGAGACCAATAAATATTCTGTGCCATCAAGCTGTGCCGGCAAAATGGTTGAGATTGCGGCATATCCAGCTTATATCGAAATTTACGTATCTGAAGATTGTGTCGCCAATCACAACAGGTGTTTTGATAAAAACAAAATGATCCAGAATCCGCTTCATGCTGAAAAATTACTTGAACGCTCGCCACATTTTAAAATGCAGCGGATTTTACAGTTAATTAGAAATATGGACCATGTCTTTGCTTATTTTATCGACAATCAAGAAAATGAGGACGATGAAATAGAAGCAGCTTATCAACTATTCTCGCTGATGAAAAATCATTCCAGAGCCATGCTTGTATCAGCGGTGCGAGAGCTTAACACACTTAAATGTTTTAAAATTAAAGCGCTAAACAGCCTTTTGAATTTACCTGAAGCACAAGACCCAAAGCCATTGTGGCCACGGAATATCAAACTCTTAAACCTGAAATACGAAGAAAGGAACTTAAATGATTACAACCCCAACAAAGAAGATCTGGGCGCAACTTAAATTTGTCTCTGAGTGCCCTGATTTTACAGAGGATCAAACCAAAATAATTTTGCCAGTATTACAACAAGAAGCTAGCGCCCGAGAAGTCAGAAAAATAAAGAAATTAATCACACGTTCCGGGATCAAGCGAATCAAACGACTAGAAGATTTTGACTGGAAATTCAATCCCAAGGTGCCACGAAACGAAATCCTTAAATTTACTGACATGTCTTGGAATACTGATGTTAAGAATTTGGTCATGATAGGCTCAAGTGGGGTGGGCAAATCACATTTGGCGTCAGCTATGTGCTACAGAGCATTGCAAAAGGGCATTCCAGCGGCCTTTATCACATGCTTTGACTTGGTTCAAAGGCTTAAGAAGGCATCCAATAAACATACGTTACTTAATTATTATTCCAACGTCAATCTTTTATGCCTTGATGAGCTAGGTTATGTGTTCCCTAACCAAGATCAGGCCAATGATATTTTTCAAATCATCTCTAAGCGTTCAGAGTTGACTTCAACCATTGTCACAACAAATCTTATCCCATCTCAATGGGGGAAGGTCTTTGAAGCATCAACTGCGACGGCCATTTTAGATAGATTGAATATGAATGGAACTTTTTTAGCTTGGGAAGGGCCGTCTTATCGGGGCAAGAAATAAACATTTTTGCAGGGATCATTCTAAAATGGGTTCCTAAACGGAGATCTTATAGAAATAAACAATACCACTGAACTAGATTTGCAATCTTTTATCACCTATGGCGTAGCCTTGTCTTTTAAGAGGTTTCTCCGTATGTAATCAATTACCCTCAGTGACATCACCAGTGTTATAAACGATGTCGTTTTGAATGTTCCCTACATCGGGACCAAAGCTTGTTAGTTTTTTTAATGAATTAGGGTTTAATGATACATATGGGCAAGGATTCCCTTCGAGATGGGTTTATACTGATGAAAGACTTGGTAAAATCAATGGGACGCCAGAGCTAGATAAATGCATAAGGAAGTTATTTGCACCTGTAAATTTTATCGGTCGATTTTCCGAGTTAGATAATTATATAAAAAATTTTAATCATTTCCTTGCTTTTGATCATTGGAAAGTCATTAGAAAAGATGCAGAGATAACATTCGAAAAGGCAGATAAAATTATATTTGAAGATGCTCCTGAAGTGGTTAAAGAAGATGTATTCCTAAGAAAAGAATTTGATGAGATATCTTTTGATAAGCTTGAACTAGATGGATTTGTAACTGAAGTGCTGAAATCTAGATTTGAGGAAATAAAAAAATGTTTAACGGCCAATGCGCCACTTTCTGTTTTGTTTCTTTCAGGAAGTAGTCTTGAGGGCATTCTTTTAGGAATTGCTATAAATCATCCTAAAGTCTTTAATCAATCGAAGGCAGCTCCTAAAGACAGTGAAGGGAAGGTTAAGCCATTTCAGGACTGGACTTTGAGTAACTATATCGATGTTGCGTATGAGCTTGGCTTGCTTATGGAAGATGTGAAAAAGTTTAGTCATTCATTAAGAGATTTTCGGAATTATATTCACCCACATGCTCAAGTAAGTTCTGGTTTTTCTCCGGATAAACACACAGCAGCTATTTGTTGGCAAGTTTTAAAAGCAGCGATGTATCAGTTGACTCATAATAGTTTAAAGAATGATCATTCGTAGAATCGTTCGTGCCGCTGCGTTTCAACTACTCCCTTTGCAATCCCTCTGAGAACCAGAGAACCGAGAGTACAAAGAGAACTAGAGCAAAGCGAGAACCTGAGAACAAAGAGCACCGTATGCCTCGTCACAGGAAGTACATGATACATGTACAACTCATATAGTGAGTCATCAATATTTATTGCAAAAGTGTCTATTTCGATGTAATTTAAATAACGATTTTGGTTTAGCAATTTGGATCAATTGAATCGTTGCTCCAATGCTGTCTTGTATCTTACAATCATTTATCGATTAATGACTTTGTTGCAAGCTGCCAAAGCTTGGTTTATTGATAAAGTTTAAAGATCGAAGGAGTGGGGCTCCAAACCCCACTCCGTCTTTAAATACGGAGGGGATAATGAAATTGACAAACAAACTAACGATAGCTAATAAACGCCTAATTTTAAGAGAGAAATTGTGGCCTGGATTAAAAGAACATGATGTGTGGGATAGAAAAAAGAAAGTAGGATTTACAACCATACCTAGGACTTTGCCAATTTTCATGGCTATCATGGATTCAATGTCGAAAGGTAAACCAGTTTCGTCTGTATATTTTGAGCTTTGGTGTAGAGCTTTTGATGAACATTTTGTTACTCTAAACAATAAAGAAGATATGGCTTTTCATTCTGGTTTTATGGGACAGAGGGGAGTTCAAGTTTGGACAAGTAGACTAGATATTTTAAATAAATTGGGCTTTATTAAATTTGCACCAGGTTCACATGGCCCCAGAAGCTATGCTCTTATCTGGAATCCATATGAAGTTATAAAAATGCATAGGAAAAAGAAGACGCCAGGTCTTTCTGAGAGCTTATATAATGCCCTTGTAGGTAGGGCTAGTGATATTGGGGCAGAGGTTGATATTTAATTAATTGTGATTAGATAGAGGAGCTATGGCTTGAAAGTATATTTTTCAGATTTTTTTAATATTGATCCTGCTGTTATTGAGAATTACGGTGCTTTCAATATTTCTCTTATAAATGATCTACCATTGTTTATAGATCCTTTTCTATTATTTAACAGCGATAAAAAGGATTATCAAGATTTGCATAATGAGATATTGAAATATGTAGCCTTTTTGCGCGATCGTTCAATTTCAATGAAAGTAAGTGATGGTTTATTACGTAGTTGGTATTGTTTTCCTGAAGTTAAGCAGACATGGTTGGGGTATAGTGAAATTGGTAATAGCGGTAGAGGCCCAGGGATAGAATTTGCTAGAGCGCTAAATAATAATTTGAATGGAATATTTGCTGATTTTGATAATACAAAAATTTCACAAAGTGCCCATTTAGAAAAATTCTGTTTAATAAAAGAAAATGCAGGAAAAGATAATGTCAGCGATTTTGTGACAAATTTAATTAAACGATATTTGCTTCAATATACTGAGGCATTTGCAAAACGATACATTGCACCTGCTCTATTGAAGAAATTTACAGTCTCGCACGTATCATTCAATTATGAAACCAGCTCATGGGCTTCAGGAACGTATTTATTACCAGTTAATAATCTTAATGATGAAATTATCGATTACGTTTTACTTACCCCTAAAGATTTACTTACAAAAGATGAGCCCTGGATAAATAAGTCAGATCTTTTTAATCAATTTCACGATATAGTTTTATCTGTATCTAATGATGAATTGCGTTCTCAGTTGAATTTTTATTTTTCTCAAAATTTACCTAAGCCAGAATACACAAAGAAGGGGAAAGAAAAGGCTCCGAGTAAGAAGGACATTGCGGCAGCAGTTATTGCTGTGTTGAAGAAATACCCTGAGATTTTGGATTATTACATTAAATATAAAGAAGAGCATGGTGAGGAAGCAGAATCGGTTAGCGAAGAACTTGTACAAGAAGTACAAAGTCTTTTTGTCGAGGAACTTTCAAGTTTTATTCATGAACTATCATGTAAGACACATTTTTATAATAAATCTGGCAATACCTTATCGGAAAGCTATGAACGTGTTCAATTTCTTAAGAATGTGATCGAAAATAAAGATGGGTATCGAATATTTTATTATAAGGGCAAGCCAATTAAGCGTGAATCTGATATCCAAATTATGTTTAGATTAGTTTGGTGTGCTTCTCCATCAGCAGTAACAAGAGAGGCTAATGAAGGTCGTGGGCCTGCAGATTTTGTAATTTCTAGAAATGCAATAGATAAAACGGTTATTGAATTTAAGTTAGCTTCTAATAATAAACTTGCACAAAACTTAGAAAATCAGGTAGAAATTTATAAAAAAGCCCATGATACAGACAAAGCAATAAAAGTTATCTTATACTTCTCTGAAGAAGAAGAGATTCGTGTTAAAAAGATTATTAAAGATTTAGGTCTAGATCGTGAGAAATATGTGGTTTTAATAGATGCTAGGCAGGATAACAAATTGTCTGCTTCAAAAGTTTAATAAGAATTAATATCTCACCTTATACGTCGGAGAATCTTCTGGCCGATTGTCCCGTTTGTCATACATCGCAGTAGTCTGAATCGTTGCATGACCTAACCATTTTTGAACTTTGGGTCGCTCTGCATGTAGAGGACTAAATCACCATAGGATTTTAATCAACTCATTTATTCCCAGTTATTTATATCAAAAAACCCTTCCCAATTTAAGCCACTTCCAATGCCATTAATTTTGGGAGTGAGAAATTAAACGAGTTTTTAAGCACATCATCCGAGAAATTATACTCACCTGATAGGTTTATATGCTGCCAAACCACGATGGAGCCCTTCTTGATGATGTTTATTATGCGTTCTTTTTCAGCCAAAGACTCTGTCTTGTAGATCAAGTCAGATAAGTACAAATAATTCCAGCAGATAATGACGTTTTCAATAAGCCGTTTGCAGCCGTTGGCTCTGACATGGTCTTCTTTATCTGCCTGTTGGGTCGCTCTGCATGTAGAGGACTAAATCACCATAGGATTTTAATCAACTCATTTATTCCCAGTTATTTATATCAAAAAACCCTTCCCAATTTAAGCCACTTCCAATGCCATTAATTTTGGGAGTGAGAAATTAAACGAGTTTTTAAGCACATCATCCGAGAAATTATACTCACCTGATAGGTTTATATGCTGCCAAACCACGATGGAGCCCTTCTTGATGATGTTTATTATGCGTTCTTTTTCAGCCAAAGACTCTGTCTTGTAGATCAAGTCAGATAAGTACAAATAATTCCAGCAGATAATGACGTTTTCAATAAGCCGTTTGCAGCCGTTGGCTCTGACATGGTCTTCTTTATCTGCCTGTTGGAATTCTTGGTTGCTACCAAAGAACACAGCCTTGGCTAATTTATGAATGCTTTCAGTTTTGTTAAGCTGCTTTTCAATGTCCTGGCGCAACTCAACGCTGTCGATATATCTTAGCAGAAATATCGTCTTAATAAGCTTTCCAAAATTCTTTATGGCTCTATACAGCGGATGCTGCCGCGAGTAACTGCTAAGCCTAGGGAATAATTTGGAAGCTTTAGCATGCTTGAGTTTTATGGTTGCCATAAGCCGCAAGATATTGTCCCATTGATCCTCAATGGACTTTGTATCAATCTTGTTGTCGGGCAGTATTTTATACCCAAGGTTTTTGTATAGCAAGCGGGGCTTAATGGAATATAACCGCTGTTTACGGAAATCCTTGATCCTGGGCGCAAAGATTTTCTTCATAAGATGTATGCCTCCAAATACAATCTCTGTAAATCCATGGGTGTCGGTGGAATGCATGTCACTATCTTCGATATCAGGATTATTTAAGCCATCCATGACATAGGTTGCTTCCCGTATAGAAGATGTGATTGTCTCTGAATCAAATATGGCATGAATTTCATTATTGAAGGAATAGTCAGTTAAACCAAAGCCTTGACCGAAATATTTGTATGAACGATGAGCATTAATAGAATCTACCGCAACACCGAATTTTTGCCCGTCACTGCTTGTGTGGACTATTCCTGGGTTCTTTTGATACAAGCGGGGGAGACTTAGCTTGTTGATCACCTGAACAATCATATTATTGGCGTTATTAATGTTTTCCTCGCTAAAGCGCCAGTTAACTGTGCTTTCAAGAGTATTTTGCCTGATATTATTGGAAATTCGGGCTATTTTCCCGATTCCAAGATTACATCCTAAACCCATAATACCGGCGAAGATTATTTTATTGTCCGGCCTTTCCAGATGGCTTTTGATTTTCAAATGCTCAAAGCAGTTCGCAAAGGGGACGGCATTATTGACTGTTGAAAGGACTTCATAGAGGGTCACGAACCGGTCTTGGGGAAAAAGTTCTGCGACCTGTTCATCAGAGATTTCTTTTTCTTTTATTGGAGGTGTTTTTACAATGAGGGAATTGTTGGGACCGAAACGAACAAAAAGATTTTTCTGATCAAGGATATTCCTGTTAGTGATTTCAAAACCAATGTCGATTTGTCGGCCGATGTTATTGATTACGGTGTTAAAATCTTTGAATTCAGTTAAACCAGCTCTTTCTATGAGATCATCTTTGCTTTTTACCCAGACTTTTTCATCGATCAAGGATTTGTTGAAGGATCGGTGTTTGTAGGAATAAAGTAAGTTAAGAGCACCGGATTTGATAGAGGTCGCTGTTTTGAGGAATAAGAGACTTGTGTACAGGGCGGATCGGAATTTTTTGTTGTCATTAATAACGGCTTCTTTTTCATCTGGCCTTAGAAAATCAAGTGGAGCGTCGCTATTAACGGCCCCATCCTTGGCCTTAAAATAATCAATGGCCCTCAGTATCTTCTTATCCGAGCTTGCTTTGTCAAAACAGATATTTTTGACAATGCCCGAGATACGGTTGTGAAGGGGGATGAAGTTTTTTTCTAAGAAGGTGAAGTGGTGATCTTCTTTTAAACGTAGTAAATCTGCTTCATTTTTGTTTACTTCATCAATGATGGAGATTTTTTTAGATTCCCGTTGTTTGATAACCATCGCTTGCATTGTTCTAATTCTTTTTTCAAATGAGAGGGTCTCATTAAATAGGATATCCTCTATTTCATCTTGGTTCACAATGAAGATTTTAGTTTGTTCAAGAACACGTTTGATGACGGCATTTCTTTTCTCGTGCTCCTTGATAAAGAATTCGTTTTGGTCTTTTAACGCTGTATTTTGAGCGCTTTGAGCGGATAGGATCATGGCTTCGACCAATAGATCAGTAAGTGAATAATATCTATGCATAATAAAACAGATCAGAAGCAGATGTCTGTTTCTTTGGCGCTGGAACATTTGGAACATGGTCGATTTGTTGACAAGCTCGGCGTAATATTGGACGGTCATGACATTTAGCCCTAATCGGGCAATGACGTGGCCAAGTTCTTCGTATAATTCCTTAAAGATGACGAGATTTTCAATATTGCCTTTAATTTTTCGAGGCCGTAGGGAGTGATAGAATTTCTTCAGGTCCGTCAGCTTATAATCCAGTGATTTTAAGTTAGGGTTATAGCATTGCATGAGCGTATCAAGCAGGCGCCTATCTTTGGGGGTTAGGGCTTCTTCCAAAGTCGCTACAAGACTATCCTCATGTTCATTTAAAGCCCTGGTAATAATTTGCGCCAAGACAAAATAGCTTGGAATTTCAATTTTATTATTTTTTAGGTAATCAATGAGCTTTTTAAGGATCTCTTTAGGTTTAATCTGGCCGGCGCAAAGGCTTAGGGCTTCCTTGAAAAGAAACTCCTTGGTCTGTTCAGAGAATTTAGAGTACCCAAGTAGATCTAGGATGATGCGCTGATGCCTTTCGAGGGTCGTGGCATCATAATCTTGCAAATGGACATAATCAGCATTGGCTGCAAGGTCAGCACATACAAAGTCTATTTCGCTTTGGCGAAAATTTTCGGCTTTGAAGAATTTATGTGTGGCTTTGAAATAACCAAGCTGCAACATAAAACAGACTTTATTGGTGACTGAACGGAAAGAGGCCACGATATCGGCAGCAGTCTTGTTTGTACGGAAGAATTGTTTGCGATCCATGGCGTTCATGGCTGGTGGCAGATCAAAGGCTTTTGTTTCGGCGGGGGAAAGAATTTTGATGTTTGTGGACATAGTGGCCTCCGGTTTTATTTAAAATAGGGATTAGACGGGTATCCTATTACAAATCATAACAATTCTCTAATATTTTGGTCACCAGGCAAAAACTTATCATCGGATGGCAGTATCTATAGAAAAATGTTACACTTTTACTGAGGCTGGGATGCTCCATTTATTATGAAAAGAGCCATGATCTATAGGAAAAATTTATACAGGATGTGTACGTGTATTGTATTGTTAGCCATTATGGTAACAAACGTAAATGTACCCGGGGGATCTGTTTTTTCCCAAGATTTTCGTTTGCCTGCCCCTGGGGTGATGGTGCAGTTAAGCCCTGAATTTAATCCACCAATACTTCAAGGCATTAAAGTTCATCCAGATAATCCTTTCCGATTTGAATTCATTCTAGACAAGGGAGATAGCAAATTAGGAAATGATCTGCTTAAGGATGAATCAAGCAGGCTGATTAAATATTTTATGGCAAGTTTGACTATCCCTGAAAAAGACCTATGGGTAAATCTAAGTCCTTATGAAAAAGACCGGGTTGTGCCTGAATCATTTGGGCGGACAGAAATGGGCCGAGACTTGCTAGCGGAAGATTATATGCTTAAGCAGATCACCGCGAGTTTGATATATCCAGAAGGTGAAATCGGTAAAAAATTTTGGAAACGTATATATACAGAAGCGGCCAAGAGATATGGGTCAACAAATATTCCAGTCAATACTTTCAACAAGGTTTGGATCTTGCCAGCGAAGGCGGTTGTTTATGAAAATGCACAGGCAGGGACAGCGTATGTGGTTGAAAGTAAATTAAAGGTCATGCTTGAGCAAGACTACTTATCATTAACCAAACATGCTGGAATACAGTCTACACAAGCCCAAGCTAAAAATACGAGTCAGTTAGGCAGCCAAATTGCCCGCGAGATCGTCATCCCTGAGTTGACCAAAGAGGTCAATGAAGGTAAGAATTTCGCTCAATTACGACAAGTGTATAATTCGCTTATCCTAGCGACGTGGTATAAAAAGAAAATCAAATACAGCATTTTGTCTGAAGTATATGAAGATAGAAATAAAATAGCTGGAGTAAACATCTTTGATCCTAGAGAAAAACAAAGAATCTATGAGCGTTATTTAAAGGCATTTAAGAAGGGAGTTTTCAATTACATTCAAGAAGACCAAGACATTTTGACACATCAAGATATCCCTAGAAAATATTTTTCTGGTGGGGTTACATATATTGGTTTGGGTAATGATTTGGCGATGGCTTCTTCTCCAGGGCATCTTTTGGATGCTGCAATGCGAGTAGATGTCACAATAGATCCAGAATTTAGTAGCCTTGTTCCCCCTATGGTTAGAATTTCTGAATTAATGAAGACTGGTTCTATTGAAACATTAATTAGGATTCTTCAAAATACAAATTTAAATGATTTCTATAGAGTTAGTGTATTAAAGGCGTTAGGAAGAATAGGCGATGCGAGAGCAGTGGATCCGCTCATAAAGGTCATAGAAACAACCAGAAATTCCGATGTGCGAGCAATAGCCGCCGATGCGTTAGGAAGAATAGGCGATGCGAGAGCAGTGGATCCGCTCATAAAGGTCATAGAAACAACCAGCAATAGCGACTATGTGCGAGCAATAGCCGCCGATGCGTTAGTAAGAATAGGCGATGCGAGAGCAGTGGATCCGCTCATAAAGGTCATAGAAACAACCAGCAATAGCGACTATGTGCGAGCAAGAGCCGCCGATGCGTTAGTAAGAATAGGCGATGCGAGAGCAGTGGATCCGCTCATAAAGGTCATAGAAACAACCAGAAATTCCGATGTGCGAGCAAGAGCCGCCGATGCGTTAGAAAAAATTACTGCTAAAAGCAAAGAAGGTGTAGAACGTATGGTTGAAAAATTAGTTGCAAAAATAGAGCAAAATCCAACACTTTTAAATTCTTGGGATGAAGAAATTTCAGCAATTTATTATCCTTATATTAGGGGTGAAATCCGCCGACGATTTAATTTAGATGAACAACATATGCAGGGGGCCATAGCTATTGGATCTGAGATTGAGTTGGCAAACCAAGAGAGCAAAGAAGTCAGATTTTTGACTACAGATGTGAAAAAGCTAAAGGAATTTTTGATATGGCTCGTCGATGAAAACCCATTATTATTTTATAGATCGTATAGTAACATTCACATTAATATAGGGATGCGAGAAAAAATAAGTCAAAGAAAAGAGCAATTAATTAAAGAAATATCACATTTAATGCTTTATGTTTATAATGTGCCCGCAAGGAATGAAAAACATCAACGGGATCAGAAATATTTTATAAAAACAGAAAATATAGCTGGTGAAGGATATGTAGCAAGGTTTCATATTGGGGAGGGAGCCATCGGTTTTGATTGGGATCCAAAAGAAGGGACACAAGAAAGACCCATGGACATCAATTATTTGATTGACATGATGGTTGTTTTAAATAAATTCTTGCAAGAAGATGTTAATGAAGAAAAACTTGTGAAGATTAGGGATGATTTAAACCAAATTTACCAGCAAGGAGGGCTTTTGACAAGCGATTTGGATGTTCCGAATGACGTGGCATGGGAGGATAATAATTTGAAAGAAATAGAAGGAAATTCGACGTATGCAGAATATTATGAAAATGCCAGGGTTCATATAAGAAAAGCGATAGGAGATTATTTTTCAGGAGTGAAAAAAGCCTTTGCAAGTGATGAGCGATTGGCAGTTAAAGAAAACGCTCAAGACAACCCTGAAGACAATGCGATGAGTTCTTTAAAAGGCGGTATTGATTTGACCTCAGACAAGGCATTAATAGTAAAGAATAATGGTGAAGCTATTAAATTTAATATTGATCCAGCAATGATGAAGCGCTTAAAGAATGCGACAGGGTTTTCCCCGTCAGGTATTATATTTCAACCAATGAATAGAATCATGGTAAAAGAATTCCTAGATCAAAAATAATAAAGACGAAGGGGGTGGTAAAATCTGCGGAAGCAGATATTTCAAATATTTCTTTAACTTATCATAACTGATATTATGATAAGTTATGTAGAATACATTTAACTGACACATACGAAGGCAAAACAAATGCCCAAAACAACCAAAAACGCACCCTTAACCTCTGTTATTAGCTTCCTAGAACATGATTTGATCAAGCTCTGGCTCAAAAACACCACTTCCCCTAACTCCCGGGCCGCCAGAAAACAAGATCTTGTTGAATTCATCTTTATATTTAAGATCACCTCAATTGATGATTTCAAAGCAATTGAGCGCGCTGACATTATCAGCTGGCGGGATTCGCTTGCCAAAACAAAAGTTAAAGAAGGTTATGCTATCCGTTCCATCAAAAGGAAACTTTCGAGCATCTCAAAATTTTTTGAGTTCCTCTGTGATGAGAATTTTGTTAAAATAAACCCTGTCCTTGGAGTTGAAAGACCAAAGCTTAAAGCTAACGAAGGCGTAACGCAGGCCATAAGCACGGCTCAGGCCAAAGACCTTCTGGATACTCCTGATCCAAAGACTTTAAAAGGTAAACGTGACCGGGCGATCCTGGCGACGTTTTTGTTCCATGCACTCAGGCGCTCCGAACTGTGTAACCTAAAAATCAAAGACATTGTTGAACGCGACGGTATCAAGCAATTCGAAATCATGGGCAAGGGCGATAAAGTGCGGTATGTTCCTATCAATCCCGTCGCTATTAGACGCATTTATGAATATTTGGAAGTCTCTGGCCCGCAACATGCCGGTAATAAGGATTCCGCTATTTTTAGAGCGCTGAGCAACAATAAGAAATTTTCAACTACAGGAATGACACCGATTGCCATTTATAATTTAGTGATCCGTTATGGTCAGAAAGCAGGGATTGACACATCGCACTATTCTCCCCACTCCCTGAGGGCCACAGCCGCCACTCAAGCTTTAATAAATGGGGTTGATATAAGGAAGGTTCAATATTGGCTTGGTCATGCTAGCATTCAGACTACCGCCATGTATGATAAACGGGAGAACCGGCCGGAAGATAGCCCAAGTTACAGGGTCAGCTATTAGGAAATTTTAGACCCAAGTGTAAAAAAGGATATACTTTTTTTGAGTCTATTGGTTTGAGAAAGCGCTTTCTTATGGTGATTTAGTCCTCTACATGCAGAGCGACCCTATAATCCAAAACGGCACGTTGGATTAAGTATTCATAATCAGCATTAGCTTCTGTGATTGCAGCCTGTGTATCAGCAAGTTGGGCTTCGTTTAAGTCAACAATTGAACTTCTACCTAGCTGGTAGCGAGCTTGTGTGAGTTCCAAAGATTCATGAGTACTTTTAAAAAGTTGTCGTGTGACTTCAATATTTTTATAAGCTGTCTGCACATTATCAAAAGCTATACGGACGTCACGCTGCAATTCATTCATCTTAGCTGTCAAATCCTGTTGTGCAGCCAATGCCTTGTACTCTGCTTCTTTCTCCTCTGCCGTCAACCTGCCTCCAGTGAAAAAAGGGATACTGACAAGAAAACCTCCCGCCTCGTAATGCTGCGCGATAGGTTGATGTTCCACACGATAAGGTGAATCGCCACCGAGACCAATTGCACTAATTGTCGGATATTTAGCGTCACGCGCGGCTGCCACATTTTTACTTAATGCCTCACCTTCAGCCTTTAAAGCGGCAATTTCTGGATTCAGATCAAGTGCCGTGCTGATCATAGGACCTATGGAATCCGGTGGAGGTACAATATTCACACGATTCACTAATTCAAAAATTTTCGGCTCTTTTAACCCAAGAGCTTCGGACAGAGATGCTTGTGCGTCATCTACCGCACTGTTGGCTTTCAACACTAATAGATTAGCATCTGCGACAGCTGATTCCCCTATACTTAGATCAAGGTCAGATTTCATTTTCGCCTTACGAAGCTCTGACACTTGCTTAAACAACGTGCTACGTGTTTTCAGAGCATCCTCTGCGACTTGTAGTAATGATTGCGTTCGCAAAACTTCATAATAAGCAGATATTACATTAAGCAATACTGTATCACGGACAAAATTAGTATGTTCTTTCTGAGATTCTAATTCCAGTTTAGAGGAAGCTATCAAATTAGTCGTTTTACCAAAATCTGTGATAAGTTGGCTTACACTGAGACCTACAGATCCTCGTTCTATCATAGAGGAACTAGTCAATCCGCCGGATGCGGCAATCACCGTGCCGCGATCATTATAGGTACGAACACCTTCACCTGTAATTTGCGGCAGATAGGCTGAACGCACATCATCAACGTTTGCCGCAGCGGCTTGAGTCCCAAATTCGGCTGAAAGCAACAGCGGATGATTCTTTAAAGCAATCTTGCTTGCCTCTTCTAATGACAATTTCTGTGGAATATTGTTGCCTTCTGGTGGTTCTGCGGCGAAGGCGATTATACTAAAGAACAACCCAAAGATTAGTAATGCAAATACCATAGCAATCCCGAATGATGATGTAATCTCCGACGATGATATTGAATCTCGTTGTTTCATTAAGTCTCCCCTAATGTAGGAAGGACTTTATGATTAGAACCTTCCTTGCCATAAATCAATAAATATGCCATCGGTACAATAAAAATCGTCAATAGAACTGAAAGGGTCAAGCCTCCAATAATCACACGTGCTAAAGAAGCATAAGCTTCGCTGCCCGCACCAAGTGCTAGTGACATCGGTATTAAGCCAATGATGGTTGCCAATGATGTCATCAAGACCGGACGCAACCGGACACGGCAGGCCACAGAGACGGCTTTTTTGATATCAGGCTCCCTTTCTCTTAAGCGATGGGTAAACTCTACGATTAGAATGCTGTTTGATGAAGCAATTCCCATCAACATAACTATTCCCATCAGCGACATGACGTTAAGGGTTGTGTTAGTGAGAAGTAAAGTAATCGGCACACCCGCCAGACCAGGTAATATGGCCAATAATATAATGAAAGGATCAATGAAGGATTGGAACTGTGCAACCAGCACAAGATAAACTAACAATACGGATAACAATAACCCAAGACCAAAAACCTTAAGAGATGTCTGCATAGCCAAAACCGACCCGTGAAGATGAATACGCACATCCGGGGGTAATTTTGCATTCCGTATGATATTCTCTACTTTCGAAGCTACCCTACTCAAATCTTCGCTCTTAGGCGCCACATAGATATCAATAACCCGACGCAGTTGATAATGATCAACTACTTTGGGGGCTTCCATGTGTGTTATCTTGGCTACCATACCAAGCCTCGTCGGGTTTTTTATATTAGTACCGCGAATAGGGATAGATGCAAGGTCATCTATGGACTTAATATTATTTTCTGGATATTGCACAGTCAGCATATAATCAAAACCGGTTTTAGGATCCACCCAATAACTTGGGGCGATCATTTCATTGGAAGCAAGCGCTGTAATGACATTGTCCATAACTTCCTTTTGGCTAATTCCCATCTCGTTGGCATGTATTCGGTCAATGTCGAGTTTAAGTGAAGGGGTATTTATATCTTGAGGGATGTATACATCGCTAACTCCATCCAGTTGACGTATTTTTATGGACAGATCTTTTGCGATATTATGGTCTTTTTCTAAATCGGTCCCTTCAACCTGCACATCTATCGGCGCTGGCAAGCCAAGATTCAATACAGCATCAACCAACCCTCCTGTTTGGAAGTAGGTTACAAGCTCAGGTAATTCTGTCTGAACAACTTTTCGGACACGCGCCATATATTCATAACTTCCAATTTTATGACCTTCTTTTAGACTCACCTGAACGTAAGCGCTGTGACTTCCAGTATTAGTGGTATAAATAGCAGACAATCCTGAAACATTACCGATGTTGGAAATAATCTGGTCAATGTCACCTTTAGAAACGATGCGGCGAATAATGCCTTCAACTTTAGCCACTTCTTGGGTGGTTATCTCAACACGTGTTCCTGTCGGAGCCTTAATCATAATGACAAACTGTCCCGGGTCGGTTCGTGGAAAATAAGAAAACCCTATGAAAGAAAATAAAAAAGGACTTAAAGCAAAAGCAACAAGAAATGCTGCCAGATTAAAACGAGGACGTGCAATGGCACGAGCTACCCAATGGTCATAAGTATGAAGCATTCTTTCAAATTTATGATTAAACCAATGGTTGAAACGGGTGCCCCAATTTTCCTTTGCTGGATGGTATTCGTGCTTGTGTAAAAACTTAGCGCAAAATAAAGGCACAACAGTCATGGCAATGACATATGAAGCGAAAAGTGAAATGACCACCGAGAGCGCCAATGCTGAAAACAAAAACTTGCTGACACCATAAAGAAAGGTGACGGGAATAAATACAATGGCCGTTGTAATGGTTGACGCCAAAACCGGTAATTCAACCTCCTGCCCTCCTAATTCGGCGGCCTTCTGAGGCGATTCTCCTCTCTCTAAATGGCGATAAATATTCTCCAAAACAACTACTGAATTATCAATGACCCTTGAAAATGCAAGGGCTAGGCCACCTAAGATCATGGCGTTGACTGAATTTCCCATCCAGGACAAAATTAAAAAGACAGCACATATAGAAAGCGGTATGGAAAAAAACACAGCCGCTGTTGCGCGTAAGTTTCCCAAAAACACTAAAATCATTATTCCCGTCAGAAGTAACCCAATGATCCCTTCATGAATCAGGTTTTCGATGGCGTTCTTCACAAAAACAGACTGATCAAAAACCACCTTGGCAACGAGGTTTTGGGGCACATCAACCAAATTAGCAATAGCTTTTTTAACACCATCAACAATGGCTATGGTATTGGAATCACCTCCCTGCCTTAAAACCGGCAAATAAACTGAGGGTTGGCCGTCAATACGCACCACGTTGGTCTGGATAGATGCGGCATCCGCAGCATGACCGATATCAGCAATCGTGACCGAGGAATTACCAACCGTCTTAAGCGGGACCTGATTTAATTCACTCATCGTATCTACTTGGCTGTTGCTAAAAATGTTGTAATTATACGGCCCGATCTTAACGTCGCCTGTAGGTATAATCAAATTAGAATTATTCACTCCACGCACTACATCCATAACACTTAGTTGGTGGGCTTCAAGCTTAAGTGGGTCTACATAAACCATGATTTGACGGTATTTTCCACCAAATGGCGGTGGTACCGAAGCTCCTGGGACACTTGCCACTTGATTGCGAATATTGTATTGACCAAGATCACGCAGTTGGGCTTCATTGAGCCCATTGGCTTTTAATGTGATAAGACAAACAGGTAGGCTGGATGCATCGAATTTTAATACGACAGGAGGCAAGGTTCCCTGGGGCAAATGACGAAGGTTGGCCATAGCCAAATTGGAAATCATGCTCACATCTGTATCAGGATCACTGCCCGGTTGGAAAAAGATTTTAATCAGACTGACACTCGGTAAGGATCGCGATTCGATATGGTCAATGCCACTGGCAAGCGTAAAAAAACGCTCAAAACGACTGGTTATCGACGTTTCAATATCTTGGGCTGGCATGCCGGAATAAAATGTTGCGACCACAACCACTGGGATGCGAATGGACGGGAATAAGTCAACCGGCATACGTACAAGGCTTGTTATCCCTAGCACGCAAGTAATCAGGCAACATACAATGATGAAATAGGGATATAAAATAGAAAAACGCGGCATGTGGGAAAAGTCCCTATTCTTTCAATGTCGTAATTAGTTTGGGTATGACCTTCATGCCTATATTGACCATTTCTCGACTACCATAGACTACCTGGTCTCCTTCTTTTAAACCGCTTAAGATTTCAATTTTATCAGCAGTTTGTAACCCGACTGTAACTGGTTGTTCTTCAATTTCATTTTTATCATTGATCTTCCAAACATTAGGATTTCCGTTTAAAGAAACTGCCTGAACCGGAAGAGTCGTCACATTGCTCTTATTTTCAAGACCCAAATTCACATACGCATACATACCAGGAGTCAAACGCAAATCATGATTATCAACATCAACTTCTGTTTCCATGGTGCGGGTATCAGGATCTACCATGTCTGTGGTACGTGCCACCTTACCCATAATTTTCTGCCCTGTTGCACTGATCGTCACCTCCATGGGCATACCGATTTTTATAAACGGTACGTCTGGCTCAGGTACGGGAAAATCAAGCCGTAATTTGTCATTTTCGGCAATATGCACGACAGGCATTGTTTGTCTGTCATTACTGCCACTTGCTTGGATCATTGCCCCCGGATCAGCATAACGCTTAGTAACTACCCCATCGAATGGCACCGTTATCGTCGAATAATCCATAAAAGTACGCGCCCGATCCATGTTGGCTTTCGCAATGGCGTAAGCCGCCTGTGCATTATCTACATCTTGCTGGGCTAAAAGTCCGGGTTGTTTTTGAATAACTTCATTCAGACGGTCATAATTAAGTTTGGCATCCTGATAAGCGGCAGTGGCATTTTCATAATCAGCTTTCAATTCGTCTGTATCGATTTTGGCGATGACTTCACCAGCTTTAACCTGATCTCCAATATCAACAGTAAGATACTTGAGATAACCCGCGACCTTAGCATGGAGATCAATTTCTTGGTATGGTTTCAACTCACCGCTAATTGTGACAAACCGTGCCAAATCTCCACGCGTGACTTTTGCGGTGGCAACAAGCTTAACATTATCAATTGATTTTGCAGGTCGCAGTCCAGATAGCCATAAGACAATACCAACAACAGTTAATAATGAAAGCAATCCCAAGAAAATCTTGGTACGTCTACCCATCCCTTTCGAATTTTTCTTACTTACTGCCAGCCTTTCATTGTCCAACTGAGAATCTGAATCTTTTAACAAATCATTAATCCCTCTCATTTATTTACCACCTTCATGCTCCTCAATGAATTATTTAACATAGCTTTATTATTTTTAATCGTATTCCTCATCACTTGAATCTTGAAATAGAGCCTGCTTTACGTGAATCCCAAGCACCACACCACCTATAAGACTTAAACCAATAACCAGGATCATCATTAGGCGAAACATAGGTATCTTACTTAAGATAGCCTTCACTCTTTAACCTCCCATAATATGCACTTCTGTAAGTTTTCCTTGTACTAAAATTGCTCCAGTGATTTCATTTTTAGGCTTCCAAACATCTGGCACTATCACATATCTTCCTGGCGGCAATGTCACAAGATCAGGGGATCCATCGGCATTCCTGACCGATTTAATCCTCTTACCATCAGATGAAAAAATAGTGTATGGTATGCCCCTCACCCATAAATAACCGTCCTCATTTACTTCCTCAGTCTTCGTATATACCTTTAAATAAGCCACTGTTACCGGTTTTGGCTCTACTGGCCCTACTTCCTTTTTAATATCTTGCCAAGTATAAGTCGGACCAATACTGGCGCAACCTGTCAAAACTAAACCAAATATGAAAATTAAAACCACGCGCACCATTTATCCCTCCGTTAAGAACTACATAATCTCCAGCACGAATCCCTATCCTTTACTGATTCTGTGCTGTTGGCTCAACTACTTGATTAACATCCTTCCATGTATAAGTTGGAGCAACGCTTCTACAACCTGTTAAGCTCATCAAACAAGCAATGACAACGAATCCTCCGATTATATTTCGCATAATTTCTTGAAGATCCTTCCAACTCTTAAAAATCAAGCACAGCATACTTTGGATCTTCACCCTTCATATGGACCTCTGTAAGTTGACCGGATTTTAAAACTGCACCAAAAATCTCCGTTTTAGTCATATTTGTTTCTGGGACAATCACATATTTACCAGGCGATAACGTTATTAATTTTGGATCCTCACCATTAAACGCAATCCATCTTAACTTCTTCCCATCTTCTGAATAAATGGTGTACGGCATACGAGTCACTCTTGGTATATCACCATCACTATAAACACGAGCTTCTGAAAAGACTTTTAAATATGCTTCTGGTTTAGGCACCATAGGAGCTGCCTGTTGTTGAACTTCACCCCAAGTTGCTGCATTTGCAAAACTTGTCATACCAACCAAACATACAACTGTAATTAATCTTCCGATTATATTTCTCATACTCTCTCTCCTTTTTATTAAAATAATCATGTTAGTAATTCTTCAATTTCCTAACTATTAAAATGCCCATCACAATTAGAATGCTTAAAATGAATGAAAATATGTTTTCGGCCATGATCTGATGTCCTCTTTAAGAATTATCTATTAAACGGTCGCAGGACCATTCAAAAGCGAAGCAATTATCCCCAAAAGAGCGTCCTTGCCATCAGACTTATCAAAATAAGCATCTGCGCCCTCAATCCTTTCTTTTTGTTCATCAATTGAATAAACACTAGAAATGACAACTTTTATATTCTTATGGAAGGTGCGTATTAGCCCAAAGAATATGCTTCCATCAACTTCAGCCATGTTTATATCCAAAAGAACAATATCGAATTTATTTTTTACCAACAATTCATTGGCTTGTGTGGCATTTGAAGCTGTAAACACTTCAAATCCATAATGCCAAAAAAGTCGACGATATGTGTCTCGAATAAGAGCTTCATCATCAATCACTAATAATCGTTGTGTAGATATTTGATTTGCTCCGTCCCAATTCAAAGAATTCTTATTTTTTTGAATATAAAATTCAGGCAATCTGTCGAGA
>JABDGZ010000023.1:0-2143 GCA_013285735.1 Candidatus Omnitrophota bacterium | reverse complement strand
GTTTGATTCATGAACACCCCCCTTTAATTCTTTCTACTATTAGGCCTTTTTCATTACCTAAATTAGTATACCTAGTGACCAATTAAAGGAAGGTTAGAACAAAATAAGAAATTTATTATTTTAATTTTTTAATCTGACTCTTACGTAGGGTTTTCCAGCAGGAAAAATCAACGACTTAAAGCTAATAGGTTACTTATGAAAAATAAATTATTCGCCAATACCCATAGATTGCATTAGCCGTTGCACAAAGATTTGATTTACCTCAACTCCTAATTCGTCTGCTTTATGCACATCTGCCCATGCCTTGTTATAATCATTCATGTGATAATAAACAACAGCTCGATTACTATAAGCCTTCCCATATTTAGGATCTAGTTCAATTGCTTTATTTAAATCGGAAATTGCTTGAGTAAAATCTCTTTGCTTGGCAAAAGCGATACCACGATTTACATAGGCTGTGACGTGTTTAGGATCAAGTTCAATAGATTTGTTCAAATCACTTATAGCTTGTTCAAAATTATATTCTTTCGTGTAATCAAAGCCGCGGTTGTTATAGGCATCTGAAAAATTTGGATTTAATTGAATAGCTTTAGTGTAATCAGCGATAGCCTGATCAAGATTTCCCTGAGCATCAAAGGCATTGCCACGGTTATTATAGTTAACAGGATCAGTGGGTCTTTTTTCAATGGCCTTAGTATAATCATCGATAGCCTGATCAAAACTACCTTGTTTGTAATACGCTAGGCCTCGATTATAATAAGCATTTGGATAATCTGGATCAATTTCAATGGCTTTAGTAAAATTTTCTACGGCTTGTGTTAGATTGCCTTGTTGTCCATCGACTAGGCCTTGATCAAAATATTCTTTTGTAGTCAGCGCGTAACTATTTAAATTCAGGACTACTTGCCCCGTCATAATCAAGAATAAAATTGATAGAATTCTAGATTTTTTCATAAAATTCTCCTAAACATAAGATTAAACTTCTCTACTCTTCCTTAAACATGTAACCGACACCACGCAAAGAATGAATCAATTGTTTCGAATGGCCGTAATCAATCTTCTTTTTTAAGTAATTAACGTAAACATTTATAACATTAGAAAAAGCTTCAAAGTCGCCATTCCAAACGTGATCGGAAATCATTGTCCGCGTTATCACCTGCCCAGCATTATTCATTAAGTATTCCAATAACGAATATTCCGTTGGTCTTAGTTCAATTTCTTTACCAGAGCGATATGCTTTACGTGTCAATTGATCCAATTCTAAATCTGCTATTTTAAGCCGCGTTGTTTTGACTGTATTCTTACGCCTAAGTAAAGCACGCACACGAGCAAGAAATTCAGGATAAGAAAATGGTTTAGTAATATAATCATCCGCACCAGAATCTAGCCCTGTAACTTTATCTTCTTCATCGTCACGAGCTGTCAGCATGAGAATAGGAGTATCATTCTTATTTTTTCTTAAATTACGGCAGATTGAAATCCCATCCTTCCCAGGTAACATAATGTCAAGTATGATCAAGTCATACGGATTTGACTCAGCTATAAAAAGCGCATCATCACCATTATTAGCGAGATCAACGGCGTAGTTGAACTCATTGAGGCTCCTTTTAATAACTCCAGATAACTTTCTTTCATCCTCAACCAACAATATTCGCATAGTTAAACACTCTAAGTCACTGCATTAAGAATTTTAAGTAAGGATGCTATCAAGCGTGATTTATCTACAAATTCACGCCGATAGCATCCTTCTGTCCCTTTAAACCCCATTGTGACGCCCGCAAGCGCCATGCAGGAGATCCTACTTTTGTTTCTCTAGAGAATGTTCCCTAGAATTTCATATTCAAATCCACTTGAAAAAGATTTTCGGGATTTTTGGAATTTGTTATTTGAGTATTTCCCCCTGTGTAGCCCAATGCAGGGTTAACAAATGATTTATATGTTTGGAAATGGAAAAAATTAATATCCATCCAGAAATTTTTCATTAAACCAATGTCAATTTCTGTACGGATACCTTTGATATTTGTGTCTCCTGTGTATTGATCAAAGTCAGGAAAAATATCCATCCAAGCATCTCGTTCAAGAACCCTGTAATCTCCACTAACTTGCCACGTTCCCCAGCCATTGAGAGCAGAATTGCCCATAT
>JABDGZ010000022.1 GCA_013285735.1 Candidatus Omnitrophota bacterium | reverse complement strand
GACAGGGAGTGGAAAATCTTCAGATACTGCGGGAGAAGGTCTGGAACAAGTGATTAAGGATGCTCTTTCTCCGGTTGGAAAAGTCATTGAGGATTCCCGTACCAATAGTTTGATTATCACGGATATTCCAGATCAGTTTGCAAGTATCGAAAGTACCATTGCTAAACTGGATGTTCCTGTTCCCCAGATCCTTATTGAGGTGGAAATGCTGGATGTTTCCAAAAGTACAGCGGATCAGTTGGGGATTAAGTATGGTCCCAATCCTATAAGTTTTACAGGATCAACAGAATCTGTGAATTACCCATTAAGTCTCAGCAGGGGTTCTGCTTCTACTTCTGGTTCCAGCTCCAGTTCCAGTTCTAGTTCTACTTCTTCAGGTCCATTTACTCCTGGTATGATTGATACTTCTGGCCTTACAGCCCAGTTAAATTTTTTAACCACTAACACTGATGCCCGCACGCTGGCGCGTCCCAGGATCTTGACTTTAAATAACGAAACTGCTCAAATTGAAATATCCACGGATCAAGCGATCAGTCTCCAGCAGGTTAGTTCTTCGACAACAACAGGTTCTTCGACCAGCACCGTTGCCCCTGAGCGTACCACCACCGGAGTCGTCTTAAAAGTCACACCCCAGGCTAATTTATTAACACGTGAAATTACCATGGCTGTTTCTCCCAAGGTTATCGACGTCATTTTATCCCAGGTCCAGCCAACTAGCTCAGGGGCACCACAGATTTTTGATCCCGAGACCCGTGGTTCTGATTCTATTTTGAAGCTTAAAGATGGCCAGAGCATGGTGATTGGCGGACTCATGACTAACCAGAATAATAACACTGTCACCAAGCTTCCCTTTTTGGGAGATTTGCCGTTTGTTGGGTCCTTGTTTCGTTCCAGAATTACAACAAAAGACGAACGTGAACTGGTTATTTTTCTTACTCCGCATATCATCGATGATACCGACCAGTCTGCCCTTAAGGAAGATAACTCATCGTCGGTTCAAACTGCCTTGGATATGCAAAACGCCTCAGACCGCGCCCAAGAGATTAATAATACTTTAAACGATTTAGACGAAAAATAAAAAATATTAACCTATGGCACGTATTAGAATCGGTGAATTATTAATTAAACAAGGGCTGATGACTGAAAATCAGTTGCAAGAGGCCCTTAATATCCAGAAGCAGCAAAAGGGAAGCCGCATTGGTGAGATCCTGATCCAAGTAGGCATGATCAAAGAAGAGGATTTTGCCGTTGCTTTGGGTACCCATCTTTCTTTGCCTTTTGCGTCCTACTCGTCAGGATTGCTTAAGCCAAAAACAGACCAGAACCTGGAAAAATTAGTCAGTTATGATTTTGCCAAGAAAAATTTGGTGCTGCCTTTAAGTAAGAATCTGCATTCATTAACATGTGCCATCTTTGACCCTTTGGATTATTTTGTCCTGGATAATTTGAAAATTCTCACGGGCTGCGATTTGAATTTTATCATCGCCACCAAGGCAGATATCTCCAAGGCTATTGACGAGTTTTATGTAACGGGCCGTGAAGCAGGAGAAAAAGAAGGTGGTTCTATCCTGGACCAGGCTCTTCAGAAAAGTTATGTGGATGGTGAGCGTACAGCCAAGGTGGAAGAAAAAGGAATCACTGCTGATTCAGAGTTGAGTATTGATTCTCTCATAGCCAAGGCTGGAGAGGCTCCGGTTATTAAACTTGTCGACTTGGTCATCCGTCAAGCCATTGATGAAAGGGCCAGCGATATCCATATCGAGCCTTTTAAAGATAGATTGGAAATCCGTTACCGCATTGACGGGGTTTTATATCAAATACCTCCTCCGGCGGCGCATTTACATTTGCCTATTATTTCGCGTATCAAAATTTTAGCTAAAATGGATATTGCCGAAAAACGCCTGCCCCAGGACGGTGCTATTTCCGCTAAGCTGGAAGACCGAGTGGTGGATTTACGCGTCTCCACCATACCGACGGTGTATGGGGAAAAAGTGGTCATGCGCCTTTTGGATAAGGGGGCGGTGAAGCTTGAGCTTGCTAATTTGGGGTATGATGCCAAACAGCTGGAGGCCATACGCAAAGCCTTGCAGAGTTCTTACGGTTTGTTTTTTGTTACAGGTCCGACGGGAAGCGGTAAATCAACGACTTTATATTCTTGTTTGAATGAGGTTTTTGATCCTAGTTTGAATATTATGACTTGCGAAGACCCCGTGGAATTCAAGCTGGATGGGATTAACCAGGTCTCTGTGCGTTCAGATATCGGACTTACCTTTGCCTCAGCCCTGCGTGCTTTTTTGCGTCAGGATCCGGATATTATCATGGTGGGCGAAGTCCGTGATCTGGAAACCGCTCAAATTTGTTTGCGTGCGGCGTTGACAGGCCATTTGGTTTTATCTACCTTGCATACTAATGATGCTCCCTCTGCGATTGCGCGTTTAATAGATATCGGAGTGCCGCATTATTTACTTACCCCGTCGTTGGTGATGATATTAGCCCAGCGTCTGGCCCGCAAGCTTTGCGTTAAATGCAAAGAACCTTACGAAGCCAACGGCCTGGTGGTGGGAAGCTACAAGGTTAAAAGTGATTTGATTTATCGTGCTAAAGGCTGTGATGATTGCAGTCATACAGGCTATAAGGGCCGTGTGGTTATTTCGGAAGTGATGGCTATCAATGATGAAATCCGCATTTTGATTTCACGTTCTGCCAGCTATAGTGAACTCAAGGATGCGGCAAGACGCAATGAAATGGATACGCTTTTTGAGTCGGGTATGAAAAAAGTGGAGGCTGGTATCAGCAGTGTTGATGAAATTCTGGCCGTAACTACTATTTAGAATCACCAATGTCATTCCCGCGAAAGCGGGAATCCATAACAAAATTAATTATACCTATGCCAAATTATTTTTATGAAGTCATGGACAGTAACGGTAAGACAAAAACAGACACCTTTGATGCTGTCAACGAAGGGGTTTTGGTTGATAAATTGCAAAGTGAAGGTTTTTTTATTGTTAGTATCCGTTTGGCCAATGAAAAGTCTGCCCAGAAGGCTGTTAAAAGGACAGAGTTAAAATTTGATCATGATAAGTGCAAGATAGAGGATCTGTTAGTTTTTTCCCGTCAATTGGCAACCATGCTGGAAGCAGGTGTCACCATGCTGCGCAGCCTGGATGTTATTTTGTCTCAAGTTCAGAGTAAAAGTTTATATATGGCAGCTACTCAAATCCATGATGAAATTGAACAAGGTTCTTCCCTTAGTGCTGCGTTGAACAAGCATCCTAAAATTTTTAACCAGTTTTGGGTCAGTTTGGCTGAGGTAGGCGAGGCATCAGGTACTATGCCAATGGTGCTTAATAAATTAGCCGAACATGTGGAGCAGGACGCAGCGTTTCGTTCTGCTGTTGTTTCGGCCATGGTTTATCCGTTGATCCTTTTTGTAGTCTGTATCGGGGCGGTGATGTTTTTTGCTCTGGTGGTTGGTCCAAAGTTTGAAGAGGTTTTTAACTCAATGCACGCAGAATTACCCTTGATGACCAGGTGTCTTTTAGCCTCTTTTGATTTTATTAAACATTATATTTTGTATCTCGCGGCTGCAGTGTTTGCTTTAGTCGTTTTTCTAAGGTCTTATGTTTCAACCCCCGTAGGCCAGGTGCATTTTGAAAAATTTATTTACAGTTTGCCGGTTGTTGGTGAAATTACCAAATTGGTTGTTGTCGAGCGTTTCGCAGCCCAGATGGCGATTTTAGTTGAAAGCGGGGTACCGATATTATATTCATTGGAAATTTCGGAAAAATTGGTGGATAACAGAACCTGTAGTTTAGTGATTGCCAAGGTACGAGAGGGGGTGCGTGAAGGCAAGGGAATGGCAGATGCTTTGATGGCGGAAGGTTTTTTCCCTATGATGGCAGTGCAGATGATAAAGGTAGGGGAAGAAACCGGCGAGCTTGGTAAAATGCTAAAACATGTAGCTCAATTTTATCAGGCTAATGTTGAAGCTTTTATGAAACGTTTTGGGACCCTGATTGAACCTTTTATGCTGGTTTTCATGGCTGCCATTATAGGCACTATAGTGATATCGATTTTTCTTCCGTTATTTAAACTCGGCCAGGGCGCGCATTATCATTGATATCGTTGTGGAAAAATATTTTCCCAAATGTTTGACAAGTCACTGAGGCATGGTATACTTGGTTTGTAGGATGCAGTTATATTATAAATTAGTTAAACAAGGAGAATGACATGAATAAGTTAAATAATAAAAGCGGTTTTACACTGATAGAAATTATCGTCGTTTTGATCATAGTTGGTATTTTAGCAGCCATTGCCTTACCTAACCTGTTTAGAAACGTTAATCAAAACAGGGCGCAGGAAGCATTAGGTTGGATTAGTGGTGAAAGACCTTCGCTTGAATCCTGTATTGCAGGGCATCAAGGTTCAGAATCAACCTGTACTACGACCTTTGTGGCAGGGGCCGCAAGTCCAAGTACAACTAATTTCACCTATGCTTGGGCAACGCCTACCAATAATAATACGATGTATAGTATTGTAGCTACCGGATCAGGAGCTCTTGCTATTACAGATACGGTAACCGTATCACGGGCAACTGCTACTTCACCAGCTGTTGGGGCGGTAAGTTGTACAGCTGCTGGTACGCTTACAGGTGCTTGTTAGTACGTAAGAACTGCATGGCATAACAAAGGAGGCAGCATCCCAAAAGGTGTTGTCTCTTTTCTTGCAAGGAGTTAATATGGATAAATTAAATAATAAAAGTGGTTTTACGCTGATAGAAATTATCGTCGTTTTGATCATAGTTGGTATTTTGGCAGCCATTGCCTTACCTAACCTGTTTAGAAATGTTAATCAAAATAGGTCGCAGGAAGCATTAGGTTGGATTAGCGGTGAAAGGCCTTCCCTTGAAGCCTGTATTGCAGGACATCAGGGTTCGGAATCTAAGTGTACTCCGACCTTTGTGGCAGGGGTAGCGAGTCCAAGCACAACCAATTTCACCTATAGTTGGGCAACACCTACCAATAATAATACAGAATACAGTATTGTAGCTACCGGATCAGGAGCTCTTGCTAATACAGATACAATAACTGTATCACGGGCAAGTGCTACTTCGCCAGCTGTTGGGGCGGTAAGTTGTACAGCTGCTGGTACGCTTACAGGTGCCTGTTAGTATATAAGAATTACGTGGCATAATAAGAGGGCAACATCTAAACATGATGTTGTCCTTTTTTTAGTTTCTTCAAGTCTTTTGTGAATTTTATTATATATGTTATAATTAAAGTAGTAGTTATTGATAAAGGTTTGCCTAGGAGAATAATTTGAATAAATTGGATAATAAAAATGGTTTTACCCTGATAGAAATTATTGTTGTTTTGATTATCATCGGTATTTTGGCCGTCATTGCCTTGCCTAATCTATTTAGAAATATTAGTCAAAATAGAGCTCAGGAAGCATTGAGTTGGATTAGTGGAGAAAGACCTTCTCTTGAGGGCTGTATTGTAGGGCATCAGGGGACAGAATCTACTTGTACAACAACCTTTGTATTAGGGGTCGCAAATCCGTCATCAGCTAATTTCACCTACAGTTGGGCAACACCTACCAATAATAATACAATGTATAGTATTGTAGCTACCGGATCAGGGGTTCTTGCTAATACAGATACAGTAACCGTATCACGGTCAACTGCTACTTCACCAGCTGTTGGAACCGTAACTTGTACAAGTGCCGGCACACTTCAAGGTGTTTGTTAGTATTAAGAACTATGGAGATTGTTTGATGGGAGATAAAAGAGGGTTTACCTTAATTGAGATAATAGTCGCTTTAGTTATTGTCGGTATTCTTGTTGCCGTGATTCTTCCTAATGTTATAACTTCTGTAGAACAAACGAAGGCGCAGGCAGCTAAAAATAATTTATTAGCTATTTCTGCTGCCCAACAACGGTATTTTGAAGATAACAGCGTTTATTGTACAGGCACGTCATCTTCTTGCGGAGATAATAACCTTGATCTAAATAATAATTTGCGTTTGAGTATTCCGACGAATGATCCTTTTATCTATAGTTGTACGGCTGCTCCTGCACCGTATCAATGCACTGCCAGCGACGGCACAGACTTGCTGACATTAACTGTTAACGTAAGTACACTGGCGGTGAGTGTAAGCTGCAGCAATATTGCCGGAAGATCCGGATATTGCTCATACTAAAAGCTATTCATGGGGAGAACATGTTTGAAGTTTTAATATGATGGTTAAGAAAGGGGGGTCGTGATGCGATGTAGATGGGGAATGACATTAATGGAGATCGTTATTGTTTTAATGATGGTGGCTATTGCCACTATATTTATATTCCCTAATTTTACGACTCCCATGGAACACGCACGGGCAGTGACTGTCCAGAATAATTTATTGGCCATTTATACGGCTGAGCAAAATTATAATAACAATAATGGAACCTATGTTTATCCATCCAGTTTGAGCGCCATCAATACCACTTTTACTTTGGATCTGCAGGATGATGGTACGTATATATATTTCTGTTCCGGCCCACCGCCAGCTGGGACAATACCTGTTTGTAGGGCGGTGAGGAATAATCCTGTATCAAATCTTGTCATGATAGTGACGTTAAATCAGCCCATCCAGTTAGGTGGGGGGAATCCAACGTGTACATCAACAACGAGTAACACTAATTGGTGTCCTTAAAGCCTATGCGGATAGAAAATTTAAATAATGCGGCTTTTACACTTTTGGAAGTATTATTGTCGTCCGTCATTTTTGTTATTTCCGTGGCAGGGGTTTTTGCCACGATAAGTGCTGTGCGCGGGCCGGTGGCTAATAAGGAAAATCAATTGGCAGCAGCTGTTTTTGAGAAGCAGGTGCTTGAGGCATTGTATTCTAATGTGAGTGCAGCAAATGCGAATTATTTTGCCTGTTCGGTAAATCAAAATCCTTGTCCAGATTTTGCTTTATCGGTGGGGGCTCACCAAGTAACCCATGGAAACCTGCCATCGGGCCTAAGCTGGCCGCCAGCTTTGATTGCATCCAATAATTCTTGCGATGCAAATGGTTGTTTGACCTATACAGTTTCTTGCGGAGATGGCAGCGCTGGTCCTAATTGCACCAATCCTAATGCCGCCCGCAGGGTTGATTTGAACATCAATTGGCCGAGTGTCGTATGATTAAGAATTTTTCTAAAAAAGCTTTTACCTTAATTGAGCTAATAGTCTCAACAGTTCTTGTTGCTATTGTTAGCTTAGGCATCATCACGATTCATATGGTGCTGAGTAATAATAATCAGGATTACGGCCAGAAATATTTAGTTAGATCATCAACACAAATCACTTTAAACCATATTTTAAATGATGCTTCCATGGCTGTTGGTACGGGTGAGTATGTGGTGGGTACTCCAGCTGTACTTGATCAAGGCATTCTCATCGGGACACAAATGGGGGCAGCAAATAACAATTCATTTTGTATCCATCAACAGAGCTCTGCAGGTGTTGATTCTTGGGTATGTTATTGGTTAGATACTACCGCGAGTGATCCTACCTATCAACAAATTTCATATTGTACCAAGTCATATCTTATTAACGACGCCTCTGGTTATCGGGGAGCTGAATCTACTAACTCTTGCCAGGCTGGTACAACACAATTTTTGGGAACAGCTTATAGCATCACTAATTTGATTGTTAATGGCGTGGCGCAGCCCACGCCTACCTATGTCCAAAGCCAGAGCCAGGTGTTATTTTCCATTACTATTCAAAACTGCCTTAATAATACTTTATCAAGTTGCAATTCTACAGGTATTTCAACAGATCCGGAGGATAACCCCGAAGTCCAGATTTCCGGAAGCGTTATTCCCCCACAAGTAACCTCATAAAAAAGGAGACTACTTATGAAACGTGTTCAATCGTATGGTTGGATACCAGACACTCCGGATCAACGGGATTATCTTTACAGGGCGATCACTCCAAAAATTAAATTACCGTCTAAAGTAGATTTAAGAAGTGAAGATTCCTCCATAGAAAATCAGGGCCAGTTAGGTTCTTGTACAGCTAATGCTTTGGCTGGTAATTTGCAATTTTTGGAAAAAGTTAGTGGTCAAACCTATCAGGATGTCAGCCGGCTTTTTATTTATTATAATGAGCGTGCTATTGAAGGGACAGTTGGTTTTGACTCAGGGGCCATGATTCGGGACGGCATAAAGGTGCTGGCTAAATATGGCGTTTGCCCTGAATCAAGCTGGCCCTATGATATATCTCAATTTACCCGCAAGCCCACTACGGTTTGTTATAAACAAGGTCTCAAGCACCGTATAACCAGTTACCATCGCCTTCAAACCCTGGATGAAATGCTTAATTGTTTGGCTGAAGGTTTTCCATTTGTCTTTGGTTTTACCGTATATGAAAGTTTTGAAAGTTTGAAGGTGGCTAAAACAGGCATAGCACCTATGCCTAAAAAATCCGAGAAGGCTTTAGGCGGCCACGCGGTCATGGCCGTAGGGTATGATCAAAGCAAGAAGCGTTTTATTGTACGTAATTCTTGGGGTTCTCAGTGGGGACAAGCGGGCTATTTCACGATTCCTTATGCCTACCTTGAAACATCGGCCAGCGATTTTTGGACAATCCGTGCTTGATCGATTAAGTTATTTAAAGTCTCAGTATGAGAGGCGTATTTTAATCCTGTTTGCCAAACACGGATAGCATCATTGACCTGGTGTTGATTATAGAAAAGTTTACCCATTTCAATATAAGCTTCCGTGCAGGTATAGTCCATGCTCAACGCTTTAGTGTAAGAATTTAAAGCCATGTCTAAATGTCCCCTGGAAGCGAGAATACTTCCCAAGTTAACCAGTTGATGAGGGTCATTATTACCGGAAGCCAAAATTCCCTTCGCCATGGCATCAGCCTGGGAAGCTTGTCCTGAATTTAAATCCAGCATGAGTAAAGCATACCGAGCCTTGTTTTCTTGTGGGTATTCAAAAAGCATATCGAGGTAAATCTCTTTTGCTTGTTTTAATTGTCCTTTATGTATGAAAAGGGTGGCTAAATTAAAACATGCTTCCTGGTAATAACGGTTAATAGAACGGGCTTTGTTAAAATATTCTTGGGCTTTATTTAAATCACCCATGGTGTAATAGATGAGGCCCAAATTGCTATATACGGGAGCCGAAGGTTTTCTTTGTAGTAGCTGTTCATTGATGGCAATGGCCTTATCAAAAACTCTATTGATCGCGTACACATCAGCTAAATCAGTAAGGGCATCGTAATTATCAGGTTCCAATTCTATGGCCCTGCGTAAATATTTTATGGCTTGCGGGTATTCTTTTAGACGGCTATAGGCTGCACCAAGGTTTGTGTACGGCCTGGACTTGAAAGGAGATTTTTTAATGGTGTCTGTCCATAAGCTTACTTCACTTTTGTAAACTGTATTTCTTTGTATCGTCAATAATGATAAAATCAAGACCATAGTTGTTATTAAAGCAGTAAAAACTTTTTTGTTTTGAATCAGTGTTCTCATGACGTAGACAAAAGAAATGCAAATGCCGAATAAGGGCAGGTAAAGTCTATATTCCGTAATCATATAAGAGAGGGGAAAGATGGTTGACTCAACGGACAGGGTCAGGAAAAACCAAAAAATACCAAAGCTGACTAAGGGATATCTGCTTTTAACCCGTGCAGCATAAGTTAGGAGAAGAATAATAAATAAACAACTTACCAGCACATCCGGTTCCCTGAAGCTATAAGATAGTGGCATGTCATAATCAAAATTTAACCCTACCGGCCAAAATAATAGGCGAACATAAATTAAAATGACCCTAAATTCTGTTAAGAAATAAGTGAATGCAGTAATCGTTTCTCCCTGATGCGATTGGGATACAAGTTGTGTTTTGGTTAATAGTTCAATAATATTAAAATGATAAAAAAATGAGACAATGCCTGTTATAAAAACAATAAGTCCTGTAAGCAGCCAATATTTCTTACTATTAGTTTTAGTTTCTTTAGGATTTCCTAAAATAAGAATTTCGCATAATATAATAGCGAGAGGCAAGGTCACAACTGCCTCTCGGGTAAAAATTCCAAGATAACCTGTTATGGCGGATGCTATGAAGAACCACCACCTTGTTTTTTCCTGTGATAAACGGCCTTTAAAATATAAACTCAAAGTTGTTAAATAGAACAAAGCAGCCAGACTGGCGTAGCGCTGGGTAATATGGTCTACGGCCATTGTTTGGACAGGGTGGGTGATAAAAATAAGAGCTGCCCACAAAGCTAATTTTTCTTTTTCAGCAGCAATGGGTAAGGAGCGAAATTTAGGAGCAGATAAAATCAAACAAAAAAACCACCAAACAACTAAACCACAGCTGATGTGGATCAATATATTAAAGGCATGATAGCCCCAGACATTAAAGCCTCCCAAGGCGTAATTCAAAGCAAAGGTCCATGTTCCTACCCATCGTCTGGGGAGATAATCAACAATCGCTTTAAAATTTGAAAAATGATGAATATAGGGGTTGCGAACGATAAAAAATTCATCATCGAAAATAAAGGGATTATGCAAGGAGTTGGCATAAATAATTGTTCCTACCAGAATAATCAAGAAGGCGTAGAAGAATTTCATTCGCAGTGTATTATCAGTTTTTATCATAATTAATATTCAGTGAGAGGGAAAAGATGACGAGCCATTTTTCTATCTGTCTAAGTCTATATTACTTTAAATCCTAAAACTATCTAAATATAGAAAACTTGTCAAGTTTCTAATCCTTTGATAGTATAACGCCTTAAATAATTTTTGGGTCGCAAAGCCATCCGGCCAATCTTCGTAAATCTTTCCAATTCTTGCAAATAGGTCTTCTACCAATAAGTTAAAGAAATTTGGTTGTGTTATAAATTGATACGTTTTGATATTTTTTAGCACGTTTTTAGCACATGTTTCGGGCTTTAAAAAATCGTTATTACCGACGCGCTCGGTTGTTACCTAACAATATAAATATATTACTATATTGTTAGGTAACTTAGGCCTTGACAAATGTTACCTAACAATATATATTTATAGTAGTTATGTTAGGTAACAAGGGGGGCTTATGAGGGGTGTGATTAAAGGGGTCTTAGCTGAAGAACTGGAAAATTCTTTGCGTATGCAGAAAGATTATGAATCTGCTTTGCATAAATTACCGCAAGGCTGTTTGGTTCAAAAGAAAATACGCGGGAACGTCTACTATTACATTGTTCAACGGCAAGGGCAAAAGATCGTGCATGTTTATAGGGGAAAGTCCTCACCCAAAGAGATTAAAGAGTTTAGCGAGGCCAAACGTTTACGGGCCAAGTACCGTCATTCATTGTCTAAGGTTAAAAAACAAATCAGGTTTTTAAATGGAGCATTACGTGGAAAAGAACCAATATAAACTTTGTATAGAGATATTACGAAGATTCCACCAAGGTGGATTGATGCCACATATTATTTTGATCGGTAGTTGGTCGGTCATTTTCTATGAGGGATATTTTAAGGAGAATTCAACAGTAAAGAATTTTGTCTTAAGGACCCGCGACATTGATTTTTTAATTGAAAATCCAAAGAATTTGAAGCTGAGTATTGATATCCCTGAACTATTAAAAGATTTGGGTTTTATTGTGTCATTTACTGGGAGTAAAGGTTACATGAAATTAAGCCATGAAGACTTGATCCTTGAATTTTTAGTTCCTGAAAAAGGCAGGGCAGTAGATGGTCCGGTTCCGTTGCCATCTTTAGGTATGAATGCAGTAGCGTTAAGATTCCTTAATTTTTTGACGGACAATACAATTCAAGTTAATGTCGAAGATTTTGTCGTGACCTTGCCTCATCCAGCTAATTTTGCTTTGCATAAATTGATTGTTTCCCAAAGGCGAACTAAGGAAGAAAAGGCAGTTAAGGATAAAGATGCTGCTATTAGTATTATTAAAGCCCTTATTGCTAATAATGAAACCCAGACATTGCGTGATGTATTCCGTAAAGTACCTGTGAAATGGCAAGAGAAGATCATAGAAGGTTTTAAGTTTGCTGATGAACCGGAGTTATTGGAAATTATAACCGAAGATAAGGCATGAAGCTTAAAATATTGTTCCTTACTACACCGCAAATGACTCAACGTTACGCGCATCTGGGCGAAGACCAAATGAGGGCAGCCGTTGAGAAAATCGATACACAACTGAAGGATTTATTGTATAATTCGATTTCCGCTAAAGCTGCTCTTGAAAAAAATAGCACAGTTTTAGCACATTCTGCTTTTTGCAGAAATTAAATATTTGTTATAAAGTCTGGAAGTTATTTAAAAATACAGATTTACGAAACTTGGGTCGGTAGCTCAGTTTGGGAGAGCGCGTCGTTCGCAATGACGAGGCCGCGGGTTCGATCCCCGCCCGATCCACCAGTTTTTTTTAAAAGGATTTATGTACCGCTTTTATTTTTCAGATGCTGATTTTTCAAAACCTTCCGTTGTCATCAATGACACGCATGAAATTCATCATATTAAAGATGTTCTCCGTCTGAAAAAAGGGGCTTTGGTTCAAATATTTAATGCTAAATCTGAGCAGGCAGATGTGCTTATTGATCAAATCAATGAAACTGCTATTAATTTCCGTGTGCAGTCAGTCAAACCAAAAGAAGAGGGGCAGGCTAAGATTATTTTAGTTTGTGCACCGCCTAAAAAAGGTAAATTTGAATTTATCATTGAGAAATGCACAGAATTAGGTGTTGATGAGATTATTCCATTGAAAACGAAACGTACGGAGGTTGTTTTTAAAGAAGATAAAATGGCTGGTAAGCTTAATCGTTTTGAGGCAGTGGCCATTAATGCGGCCAAGCAGTCTAAACGAATGAAGGTTCCTCAGATTCATCCCATGAGGACGCTACCCCAAGTTTTGCAAACCCTGGATCCGCATGGCGTGCATTTATTTCCATCGCTTCATAATCACTCAAAGCATATCGCTGATGTGCTTTTGAAGGCTGACAGGCATCAACCAGTGACCATCTTTATAGGCCCAGAAGGGGATTTTACCCCAGATGAAGTAGCACTAGCCATTAAACATGGCTGTGTGCCAGTGTCTTTGGGAGATACGGTTTTAAAGGTTGAGACCGCTGCCATCGCGGCTGTGGCGCTAGTCAAATTCCTATGCAGGAATTAATTTCGCGTGTATACTAATTTAAATCAAATTCATCCAATCCCCTTAGGAATTGACAATATAACCCTCGACAAGGTATAATTTTTAGCTTTATTAATGATGTATATTATTTGGAGGAATCATGGCTCAAGACAAGACAGTTGCAGAAAAAGCAGAAAAAATTGAAAAAACAGCTGGTGACAAAACAACTAACGCGGAGCGTGAAAACCGTTTAAAAGCGTTGGATTTAGCTTTAGCACAGATCGAAAAGCAGTTTGGCAAAGGTTCGATCATGCGTATGGATAGCAATGTGTCCGCAGATATTCCGGTTATTCCCACGGGTTCATTGACCCTGGATTTGGCGTTAGGTGTTTGGGGTATTCCTCGCGGCCGTGTGATTGAGATTTACGGACCAGAGTCATCTGGTAAAACCACCTTGACTTTAAGTATAATTAAGCAATTACAGGCATCAGGCGGGGTTGCTGCTTTTATCGACGCTGAACATGCTTTTGATTCGAATTACGCCAAGACCTTAGGTGTTAAATTAGATGATCTTTTAGTGTCACAGCCAGACACTGGCGAGCAAGCTTTAGAGATTGCTGAAACCCTGGTTCGTTCCAATGCAGTTGAACTGGTTGTTATCGATTCTGTCGCCGCTTTAACGCCTCGTGCGGAAATCGAAGGCGAAATGGGCGATGCGCATATGGGTTTGCAAGCGCGTTTAATGAGTCAGGCTTTACGCAAATTAACCGCGGCTATCAGTAAATCAAATTGCTGTGTGATCTTTATCAATCAAGTCCGTATGAAAATTGGGGTCATGTTTGGTAATCCAGAAACTACGACCGGCGGCCGTGCGTTGAAATTTTACGCGTCGGTGCGTATTGATTTAAGAAGGATTGAGTCGATCAAGTCTGGTGAAGATATTATTGGCAACCGTGTTAAGGCCAAGGTTGTTAAAAATAAAGTTGCTTCACCTTTTAAAGAAGCCGAATTTGAAATTTATTTCCAGGAGGGTATTTCTGAAGCAGCGGATATCCTGGATTTAGCGGTGACCCAAGAAGTCGTCCAAAAGAGCGGCGCCTGGTTTTCATTTGAAAATGAAAAAATTGGCCAGGGACGGGAAAGTACACGTAAATATCTCAAAGAAAATTCAAAGATAATGAATAAGATCAAGAAACTTGTTATTGAAAAGCTTAAGGCTAAGCCTAAGGTTTAATGCCGCTAAGTGTTAAAGCCGCGGCCTTGCGGTTTTTAAAGATCAGGCCGCGCAGTATATTTGAATTAAAAGAAAAACTTGAAGCTAAGGGTTTTTCAGATGACGAAATAGCAGCAACCATACATGATTTAATTGTGTCGGGATTATTAGACGACCGGGCATTTACGAAAAGTTGGATCAATTATCGTTTAGCCCGGCCGTTTGGTTTTAGAAGGATTATTCAGGAATTGAAGGCCAAAGGCATTGATCAGGAAATTATCGATCAAGCAATAACTGAAGTCGACGATAAATATAATTCGCAAGAGGTGGCGTTAGAACTAGTCCAGCGCCGTTGGCAACGGTTACCAGCCCTTGATCCTCAAAAGAAGAAAAAAAGGGTCATGGATTTTTTATTACGGCGAGGATTTGAAATAGATACAGTATTGAAAGTATTAAAAAGAATAAAATAATATGTCATTCCCGCGAAAGCGGGAATCCAGACACTATGACAACCAACGAAATTAGAGCAAAATTCTTAAGTTTTTTTAAGTCCAAAGAACACAGCATTATGGCGAGTGATTCCTTGGTTCCCAAGGATGATCCCACGGTTCTTTTTACGACCGCAGGTATGCAGCAGTTTAAGCCGCAGTTTTTGGGGCATATTGATGGCTTTACCAGGGCCGCGACCTGCCAAAAATGTTTGCGCACGGATGACCTTGATGTGGTGGGTAAAACAGATTTCCACCATACTTTTTTTGAAATGCTGGGGAATTTTTCTTTTGGTGATTATTTCAAGAAAGAAGCTATTCATTGGGCCTGGGAATTCTTGACGGGTGAATTAAAATTACCGAAAGATAAACTTTGGGTTTCAGTTTATCAAGAGGACACCGAAGCGTATGGCATTTGGGCAAATGATATTAAAATACCGACGGATCGTATTGTTAAACTCGGAGATAAGAGTAATTTCTGGCCGTCTAACGCCCGTCTCAATGGTCCTAACGGCCCTTGCGGTCCGTGTTCAGAAATTTTTTATGATTATGGGGTCAATCCTAATTGTCCTAATGGTAAGAAGTGTGATCCAGATTGTTCCTGCGGGCGTTTTTCAGAAGTTTGGAATTTGGTATTTACGCAATTTAATCGCAAAGACGGCGGCATTTTAGAACCTTTGCCAGCGAAAAATATTGATACAGGCATGGGGCTGGAACGTTTGGTGGCTGTGGTGCAAGGCAAGAAGAGTAATTATGAGACGGATAATTTTGCTGCGATTTTGAAGGTGATTAAGGATGCTTTTGCAGCAAACGGAGTTAAAGCCACAGAAAGTGAATTTCGCATCATCGCTGATCATGTGCGTGCCGTCACCGTTGGTATCGCAGATGGTGTCATGCCTTCTAACGAAGGCCGCGGCTATGTCATGCGTAAACTGATTGTGGATATGAGCGATTTGGCGATCCGTGCTGGAATTCAACAGCCTGTTATTTATACCTTTGTTGATATTGTTATTGAACGTTTAAGAGATCCTTATCCAGAATTATCTGGCAAGGCGCATGATATTAAAGAGCTAATTAAACGGATTGAAGAAGCGTTTATCAAGGTGCGTCGTGAGCGAGTACCTGAACTTAAAGAGCGGTTGGCAGTCAATAAAGAAAACGCGGAAGGTTTGGGAGAAATTTTATTTTTATATCGTGATACTTATGGCTTAACGCTATCGACTATGACGCTTGCTGCGAATGACATTGGGATTACTGCATTTGTTTTGAATGATGCCCTTAAAACTTTTGAAGTTAAAATGGAAGAGCAAAAGAACCGTTCCCGTGCCGGTAGCAAAATGACAGGTGACGTTTACGCTAACCAGGATTTTGCCTTGAATTTGCCTAAAACAGAATTTTTAGGTTACAAAGAAACCAAGACAGGTGCAGAGGTTTTGAAGATTTTAAATGAGCAGGGAGAAGTTTACGAGGCTTATCAAGGTCAAGCCGTTAAAGTCATTTTAAATCGTACCCCTTTTTATGCTGAGTCTGGTGGCCAGGTGGGTGATAGTGGTTATTTAATTGCTCCCAATGGTAAGGTCCGCGTGACGGATACGCAAAAGACCAATGATATCTATGTCCATAGCGGTGTGATTGAACATGGGGGGATTAAGACGGGAGATAAGTTGATAGTTGCTGTTGATGAATCTCGTCGCCAAGCGATCAAGCGCAATCATACGGCAACACATTTATTACAGGCAGCGTTGCGTGAGACTTTAGGGACGCATATCAAGCAGCAAGGTTCTTTGGTTGAAGAAGGCCGTTTGCGTTTTGATTTTACACATCCTAAGGGTATTAAGCCCGAAGAGATGAGTAAAATTGAAAATCGTCTTAATGAATTTATTAGTCAGAAAGACCCTGTGACGACCGAGGTTTTAGCTCTTGAAGAAGCCAAGAAAAAAGGTGCATTGGCATTTTTTGCAGAAAAGTATGGTCAAACTGTTCGGGTGGTTTCTATTGGCGATTACTCCCGGGAATTTTGCGGGGGAACGCATGTTTCCTCAACGGGGGATATTGAGGCGATCAAGATTGTGTCAGAAGGATCAGTGGCTCAAGGGATACGTCGTGTGGAAGCATTGACAGGGAAAACTGCTGTTGATGAGTTTTTAAATAAAAAGGCCCAAGAATCAGCAGCTATTGAAGAAGTTCAACGTAAAAAGTTGGAAGAAAAGAATAATCAAAACGCTTATTTTGAAAAGATCAAGGCTTCCGTAGATGATATTATCCAGGCTGGTGAGAATGTTAAGGGAGCGAATTTGATCATTCGTTCTTTAGAGAATATGGACATTACGTTATTGCGTAAACTTTCTGATTTGCTCAAGCAAAAAGTAAAAACAGGTGTTTTTATTTTGGGTACAAAGAATTCAGAAGATGCTTCGTTAGTCCTTTCGGTAACAGATGATTTGGTGGCTCGTGGCATTAAAGCCAATGAGTTAATGGTCCAGATAATGCCGTTAATGGAGGGTAGTGGTGGCGGCAAGCCTCAGTTAGCCCAAGCCGGCAGTAAGCAACCCCAAAAATTAGACGGGGCATTGGCTAAGGCAAGAGAAATAGTAAAGGGTGTAATTTAATGAAACTCATTAAACAAACAGGTTTAAATATTGAAAAGCTTTACAATCGCAGCAGGCTGGCGCGTCGTAAAGTTATTGAAGAAAAAGTACGCACCATCATTGATGATGTGCGTTTAAACGGCGATGATGCGGTGATCAAATATACCCGTCGTTTTGACGGCGTTAAATTAGCTGCCCGCCAACTGAAGGTGGATGAAAGCCAGATATCCAGTGCTTTTCAGAATATCACGCCTGAATTTGTGGGGCATTTGAAAACCATTATTAATAATGTTTCAACCTATTATAAAAAGCAGCTTCATAAGCCCTGCAAGGTCAAGGGCCATGATGGTGTTATGCTTAAAGAAGTAGTACGGCCTTTGGATTCCGTGGGTATTTATATCCCGGCAGGTACAGCGCCCCTGGTTTCTTCGGTTTATATGACGGCAGTGCCAGCTATCATCGCTGGTGTCGAACGTGTAGTTATCGTCACGCCGCCGAATAAAGAAGGTAATGTTAATCCTTACATATTGGCAGTGGCCAATCTTTTAAAGGTCAATGAAATTTATAAAGTAGGCGGTGCTCAGGCTATCTCAGCCTTGGCGCTGGGGACTAAAACGATCCCTAAGGTTGATAAGATTGTGGGCCCTGGCAATATGTATGTCACTGAGGCCAAGCGTCAATTATTTGGTTATGTGGATATTGATATGCTGGCCGGGCCAACGGAGTTGGTCGTTATTGCCAATCGTTACAGCAATGTGGATTTTGTGGTGGCGGATTTGGAAGCGCAGATGGAGCATGTGGGCGGCTTGTCGATTTTATTGAGTACGTCTAAACAATTGATTACCGAGGTAAGGAAGCGCGTGGCTAATGGGTATTGCGTTTATTGCAAGAACATCAATGAAGCTGTATGTATTGCCAATCAAATAGCTCCAGAACATTTACAAATTATGACCAGTGATGCACATACTATTGCCAAGCAGATCAGGCATGCAGGGGCAATTTTCTTAGGGCCCTATAGCCCCACCGCCTTGGGTGATTACGCTGCAGGTCCTAGTCACGTACTGCCGACCATGGGAACAGCACGATTCTTTTCCGGGTTGTCCTTGTCGAGTTTCACCAAGACCAGCCACGTGATTGCCTATAGCAAGAAAGCGCTAGAACGTGTCCGTGAACCTCTAGAGAAAGTAGCCAATCTAGAAAGCATGGCCAAACACGCTGAGTCAGTGAATGTGAGATTTAAATAAAAAAGGATAAAATATGCAACGCAAAGCAGAAATAGAACGCAAAAGCAAAGAAACGCAAATAAAGGTATCATTGAACATCGACGGTAGTGGCAAAACAAAGATCAAGACGCCCATAGGGTTTTTAGATCATATGCTTGAGTTATTTGTGTTTCATGGCTATTTTGATTTAGATTTATCTGTCACGGGAGATACACATATTGATATTCACCATACTAATGAAGATATCGGCATTGTTTTAGGGAAAGCATTTAAAAAAGCCTTGGGTGAAGAAAAGGCTGGTATCAAACGTTTTGGGTTTGCTTATGCACCTATGGAAGCAACTGTTGGTCGCTGTGTCATTGATATTTCCGGCAGAGGATTTTTTAAATTTAATGCTGAAGGCTCAATGCCTGCTCAAAAGGGGACGGATGGTTATGAGTTTTCTCATTTTGAACATTTCATGGAAAGCCTTGCCCATAATTTAGGGGCAACACTCAGCTTTACCATCCAAAATCCTAGTGATGACCTGCACACTAATTTAGAGACGATGTTTAAATCTTTAGGTTTAGCGTTAGATCAAGCAACCACCATTGATCCTCGTCGAGAAGGACAGATTCCTTCTACTAAAGGGATTATAGATTAATTGCGGCGGGTGGCTCGGAATTGATGTTAAGGGGCGGACGGTGACGGTTCTCTGGGCTAGTGAAGGGAAACCACCGTTCTATAAGGCTGTGACGTTCGCGTTTCAATTAGGAGCACCTTAACAGCAATGACGAGACAGGACCCGCTGGCTTAGAAAAGAATATGATAGCAATTATTGATTACGGTATGGGGAATTTGCGTAGTGTGCAAAAGGCATTTGAGGCTGTTGGTGCGACTGTGCAGGTGACTCATATTGTCAGTGATATTTTAAAAGCAGATAAGGTGGTTTTGCCAGGTGTTGGGGCCATGGGGCCTGCCATGCAGAAATTGCAGGAATTGGGTTTAATTGCGCCTATCCGTAAGGTCGTTCAGGACGGCAAACCATTTTTAGGTATTTGCCTGGGGATGCAATTATTATTTGAAAGAAGTTCAGAGGGTGGTTTTGCTGAAGGGCTTAGAATTTTAAAAGGAAATGTTGAGCGTTTTAGCGCATTGAAGGTTCCGCATATGGGCTGGAATCAGGTCAAGACCCAGCCAGCAGGTAATGCAATGTTCAAGGACCTTGCATCTGATGAGAATTTTTATTTTTGTCATTCGTATTATGTAAAGCCCCAGGATATTTCGATTGCTTCAGGTATTACTAATTACGGAATCGATTTTGTTGCTGCAGTAGTCAAGGATAAGGTGTGGGGTGTGCAATTCCATCCGGAGAAAAGCCAAAAGGTGGGTTTACAAATTTTAAAGAATTTTGCAGAGCTATGATTCTTATTCCAGCGATTGACATTAAAGGCGGTAAGGTTGTTCGTTTGTTTCAAGGGAAATTTTCTAAAGTTACGGAATATTTCGATGATCCTCTAGAGGTTGCCCGGAAATGGGAAGGCTTTGGCGCACAGTGGCTGCATTTGGTTGATCTCGATGGTGCTCAAACAGGAAAAATGACAAGCCTGCCGATTTACTCGGAGATCATCAAACAGGTTAAAATCCCCGTTGAAATAGGCGGCGGTATCCGTAGTTATGAAGCTGTTGAACAATTGATTAAGATTGGCGTGAAAAGGGTCATTTTAGGTACCAAGGCCATTGAAGACAGGGCTTTTTTAAAAAAGGCCATTAAGAATTATGGTGATAAAATTTGTGTGAGCCTGGATTGTTCGAAAGGTTTTGTAGCCCAGCGTGGCTGGGTTTCTACAACGAAAATTCTAGCTACGGATTTGGCTCTTGAAATGGAAGCCATGGGATTGCAGTGGATGGTTTATACGGATATTGCCCGGGATGGAACGTTGTCAGGGCCCAATTATTCTCAATTGCAAAATATGCTCAATACAGTTAAGAAAATAAACGTCATTGCCTCAGGCGGCATTGCGTCCATGGAAGATGTGAAGAGATTATCGACCATGAAAGGCGTTGCCGCGGCTATTACGGGCAAGGCAATTTACGAAGACAAATTAAATTTTAAAGAAGCGGTTGAATTTTTAAATGCTCAATAAACGCATCATTCCATGTTTGGATGTCAAAGACGGACGGGTGGTCAAGGGGGTCAATTTTGTGGCCCTTCAAGATGCCGGCGATCCGGTAGACTGTGCAAAAGCCTATGATCAGGGTGGTGCTGATGAATTGGTTTTTTTAGACATCACCGCCAGTGTTGAAAATCGGAAGGCCTTTTTGGATGTGGTACGAAAGACTGCTGAATGTGTGTTTATGCCTTTGACCGTCGGAGGCGGCATCAGCAATGTCCCTGACATCCGCAATTTACTCAACGCTGGTGCGGACAAGGTTTCGATGAACACATCGGCAGTCAATGAGCCAGGCTTGATCCGTCAGGCTGCAAATATGTTTGGTTCTCAATGTATTGTTGTGGCCATCGATGCCAAACGGGTGGGTGCTCGTTGGGAAGTTTTTACCCACGGCGGGCGAAATGCTACAGGCCGCGATGCGATCGACTGGGCCAAGCAAGCTCAAATGCTTGGTGCTGGAGAAATTTTATTGACCAGCATGGATGCGGATGGTACTAAAAATGGTTTTGATATTGCTTTGACTAAAGCAGTGACTGCAGCCGTCAATATTCCGGTGATCGCTTCAGGCGGGGCAGGGACCTTGGAGCATTTTTATGATGTTTTTGCCCAAGCTGGTGCAGATGCAGCTTTGGCTGCGTCGGTATTTCATTATGGTGAGATCTCAATTACGGAAGTTAAAACATTTTTAAAAGAAAAGAAAGTGAATATACGATGAGTGCTAATCCTGAAATAGAGACAATTCAAATCACTAAAGATAATCTGGATCGATTGAAATACAATTCCGAAGGCCTAATTCCTGCCATTGCCCAGGATTATAAAACAGGTGATGTATTGATGATGGCGTGGATGAATATCGATTCTTTGCGCGATACCTTAAAGAGCGGCAAAGCTTCTTATTGGTCACGTTCACGGAAGACCTATTGGGTCAAAGGTGAAACATCCGGCCACTTCCAACATGTGAAAGAAATTTATTATGATTGCGACTGCGATGTCCTTTTAATGAAGGTCGACCAAATCGGTGCTGCCTGCCACACCAATCAACGTAGTTGTTTTTACAGGAAAATTAATTAAACCACCGCACCATTATTAGTATAGCTTCAGGTTTCAGGGGTACGATAAAGGATAAAAGCTGACAGCTGACAGTATTTGACTTGACATATTTATGTCTTATTGTATACTTTAATCATGAGAACAACGGTGCGTCTTAATGATAATATTTTACGGACAGCAAAAAAAGCTGCGGTTGAGCGTCATACGACTTTGACCGCTTTGATTGACGCTGGTTTAAGATATGTTTTAAATCTTTCCACGAAAAAATCTCCCGCCCCTAAAACTATAAAATTAAAAACAGTTCGAGGCTCCGGACTTAAGAATGGCGTTAATCTTGATCATAATGCCAGCCTTTTGACCCAGATGGGACAATGATTCTTCTGGATGCCAATGTTTTGATTTACGCCCATCGTCAAGATACGGATCATCACGAGAAATACCGTAAATGGTTAGAAAATCTTGTCAATGGCAATAAATCATTTGGTATTAGTGATAGCGTATTAAGTGCTGTTATTCGGGTCACCACACATACTCAAATTTTTAAGAATCCCAGTTCGCTAAAAGAAGTTTTGGCGTTTGTCGAACAAATTCGTCATTGTCCCCAATGTTTCATCGTAACTCCAGGGCCAAAACATTGGGACACATTTCTTTCATTGATAAGATCCCTTAAAATAACGGGTAATGATGTACCTGACGCTTATTTAGCCGCCCTTGCGATTGAATGGGATTATGAATTTATAACGACTGACCAGGGATTTGCACGTTTTAAATTATTGAAATGGCGGCATCCTTTTAATTTATGAACTATCTATCTCAAGAAGAATTTTTAAAGTTAAGCGCCAAAGGCAATTTAATACCTGTGTATAAGGAAATACCCGGGGATTTGGAGACGCCGGTTGCTGCTTATTACAAGTTAGCGGGCCGTTCTGCCTATTCTTTTTTATTGGAATCCGTCGAGGGTGAAGAAAAGATTGCCCGTTACTCGTTTATTGCCCGTGATCCTGAGCTGGTTTTTACCTGCCAGAATCAAGAGGCGCAGATTTTGCGTTTTGCTAAAGGTAAAAAAAGTTCTGAGAAGGTTTTATTTAGCGGTTCACCGTTGTCTGTGGTTCGTAGTTTGATGAAAGACTATCAAGCCGTGGATGTGAAGGGTCTGCCACGCTTTTTTGGCGGTATGGTGGGATATTTAAGTTATGATTGTGTTCGTTTTTTTGAGCGGTTGCCAAATACTTCAACTGATGATTTAAAATTACCAGATATATGTTTGGCTTTGGCCAAGGATTTAGTGGTTTTTGATCACCGTTATCATACGATTAAGGTGTTAAGTTGCGTGCATTTGTCTAAAACGGATAGTCGTGAAGTAAAAATTAAGAAATATAAAGCTGCCATCAAGATCATTGATGCCTTGATTGCTGATTTGCAAAAACCTTTAAAGCTGCCTGTATCTAAAAAAAGTTCCAAGAAATTAGTGGTGACTTCCAATTGTACTCAGAAGCAGTATGAGCAGATGGTCATTAAAGGTAAGGAACATATTAAAGCCGGTGATATTTTTCAGATCGTTTTATCCCAGCGCTTTAAGGCGGACATCAGCGTCGATGCTTTTGAAATTTACCGTTGTTTGCGTGTGCTTAATCCTTCGCCCTATATGTTTTATTTAAATTTTAATGGGCTGCAGCTTGTTGGTGCATCCCCAGAGCTTTTAGTGCGTTGTGAAAATGGTTTGGTTGAAACGCGTCCCATCGCAGGCACTCGTCCGCGTGGGAGCACAGAGGCAGAAGATGAGGCTTATGTCAAAAGTCTGATGGCTGATCCCAAGGAAAAGGCTGAACATATCATGCTGGTGGATTTGGGGCGCAATGATTTGGGGCGAGTCTGTGAAAAAGGAACAGTACGTTTATCTGAATTTATGGAAATAGAGAAATATTCACATGTGATGCATATTGTCAGCAATGTACAAGGGCAACTGCGTAAAGATATGGATGCCTTGGATGTTTTGCAAGCAGCTTTTCCTGCGGGAACCCTTTCAGGAGCACCCAAAATCAGGGCCATGGAATTAATTGAAGGCTTGGAAGGTCAAAAACGAGGTCCTTACGGGGGAGCTGTTGGAATCCTGAGTTTTTCGAAAAACCTTGATACTTGCATAACTATACGTACAATAGTGGTTCATAAGAAACAGGCCTATGTCCAGGCAGGTGCCGGCATAGTAGCTGATTCCGATCCTACAACGGAATACATTGAAACGATGAATAAAGCCCGAGCTCAAATTAAAGCAATTGAGATGGCTCACCAATAAGGTGAAGTTAATTAAAGAAGGAGTTAAATAACATGGAAGTTAGAATTCGTTTACAAAAAGCAGGTAAAGCATCTAATAAGGCTTACAATTACCGTGTCGTTGCCATGGCGGGAAAAGAAGGTCGTGACGGTCGTACCTTGGATATTTTGGGTTATTATGACCCTGCCAAGAAATCCTATTTTCAGCTTAAAAAAGATAAGATCACCGCATGGGTTGCCAAAGGCGCTCAGATGAGTGATACCGTTAGATCTTTGATGAAAAAAGCTAAATAGATTTAAGAAAGGATATTCATGCCTCAACAGTCAGGATTAACACAGATTCTGTTCATGTATGTGCCCATTATTGCGATTTTTTATTTTTTGATCATCCGTCCGCAGCGCCAGCAGCAGAAGAAGATCAAAGAGATGCTGAGTAATCTTAAAAAGAATGATGAAATCATCACCACTTCCGGAGTTCATGGTACGGTCGCCATTGTCAAAGAAAAAACAGTGGTTGTACGTGTGGATGAAGGTTGCCGCATTGAGTTTGACCGCGAATCCATTGCTTCAGTAACAAGCGGTGAAGTCAAGCCAGAAGTCGTTAAATAAGAAAGGATTTTTTGAATGTCCCCTGAGTTACGTAAAAGATTTTTTGTCATACTGGCTGTTATCGCAGGTTGTATAGCTTCGCTTATCCCCATCAACAAACGCATTAATCTCGGACTTGACCTTAAAGGTGGTATGCACCTGATCTTAAAGGTCCAGAATGATAATCTCCCCACCGCGCAGGCCCGTGAAGACGCGGTGCTTAAATCCATGGAAGTTTTGCGTAATCGTATTGACGGTTTAGGGGTAGGTGAAACCTTGCTTCAGCGTCAGGGTGAGAATCAGATCCTATTGCAGCTGCCTGGTGTCACAGACCGTGATAAAGCCCTTGATATGATTGGCCGTGTCGCGCGTTTGGAATTTCATTTGGTTGATGCTGATGAAACTCATTTTAAAGATGCGTTGAGCGGTCATGTTCCTGATGGTGAAGAGTTGATGATCGAGAAAAAAGATGGCGACACGCCGATTTTGATTTATAAAGAGGTGGCGATGGATGGGGAAGGTATTAAAGATGCGCGTGTGGATATTTCCCAAACAGGTATGCAGCCTAAAATCACCATGTCGTTTAATGATAAAGGGACAAAAGAATTTGGTGATTTGACGACAGCCCATGTCAGTGAGCGTCTGGCGATTATTTTGGATAACGAGGTTTTATCCGCACCTAATATCCGCGAGCCTATTTTAACGGGCGATGCAGAAATTACCGGAGATTTTAAATTTGAAGAAGCTTCTCTTTTGGCTTTAGCTTTGCGTACCGGGGCCTTACCTGTTCCTATGACTGTTGAAGAAGAACGCACTATCGGTCCTTTATTAGGGAAAGATTCCATTGAAGCGGGTATTAGAGCCACGATTTTAGGCGGGGTTGCGATCGTTTTCTTTATGTGTATTTATTATTTAGTCGGGGGATTTATCGCCTCGGTAGCCTTGGCTATCAATCTGCTGATGATCATGGGAAGCATGGGTTTGCTTAATATTCTCATGCCTGATTCTCAAATAACTTTGACCTTGCCAGGTATTGCAGGTATTATTTTGACCCTGGGTATGGCCGTGGACGCCAACGTACTTATTAATGAACGTATCCGTGAAGAAATTGATAATGGCAGGCCTTTGAGCGCTTCTGTTAATACAGGTTATGCGCGCGCTTGGTCAGCGATTTTGGATTCGCACGTGACCTCATTGATTGCCGCGTTTTTCCTTTTTCAATTTGGATCCGGACCCATCAAAGGATTTGCTATCACCTTATCAACGGGTTTGATCGCCTCTTTGTTTACTTCTATTTATGTCACACGTACCTTTTTTAATTGGTTGATTTCAGAGCGGATCATTAAAGCATTGCCGATGATGCATCTGTTTGGAAAGCAGAATTTTAATTTCTTAAATAAGAAATACATTTGCTTTGCTATCTCTGGCGCCATCATTATCGCCGGGGCCCTTGATTTTATTCATAAAAAGGGGGACGTTTTCGGTATTGATTTTGCCGGGGGGCAGATCCAGGAATTTAAGTTCGCCCAACCCATTTCAGCGGACAGTATACGTCATTTGCTTAAAGAAGGGCATGTTGAGAATGCTGTTATTCAAACCTTCCCCAATGCTCCTGATAATGTCATTATTCGTACCCAGCAAGATACGTCCGCCCCAGTAGCTGCTATTTTTAGAAATCAAATGGCGGACAATAGTTTTCAGGTTTTACGTATAGAAAAAGTGGGGCCGGTTGTGGGCCAAGCGCTTCGTGTCAAAGCCCTTTACGCCATTGTTCTGGCCTTACTGGGGATGCTGGTTTATATCGGGATTCGTTTCAAGCATTTTTCCTTCGGTGCAGCGACCGTGGTAGCTATTTTCCATGACGTGTTGATCACGTTATCCTTGATTATTCTTTCGGGTCGTCAAATAGATTTATTGGTTGTGACCGCCATATTAACAATCACCGGTTATTCAACCAATGATGCGATCATTATCTATGACCGTGTGCGTGAAAATGTGCCCAAGATGCGTAATAAATCCCTGCCGGATGTTATCAATGAAAGCATCAATCAAACATTGGGACGGACAGTTTTAACCACCTTCATGACGACATTATCTGCCTTGTCCTTGTATTTCTTTGGAGGAGAAGTGCTTAATACCTTTGCCTTTGTATTGATCCGTGGTTTCCTTTTCGGAACATACTCGACAGTGTGGATCGTTTCTCCGCTATTCCTGTGGTGGCAGGGTAATAAAAAATGGTAATATAAAAAAGGGGACACTTTAAAGTGTCCCCTTTTATTTTAAGATGTTTAAATCTTTAGAATTTCTCGTTGATCAAAAGGTCAACATTGATGAAATTGTCAAAACTCTCGTCGCCTTTGGGTACACCCGGGCGACGAAAGTTTTTAGGGAGGGTGAGTTTGCCTTGAGGGGTGGTGTGCTGGATATTTATCCGGCCAATTTTGAAATCCCGCTCCGTGTCGATTTAGATGATGACCTTGTTGTTGCCATCCATGGTTTTGATCCCATCAGTGCCGAAAATATCGATGAGCACACGATCGTTTTAGTCCTGCCTTTTAAAACTTCTTCCAAGTCGGTTTTTTCTTCTGATGTCCCTTTAAATAATTTTGTTGATATCAAGCAAGGCGATTATGTCGTGCATAATAATCACGGCATTGGCCGTTTTATCGGTGTTAAAGAATTTGACGTAGATGCGAAGAAAAAAGAACATTTGATTATTGAATATAAGGGCGGGGACAAATTATTCGTTCCCAAGTACGATATTCATCTGGTCCAAAAATATGTCTCATTTACCAAACGACCGGCCCGTCTGCATAAATTGGGAAGCAAGGAATGGTTAGCTACCAGAGCATCCGTAGAGAAGAAGTTAAGGCTTTTAGCCGCTGGATTGTTGCGCACACAGGCGTTAAGGGCGCAATTACAAGGGTTCTCATTTTCCAAAGACAATGAATGGCAAAAAGAATTTGAAGCCAAGTTCCCTTATAAAGAAACTCCGGATCAGCTAAAATCCACCCTGGATACCAAGGCAGATATGGAGTCCTCCAGGCCCATGGACCGGCTTATATGTGGCGATGTTGGGTACGGGAAAACGGAGGTGGCCATGCGTGCGGCGTTTAAGGCTGTTATGGACCATAAGCAAGTGGCTATTTTGGTCCCCACAACAATTTTGGCAGAACAGCATTATTATAATTTTAGCAAACGTCTGGAAGGTTTTCCGGTGAAGGTTGGGATGTTATCACGTTTTCGTACCAAGCTTGAACAAAAAATTATAGTCAAAGAAACGGCTGAAGGCAATGTGGATATTGTGATCGGTACTCATCGGCTCCTTTCTAAAGATGTTGCTTTTAAAGATTTGGGGCTGGTTATCATCGACGAGGAACAGCGTTTTGGGGTGAAATCTAAAGAAAAGTTAAAACACTTTAGATTGTTAGCTGATGTGATGACCTTGACAGCAACACCCATACCCCGCACCTTATATATGGCTCTTTCAGGGGCTCGTGATATGTCAGTGATTTCAACGCCGCCAACCAATCGAATGGCTGTAAAAACTCAACTCATTGGTTATGATGAAAATATTATTCAAGAAGCGATCCAGCGTGAGTTGTCCCGTAACGGCCAAGTTTTCTTCCTGCATAATCGTGTAGAAAACATAGAAGTTATTGCCAATAATATCAAAAAATTAGCACCACAAGCCAGGGTCGCCATAGGGCATGGACAAATGAGCGGTCGCCTTTTGGAAGAAATTATGTTAAAATTTCTAAAACACGAGATTGACATTTTAGTATGTACGACGATTATCGAATCCGGCATTGATGTGCCCATGGCCAATACGCTGATCGTTAACCGCGCTGATAAATTCGGGTTAGCCGATTTGCATCAATTGCGAGGCCGCGTGGGACGGCTGGATGTTCAGGCATATGCTTATTTTATCGTGCAAAAGCGGGAGCTTCAGTCCGAAATTTCCCGTCAGCGGCTCAAGGCCATTGAAAAGCACAGCGATTTGGGTGCAGGGTTTCATATTGCTTTTGAAGATTTACAGATCCGTGGTGCCGGGAATTTATTAGGTGCCCAGCAGC
>JABDGZ010000021.1 GCA_013285735.1 Candidatus Omnitrophota bacterium | reverse complement strand
GATCACGCAACCAAGCCATTGCTCAGCAAAGCCCAAGCCGCTGATCTAGTTAAAAAAGGTTATCTTCCTAAAAAGTACGCTGAATTAGCGGTTAAGCCGGTTATTACCAAGCAACAAGCCGTTAATCGTATTTCTTCCGATGATATCGAACGCTTGTTTTATCCTGTTATCGACGTGACCAAGACCAGTATCACCCATTTAAAATCCATCCGTTTGGGCGGCGGAATCAATGCTGTTCCAGGTGCAGCTGCAGGTAAGGTTGTCTTTACCGCCGCAGAGGCTGAAAAAATGGGTGCCAAGGGTGAGAAGGTTATTTTGGTCCGCAAAGAAACCAGCCCGGAAGACGTGGGCGGTATGCACGCAGCCAAGGGTATTTTGACGGCGACCGGTGGAAAAACATCTCACGCGGCTGTTGTTGCCCGTGGTTGGGGAAAATGCTGTATCGTCGGCTGTGAGGCCTTGAATATTAATTATGAAACCAAATCATTTGTCATCAATGGTAAAACTATTAAGCATGGGGATTTTATCACCTTGGATGGTTCTGCCGGCGAGATTTATAGCGGTGACCTGGCTTTGAAAGAGCCTGAGCTTCCGTCGAGCTATTATACTATTTTGAAATGGGCGGATGAATTCAGGACCTTGAAGGTGCGCACCAATGCAGATACACCTTATGACGCGTTGAATGCCATCAAGATGGGCGCTGAAGGTATCGGTCTTTGCCGTACCGAGCATATGTTTTTTGATACTGAAGAACGCCGTTTGGCGATCCAGGAAATGATCGTTGCGGAAACCTTGGATGCACGTAAACTCGCCCTGGCGAAGTTGCTGCCTTTCCAAACCAATGATTTTTATGGCATTTTTAAAGCCATGAACGGGTTTCCAGTGACCATCCGTTTGATCGATCCACCTTTACATGAATTTACTCCGAAGGACCATGCCGGTATTGAGAAATTAAGTAATATCACCGGTTTATCGACGGACAAAATCCGTCATCGCTGCGAGCAATTGCATGAATCCAACCCTATGTTGGGTCATCGCGGTTGCCGCTTGTGTATTACCTATCCGGAAATTTTGGACATGCAGGTCACGGCCATCATCTCTGCGGCGATCAAATGCCGCAAAGAAGGTATAAAGGTTTTGCCTGAGATCATGATCCCATTGACCATGGACAAAAAAGAGTTTAAGATCATGGAAGTCCAAACACGTAAGGTTGCTGAGCATTTGATCAAGCAAGCAGGCGTTAAATTGCCGTACATGGTTGGGACCATGATTGAGATTCCGCGTGCAGCTCTTTTAGCTGATCAAATCGCGGAAGTGGCCGAATTCTTTAGCTTCGGGACCAATGATCTGACCCAGATGACCTTGGGGCTTTCTCGCGACGATGCCGGCAGATTTTTGCCGACCTATGTTGCCACCGAGAAAGACGGCGGTTGCGGCATCTTTAAAGATGATCCTTTCCAAAGCCTGGATCAAGAGGGCGTTGGGATGTTGGTTAAATTAGGTATTGAACGCGGCCGCTCTACCAAAAAAGACCTGAAGATTGGTATTTGCGGTGAGCATGGCGGTGAAGCAGAAAGCGTTAAGTTCTGCCATAGAGTTGGTATGAATTATGTTTCCTGTTCACCTTATCGCGTGCCCATAGCCCGTCTAGCAGCAGCACAGGCAGCGTTAAATGATGTTAAAGGTGGTTCTAAAAAGAAAACAGTTAAAAAGAAATAATTTTGTTATGGATTCCCGCTTTCGCGGGAATGACAAAGAGGCTCATGGATCCAATAAAGTCTTATCTAAAAGAAATTAAAAATATTGCTCTTTTGACTGCCGAAGAGGAAGTGACTCTTGCGCGCAAAATTCAAAAGGGAGATAAAAAAGCCCGCGAGGCGATGATCAAAGCTAACTTGCGTTTGGTCATCAGCATTGCCAAGCGCTATACCAATCTCGGCATCGCTTTGAGCGATCTGATTGAAGAAGGTAATATCGGTCTTATGCGCGGGGTGGATAAATTTGATCCGGAAAAAGGTTTCCGCTTTTCAACCTATGCGGCCTGGTGGATCAAGCAGGGGATATCCCGTGCCATCATTGATCAGGGCAAGATGATCCGGGTGCCGGTATATTTGAATGAAGAGATTCTTAAATACCGTAAGTGTGTTGAGAAATTGACCCAATCCTTGCGCCGTCGTCCCACCACTGCAGAAGTTGCTAAAAAACTTAAACTCACCATGGAAAAAGTGCGTGAATTAGATGGGGCTATTACCAAGATGTCAAGCCTTGATGCGCCTTTGGGGGAAGATGGTGAGGGCCAAATGCTGGATGTGCTGGAAGATGAAAACATGGTCGCTCCTGATGAGTCGGTGGCAACCTTCCTTAATAAAGAGCGTGCCCAAGCCATTCTAAAGGGCTTGGATGAACGTGAGAAAACGATTATAGAATTGCGTTTTGGTCTTAAAGAAGGATCAGAGCCGCATACGCTAGCACAGATAGCTAAGAAATTGGGAATTTCCCGCGAGCGGGTGCGTCAGATTGAAGATCTGACCATGGATAAAATGAAAAAGATTTTGAATGAACGTGAACAATAAGGGGTGTTATGGCTGTGAAACGTAAACCGATTTATGTTTTAATTCTACCTCGTTTCGAAGATATCTTTCATTCTTTTTATACCGGCGAGATCACCAAGGGTGTTAATTTGGCCGCCAGCCGTTTGAATGTTGATTACCTGGTACATATCACGGACCGTTCCAATCATGCAACCTGGCTGGATCCTACTTTATTAGACCGTAAATACGTCGATGGTATTTTATTTGCAGATATCGACAATGATCTTAATATCGTCAAAAAAGCAATCATGCAAGGTATGCCATGCTTAGTGCTTAACAATATTATTAATGAGCCTATCAATTATATCGCTGTGAACAATTACAAGGCCGCGATGTCTGTGGTTGAGGAATTTATTAAATTGGGACATAAGCATATTGCCACCATTGCTGGTGATTTGTCGACCCAGGCCGGGCAATCCCGTCTGGAAGGGTATAATGATGCACTTGAGAAACACCATATCGAGCCAGATAAATCCTACATCAAGATTGGCGGATTTTTACGTACTCCAGCCCGTGAGGCAGCAGCAGATCTATTCAAATTAAAAACAAGACCAACAGCTATTTTTGCTGCTTCAGACGTCATGGCCATGGAAGCCATGGATGTGGCTAAATCAAAAAATATTTCCATACCATCGGATCTGAGCATTTGCGGATTTGACGATAATCCTTTACGCGCCAACAGCACCATACCTTTAGCAACAGTTGCTCAGCCATTGGTTGAAATGGGACGCTTGGGGTTAGAGATGTTATACCAGATCAGTCACGGTCAAGCCAAGCTTCCAGTTAAAGAAGTGCTTTTAGCAAAATTGATCAAAGCAGAATCTATAAGCAAAGTGAGCCACTAAATTATGAAAATTATCGATCTTAAAAAACATATCCGTGATATTCCCAATTTTCCCAAGGAAGGCATCATCTTCAAGGATATTTCTACCCTTTTAAAGCATCCTAAAGCATTTGGAAAATCTATCGATACGTTAGCCGCGACTTTTAAAAAGTCAGGGGTTAAATATGTCGTCGGAGTTGAAGCGCGCGGCTTTATTTTCGGAGCTGCCTTGGCCTATAAATTAGGAGCTGGTTTTATTCCTGTGCGTAAAAAAGGCAAGCTGCCCTACAAAACAACCAGTGTGACCTATCAGTTGGAGTATGGTATGGATACCCTGGAGATTCATGAAGATGCTATCCCTGCCAATGCTAAAGTTTTAGTGGTGGATGATCTTTTAGCCACTGGTGGTACGGTTAAAGCGGTTATTGACCTTTTGAAATTACAAAAAGCCAAAATTGTCGGCGTGGCTTTTTTGGTGGAATTAAAGTTTCTTAAAGGCAAAGAAAAGCTTAAAGATCTCCCGATTTATTCGGTAATCCAGTATTAACCCTTTCTCATGAAAATTTCGTTTGTATTTTTGACCGTACATGTTTTGTGTGCGGTCTTTTTTGTCCTATCCGCACGGGCCTGGAAAATCAATCAACGTTGGGCCTGGCTTTTTACTCTGCTTTTTTTTATTTCAGAACCAGCTGTATTTTTTGTTTGGGGACCATACCGTTTTGAGGGGTTATACCTGGCAGCGTTCATTTTTTTCTTACTTTTGTCCAAAGGTGCAGAGCAATTTTATATTTTTCTCAAGACCCAAGAAGCAATCATTCGATATCTTTTTTGGGCTGCGGTGGTCATTTTTGCTGGTGCGGTTGTTTTGACCAGCAGCTTTGAGATCAATCTTCGCCGAGATGCCCTGACATTCTGGACTTATGAATCAAAAAGAAATCCTACCGCCAAGGCGATATGTAATTTGGCAGACGCCTACGATGCTTCCAAGAATTTCTCTAAAGCCCAGGAATATTATCAAAAAGCCATAGGTATTGACCCTAAATTCATTAAAGCCTATGAGGCCATGAGCCGGATAGCGGGAGAGAGAGGATCTTGGGACCAGGTGATCGAGTTTTCTAAAAGTATTATTGTGTTAAATCCCCAATTACCTCAAGCCTATTTGGATTTAGGAGAAGCTTACAGGTCTTTGGGTGAAAGCAGGCAAGCGGTGGAAACATACAGCCGTCTTTTAGGTCTATTTCCTGACGATGAGAAAATTGATATTAAAGTGATCGAGGCTTATGGCAAAGCTATTGCGGATGACCCGCAAAATGATCTTTACAAGGAAAAGCGCGAAGAGGTATTGGCTGATTTCGAGCAATTATCCAAGCGCAAGAATTATAATGCCGCGGATTATTACAATCTGGGTTTTTTGTACGAACAGGTGGGTGGTAAAGATGAGGCTATCCATTATTATACCAAGGCCATACAAATGCAGCCGGATCATGCTCAGGCCTTATTTAATCTGGCTAATCTTTATCGGGACAATGGAAATTATAAGGTAGCCATGTTGTTGTACAGTCGTCTAGTCCATTTTCATCCTAAGTATGCGTTGGGTTATCTTAATATGGGTCTTATTTTTAATGCTTTAGGCGATAAGCCACGGGCAGGTCAATTATATCGGAAGGTTATCGATGTAGATCCGGATAATGGCGACGCGTATTTTAATTTAGGGTATCTGAGTGAATCCCAGGGGGAGTTAAGTGATGCCGTCAATTATTATGAGAAAGCTGTTGAGGTGGCCCCCAAAAATGCAGAAGCGTATTATAATTTGGGCAATGTTTATGCTAGTTTAGGGCAAAACGGAGAAGCCATTGCTTCGTATTTAAAGACGGTCGCGATTAATCCCCGCCATCAGAATGCTTTTGTGAATTTATCTATTTTGTCTTTTAAGTCCAGGGATTTTCAAGGAGCCATTCATTATCTGGAAGAGGCTCAAACTTTAGGGTATAATCCTCCAGCAGAATATTTAAAGACGTTAGAACCGTATAGGAAGTGATGATCAAATGTCATCCCCGAATGTTTTAGTCGGGGATCCAGATTATAAGACAGTTTTTGATAATAAAAGACAATTTTTCTTCGAAAAATTGTGCGCCTGGCCGCTTTTTTAATAAAAATTAAGGAAACGGCACGGGCGGCTTAAACTTTTCTGGATGTAGTTTTGTAAAGTTTGTGGAAGTTTTGCGCCTGTAGCTCAACTTTGGATAGAGCGACTGCCTCCTAAGCAGTAGGTTACCCGTTCGATTCGGGTCAGGCGCACCATTTTAATAAAATACCCATCGTCCCTAACGATGTTGATTGGTGATTTTTGTTTATCGAGATAATGTAAAGTGCTATACTCATTTTAAATTATGAAAGTCCCGCGTATTTATATTGATACATCAGTCGTTGGAGGTTGTTTTGATCTTGAATTTGCCAAATGGTCCAATGGGTTGATGAAAGATTTTAGATTAGGACACTTTAAAGCTATTGTCTCAAATGTTGTTACTGTTGAACTAATTAAAGCTCCTGATCAAGTACGAAAGAAATACGCCGAGCTGATTGAAAATGGGGTCGAAGTAATAGAAGAAAATGATAAAGTTGGAAAACTTGTAGAAGCTTATAGTAAACGCAAAATACTCAGTGATAAATTTAAGAATGATTTGACACATATTGCGTTAGCGACTGTATATGATGTTGATTTATTAGTCAGTTGGAATTTTAAACACATTGTTCATTTTGATAAAATAAGACAATTTAATGCGGTCAATAGAGAATTAGGACATAAGTTAATTCAGATTCTTTCACCGCGGGAGGTTACTAATTATGAAGAAGAAATTTGATGCTGTTCAAATGGTAAGGGAAATACGGGATACCTTATATAAAGAAACAAAAGGTATGAAAACTAAGGAACGTGTTAACTTTTATCGTCAAAAAGCAAAAGAATTTTATGCCGAATTAGGTATTAAGGAACCTTTAGCTACTGCTCGTTAACAGGTCATTTTAAGCATCTTTATATCGTACAAATCGGACATATTTCTCGAACTTTTTATCTCTGTTTAGCAGAAAATAGCTGATATTTGGGATTTTTCTTAATATATAAGGCTGTTGCTGCTCAGAGATACATTTCTAAATTAGACCAACAAGCGGCACTTTGTTTATTTTTCGTTTTTGTTTGAAATATTTTGTAAAAGTTCGCAATTTATGTAAAATGCGGACTTTTCCATTAACCCCCTACCTTATCCCCGCTTTATAGGGGTCGTTAAGAAAAACTGGTCATAAATTCGAGCAGAAGGCATGACACGTACTTGAATAATGTCATACAATCTGATATAATCTCATATAGTCAAAATATGAGATTTTTATCATCTTTCCAACTTATCATAATGGAAATTATTGATAACGCGCTTCTCAAAATCCTCCTTATAACGATTATTAAAACCTGCTTGATTTTCCAATAGGAAATGCTCTAATCTTACTAGTAAGATTAGAGGAAGAAATATGATTATGATCAAAGCTACCACAAAATTATCATCCAAAGGCCAGGTGGTCATTCCCGAAGCTATCCGTGTAAATCTAAAGCTTAAAACAGGGGATTCATTTCTTGTTTATGGGAAAGATGACACCATTGTGTTTAAGGCCGCCCCTGATCCGTCAAACGACGAATTCGAAGCAATCCTTGCCCAAGCTAAGCATTTCGCTCGAAAAGCCAAATTAAAACCAGCAGATGTTGTCCGAGCAACCAAAAAAGCTAGAAATGAACGTCGTTCTTGATACCAATGTCCTTTTTATTCGTAAAAATGTCCGTTTAGTCAAACCAACTCACCTTGACAGTTAAAGCAATCATAGTAACAGGAGACAAGGCATTATTAAGATGTGAGGGGCATAAGCATCTTGTTATTTTGACTCCTGCGTTATTTGAACAAGAATATTTGATATAAGCCTATTTTTATCGGACGTTTTCCTGTAAAACGAATACTCAATTAGCAGATGCAGCGTAAAGGAGCGCAATTCATCGCGCTTCGCTTCTATCAGGGGTTATTGAAAATGTTATTAACAAATGAAAGAATGTTTATCAGTGAAACAGAATAATCTCACATGCCGCTATACCAAATGCCGCGGCTGCGGCAAGAGAATACTTTTAGGTCGATCAAAATTCTGCCCTGATTGTTTTAAATTAGATGCCCGTTTTGAAATCGAAAATATTCCCGCGAAGGCCAGGAAGGGTTTTTGGGCCTATCTGCATAAGTACGGCCTGAGGTGTTGCTTCTCGGGAGTGTCCTTGGAAGTAGATAATGATACAAGCCCCTGGTATTTGGTTTTTTGCCGTGTGAATCCTGGAGATAAAACCAAGATAGTCCCCGCGTCGGCGCTTTTTGCTGTCATGAAAGGGAGACTTTTGAAAAAAGAGTTCCGGTATTACGTGCTCGCCCTGGACGATCACAGGAAAAAGCATTTAAGGGTAAAAAAAATACCGCTGGTGCATTGGCAGGGGCTTGGTCCGGGTGATAATATATGCGCCGGCTGCGGGCATGCGGCAGCGTTGAAAGGGCGTAAATATTGCGTCAGGTGTGCTAGACTTAACGTTAGAATGAAATGCGCGCGTTTTCCCAGGGAGGCCATCCTTGGGGTCTGGGACTACCTGCGCAAGTATGGTTTTGTCTGTTACTATACCGGCATGCCGTTGGATTTAGATGATTTCGAAAGCCCCTGGTATCTGGTTTTTGACCACTGGATACCCCGTGATCCTAGGAAGATCGTGATCACCTCGAGCCTGTTGAATATAATGAAATCCGACCTGACGGAAGAAGAGTTCTGGTATTTCATTAGTCAGCTGGCAAACTTTTACAGGAAAGGCTCAGTGGTAAGAAAAAGGAAGTTGGCCTATTGGTGCCGGCCGTACTGATAAAGGTTAGACCAACCAGCGGCACCATTTTATTTGACAAAGTTATTATTAGGTTGTACGATTTAAATCTAGATAGTAGTTGGGCAATGAAGTCCTCTTCTTAAAACAATGTCGTTTTGGGGGAGGATTTTTAAATTTTTAATGAAAATGAGTCAATGTCAATCCACATAGCTTTAAATCATGTAACAACCTACCGGTATGATAACCTAATTAATCTAGGCCCCCAAATTGTTCGTTTAAGGCCAGCTCCTCATTCGCGCACCCATATTTTAAGCTACTCGTTAAAAATAAAACCTCAAAAGCATTTTATCAATTGGCAGCAAGACCCCCAGGGGAATTATCTGGCTCGTCTCGCCTTTCCTGACAAGACAGATATTTTCCAAATAGAAGTCGATCTGACGGCAGATATGACGGTTATTAACCCCTTTGATTTTTTCCTTGAGGGTTACGCAGAGAAATACCCATTTGAATATGAACCGTGGCTGGTTAAGGAATTAAAGACGTTTATTGAACAAGATCAGCAGGGGGAAGTATTTAAGGCGTATTTAGGAACAATACCGCGGGATAAGAAACCAACAGTTGATTTTCTAGTTGAACTTATTCAAAAATTGAGTAAAGAATTAAAGTACAAGGTCCGTCTGGAGCCGGGTATTCAAACACCGGAAGAAACGTTGAAAAATAAATCCGGATCATGCCGTGATTTTGCCTGGGTTTTGGTTAATTTATTGCGTCATCAAGGATTAGCCGCCAGGTTTGTGTCAGGGTATCTCATCCAGTTAAAACCTGATATTAAACCGATCGTAGGGCCAGCAGGGGCAGAGTATGATTTTACTGATCTTCACGCTTGGGCTGAAGTGTATTTGCCTGGAGCAGGATGGATAGGATTAGACGCCACGTCGGGACTTTTTACGGGTGAGGGTCATATCCCTCTGGTCGCAACTCCCGAGCCATCATCTGCTTCGCCAGTTTCCGGATTAGTGGAAGCATGTAAGGTCACCTTTGATCATGAAATGAAGGTGACAAGATTTTATGAAGACCCGCGTGTAACAAAACCATATACCAATGACCAGTGGGAAGAGATCCAATCAATCGGTCATATTGTCGACAAAGAATTAAAAGAAGGTGATGTCAGATTAACGATGGGTGGAGAGCCGACCTTTGTTTCCATGGATGATATGGAAGCCAAGGAATGGAATACGACTGCGTTGGGTGCGGATAAACGGCGATTGTCGGAAGATTTATTAAGAAAATTGAAGAAGAGATGGACTAAAGGAGCACTCATTTATAAGGGCCAGGGAAAATGGTATCCAGGTGAACAGCTCCCCCGATGGGTTTTAGGATGCTACTGGCGTAAAGACGGTAAACCGATTTGGCTAAACGAAGAATGGTGTGCTGATGAAACAAAAAAATATGCGTATACAGTTAAAGATGCAAAAAGTTTTATTCAAAAGTTATCTGAAAACTTAGCTGTTGATCCTGACAATGCCGTTGCTGGATACGAAGATGTCTTCTATTATTTATGGAAAGAAAAAAGATTGCCGTCTAATGTGAATCCTTTAAATTCAAAATTAAAGGATGATCAAGAAAGGGAACGGCTAAGCAAAATCTTTGATAACGGTATAGGTGAGATTGTTGGATTTATCCTGCCGTTAAAAAGTGTTGAATCAGGTGATTCGATCCATTGGATCAGCGGTCAATGGCAATTTCGTTCACCCTATATGTTTCTTATCCCCGGGGATTCACCGATGGGATTACGATTACCGCTGGATTCCTTGCCATGGGCTAAACCAGAAGACCGGCAACAAATTTACGAACGTGATCACTTTGGGCCAGCAAAGGATTTGAAAGATAATGTTCAGAAGAGAATATATCTTAAGTCTGATTTAAAGAAATCATCTCAAAGCAAGATGGTGCCGCAAGGTGAATCCGCAAAGAATATTGTGCGTACAGCTCTTTGTGTCCAAGAGCGCGAGGGATGCATCTATCTTTTTCTTCCGCCGCTTGAGAAAATTGAAGAGTATTTAGATTTAATAGCGAATATCGAAAAAACGGCCGAAGCCCTCAAGATGCCTGTTGTTATTGAAGGGTATGCCCCTCCGTATGATCCACGTGTAGAGTCATTTCAATTAACACCAGATCCTGGTGTTATCGAGGTCAATGTTGCTCCTGTTGGCAGTTGGGAAGCATTGGTCGATCAAACAACATCCCTTTATGAAGAAGCACGTCTGTCCCGATTGAGTACAGAAAAGTTTATGCTGGATGGTAAGCATTCAGGAACAGGCGGTGGTAGCCATTTGGTGTTAGGTGGTGCGACACCCAGTGATAGTCCTTTCTTAAGAAGACCTGACTTGCTGGTTAGTATGATCACGTATTGGAATAATCATCCATCCTTGTCCTATTTATTTTCGGGTCAGTTCATTGGGCCCACCAGCCAAGCTCCTCGGATCGATGAAGGTCGGCGTGATAGTGTTTATGAACTTGAGATTGCTATGCAGCAGGTGGATGGGGAAATAAGAAAATACGGCCAATGTCCGCCTTGGCTTGTGGACCGGTTGTTTAGGAACCTATTAGTTGATGGAACAGGCAATACGCATAGGGCAGAGTTTTGTATTGATAAACTTTATTCTCCGGATTCAACAAGGGGGCGTTTAGGGTTGGTTGAATTGCGCGGCCTTGAAATGCCACCGCACGCGCAAATGAATATCGTTCAACAGTTATTAATCAGGGCATTAATTGCTAAATTTTGGAAAACACCTTTTAAAGGTAGGCTTGTCCGATGGGACACATCTTTGCATGACCGTTTTTTATTGCCTTATTTTGTAAAAGAAGACTTTCAAGATATTTTGTCTGATTTAGGCGCATCCGGATTTGAAATGACAATGGATCATTTTGCCCCTCACTTTGAGTTCCGTTTTCCTAAAATTGGAGAAGTGAGTCATAAGGAGATAGGTTTAGAATTAAGAGTAGCTATTGAACCTTGGTATGTCTTGGGAGAAGAACCAGCAGGCGGGGGGATGTCACGTTATGTAGATTCCTCTGTTGAAAGGATACAGATTAAGGTCAAAGGAGCAACGGGCGGGCGGTACAGTATATGTTGTAATAATCGCAAAATCCCATTACATAAAACCAGTATTGATGGTGAGTATATTGCTGGCATTAGATACCGGGCCTGGCAGCCGTCGTCTTGTTTACATCCCACCATCGCTGTGCATTCACCGTTGACATTTGATATTATCGATACATGGAATAAACGTTCTATCGGGGGCTGTATTTATCATGTGGTGCATCCTGGAGGTAGAAATTATGATACCTTCCCTGTGAATGCCTTTGAAGCTGAAGCCAGACGATATTCCCGATTTTCTAAAATAGGCCATACGCATGGCATAATTAACGCATTGCCTGTTGATGAATTGAATCTTGATTTTCCTTTTACACTTGATCTAAGAAGAACTAGCTAAAGCAGTCAGATTTTAAGAATTAAATATGAAAATTTATAATTGTGATGTGTGCGGCAATCAAATCTATTTCGAAAATACGCTATGCCTGAATTGTGAATCGCAACTAGGGTATCTGCCGTTATTGGATGCTATGAGTTCCTTGGAAGCTGTAGACGATAAAAGGTGGAAAGCCCTGGCCCCTAATGCACAAGGGACTCTGTATAGAAAATGTCAGAATTATCACAAAGAAAATGTTTGTAACTGGATGGTCCCAGAGAATGATCTTGTCGATTTTTGCCTATCCTGCCGCCTTAATGAAATGATCCCTGATTTAAGTGTCCCCGAGAACAGGCAGTATTGGTATCGTATTGAAATAGCTAAAAGGAGATTGGTTTATAGCCTGTTGCGGTTGGGATTGCCATTAAGTAATAAAAAGGAAAATTCAGAAAAAGGGTTGGGATTTGTTTTTTTGGCTGATGAAGAAATGCCGGAAATTTTAGATACAAAAAAAGTTGTTATTGGGCATGATCAGGGTAAAATTACGATTAATATAGCTGAGGCGAATGATGCGATTAGAGAAAAAATGCGCTTGGATATGAATGAAGAATATAGGACGCTTTTGGGGCATTTTCGTCATGAAATTGGGCATTATTATTGGTATCTGTTAGTCGCGGATAATGAAGATTTATTGCAGCAGTTTCGCGGAGTGTTTGGCGATGAAGAGGTAGATTATAATCAAGCGCTAATACGCTATTATGAAGAGGGGCCTTGTGCCGATTGGTCAAAACGATATGTTTGCGCCTATGCAAGTGCTCACCCTTGGGAGGATTGGGCAGAATCCTGGGCGCATTATCTTCATATGTTTGATGCCTTTGAAACAGCCTTAGCATTGGGCTTGACGGTAAAATCCAAGAATGGCGATGAATTGAAAATAATTCATGGGGAGGATCGGTCCTTAACTTTTGATTCCATGAAAGATCAATGGTGGTATTTGAGTATCGCGTTAAATAGTTTAAATCGGAGTATGGGAATGCGCGATGCGTATCCCTTTGTTTGGAATGATGCTGTGATAGAAAAATTACGATTTATACATAAGGTTATTGGTCATTTTAAAAAAGGAGTACAGTCATGACGTTTTGTTTGGCCATTAAAGTCAAAGAAGGATTGATCGGTATCGCCGATACACGCATTACGACCGGTACGGAGAGGATCACATCTAAGAAAATCACAGTTCGTCAAAAAGCAAACAAGAAGCATGCGTTTTTTATAATGACTTCCGGGTTAAGATCGGTCCGTGATAAGGCAATCACTTATTTTGAAGAAGCTATTGATCAAGAGGGTGTAGAGTTTAATAAATTATATAAGGTGGTCAATGCTTTTGCGGAACAAATCAGGAGGGTGGAAAAGGAAGATGGTTCCTATTTAACGAAATGCGGATTAGTTTTCGACCTTTTTTCATTAATTTCAGGCCAGATGGAAGATGATGATGAGCATAAAGTATTTATGCTTTACCCTCAGGGCAATTGGGTGGAGATGACGGAATCTAGTCCTTATTTTATTATCGGTGCCGCTGGTTTTGGGAAACCTATACTTAAGCGTGCGCTTAGGCATGATTCTCCCATCAGATTTGCTTTAAAGGCGGGATTCTTGGCTTTTGATTCAACGCGCATCTCTTCATCGGATGTTGGATATCCCATTGACGTCATTATTCAGAAAAAAGATGAGTATAAAATAGTTGAGCATCGTTTTGACCATGAAGACTTAAGTAAATATTCAAAGTGGTGGCAGGAGAAGATTTCTGATGGTTTAAAGGAATTGCCGGAAGATTGGATCGATAAAATTTTTTAAATAGATTTTCCTAGAAGTTAGACCAACAAGCGGCACCATTTCTGCTGTTATACCAGGGTATAATTGAATCATTTCTAGTTTTTCCCTACCATAAGGCATTCGAAAAGCCGCATCTATACATATTTGTATATTATTTGCTTTTTTGATCAATGTGTTATGGCCTTTGCCTATGGCCAGAGCAGATGGGTTTAGTTTGCCGGCACCAGGTGTACTGGTTCGCTTAAGCCCACCGTTTGATCCTCCGATACTTACAGGAATCAAGGTTTATCCTGATAATCCTTTTCGCTTCGATTTTATCCTGGACGAAGGGGACGGTTCCAAACCTTCCCAGATAGGTTTAAGGGATGAATCAACAAAATTAATCAAATATTTTCTTGCCAGCTTAACCATTCCTGAAAAAGACCTATGGGTTAACTTAAGTCCCTATGAAAAAGATAGAATTATTCCCCAAAGTTTTGGCCTAACCGAAATGGGTCGTGATCTTTTGGCAGAAGATTACATGCTCAAACAGGTTACAGCATCATTGATTTATCCGGAAGATGAGATAGGCAAGAAATTCTGGAGCTGTATTTATGAAGAAGCTGATAAAAAATATGGCACAACGAATATTTCCATTAATACTTTTAATAAGGTCTGGATAGTTCCTGAAAAAGCCGTAGTTTATGAGAATGCTAAAGCAGGAACAGCGTACGTGGTTGAGAGCAAATTAAAAGTTATGCTTGAGCAGGATTATTTGTCACTCTCTCACAATGCTCGTATCGAACGACACTCGCAGGAGCTCGGAATCCAGAACACGAAAGACATCAACGCTCTCGGCTCTCAGATTGTTCGAGAGATCGTCATTCCAGAATTGACCAAGGAAGTCAACGAAGACAGGAATTTTGCCCAACTGCGTCAAGTTTACAACTCGCTTATCCTTGCCACATGGTACAAGAAGAAAATTAAAGACAGCATCCTGGCGCAGGTCTATACGGATAAGAATAAGGTCGCTGGTGTTAACATTGATGATCCACAAGAGAAAGAGAAAATTTATCAGCGGTATTTGAAAGCGTTTAAGAAGGGGGTTTATAACTATATTAAAGACACCGGGACGCCCGAAGGTAGATCTGTCCCAAGGAAATATTTTTCAGGCGGTGTTAATTTTGCGGTGAGTTCTGAAAGTAATACAGATATAGGTATTGACGGAGTATACCGATCTGTTTATAAATTTTCGTTGAAATTTATAAGAGGGAATGATTTGGCTATGGTCACTGCGCGTATATATACGGCCATGACAGTTCAACGGCAGGAAGAGTGGCAGAAAGTATTAGGGATAGGTAAGGAAGAATTGGCAGATGCAGTTAGTGAACATCCTCCATTAGGAGGATTGCTTCCAGCCCGAGTGCGGGATGAATGGCAAAGAGAGTTAGGGATAGGCAAAGAAGATTTAGCAGATGCAATTTTGAAACAACCTCATTTGCCAGGTTATAGTCCAGCCCGAGTGCGGGATGAATGGCAAAGAGAGTTAGGCATAGGTGAGAAAGCATTGGCAGGTGCGATTGTGAAAGCTCCCTCAATAGCAGGATTGGATCCAGCTCGAGTGCGGGATGAATGGCAAAGGGAATTTGGAATGGGTAAAGAAGCACTGGCAGGAGCGATTGTGAAACATCCCCCATTGGCTGGTTATGATTCCGCACGTGTAAAAGAACAATGGCGAAAGGAATTTGGAATAGGTAAAAAAGTATTGGCAACAGCTATTATAAAGCGTCCTCAATTGATAAGTCGTAGTCCTGCCCGATTAAAAAGTAAATGGAAAAAAGAGTTAGGAGTAGGCAAGAATGCTTTGGCAAAAACTATTATAAAACACCCCACATTGACAGGGTATGACCCTGTCCGAATTAGGAACGAATGGCAACTTGAGCTGGGGATGAGTAAGGAAGTTTTAGCAAATGCTATTGTAAAGCATCCTCCGTTGGTAGGGTATAGCCCTGCACGTATTAGAGATCAATGGCAAAGTGATTTGGGGATAGGTAAAGAAAATTTGGTAAATGCTATAGTGAAATTTCCTTCATTGACCGGTTTTAGCGTATCAGAAAATTTAAAACCAAAAAAAGATCTGCTTGTTAAAATGGGAACTCAAGAATCAGAAATGATCAATGGGCTTGTATCCCTTGCCGTCATGAATGTGAGATTATTGCAGTTAATTTATAACGTGGCGCAAAGTAATGGTGTGGAGATGAGTAAAAATTTATTAAAAAGCGCCTATGATAGGCTAAACAAGAAGGTGATTATTTTAACAGGGAAGAATGCGGTGTATTGGATAAAACAGCATGAAGAGAATGAAGGTTTAATCGAACCGGTGGTAAAAGAAGTTTTAGGCATAGGACCTGTGATGGTGGAATTGCATTTAAAAATGAAAGCCAAAACAGACGAGGCAGCTTTGGCTCAAGATTTAGGAGGTATTGATTTAAGCGTTGTTAATAAGTATTTGAAAGTGCAGAACAATGGTGAAGAGATTAAATTTCATATCGACGCGGCCATGTTGCAGCAACTACAAAACGCCCCTGGTTTTGTGCCGGTGATCATCAGTATTCAGCCGATGAGAAATCTTAAAATGTTTTTGGGGTTGGATGATAATCAAGTTGGGGTTATACCTCGGTACAATTGATTAATTTTAGACCTTTCTATAAAATACAATCATGAAAAAAATCATTATAATATTTCTGGTAGTAGTAATTTCACTGGTGTGTCTCACCATTTTTAAAGATTTGATCATAAAATCGGTGGTGACTAATGTTGCCTCAAGTGTTACAGGAGCTCCAGTTCATATCGATGGATTCTCGATCAATATTTTTAGCTCAACGGTACATATAACCGGATTCAAAATGTATAACCCCCGTGGTTTTCCTGAAGGTCTGCTGGTATCCTGTCCCAAAATAAATGTCATATTGGACCGTGCCTCTTTATTTAATCACAAACCTCATTTCTTGCTGGTGGAAGTTGATTTAAAAGAGATGGTGCTTACCAAGAATAAAGAAGGAAAACTTAACGTTGATTCATTAAAAGTAGTACACCCGTCAGGGTCTTCGCCATCTGTTCCTCTTCAAATCGATATCCTCAATTTAAGCATCGGCAAAATTGTTTATAAAGATTATACGGTTGGCACCTACCCCAGTGTACGGGTTTTTGATGTGAATAGGCACCAAACATATAAGAGTATTCCTACGGCCCGGCAATTAGCAGTATTGGTACTGTCAGAGCCTATGAAGGCGGCTGCGATCAAAGACGCTGAGATCTATGGAGTTGCTCTTGTTGCAGGGGTGGGGATGCTGCCTGTTGCCGTTGTTGCCACATTTACAAGTAAGGATAGTGTTGAGCAAAGTGTTGATGCCGGTATTGAAGATGTCTATAAAATTAGTCTTCAGGTAGTAAGGGGCATGGGAACAATCACTAAAGATGATGAGTCAAACGGCGTGATTAAAGCCGATATTAATGGATCGACGGTAGCGCTTCAACTGAGAAAGGGCGCAGATAATAAAACTAAAATAACTATTTCCGCCCGTAAGTATATGCTTCCCCAGCTTGAAATCGCTGGAGGGGTTCTGTACCAGATACTTAATAAGATGGGGCAGTAACGTCGATTTTTCCCCGTGAAAAGAATTAACTCGTAAGGCCATGATTTAAAGCCTATTATACCTAGGTATAATAGACTACCTTTCGAATACCCTTCATGATGTTCTAACTTAGTCAATTGAGACCAACCTTTCTAATGCTGTATTTGGCATAATTTTTTAGTCGTATTATTTATTGAAGGAATAAAATGCCAGAGAAAATCTATATTGTGGATGATGACGAATCAGTATGCCGTGCTCTCAAGACTCTTTTGATGACCTATGGGTTTGATGTAAAGACATTTACTTCTGAAAATGATTTTTTTAGTAATGTCTCTCATAATGATCCTGGTTGTTTGCTTTTAGACATTCATATGCCTGGATTGGACGGGTGGGAAGTTCATAAAAAGCTTCTTGGCTCTGGATCAAACCGTCCGGTTATTTTTATTTCTGCCGAGAAAAAGGACAGTGCTGCTGACCGTGCCCTGCGTGTGGGGGCCGTGGGTTTTTTGCAAAAACCTGTTAATGGCCAGACCCTGGTTGATCTTATCAATTTCGCGGTAAAAAAGCCAGGTGAGAACAAATGAAAAAGAAAATAATAGTCAATCCTAAAAAAGTCAGCAAGGTTATTAAAAAATCAGCAGTAAAGAAAATAACCCGCATCAATTTAGAAGATAAAATACGCCGTCAGACAAATGCTATAAGAATTAGAGATGGGCAATTAAAGCAGGGGGAAGATCGTGAAAAATTAGGGGCAGACCGTGAAAGATTAGGTGCGGACCGTGAAAAAGTTGCGGAAGAACAAATACACATACAAACCAAGGCCATGGATTCTGCATCAGATGGTATTTTTATCATTGGTGCTAAGAAGTTTAATTTCCCTATTATCTATGCCAATACATCTTTTCAGATATTGACCGGTTATACGAAAAACGAGGTGATGGGCCAGGATTATTTTTTAATTTATGGGGTTGATGCGGATTTGCGTGTTGTTGAGGAAATTAAAGTAACGCTGCGCCAAGGAAGACCTTTTCATGGGGAGATGTTAAATTTTAGGAAAAACGGCAAGAAATTCTGGAGTTCGCTGCGCATTACTCCTGTTCGGGATGCAAGGGGTATTGTCACCCATTTTGTGGGCATTCAAACTGACACGACATTGATGAAGCAGCGGAATTTGGAGATTGAAGAACAGCGTGAGGAACTTTTGCATGTCACACGGGTGGGAAAGCTTGCGGAATTTGTTTCGTCTTTGGCGCATGAGATCAGCCAGCCTTTGACAGCCATTCTTGCTTATGCCCAGGCAGCCCAGCGTATCTTGGCTGGCCGTGAGCCGCAACTGCAGGAAATTCTACAATACATTATTAATGATGACCAGCGGGCTGCTGAGGTTATCCGTCGCCTGAGGTACTTGTTAAAGAAGAATAAGCCTACTTTTGAATCTATTGATATTAATGTTTTAATCAATGATACAGTGACGCTGATCATGCCCCACATCACGGCAAAGAATATAACTATTAATTTTAAATTGGATAACAAGATCCCGTTAATCCATGGGGACCGGATACAACTGCAACAAGTGCTTTTGAATCTTATCAGCAACAGCATAGAAGCGATGGAGTCGATGGATGGCCAGCGTGAATTGATGATCAGTACATTATCCAAGAGTGCGGATATGGTATTGGTCGAAGTAAAAGATTCAGGGTATGGTATTCCAGCGGAAAACATGAAAAAATTGTTTAGTCATTTCTTTACCAGCAAGACAGATGGTTTAGGTATGGGCTTGTCCATCAGCAGGTCTATCATAGAGGCTCATGGTGGCCGTCTGGATGCAAAGAATAATGCTGATCATGGGGCCACTTTTTATTTTACAATCCCTATAAATATGAAAAATGCCAATGAACAATAGTAATACTATTATCTATGTCGTAGATGACGATGTCTCGATCTGCAGGTCCTTGAGCCTATTGCTAAAATCACATGAGTTTAGGGTTGAGACCTTTACAAGCGCAGCAGCGTTTTTGGCTTTTAAGCATCCTAAGGTATTGTCTTGCCTGGTTTCAGATATTCGTCTGCCGAATATCAACGGGTTTGCCCTTCAAGAAAAAATGGCTGAAGAGGGGATTATCACACCTATTATTTTTATTACCGGGTGTGGTGATATCCCCATGAGTGTGAAAGCGATCAAGGCAGGGGCCATTGATTTTATTTCCAAACCTTTTACGGATAAAAAATTACTGGAGTCCATTACACTTGCCCTTTCCAAAGCCAAGGTCCTCAATAAGGATCAAGCTGAAAAAGCAAAGATCAAACAACGGATCGCCACCTTGTCACCACGGGAACTGGAAGTCTTTCATTTTGTGGCCCAGGGCATGATGAACAAAAATATTGCTACCAAGCGGGGAACTTCCCTGCAAACCATCAAAATCCACCGCGGCCGTGTCATGCAGAAAATGCAGGCAAAGACCGTGACCGAATTGATCCATCTCGCCCAAAAAGCTGGGATCACTTCCTCTTCAGATTAGTTATACCTCGGTACAATTGATTCATTTCAGCTTTATTATAGAGTACTACCATCTAGCTAGGGAAATTTACAGTTTTATGATTTTGTTCTAATTGAATCTTCATCTTTTCTTAATGACTTTTTTGCTAATCTTTTAATGGGTAAAGATAGGTGTCCTCCTAAAGGATCATTCACAAAGGGCATATATGTTAACAAGATTTGCTATTTTAGTTTTTTTATTTGGAATGGGATTCATACCAGTTTCTTTTGCGGCTGTCAGTTTGAGTGTAAACCCGGTTGATGGCAGCAACAGTTTACGGTTTGGAAATACATCCATTGCAGGAATGGAGAAAAGCCAAGAAATCCATATCCGTATGACCTCAACCAATGGACGGTATCAGGTTTTTCAAAGCGTCCTGGAGCCTATGACAGATGAAAAGGGTGAAGTTTTGAATTTACAAGCCATTAAGACGCAGACCTTGCCTAATTCCAATAATTTTGGAACGCTTTATCTGCAAAATTCAGATCATTTGAGTATGGGGAATCAATTATTGTATTCTTCCGGTCAAGGTGGTCAGAGTGATTCTTTTTTTATAGCGTATTCTTTAAATCCGAGCCTAATGAGTGCCGGTAGCAATTATAGGGGGAGGCTTACTTTTAGAATAGAGGGCCTAAGTGATGGTTCCAGTGATGAAGTAACAATCGATGTTTTTTTAGGCGCTTCTTCCTCTGGTTTTAAATTTTTGGTCGAAGGGGCACATAATTTGACGAGTATCCACGTGCATGGTTCTGACATAACTGAAAATAAAGCAGATTTTGTAAAGGTATCTTTTTCAGGCAATTCAGGTCAGGAAATTAGGATTTATCAGGAAGTTGAAACAATGCCACAAAATGAATCAGACCAAGAGTTAGGAGCGGATGTTTTACAATTGGATGCTGAAGGTGATACTGAAGGATTACGCATTCAGGGGCTCAGTTCCTTGAAAACTAATAAAACGCTTATTTATTCCAGCAATAAGATGGCGGATAATTTTGTTATTTATTTTTTGGTAGATACTGATCAACTCCAAGAGCAGCAAGCGGGTACATACTCAGGAAGAATTAAATATTCGGTGGAATCTGATCAGGGGACCCATGAATTTCCTATTCAATTATACTGTGATGTTCCTCCTATATTTTCATTGAACATCACGACACCGCCTGGAGGTGTTAAGTTTCCGCATGTGCTTTCCATTAATCCTCCTCAGGACCAAGAGGTTGTGGTAACGGTACTTTCTAATCTTCACAAGCCCTATCAGGTTCTTCAGAATCTTCAATCAAATATGACTAATAATCAGGGGAAGGAGTTTAATAATAAATACTTCACTCTTCAAGTTCAAATACCAACAGGCCAGAGAGGACAAACAAATTTTGTGGATTTTTCTCCTGTGCAAACAGGGGAATATCCAGTTTTTTCATCGAATACCAGTGGCAACGGCGCCACTTTCAAAGTGCTGTATCGGCTGCAAGGATATGCCGGAATGAACCCAGGTGATTTTTCGACACAATTGGGGTTTTCTTTAAATCAAAAGTAGCAGAATTAGAAAGGAGTAGTTTATGAAAACAAAATTAAGTTTAATCTTAGGGGGTTTGTTGTTGTTGATTCAGACAGCAACTAGCTTTGCATCAACAACGTTTACGATATCAGCCACTGTTCCATTGGCAACGGGCGTTGGTTTTACAGTGTCCCAGGTCAACGCGACAACAGGTGTTTTTAAGACAGAACCACCTGGTTTCACTGCTTTGAATTTTGGGACATTGACGTACACCAATGTTGGTACTACGTCAGCACCCAGTTACATCTTTCTTCCATCCTATTACTGGGCTATTGATATCGCCACCGTAGGGGGAGCAGGTGCACCGGATACAACAGTGACATATACCAATGGAGCTGTTCCTTCTGGTGCTACCAGTACCTTGGGTGTTAAGGGTACAGTGATGTTTGTCAAAGAGACGTATACTGGAACAACTACGCCACCAACGGAAACAGCGATTCCCGGCATACCAAAGAAAAGGTATGTGGATCTCTCTGCCTTACATATCCCTTACAACGATGTTACTGGGGGTTGGTTAAGGGCGTATGTAGGTATCTGGAATGGAAATACAACGCAAACATATCCTGATCCTGCCAATGGCCAGCCATTTACAGCTGCGGATGCTGCGGGTACATATACAGGTACAATGACCTTTACAGAAACTGTTAATTAAGCTCTGGCAGATATGATTGTCAGAATTATTATATCAGTGATCTGTGCAGTGATTGTACTCACCGGAGAGGCTAAAGCTCAATTATTCCTCGAAAATGGGAAGGTAGTTTTAGCTGTCTCCGGTGGGGAACACACCAACGGGACTTTGATGGTCCATAATACCTCTGCTGATCCGGTGGACGTCAAAGTCTATTGGGAAGATTTTGAATATAAGCCCCCTTACGAAGGTACTAAGAATTTTCTACCGGCAGGCACAGCACCTGCATCTGCAAGTCAATGGGTTGCTTTTTCACCCCAAGTTTTTACCATACCTGCCTTTGGTCAGCAAAAGATTGATTATACAGTCAGTGTCCCGAGTCTGATTCAAGGGGGGCATTATGGTGTGTTGTTTTTTGAGAAAAATAGTGACTCAATAACAAATGGTGAAGGGCTTACTATTGTCACCAGGGTTGGTTGTTTGTTTTTTATTGAACCCAAGGACAAGAACAAGAATGCGGTCATTCAAAATGCTGGACTTAAAGCAAACGGTATTGTTGCCAATTTTGTTAATCAGGGCAATGTTATTCTCATACCCCATACAACATACTATCTGATGCAGGATAGTGGGATGGTTCTCCTTCGCGGAGAGGCCAATAAGTTGTATGTTCCTCCAGGGGCATCGGCACTGTTAGAAATTTCTTTAAAGCAACAGTTAAATCCCGGGCATTATACCTTGGTCGTCAATTCCGATTTGGATGATGGAGATGTGGTGGTTAAAGAAATAGGGCTGGCAGTCGATGCTGGCGGTCAATTAACAATAGAAAATTCTCAGGATTAATGATGTGAATCCCGTAACCATTTATGCATTATTCTCTGGTTCAGTCAGTTATGTATGATCAAAAAATTTGCAATATTGATCATTGGTTTATTATTTTTTACAGCGTTGCCTTTTCCCGCATTTGCTGACCAATCTATAGGTTACCAGTATTATTTTCATAATGGTGTGAAAGCTTTGAAGGAACACCACGAAAAAAAAGCCCTGTACTATTTTAAGATCGCCCAAATTTTTGATCCTAATGATAAAGACCTTAAAAAATACCTCAACATTTTAACCCATTTTAAACCGCAGGCATCTTCAGCGCTGGTTGTGCAGGCCATTGCGGCGTCTCAGCCAGTAACTTCCATTGCTCAACCCTATTCACCGCCAGTGCAGCCTCAACCACCGGCTCCTATACCCAAACCTGCTGTTTATATTACGACACTAGCACCAAAACACCCTCCTCTGGAGATATCACTGGCACAGATTTTTAACTCAGTCCATGCTAGGCCGACATTGCAGATTGAATTGAATTCGTCTGTTATTTTAGAGGGTAAGAATATACAAAGATTCTTACTGGTGGATGAAGGTTTTATTGGGGTAAGAGCATTAGGTACGGATAATCTCCAACTTGATGCCTTAAGAATTGGCACAACGTTCCTTCATATTTGGGATGATCGCGGGCGGCATACTCTTTATGTAGAAGTTGTTTTTCCTAAAACTATCTCCTATGGTGAAGTTCAAATGATAAATGGGATCCAGCATGCACAGCCTTTTACAATTACTTATACCAACGACTGGAGCACTTATTATGACGGGAAGAACATCTCTACTTTAAAACGTGAAAGTTATGAATTTAACCAAACCCTCTCTGTTAATGGTGAAACTCCGTATGGTTTCTTTGATGCTTCCGGATCCTACACGGATTTTAATTCATCCTCTGAGTTTGATACTTACACGATAGGATTGAGCCAAATACCTCTTGAAGGTACGAGTAATTTTAACCTGCGGGGCTTCGATGCTCTACGGTATTTATCACCGCTGACCATGCCTGGTACACGTTTAAGAGGTGCATTCGCGGATGTTGACCTGATGGATGATATGATAGGTTTGTCCGTCAGTGGGGGACAAGAACAGGCGCCGGTGGGTTTTATTTCTACGAACGAGAATCAATTCAATGATTCTTATATTGATGCTGCTCAATTAACCCTTTTCCCTTTAAGCAATACTGACCGGTATTCTTTTAATTATGCCACCAGTTATGGTGCAGATCGTCAATCCTATTTAACGAATCATGTTTATTCCCTTGAGGGACAGCATAAGTTTAATGATTTTCTCACCCTAAACGCGGAAGAAGGCAATGACACTGAGCACGATTCTCAACTGGCATCCTTAAGGTGGCAGCAAGGGGATTTTCAAACAGGTCTTAATTTTAGGAATATAGATAAAGATTATACCACTATTACAACCTTACCTGCTAATCAGGGTGAGACGGGGGTGGCATGGACAACTGATGATGTTTATAAAAATCTTACAAGTAGTGCATTTATTGAGGCCTATCAGGACCATCTTTATGCTAATCCTGGAGATGCCTATACTTTTAATTATGATGCGAATGGGCATCTGAGGGCTGATTTTACTAAGAGTTTGTGGAGTGATACAGATTTTAACTATGTAGACACGCCGGGTGAGCTTTCGCCCACGCGTAGTCTGCAGCTAAATCAGCGTCTTTCCAGGAGTTTCGGGATTTGGAATTCCTTGAAGGGAACTGTCTTTGGTGGGGCAGGTTATCAGGAAAGTCATTCTCCAGATTCAAATCTTTCTGATTATGACCGTGAGGACGTGATTGCTGGTATTCAATTGCCTTTAACAAAACGTATATCTACTTATGCTAATTATGAATACGATTGGCTCGATCAATTTGGCTCTGGCGGGACTTCAAACCCTAGCGTCATAAACACTGGTATTGAATATGAAAAACAATTTACTCCAAAGTTTTCGATCACTTCCCAATTAGATTATCGCGATGAGCTGGGAGTAAACGCTAACAATAATATTTTTCTTTCTGGAGACAAGAGTGTCATCGTTTCCGGCAGTTTCAACTATAATCCCACCCAGAATATGAGTATTTATGCTGATGCTGACGCAAGCCGGGTTTTGTCTCATGTAGGTGATCCTTCCTATGATGATTTTGAAGTACATGTGGGTATGCGTATTACTTTTGGAGGGGCGACATATTGGGATCCGCTGGGCACTGTAACCGGAATTGTATTTAAGGACAAGAATGGAGACGGTAAGTTTGTTAAGGGGGACGAAGGCATTCCAGGTGTTAAATTGAGGGTTGGTGATAAAGAAGTCACAACGGATCAATATGGTCGCTATAGCATTCAAATACACGCCAAGGGTGTTGAAGTAATTCCAGATCTGGACACTATCCCGGGTGGTCTTATATTTTCAACTCCGCAATCATTGGAAGTTGAAGTTATCCAAGGCCGTCATACTCATGCTGATTTTGGTTTGATCAGCCAGACAGGGATTTATGGTATCGTTTTTGTGGATAGAAACGGTACAGGTGTCCCCAATGATGGTGATAAATTCATCGGTAAGGTGAAGGTAATCCTGGATGGGAAAATCACCCAAAAGACTGATTCTCATGGAACATTTTATTTTAGACAAGTCACTCCGGGAGAGCATATCGTTTCTATAGACATCAATACTATTCCGCTTAATATGGTGCCGCTGGTGAAGCTAAAGAATACAATAGAAGTCGCAGAAGGCACTAACTACATGTTCAATATTCCTCTAAAGATCACGCAAGAAGAGCGTGATCAAAGTTAATTAAGGTACAACAATAGAAGTAAGGTTGGTGTTCTTATTATTCCGCATCACAATTTGCGTTTGAATTAATTGATAAGGACTATTGGATAGTGGCGTACCGCTGCTGTTTAACATGACATGTTCCGGTATGGTGACTGAAACTTGGAAAGAAGCAGTTCTTGTTACCCCGCAATAGGCAGGTATGGATTGCATAAAGATAACAGTTGTGAGAAGCAGCAGGGGAAGGAATTTAAGCATCTTTGTCTACTTTCGGGAACCTGACGACCTTGCTCATTGGTGGATGAGTTTAGGCTCACGGCTTTGCGTCCTACTCTTTCGAGTAGTTTGCTATTATCGATTTATAAAAGAACAACTGCTTTGATCCTACCTAAAATATAACATATATTCTTAATTACTGCCACCCCGCTTACTCTCGTCGCTATATCTATTATACCTAAGTACAATTGATTCATTGCAGTCTTTCCATAGAATACAACAATGCAGTTATAAATCTATTGATCTCCAAGGAGAGTGACGAAATGCAATTAACCCAAAAACAAATATTTATTGTGGATGATGATGAGTCGGTCTGCCGTGCTTTAAAATTGCTTATGAATACGTATGGGTTTGTTGTAGAAACATTTCTTTCTGCAGAGACATTTTTTAACGCGATACCTAATAGTACCCAAGGGTGTTTGATCCTGGATGTTCATTTGCCAGGAATCAGCGGTTGGGATGCAAAAAAGAAACTAGTAGAGTCAGGGTCAAATCGTCCGGTCATCATCATTACTGCGGATAAAGAAGAAGGGCTTGCCGAACGGGCTTTAAAAGCAGGGGTGTTGGGGTTTTTACAAAAACCATTTAATGATCAAGAATTAATTGGTTTGACTAATCGGGCATTTTAATCAAGAAAGGAGTGTTCTATGTTGAATTGGGCCGTTACATTTTTTGTTGTTGCAATAATCGCAGCAGTGCTGGGATTCACCACGATCGCAGGTTCAGCCATTGATATCGCTAAGATCTTATTTTTTGTATTTTTAGTTTTAGCCGTAATTTCGTTTATCTTTGGCAGGAAGGTTTCTGCATAGTTTCAAAATGAAAGCCTCATTGAGAGGGCAAAATAGATGACAAAAAGGGGAGTGTTCTATGAAGGTAAATTATTCGAAGGTGTTTTTAGCGGTTTTGTTTGGAGTTGCATTTACCAATGTGTCTGTACGCGCCTCAGATATGGATGACCGCATCCAATCATCTGCCAAGGCTTCGTATGTATTTAGGACAGAGCTTAAAGATGATGCTATTAATACAAATTCAAGTAACGGCATTGTGACCTTGACAGGGACCGTCAGCGAAGATTCTCATAAATCATTAGCTGAAGATACTGTCTCAAGTTTACCTGGTGTGGTCAGGGTGGATAATCAATTAGTCGTTAATGGTGATCAGCCTGCTGAGAATTCAGATGGATGGATCGGTATGAAGGTTAAAGGAGCTTTATTCTTTAATCGCAACGTCAGTGCTGTTAATACAGAGGTAGATGTTACTGATGGTGTTGTCACATTAAAGGGTCAAGCAGATAGCCAGGCTCAAAAAGATTTAACGGGTGAATATGCTAAAGACATTAATGGTGTCAAAGGTGTCGACAATCAAATGACAATTGCAGAACCTGCAAGTGTTCCAGAGCAGACCAAGGATAATAAGATCGATGACGCGTCTATCACAGCTCAAGTCAAGATGGCCTTTTTGACGCATCATTCAACCAGTGCTTTTAAGACTGGTGTTACGACAACTGACGGAATAGTCACATTAAGCGGTAATGCTGTCAATGGAGCTGGGAAAGATATGGCCACCAAGGTAGCCCGTGATATCAATGGTGTAACAGATGTAGTTAACAATATGACTATCAACCCATAATTATTCGTCATTCTGGGTCTGTGGTCTTTACAGGCCGTAGGCTCAGAATGAAAGTAGGAAAAGCAAGGAGAAATATGTTTAAAAGCACAATAAAAATATTAGTTGGTTTAGCTTTAGTTGCACAATTTTCAGGTTGTTTCTTTGAGGGGCATGACGACCGTTGGCATCATGATCACGACAGGTATTATGGACATCCAGAATATCGTGATCCAGGCGTTAATGTAAATATACATGGATAATCAATCGTAGGGCATATGATGGAATATTTCTCAAGAATCGCAAAATGGATATCAGACAAAACCGCGCAGTCATACGTTGGCTTCGCGGCTTTTTTTATTGTTATGGTTTGGGCAATAGCTGGATTATTCTTTCATTTTAGTGTGATGTGGCATCTGTTCATCGGTACATTATCAGGGGCCATATCCATTTTAATGCTTTTTATCATTCAAAACAGCCAAAATCGCCATACCATCGCCATCCAGTTGAAACTCGACGAAATCATCCGTGCCACTAAAGGCGCGCATAACGAGATGATGGACATCGAAAAATTAACGGACGAAGATTTGGCGAAGATCCAGAGAAAGTATGGTTTATTGGCAGAGAAAACAAAAGAAGATTTAAAAAAAGGCCGGATCGATACGCATACCCCGGATATTGAAAAAGCAGATAAGCTGGAAACACAACTTTTATAACAATGGAGGGCATTATGACCAAAATATTAGTTAATACCTTACGTTTGACAGTTTGTGCTGTTTTTACGTTGCAGTTGGTTGGTTGCGGGACCCTTATGTATCCTGAACGCAGAGGCCAACGGGGCGGAAGATTAGATGTAGGAGTTACGATTTTGGATGGTATTGGGTTATTATTTTTTATCATCCCTGGTGTTATTGCTTTTTGCGTTGATTTTAGCAACGGAACAATTTATTTGCCAGAGCACAGGTTAATGACTTCTTTTAATATGAAGGATTTCAGAGCGGTAAAGTTTGATCCTAAGCATACCAGTATGGCCATGCTTGAAGGTATCATCAAAGATCAAACCGGACGTGAAGTCAAATTAGATCAAGAGAATGTCAAGGTCGCTAAATTAAAATCATTGAATGATATGCTGGTGCAATTCGCACAAGTAACACCCAGCACTCAAAATGATCGTATTGCCTTATTAAAGGGAGAGTCAAATGAGCACACAGAATAGTCAGTCATGGCAAAAAGGGCAAGCAGCTGTTTTTGTCTTGTTGCTGGTCGTTTTTCTTATTTGGGCATTGGCAGATGGCCGGCCATTTTTTAGAAATACAGGTCACGACATTAGAACAACTGTTCATGACGCCGGGCAAGACCTTAAAACAACGGGCCGTGATGCAGCAGCTTCCATCAGGGACACTGTTCAGTAGTAGTAATGAGAGAAGGCCGTTTATTTAATAAAAATTAAGGAATCGCCACATCCTAATCAATGTAAAAAATAGTGGAATTGTATGGAAGGAGTAAAAAATGTTAAAACAAATTCTAAAATTTAAAACAGCATTAATGTTCTCATTGGGATTGACCCTCTTTTGTCCAGGCGTATTCGCTCAAGGGCATCAAGATGGTCACAACGGTGGTAATGCCGGTACTATCAATAGAGGTTCCGGTGGACAAGGAAGAGGTAACGGGCATGGGAGTAGACACTATTATCACAACGGTAATTGGAATAGGAATGGTTGGTACGGGTGGGGAGCCCCAGTTCCTGTGTGGTCCGATGGTGTTCTTGTTGCTTCACTTCCACCAGGCTATACAACGGTTGTAGTTAGCGGCAATACTTATTACTACGGTAATGATATGTATTTTAGGCAAATGTCCGCAGGAGGTTTTGTGGTAGTTACCTTGCCTATTGCCAATTAATGAGATCAGGAGAAAGAAATGCAAGAAGATAAAGATAAGAAATTAGCATCTGATAAACAAGAAGCAGCAATGGTAAAAGAAGCCATTAAAGACGATCAAGGTTTAGCTGATGTCGCCAAGGATATCAAGGTTACCGTCAATGAAGGGACTGTTACCTTGGATGGAAAAGTGGCGACAGAACAACAATTGAATCTTGCGACCAACACAGCGGCAGCTGTTGCCGTGGATGATAAAGTCAAAAATCGTATAAACGTAACGAATAATAAATAGGGGGAAGAATTATGGAACATCATAGTTTAAAGCATTTGATAGTGTTTCTTATTGTCGGTGGTTTTATCGGGTGGTTTGCTGGAATCATTACAAGAGGACGGGGCTTTGGTATTCTTGGCGATATCGCCATCGGGATTGCCGGGGCTGTGTTTGGCTCTTGGATCGCGGATGCCATAGGATTATCCATCAGCAGTACGTTTGGCGAATTAATGATGGCGGTCCTTGGTGCAGTTATTTTAGTGGGCTTGACACGTTTTGTCGTCAGGAATGTTGGTGCTTCAGGCCGTACTTAATGTGGAGAGTATATGTCGAATGAGTCGGTCGCGGAATTATTGATAGAACGCCTGATGCAGTGGGGTGTGGATACGATTTTCAGTCTTCCAGGGGACGGGATCAACGGTATTTATGA